>CACECH010000035.1:0-2070 GCA_902558025.1 uncultured Bacteroidota bacterium | reverse complement strand
ATTTTTATAATATTGATGAGCTTCTATCTGAAGAACATAAGCTTATAAGAGAATCAACTAGGCAATGGGTTTCAAAATCAGTTAGCCCAATTATTGAAGAGTATGCTCAAAAAGCAGAGTTTCCAAGCCATCTTATCAAAGAGCTTGGAGAAATAGGTGCTTTTGGACCTTATATTCCTGAAAAATATGGTGGTGCTGGACTTGATCAAATAAGCTACGGGATTATGATGCAAGAAATTGAAAGAGGAGACAGTGGAATTAGATCTACTGCATCTGTTCAGTCCTCATTAGTTATGTATCCAATATGGAAATTCGGAAGTGATGAGCAAAAGGAAAAATATTTACCTAAGCTTGCAACTGGTGAAATCATGGGATGCTTTGGTTTAACAGAGCCAGATCATGGTTCAAACCCTAGCGGAATGATGTCAAATTTTAAAAGTGATGGTGATGATGTAATACTGAATGGAGCAAAAATGTGGATTTCAAATTCTCCATTTGCAGATATTGCTGTAGTCTGGGCTAAAGACGAGAATAAGAGGATTCATGGTCTAATTGTTGAAAGAGGTATGGATGGATTTACTACTCCTGAAACTCATAATAAATGGTCCCTTAGAGCATCCTCAACAGGAGAACTTATATTTGATAACGTAAGAGTTCCAAAGAAAAATATCTTACCTGGGAAATCAGGGCTTGGAGCTCCATTAATGTGTTTGGACTCTGCAAGATATGGTATTTCATGGGGGGCAATTGGTGTTGCTATGGATTGTTATAATACTGCCTTAAAATACTCATTAGAAAGAGTACAATTTGGAAAACCTATTGCAGCAAAACAACTTCAACAAAAAAAACTTGCGGAAATGTTAACTGAGATTACAAAAGCTCAACTTTTATCATGGAAACTTGGTAAGCTAAAAAATGAAGATAAAGCAACTTCGGCACAAATTTCTCTAGCGAAAAGAAATAATGTTGATATGGCAATGAATATTGCGCGTGAGGCAAGGCAAGTATTAGGAGGTATGGGTATTACTGGAGATTTTAGTATTATGAGACATATGATGAATCTTGAGTCTGTTATAACTTATGAAGGTACTCATGATATTCATCTATTAATTCTTGGTAATGAAATTACAGGCCATAATGCATTCTAAAAATCAAAAACAAAACCTATACTAGGAATTATAGAGTTTCTATTATCACTTTCAACCTCAATCAAATTCCTAGGAAATAATATATTCTGATTTTTATCTCTCTCGAGTCCATATTCAGGAGGAACTGGAATTTCATTTAGTAATAGGTTCTCAATATCAATATAAAAATTCATAGATGTGGTTTTAAAGTTCCATCTCTTATCAATTCTTACATCAAGTTTAAGGAATGGTTCCAGGTAATAATTACCGAGCTGAGAATAATCAAAAACTATTTCCGGATAAGATTGACTACTCAATAATGTGTTAACAGGAGCATAAGGAGTTTTATCAGTAAATCTAAGTTTTGAGCTAAACTCCCAATTTTTTTTCAATTTATATCCACCAGTGAATGAAACTAGATTTCTATTATCCCATACAGAAGGTAGAAAGACTTCATCAAATCCTGAAAATTTACTGTAAAAAAATGTATAAGAAAATATTCCATAAAAGTTGTTTTTGAGCTTTTGTTGATATAGAAATTCAATTCCATATGATTTACCTCTTCCTGATGTAGATACATTCTCATTACCTAAAACTTCAAAATCACCTCCTTTATTTGCAAGTGAAACCATATCATTAATAGATATCGGATAGTTATTGTATCTTTTATTGAAAGCTTCGAGAGAAAATCTAGATGATTCTGAATTATTAAACTCTATTCCAAAAACAAGGTGATCACTTCTAGTGTATTTAGAATCATTATTAACAAAATTATTATTTAGATTCCTAAACCCAAGTATAGTGTATGTTGGTATCTTAAAATATCTTCCTGTTGCAAAATTAAGTTTCCATCTATTATTCTTAGAAATGGACCATGATAAGGCAATTCGAGGTGAAAAATTTTTCAATAAATTATTATCTATCGTAAAATTATCTTGATCAA
>CACECH010000034.1:0-2264 GCA_902558025.1 uncultured Bacteroidota bacterium | reverse complement strand
TGATTTTAAAATTCTCTCATAGTTGTTTGAGTAAATTTTAGTATCATTAGTTAATGAAATCTCATCATATCCATCTAACGAATAAATTATACTGTATTTTTTGTTACTTTTTTGAAGTAGATAATTATATATTCTTGCAAGCTCAAGATTAAACACTCCAACAATTTGTTTATTAGGCATAGAAGGATTTACAAGTGGCCCTAGCATATTAAAAAAAGTCTTCATTCCCAATTCTCTTCTAACTGGTGCAACATTTTTCATTGCTGGGTGAAATAGAGGTGCATGAAGAAAACATATTCCAGATTTATCAATTGCATTTCTAAGAGTGTCGTAATCATTTGTAAATTTCAATCCAAGAGATTCTAGAACATTACTCGATCCGCAGCCTGAAGAGACTCCATAATTACCATGTTTTGCAACTTTACATCCCGAGCCAGCAGTAACAAAAGAAGCCAAAGTTGAAATATTAAATGTATCCTTTCCATCTCCGCCTGTTCCACATAAATCAATTGCATCAAATTCTTCAAGGTTAACTTTTATGCATAATTCAAGAAGCGCATCACGAAATCCTTTTAATTCTTCAAGGGTTATATTTCTCATCATAAATACAGTTAAAAATGAAGATATCTGACTGTTGTTTAATTCTCCATTTGAAATTCTAATAAGTATTTCTTTGGACTCATTTTCGTTCAATGTTTTGTACGTTATTAATCTATTTAAAATTTCTTTCATAATGTCTCTACCCAATTTTTCATTATAGATTTTCCATAAGGAGTTAAAACTGATTCTGGATGAAACTGAACACCTCTAATGGGATATTTGATATGTTTTAATGACATAATTTGATTATTATGATCAACTGATGTAATAATAAGGTCATCTGGTAATGGACTCTTTACTATCCAAGAGTGATATCTACCAACATCAAGGGAATTAGGAATATCATTGAAAATTTCATCATGTTCTTTTAAATTTATTTTGGTTGCAACTCCATGGTATACCTCACTCATATTCTCAATCTCACCACCAAATACTTCAGCTATAGCTTGTTGCCCTAGACAAATTCCTAATATATTTTTCTCTTTGTATTTTTTAATAACATCTTTAGTCATGCCTGCTTCATCAGGTATTCCAGGACCAGGTGAAATCAATATCCCATCATAATTATTAATATCTTCCAACTTAAACATATCATTCCTTTTAACTGTGACATCACAACCAAAGTCCTCTAAATAATGAGATAGGTTGTAAGTAAATGAATCGTAATTATCTATTAAAAAAATTTTTTTCATACGATATCTTCTGCATTTTCAAGAGCTTTGTCTAAAGCTCCCAGTTTATTATATACTTCCTGTAGTTCATCCTCAGGATTAGACTTTATTACTATACCAGCACCTGCCTGGTAACTAAGTGTATTGTTCTTACTTAAAAAAGATCTTATAATGATTGCATGATTGAAATTTCCCTCAAAGTCCATATATCCAATTGCTCCACCGTAAAAGTTTCTATTTACTTTTTCATATTTCTCAATTAAATTTAATGCCTTATGCTTTGGAGCACCTGTAAGAGTTCCTGCAGGAAAAGTATCCATTACAACTTGAAATATTTTAGCAGTATCTTTTAAAGTTGCAGTTACTTTGGATACTAAGTGTATTACATGTGAGTAAAATTGAATTTCTCTATTTTTTTCTACTTTTACGTTGGTGCCATTTCTACTTAAATCATTTCTAGCCAAATCAACTAGCATTATATGTTCTGAGTTTTCTTTTGGATCTTTAGATAAAGCCTTAGCTTTTTCTTTATCTCTTTTATCATCACCAGTTCTTTTGAATGTACCGGCAATTGGATGAATTTCAGCTTTACCATTATTAATAATTATTTGTGCTTCAGGAGAACTTCCAAAAATTTTAAAACTACCATAATCAAAGAAGAATAAATATGGTGACGGGTTTATTGAGCGTAGTGCTCTGTATACATTAAATTCATCTCCCTCAAAATTTTGATTAAATCTTCTAGATAAAACAAGCTGGAAAACATCACCTCTTTTACAATGTTCCTTTGCTTTTTTTACATATTCTATATAGTCATTGTCATTTATATTAGAAGTCTTTTTACCAATATTCTTATAATCAAAAACTGAATAATTTTTAGCATAAATTATATCTTCAACCTCTTCAATATTATTTTCACCATTAGAAGAGTTACAATAAATATAAGCCTCATGGTTGAACAAACTGATGGCTATGATATTTTGATAAAATCCA
>CACECH010000033.1:0-2314 GCA_902558025.1 uncultured Bacteroidota bacterium | reverse complement strand
GTAAATTATTTTGATAATATTAGAATTAATGCTTTTGGAAAAAGATATTATGAACCAGCTCCAAAAAGAAATTTCCATTTTGGATTAAACTTTTCATTTTGATAAGAATTTTTAAAATATTTATTTTTTTTTCCTTTGTAATCAGTGTAAATGGACAATCAGAGTATATATATGTTCTTGGTAATGTTCAAGATGCTGGCCTCCCTCATATAGGGTGTAAACATGAATTTTGTAAAGAAAAATTCAATGAATTTGAAGAGTACTTTACAACATCTATTGCAGTTATTGATCCATTAAATAATAAATACGTTCTTTTTGAGGCTACACCAGATTTGCCATATCAGCTCAACTATCTTGATAAAAAATTATTTAAAAATTTCTTTCTACCAGAGTCTATCTTTATAACTCATGCGCACATCGGTCACTACGCTGGTCTGATGTATTTTGGTAGAGAAGCTTTAGGAACCAAGGATTTAATGGTTAACGTATTGCCTAAAATGGCTAATTTTTTAAAAACAAATGGTCCTTGGAGTCAACTAGTAGAAATAAATAATATAAAGATTCAAGAAATCAATTTTGATCAAAAAACCAATTATTTAAGTAATATATCAGTAATACCAATAAAGGTGCCACACAGAGATGAATTCTCTGAAACAGCGGCATATGTGATAATAGGGAAGAACAAAAAGGCTTTATTTATACCTGATATTGATAAATGGGAAAAGTGGGGTAAAAACCTAATAGAACTTGTTAAAGAACATGATTATTTACTTTTGGATGCAACATTTTATGATTCAAAAGAGATAAATCGAGATATTGGTGAAATTCCACATCCACTAGTTAGCGAAACTATAGGTCTTTTAGATAATTTAACAACTAAGGACAAAAGCAAGGTATATTTCATACATATGAACCATACAAATATGATGTTAGATCCAAAAAGTAATTTATCAAAGTATGTTACTAGCAAAGGATTTAATATAGCTAGATTAGGTCTTAAACTAGATCTATAGCTCTCCTGCTTGCAACTTTGCAGCTATTTCTTGTACTTTATCAAGTACTCTAAGCAAATTACCACCCCATAATTTTTCAATTTCTGAGTCACTGTAGCCTCTTTCTCTAAGCGCAGCTGTTACATTCATTGTCTCTGATGCATCCTCCCAACCTTCTATTCCTCCACCACCATCGAAATCAGAGCTAATTCCAACATGGTCAATTCCAATTTTATCTACCATGTAGTCTATGTGATCCATAAAATCATCCATATTAGGCGGAGGATCTTTACGATCAGTTAAAAAAGACCCTAATGCCGTTGTTTGAATAACTCCACCATTTTCTTTTACCCAATTAAGCTGCTCATCATCTAAGTTCCTTGGATGATCTCTTAGCCCTCTCGCTGAGGAGTGTGAAGCTATTACAGGGGCTTTACTTAGCTTTATCATTTGCCTTATTGCCTCTTTTGAAGGATGTGAAATATCGATCATAAGCCCATAATAGTTAAGAAGTTCAACAACTTGTTTCCCTAAATCACTTAAACCCCCGTGTAGGGCAGTATTATCAAACTCACCAGTATTTGAATCTGAAAACTGACTATGACCATTGTGAGCTAAAGAAACATATCTTGCGCCTCTTTCCCAATATTTTCTCACATTGGCTGTATCGAGCCCCATGGGATATGCATTTTCAACGCCAATCATAGCTACTTTCTTGCCAGAAGCATAAATTCTTCTTACATCATCTGAATTTAAAGCTAATTCTATTTGATCAGGAGCATATTGATTAACCAATCTATCTATTGCATCAAATTTTGCAATTGCATTTTCCTTAGCTTTCTCATAGCCCTCTTCATTAAGCTCTCCTTGAGCTGTATATACAACAAACCAAGCGACATCAAGGCCTCCTGCAATCATTTTTGGTAGGTTTACTTGAGTTTCAGTTTTCATTGTATAATTCAATGAATCTGTAAAATTTGCCACATTTATATCATTGTGAGTATCAATTGTGATAATACCTGTACTTTCAGTATTATTACAGGATATAAGTGAAATTGATGCTAAAATTTTTACTAGAATAATCTTTTTCATTTTTAATTGTATCTAATTGAATCTATTAGTTTTCCATTCTTTTTAGTGTAAAGTTTTGTCATTGTTAGCTTTCCATCCTCATCATAATAATTCCATTTTCCTGAATAATAGCCTTTGATGAATTTTCCTTCTTGTATTAAAGCCCCATTAGAATGATACCTTTTAAATGGCCCATGAATTTCCCCATTTTTTATAAATCCTTCATATTCGATTTTATTAACTCCAAAGTA
>CACECH010000032.1:0-2368 GCA_902558025.1 uncultured Bacteroidota bacterium | reverse complement strand
TGTTAATTGGCATAATAACAAAGAAGAGTATGATAGTTATATAAACGAATTAAAGGGTTTCAATAATGTTGATTTTTTTGATTTCGTCAATAGTATATCTGAATCTAAATATTTTAGAGATTATAATCATTTGTCTAAAAAAGGTAAAGAGTTATTTACCTTGAATTTTGTTGAGTATTTACGATAGCTAAGAAACTCTCCATTGAAATACCGAGACTTAAAACAGCTTCATCTATAACTAAGGATAAGAATTTATCTTCTAACTGATTTATATTTTTTAATGATATAAAATAATATTTCCAAACTTCTATGTTATTAATACCAGAGATTATGTCAAAAACACCAATTAGCTCTTCTTTTTGATTTAACTGAGCTAAGAGTGTAAAGTATAAAGGTGTTAAATAGGAGTTATTTGGAGAAATTTTAAAGCCTTCTCTTAAAAATTCTAGTGAACTAATAAGCTTGTTTTGGGATAAGTATATTCGAGCCTTAAGATAATGAGAGTAAATCATATAAGGGTTATGTCTAAGCCCTTCATCAATTGACCTAAGCGCTTCATCAATTTGATTTAAATTAATTAGATATCTAGCTTCTAAAGTATTAATTGGAATTGAGTTTACAGTTAAACTAGGATAGGGATAAGATTTATTTAACAGATTTTCAACGTTAAATTCATATGTATTATTAGATAAATCTTCAATTAAATTAACTTGATTTTGAAAAGAATTAAATCTTAATAAGTTTAAATAAACTATAAATAAAGATACTAGAGTAAGTAAATAGAAATAATTAAATTTGAAAAACCTCATTGATACACAATTTAATAAATTTTGGTTATAAACTTTACTTACATAATTATATCAATTATACTTGGAATGTTTTTAGCTGTAACATTCCAAAAAATATTTATTAGAAAAAAAATAATTGACAGAATTAATTATAGAAGCTCTCACAAGTCAATTGCTACCAGATCTGGAGGTCTTAGTATTTTTATAACTTTTGCAGTTATAACTGGATACCTTTATTTATCATCAAATGAGATATTTGACTTTTCTTTTTTAATTCCCTTAAGTATACTGTTTTTTATTGGTGTATATGATGATGTTTATAACACTGATTTTATGCTTAAATTCATTTTTCAATTAATCGCTGCAAAAATTCTTGTAGATCAAGGAATAGTTATTGATAATTTTAATGGATTTATGGGGATTAATGAAATTCCGTATCACTTTGCACAGCCTGTTACAATCTTTTTCATTTTAACAGTTTTAAATTCTTACAACTTTATTGACGGGATTGATGGCCTTGCATTGTCTCAATTATTTTCAACTTTGATTTTTATATTATTCCTTACAAACTTTGGCATTACATGGGTGAACTTATTAGTATTAATTATACTCGGCTCTTCAATTTCTTTATTTTATTTCAATTTTAGAAAAGAAAAAAAAATTTTTCTTGGAGATGGAGGTTCTCTCTTTTTAGGAGGAATTATTGCCATACTACTGATTACTACAAACAGATATAATGTTTATGATTTAGACCTACTAACTGTAATAGTGGTTTGTTACTTTTATCCAATGTTTGATATATTTCGCATAGTGATTCTTAGATTAAGGAATAAAAAATCTCCATTTATAGCAGACAAATTACACATTCATCATGAAGTTCTAAAAAAAGCAAAGGTTCATGCTACGACAACCTTTATAATTATATCAATATGTATAACGCTTCAGTTGGTTATCTTTTTAATATCCACAGGCAGATAAGATTCTTTTATCTACACTAAAACTTGTGTTAGACACAATCATGTCAATATTTTGACATCCTAAGGCTAAATTTCCATTGTTAATTATTGCAACTGAAAATAGATATAGTATTTCAATATCTATATCTTTAAATCTAACTAGATAATCATCATATAATTCCTGAACTTCATTAAAATTGTTAGTGTAGTAATGAGCTTTAACAAGTCCTTTAAAGTATTGAATGTTTGTTGGGTGAAGGTCGATTATCTGCTCAAATATTTTTATACTTTCATTAATATCTCCCTCGTTAAACCTTTTCATTGCAATTGGCTCTAAGGACATTGCCTCATCAATATTATTTTTTGAAAATAGAATAATATCTGAAAGAAGATTGACCTGTTCATCATCAAATAATGATTTAGCTTCAAGGGCTAGTTCTTTTGCGTTAAATTTTCTTATTGCAGCTGAGTCAGCAGCAACTGCTGCTAAAACAATTTTCCAAAGTTGAGGATCTCTTTTTTTGACCTTAGAGTCAATTTGATCAAAATAATAAAAAACACTATCTGTTTTATTTTCAAGTTGAAGTTTTTTGCCATATAAAACAAAATGGACTGGATTATTAG
>CACECH010000031.1:0-2420 GCA_902558025.1 uncultured Bacteroidota bacterium | reverse complement strand
TATCTTGTCAACCTGACCTATAACTGAATCTATAAACTTTCTTCTCATTTCACTACCCTCTGTTATAAGATTACGATCATGAGGTGAAATAATAATTAAATTTACTAAGCCGATATGATCAGAAATTCTTTTATATAACTTGCTATTTCTTTTAATAACTTTCTTTTCTCCATTTTTGAAGTAACAATGTACATTTTCACCTCTGTTGTTAATTTCAAAATCTCCATTAATTGAAAAATAATCTTGACCAATTTTAACATTTTGTGATGTAGATGGATTAAAATAGCTTTTTGTAAATGCTAGATGATATATAGAGTCAATTATATTGGTTTTTCCGATACCATTTTTCCCAATGAAACAATTGATTTTTTTACTAAAACTAAACTTTAGTTTGTCTAGATTTTTATAATTATCAATTTTTAGTGAATGTAAAAACATATTTGCTATTCAAAATAAAACATTAATTTTGGGATTCAAAAAATTATTATGGCAACATTCAATAGAAGAGGTTATAAAAAAAGTAGAACAAAAACAGTAAATCAAGGTGAAAAAAGTCAAACTGCTGAAGTGTTTGATTCCCTAGATTCAACTGCTAACAAATCTGAAAAGTGGATACTAAAAAATCAGAATAAAATTTTTTCAGTTATTGCGCTAATCTCATTGTCTGTTCTATCTTATTTGGGATACCAAAGATTTATTGCAGAACCTAAAGAAACAGAGGCTATAAGTGAGCTAAATCAAGCACAATATTTTTTCGAATTAGCACTAGTATCAAATGAATCAGATTCACTTTTTAAATTAGCCTTAAATGGAGGAGAAGGAAAATATGGATTTCTAGATATTGTAGATGAATATTCTGGAACAAAAGCAGCAAACCTAGCAAACTATTCTATTGGAATGTCATATTTGAATCTTAAAGAATATGAAAAAGCTATAGCTTACCTTGAAAAATTTAATTCAGATGATATACTACTAAAATCGATTTCTTTAGGAACTATTGGAGATTGTTTCTCTGAGTTGAATCAACCAAAGGAAGCATATGAATATTATAAAAAGGCTTTCAAACACAGCGAAAACATTTATACTACTCCAAAATATTTATTTAAAGCAGCACTTACTGGTTCTGAAATTGGTGAATATAGGTCTGCATTAAATTATTTAAATAGAATTAAAGAAGAATTTCCAGATTCCTACGAATTTAGTTTAGTTGAAGTTCAAATTGGTAGAATTGAAAATCTAAATAATTAAAATGTGTGCTAAGCAATTTGATCATTCTAACAAAGAATTTAAATTACTAAATCCTGATAAATTAAAAATTGCTTGTGTTGTTTCAGAGTGGCATAATGAAATTACTGAGAAGCTATTCATAGGAGCAAAAAACATTCTAATAAAAAACGGTATCCAAGAAAAAAATATTTCTAAAATAAATGTTCCTGGTAGTTTTGAGTTAGTTTTTGCTTGCAAAAACCTGATTAATAAAAATATTGATGCAGTTATAGCAATTGGATGTATAATTCAGGGTGAAACAAGACACTTTGAATTTGTATCTAATGCTGTTGTAAACGGTATTAAAGATTTAAATGTTATATCTGATATACCTGTAATTTTATGCGTGTCGACAGATGATAATATTAGTCAATCTATTGATAGAAGTGGCGGTAAGTATAACAAGGGTGAAGATTCTGCAATTGCCGCTCTGAAAATGATTACATTTAATAAATGAAAGTTAACTTTTTTAAGTTAAATAAAAACAGAAAATTCAACTATACTCCTCGTTTTTACAAAGGTAAAGATGATATTGCACCATCTTTTGAGTCAAAGTTTTCCGTCTACAGAGAGTCATATAACTCAAACGACATTGGAAAGCATTGGGCCGATCAAAGGTATAAAATGCGTAATAGAAAAAACAGGGGTATTAATATGACATTAATCTTAATAGTTCTTTTTCTTATTTTGGTATTTTTATATATCATTGATTTTGATATAAATATTTTCTTTACCAATTAATGACAGATATAATTAAAATTTTACCAAGTGATGTTTCAAATAAAATTGCGGCTGGTGAAGTAGTACAAAGACCATCTTCTGTACTAAAAGAACTTATTGAAAATTCAATTGATGCAAATTCAACCAGAATTCAGATAATAATAAAAGATGCTGGAAAAAATCTAATTCAGGTAATTGATAATGGAAAAGGAATGTCAAGAAATGATATGCATTTATCATTTATAAAACATGCAACATCAAAAATTAATAAAATAGAAGATATTTTTTCTATTTCATCAATGGGATTTCGAGGTGAAGCATTAGCTGCTATTGCCTCGGTTTCAATGGTAGAAATGGAATCAATTATTGATAATCAAAATGGCCGTTTTATAGAAATTAATGGAGGTGAGCTTTTAAGTGAAAAGGACTCAAAT
>CACECH010000030.1:0-2646 GCA_902558025.1 uncultured Bacteroidota bacterium | reverse complement strand
TGATATGACGATTGATTTTGATGCAGTTGTTGCTCAAAATATAGCTGGTGCATATGTTCCAGAAGATGGTCCATTTGCAGGAATGAAAATTGGGGTTAGAAATAGTTTTGATGGTGGACCTAATGTGTATGATGCAATGACAACAGTTAGACATGCTAGTGATAATTCGCATAATTGGTTTGGAGGTATATCTAAAATTAAGATTGATTCAGACAATTTTCGATATGAATTAGGTGTTGACCTCAGAAGTTACGCAGGTATACATAGAAGAGTTGTTTCTGACTTTTTAGGTCTGGATGGGTTTGCTTCTACAATTGATAGATATGCTCATAATCCTGAAAATCCATCTGGTCGAGTTCCTGTTATTATTACAGAATCTTACGAGTCATCTCCATGGGAGAGAATAGGGAGAGAAAATAATCCACTTGGAAGATATTATATTGGTTATGTTAAGTGGGCAGGTGTTAATGGTCTAATTGAATATACTGGAAGTGAAAGGTTTTCTGCTGTATTACAAGCAGGTACATCTTCTCAAAAATATTGGTTAGAAAACTATGCATCCGCACCTCCAAGTAATTCTAGTAGAAAAGTTACTGTTGATGGTGGATACATAAAAGGTGGGGCTAATTTCAACATTGATGATAAATCTAATGTATTTGTAAATCTTGGGCAAATTAAAAAGCCGCCTTTAGTTGAAGGTGTATTTGTTAATGAAAACACTGATTATACTGAAGCAGAGACAATTACTACTGAAAAGATAACCTCATTTGAAGTTGGTTACGGTTTTATAAGTAAGAACTTTATAGGTAAAGCAAATTTCTACTCTACTAAATGGGGAGACAGAAACTTTACTGATTTTGAGAGAAATGATGCTGGAGACCAAATTATTATTACTTATGAAGATGTAGAACAAGTTCACTCTGGACTAGAAGTTGAGTTCCAATGGTATCCAACATATTGGTTAAAAATTAAGGGTATGGGGTCGTTTGGAGACTGGAAATTTAATAAAAACTTTAATGGTACTGCATTCAATCAAGATACAAATCAGTCTACTACTACCTCAAGAACACTTTATCTTGATGGAGCAAAGATTGGTAATGCAGCTCAAACAACTATGTATTTAGGAGCAGATTTCAAAATAAACAGAGATCTAAGTTTTGATATCGACTTTCAAACATTTGACGATCTTTATGCAGGATTCTCAGCTGACTCAAGTTACTTTGAAGATCCATCTAACCAAGGTTCGTTTGAACTTCCGTCCTACAGTTTAGTTGATCTTGGACTGTCCTTTCAAACAAGACTATTTGGATATGATGCTAGGGTAAGAGCAAATGTGAACAACTTATTTGATGAAGAATATATTTCAGTATCAAGATCTAATAGACATCCAGAAGCAGGAGGTGACCTATGGAGAGGAGTAAATACTAGAAATAGTGTTTATTTTGGAAGAGGTAGATCTTGGAATTTAGGACTTAATCTAATATTTTAAAGCTTAGTATTATTAATAAAAAACCTGCTTCGGCAGGTTTTTTTATTTTACACAAATTTGTTTTAGAATTATTTCAATTTCTTCTTTACCAGAATATTTATTTATCCCTACTGTATAAAGAATATCAAATTTTGATTTTAAATTAACAAGCTCATCTTTCTTATCAAAACATATGAAAGGCAGTTTGTTTAATAATGAATCCTGAATCTTTGACTTTACTATTTGTAATTCTTTACCTATAAATTTTAAATCCTCGGTTATAGTACAATTGTTAGTTCTAAACACTGGTCTTCTATTTTCTAGGCCAAATGGCGACATTCTTGAAATTATCTTTACATTTTCAATAGTAAGATCTGAGAAAGAAACTTCAAGATCATACTTATGTTTTCTTTCAAACATATCTCCATTAACTGATTCGTAGACAACCTTTTCAAAATTCTGACTAAATAAATCTAGTTTGGATTTTTCAATTTTTAATCCTGCCGCAAATTTATGACCTCCAAATTGATGTAAATATTTTTCGCATTTAACCAATGCATCATAAACATTAAATCCAGATACAGATCTAACAGATCCAGTAAGTAGATTTTCATTAAAATCAGTAAGTATAATAGTAGGCTTATATGATTTTTCAATAACTCTTGAGGCAACAATTCCTAAAACTCCTTTACTCCAGTTTTTACCATAAAAAATATTAGAATACTTACTCTGGTCAATTTTTTGAACTACATTTTCAAATACATCTTTTTCTGTAGCCCTACGTTTTAAATTCAAAAATTCTACTTCATTTGATAAAGACATTGCATTATTAGGATCTTCCTCTACTAGAAGGTCTACAATAATTTTTCCATTTTTCATTCGTCCTGAAGCATTAATCCTTGGGCCAATGTTAAATGATATTTTTGATTCATCTACTTGATTATTATTTGATTTCAAAAAGTTTCTCAGTCCCAGTCTAGGATTGTGATTAATTTCCTTTAATCCGTGAAATACCATAACTCTGTTTTCATCAATTAAAGGCATCATATCAGAGACAGTTGCCAGTGCAACAAAATCTAGAAGACTGCGAATATTTAATTTATTTTCTGATTTTAAATTGTGTGCTGTTATTAATTTATAAGCTATTCCACAACCACATAGATCTTTAAATGGATAGT
>CACECH010000029.1:0-2938 GCA_902558025.1 uncultured Bacteroidota bacterium | reverse complement strand
ATATTATCAATATTTAGTTTGTCAATTTTATTGTGAGCAATTTTAAGCATATTATCAGATACATCAATTGCATCAATAACTGACCCTTTTATTTTACTAAGTTTTATTGCTATATCTCCTGTACCTGTTGCAATGTCAAGAATTTTTTTTGGAGATGAATCTATTGCAATTTCAACTATTTCTTTTTTCCATTTAGAATGATTATTAAAAGTCATCAAATCATTCATAAAATCATATTCATTAGAAATTGATTCAAAGATATTTTTAATGTATGAGAAATTGGATTCTTCGATATTATTCATTTTATCTTATTGAATCTATATATGAAGTAACTGATTCAACTCCATTTTCAGTAATATTCTTTATAAATGCAGATCCAATTATTGCTCCCTTAGAATATTTTACTACAGTATTAAATGTCTCTTTATTTCCAACTCCAAAACCAATTATTCTAGGAGTTTTTAGATTCATTTTTTCAATTCTTTCAAAATAATTTATTTGCTCAGGACTAAAACTGTTCTTGGATCCAGTTATACTGGAAGAACTTACCATGTAGATAAACCCATTTGATATTGAGTCAATCTTTTTAATTCTTTCATCTGAAGTCTGTGGAGCTATTAAAAACATATTGTAAAGATGATTTTCTTCAAATATTGATTTATAGTTTGCTTCATAATAGTCAATTGGTAAGTCGGGAATGATTAATCCGTCAATTCCAATTTCATTACATTTTTTACAAAATTCTTCTACACCATACTGAAGGATCGGATTGAAATATCCCATTATTATTAGAGGAATTGAAACTTTATCTCTAATTCCTTTTAACTGACTAAATAGGACATTAGTATTCATACCATTTTTAATTGCATTTGTAGAGCTGTTTTGAATTGTAGGCCCATCAGCAAGTGGGTCACTAAAAGGCAGGCCTATCTCTATCATATCAACACCAGATTCCTGAAGCTTAAAAATAATGTCAACTGTATCATCTAGATTAGGATATCCAGCTGTAAAATATATAGATAATAGTTTACCTTCTTCTTTTAATTTTTTGTCAATTCTATTCATTATAAATTAAAATAATCAATATAAGTATTTAAGTCTTTATCTCCTCTTCCAGAGAAGTTTACAACAATTATATCATTTGGTTTAAAATCTAAATACTTAAATGCTGCAAATGCATGAGCAGTTTCTATTGCAGGAATAATTCCTTCTAGTTTAGAAACTTCTAATCCTGCTAGCATAGCATCACTATCCGTTATAGACATAAACTCTGCTCTTTTGCTTTTCAATAAATGTGCATGAAGTGGACCAACACCTGGATAATCTAAACCAGCTGATATGGAGTAAGGCTCAACTATTTGCCCATCCTTGGTTTGCATTAAAAGAGTTTTACTTCCATGAATAATTCCAGTTTTACCAAGAACTGATGTAGCAGCACTTTTACCAGACTCAACACCTTCACCAGCTGCTTCAACTGAAATAATTTTTACTTTCTCGTCTTCTAAATAATGATAATATAATCCAGCTGCATTACTTCCCCCTCCAATATTAGCTATTAAATAATCAGGGCTATCAGTTCCTTCTTTTTCAATTAACTGAGACTTTATCTCTTTAGAAACTATTGATTGAAATTTGGCAACCATATCAGGATAAGGATGAGGACCAACAACTGATCCAATAATATAGTGAGTTGTAACAGGATTATTTATCCAATCTCTGATAGCCTCATTTGTAGCATCCTTAAGAGTTTTGCTTCCAGATTCAGCTGCAACTACACTTGCTCCTAGCATTTTCATCCTAGCAACATTAGGAGCTTGTCTTTTTATATCAATAGCTCCCATATATATTACACATTCAATTCCTGCTAACGCACAAACAGTTGCAGTGGCAACTCCATGTTGACCAGCACCTGTTTCAGCAATAATTCTTTTCTTTCCTAATCTTTTAGCTAGTAAAATTTGGCCAACAGTATTATTTATTTTATGAGCTCCTGTATGACACAAGTCCTCTCTTTTAAGGTATATTTTACTTTTATATTTCTCTGACATTCTCTCTGCAAAATATAATGGAGTTGGTCTTCCTACATAGTCCTTTAAAAGATTATTATAATCTTCTTGGAAATCAGTATCATTTATAATCTTGTTATAGTTTTTTTCTAATTCGTCAAGGTTTGGAAATAGCATTTCAGGCACAAAAGCACCTCCATAATTTCCATAAAACCCTTTTTTGTCAACTGTATATTTCATCTTTAATTGTTTCTATAAAAGTTTTTAATTCATCAATTTTTTTCAAATAGTTGTCGTCCTCAAATTTACTATTAACATCTATTCCATAGATAGGAAGATCCATTTTTAAAAGATCAAATAGCGGATCAATAGAGTGAAGTCCAATACCTCCACTGATAAAAAATTCCTTTTTTAAATTATATTTTTTTAAATTATCCCAGTTAAATGACTTGCCGGTTCCTCCAGGAAGGTCTGATTTTGAATCAAATAAAAACATGTCACAATAGTCTTCATAATTTTTTAAAACACCAAAATCAAATTTATCATCAATTCTAAATGACTTAATAACTTGAATCCCACTATCTAATATTTTTTTACAAAATTCAGGTGACTCATCTCCATGTAATTGAACACAAGCTAAATCATGCTCTAATACTTTGTCAATTACAAAATCAAAATGCGAGTTAAAAAAAACACCAGTTTTTTTTATTTCAGATTTAAGGTTTGGAGTTTTAGTCTTTACAAACCTTACAGATTTTTCCCAAAAAATATGGCCAATGTAATCAGGATTTAATTCAGCTACTTGCTGAATATTTTTATCATCAAATAATCCACAAACTTTAAATTTCATTTTCAACTTCTTTAATAAAATTATATGCCTCCTCCATTGGATCATCACTTTTCATAAAATTTTCACCAATTAAAAATCCTTG
>CACECH010000028.1:0-3214 GCA_902558025.1 uncultured Bacteroidota bacterium | reverse complement strand
TAAAATGGATAAGTCTGTTATTGTTTCAGAGGTTAAAAAAGTAAAGCATCCTGTTTATGGAAAGTTTGTCTTAAAAACAAAAAAGTACGTTGCACACGATGAAAAGAATGATTGTAATGAAGGAGATACTGTAAAAATTATGGAGACTAGACCAATGAGTAAGACAAAAAAGTGGAGAATTGTAGAAATAATAGAAAGAGCAAAATAAAATGGTACAACAAGAATCAAGACTTAAGGTAGCAGATAATACTGGAGCAAAAGAAGTTCTAACTATAAGAGTTTTAGGTGGAACGAAAAGAAGATATGCCAGACTAGGTGATAAAATTGTTGTAACTGTTAAAGATGCTACTCCAAATGGAACTGTAAAAAAAGGTCAAGTATCAATTGCAGTAGTTGTAAGAACAAAAAAAGAAGTTAGAAGAAATGATGGATCTTACATTAGATTCGATGAAAATGCTTGTGTTTTATTATCTCAAACAGGAGAGATGAGAGGAACAAGAGTATTCGGCCCTGTGGCTAGAGAATTAAGAGATAAGCAATTTATGAAAATAGTATCTCTTGCACCTGAAGTTTTATAATATTGAATGTGATGAATAAAATAAAAATTAAAAAAGGAGATCAAGTATTAGTTATTGCCGGAGAGAATAAAGGAGCGAAAGGTACAGTCCTCAAAATTCTTTATAACTCTAATAAAGCAATTGTTGAAGGCGTTAATACAGTTAAAAGACATACTAAGCCAAACTCTGAGAATCCTAAAGGTGGTATAGTTGAGAAACAGCTACCTATTAATATTTCTAATTTATCATTAATGACTAAGGATGGTGAAAAAACTAGGGTAGGTTACAAAGTTGAGGATGGAAAAAAAGTTAGGATATCTAAAAAATCTAAAGAAATAATCTAAAAATGAGCTACACACCAAGACTTAAAGAAGATTACTCTAACAAGATTGTTAATGAATTAAAAGACAAACTTCAGTTGGATAACATAATGCAGGTTCCAGTTTTAGAAAAAATTGTTATTTCTAGAGGAGTTGGAGCTGCAGTTAGTGATAAAAAACTTGTAGATCATGCTGTTGAGGAATTAACACTTATCTCAGGTCAAAAAGCTATTGCAACTCTATCAAAGAAGGATGTTGCTTCATTTAAGCTCCGTAAAGGGTCTCCAATTGGAGCTAAAGTAACCTTAAGAGGTGAGAGAATGTATGAATTTCTTGATAGGCTTATTACGATTGCTCTTCCAAGGGTTAGAGACTTTCAAGGTATAAATCCAAAAGGATTTGATGGGAGAGGAAATTACAATCTTGGAATTAGAGAACAAATTATATTCCCTGAGATAAACATCGATAAAGTAAATAAGATTGCAGGTATGGATATAACTTTTGTTACAAGTACAAACTCTGACAAAGAGGCTCAAGCATTATTAACAGATTTAGGATTACCATTTAAAAAATAAGAATTATGGCAAAAGAATCAATGAAAGCTAGGGAAAGAAAAAGACAACGTATAGTTGCAAAATATGCTGCAAAAAGGCAAGCATTAAAAGATGCAAAAGATTATGTGGGTCTTCAAAAACTTCCTAAAAATGCATCACCAATTAGATTACATAACCGATGTAAACTTACTGGAAGACCAAAAGGATATATAAGGCAATTTGGGATTTCTAGAGTGATGTTTAGAGAAATGGCTAATAAAGGTTTAATCCCAGGAGTAACTAAAGCAAGTTGGTAAATTAAAGATTATGTATACAGACACTATTGCAGATTATTTAACTAGAATTAGAAATGCCAGCATGGCAGGTCATAAAGTTGTTGACATACCTTCATCTAATATCAAGAAGGATATCACAAAAATACTTTTTGATCAAGGTTACATTCTTAGTTATAAGTTCGAGGAAACAAAAAACAATCAAGGCAGTATAAAAATTGCTTTGAAGTACGATTCAATTTCTAAAGAGCCTGTAATTAAAGAAATACAAAGAATTAGTAAGCCTGGTTTGAGAAAATACTCTAGCTCTCAAGAGTTCCCAAGAATTTTAAATGGTTTGGGAATATCAATAGTTTCTACATCAAAAGGTGTTATGACAGGGAAGCAAGCTGCAAGCCAGAATATTGGAGGTGAATTAATCTGTTATGTATTTTAAAATATAAGTTATGTCAAGAATAGGAAATAATCCAATAAGTATTCCAGAAGGTGTTTCAGTAAACGTTAATAATAATGTTATTACTGTTAATGGTAAAAATGGTGAAATGTCTCAAGTTTTTGATGGAGTTAGTTTTGATATATCAGATAATACAATTCTAGTAAAAAGAAATTCTGAATCTAAGGATCACAAATCAAAGCATGGATTATACAGGTCACTAGTTGCAAATATGGTAATAGGAGTTTCAGAAGGTTTTACAAAAGAACTTGAACTAGTTGGGGTTGGTTACAGAGCAAGTAATTCTGGTCAAAAATTAGATCTTTCACTTGGATTCTCTCACACGATTGTTTTGGATATAGCTCCAGAGGTTAAAGTTGAAGCTATTAATGAAAAAGGACAAAATCCAGTTATTAAACTTACATCAATGGACAAGCAACTAGTAGGTCATGTTGCTGCTAAAATTCGTTCTTTTAGAAAGCCAGAGCCATACAAAGGAAAAGGAATTAAGTTCGTTGGTGAGCAAATAAGAAGAAAAGCAGGTAAATCAGCTTAATATGGGAAATACTAAAACATATAGAAGAAATAGAATTAGACAAAGAATTAAGAAAGTTATTTCAGGTACATCAGATTTTCCTAGATTATCCGTATTTAGAAGTAACAAAGAAATTTATTGCCAGTTAATCGATGATGTTAGTGGAAAGACTTTAATGCAATCTTCTTCTCGTGACAAGTCTATTACTGATTTAAAATTAGCGACTAATATGGATGTTTCATTTAATGTCGGTAAGATACTTGCTGAAAAAGCTGTTAAAAAAGGTATTAAAAAAATAAAATTTGATAGAGGTGGTTACCTTTATCATGGAAGAGTTAAATCACTTGCTGAAGGTGCAAGGGAAGGTGGACTTAAATTTTAATTATGTATAAAAATTATAAAAACGTCGAACTTGTAAAACCTGCCGGATTAGATCTTAAAGATAGACTTGTAGGTATTCAAAGAGTAACTAAGGTGACTAAAGGTGGTAGAGCTTTTGGTTTCTCTGCTATTGTTGTGGTAGGTGATGAAAATGGTGTTGTT
>CACECH010000027.1:0-3264 GCA_902558025.1 uncultured Bacteroidota bacterium | reverse complement strand
AGGTTGATGGTTTATCATCTTTATCAGGTCAAGTATCTGCACTTTCTGGGACTATTGCTGGTCTTCAGTCAGGTATTTCGGCTGCTGCTAGTTCAACTGATTTGAGTGCACTTTCTACTGCACTAACTGCACTTCAGGCTGATGTAGACGCTGTTCAAGCTTCTCTAGCTACTGCTGCTACTGCTACTGCTGTTGCTGCACTTCAGACTGAGCTTGATGCTCTAGAAGCTGATTTAGATGATTTACTTGCATCTTCTAACATTTACTCAACTGATGTAACTGTTACTAATGCTACTACTCTAAATTCTGCTTTAGCACTAGGTAATAAAATTAATGTTCTAAACGCTACATTAACTATTACTGGTTATGCTGATATGGATTACGCAAGTGTTCAAACTCTTGTAGATAGAGTTAACACTATGACAGGTAACCTTGTTTATAGTGCATATGACTCAACAGGTACTGAGATTGTGTTTAACAGTCTTACTTCTGCTGGAGACATTAATGTAACTCAACCAGGAGGTTATTCATTCCCTAAGCTTGCAAACGCTGGAACTATAAACCTTCAAAATGATTACATTACTCAAGTAACTAACATATCATTCCCAGCTTTAACTACAGTTGTTGATATGCAAACTGAAGGTGCTTCAACAGATAAGTTCACAGTAAACTTTACTGCTGCAACTAATGTTGACTTTGGTGCTTTAGTTAACACTCCAGGTACTACAGTTGATATTACAACTAAAAAAGGTGCTACTTTAGATTTAAGTTCTTGGAACTCTAAAAATGCTGCTGGTACATATGTTAATCAAACACTAACACTTAATGGACCTGCATCTTTCACTAATGGAACAGCTGCTGGTACATTTGCCTCAACTGGTCTTCCAGGCAATACTGTTGGAACTCATGATGGTACAATTAACTTAACTAATGTAGCTACTGCTGCAGTTCACAACTTTAGAGGAAGTCTTGTTGTTAATGGCGGTGTTGAAAACTTTACAGGTAACAACATTACAGGTATTGACATATCTGCTGCTTCAGGTCTTGAAACTCTTAATCTAACAATGATGAGAGATAATGACCCAGGTTTATCTAGTGATGCAGTTGCTGCAGATGCTAAATCATCTAACACAGAACAAAATGTTTCTGTTACTTCAACTCACGCTAAATTGACTAGTGTAACACTAACAGGAGCATTAGGAACAATTAGTATAGATGGTGCAGTTGCACTTACTACTGTTGACCTAACTGGTGCTGATGCATTTGATGTTACTGTAGCTAACAATGATGCTTTAACTTCTTATACAGGAGCTTCAAAAGCAATGAACTTTGTCTTTGATGACAATGACCTTATTACTTCTGTATCATCTGGTCATACTTCAAAAACTGAAACTGGTGATTTAGCAAATACTGTTACTGTAACTGATAATGCTGAATTAGCTAGTCTTACATTAAGTATGGATGATGTTGATGCTTTAACTATTACTGGTAATGCTAAATTAGCTACTATTGATGGTGCTGCATTAAAAGATAATGGTGCTGCAACTGTTACTGCTGCTGCTGTTACTATTTCTAATAATGCATTTATTGCAGATTTAGTTCAAGATGACGCTGAAGCTGTAACTTTAACTGCTGCTCAGGTAGGAACATCTGCTGACAAAGGTGCTATTACATCTTCATCAGGTCTGGCAACTCTTGATACTTATTTAGGTCATGCTATAGCTGCTAAAGGTACTATAAGTGTATGGTTTGATACTGTTACTAAATATAATACTCAAGCAACTTATGGTGGAGCTTACACAAACTCTACATCTTCATTAACTGCGCCAACTAATTATGACGCTACTGAAGCTGAAGCTGCTGCAAGTAAGCCATATGTTTATATGTATAAAAGAGATAAAGTAGCTGGTACTACTTCTGGTAAAATTGACTCAGAGAAAAGAACATTTACATGGGAAATACAGAAAGACGCTACAACTGGTGCTGAAGTAACTACCTTAGGTGCTGCTGAAGGATTTATCCTTGAGACTCCTTCTGGTGACTTCCAATTTGATACTGATGATGCATATGCTGGTGCTGCTTCAGGTGGAACTGTTTCTACTGTTGCTGATCTAATTGGCTACATGACAGCTCAGACTCAGTCTACTGTTGGTGCTAACATTGATGTAACAGCTTCGCAAGATGCTCACGCATTAGGTCTATATTCTGTATCATATCTAAACTCAGTTAATAATAACGCTACAGCTGGTGTTGTGTCAACTGCTGGTAACTTACTGTTTACTTTTGGTAATGACGAGGATGGTGCTGATAGCGATGCTACATTAACTCTAACAGCTGTATTAGCTCAAGGTGATACTGATGATGATATTGCTGATGCAGTAATGACTGCGATTAACGCTGATGGTTTATACTCTGCATCTTCTGCTGCAGGTGGTAATGGTACATTATTCTATGTATCTAAGAATGTATCAGGTACAGGAACGATGAATACATCTCCTGAGATCACATCATTCCCATCAATTACTTTCTTAACTAGCTCTGTAACCAACACTGCAATTCTTACTCCTTCAGGGTATGATGATGTTATTGCTGGTTCAAGTGTAAGTGCTATTAACAGTAGAGGTACTGCAAGTTCTTTCTACTCTGTAAGCGCTACTGCACCTGTAGTTAAAAAAGGTCTGAGAGTTACTTTAACTAATAACACAGGTGTTGCATTCTCGGGTGTATCATTCTATGGTGTTGGTGCTAACTCAGGTACTGCGTTCAGACAAGACTTAACATTAGGTAATAAATCATTAGCTAATACTGCCAACGAAATTGTGGCTGGTGTTAACATTTCTACATATGTTGCATCTACAAACGAAGGTCCTGCGAACTACGTAGCCGCTTTCACTCAAATTTCTGCTGGTACTACTTCTGGTGCAGTTACTGCAATCAGTACAGATAGAACTGGATGGTAAGTAATTAATTACTTAAATAAATTAAGCCTCTCTTTTTGAGAGGCTTTTTTTGTTATATTGCAATTCAAATGAGAATTGGAATAACTAGTCTTTATTTTTCTTTACTACTGCTATTACTTTACTTACCAAACTTTTCTGTAATTGATAATAAAGCTGCACAGAATCTTTACCTGAGTATAATTAATTCTGGTTTTTTTCTTGCAATATTATTTAAGCAGAAAAAACATGAATATAATCTTTTCAAAAATCCTTTAATTCTATCTTTTGGTACGTTTTTAATTATTGCCATTCTTTCTACTTTTGT
>CACECH010000026.1:0-3547 GCA_902558025.1 uncultured Bacteroidota bacterium | reverse complement strand
GCCGTGAATAGTTTATCTCAAATTTATGAAAGATGGGTGCCAAAAGATAAAATTTTAAAATTAAATATATGGTCCTCTGAATTATCAAAACTCGTTTCTAATGCAATGCTAGCTCAGAGAATATCATCAATAAATTCTATTTCAAGTATATGTGAGAAAACAGGTGCTGATATTGATGAAGTTGCTTTAGCTGTAGGGATGGACTCGAGAATAGGTCCAAACTTTCTTAAAGCTTCAATAGGTTTTGGAGGTAGTTGTTTTAAAAAAGATATCTTAAACCTAGTGTATATGTTAAGATATTATAACCTAGAAAAAGAGGCAAATTACTGGGAAGGTGTTATAAACATTAACTCTCATCAAACAGAAAGATTTTCTAAAAAAATTATAGATTCGCTTGTAAATTATAGTAACAAAACAATTTCAATTTTTGGTTGGGCATTTAAAAAAGATACAAATGATTCAAGAGAATCCGCGTCAATCTACTTGACAAAAATTTTACTTGAACATGATATTAAAATTCATATTTATGATCCAATGGTATCAAAAGAGAGGGTATTAGATGATTTGATAAAGCAAGGTGTGAACATAAATGATAGCTTGTTAAACTTTTTTGATTCCCCAGATGATGCATTAAGGTTATCATCAGGTGTTGCAATATGTACCGAGTGGGATGAATTCAGAGAATATGACTGGAAGTCTATATATAGGCTAATGGATAATAATCCATTGATTTTTGATGGCAGGAATATTTTAAATGTTGATAAGCTAAAAGAATACGGATTTAATATATACTCAATAGGAAAATGAAAGATAAATATAGAATAGGAGTAGTTGGCTTAGGATATGTTGGTTTGCCTCTTTCAATTGCTTTTGCAAAAAAATATAAGGTTACGGGATATGACATTAATAAGGCCAGAGTTGATGAGTTAAAAAAATTATATGATAGAACCAATGAGGTATCTGGATCTGTTCTTGATAAATGCTTAAAAAATAACCTTAGTTTAACGAATAATATATCGGACTTATCTGCTTTAAATGTATATATTATAACTGTTCCAACTCCTGTAGATGAAAGTAAAACACCAGACTTAACTTATCTTGAAACAGCATCTTCTGAAGTTTCAAAAATTCTGAAGATTGGAGATATTGTCATTTATGAGAGTACTGTTTATCCGGGCTGTACTGAAGAAATATGTGTACCAATACTGGAAAGAGGTAGTGATTTAGTTTACAATAAAGATTTTTGTTGTGGATATTCACCTGAAAGAATAAATCCAGGTGACAAAATTAATACGATTAATAAAATTGTTAAAGTGACTTCAGGATCAAATACTAAGACTGCCGATATAGTTGATAAATTATACTCATCTGTAATTGATGCTGGAACCTATAAGACTTCTAGTATTAAAATTGCTGAAGCAGCAAAAGTAATAGAGAATGCTCAGCGAGACATCAATATTTCACTAATGAATGAACTTGCCTTAATTTTTGACAGAATGAATATTGACACTAATGATGTAATAAATGCAGCAAAGACAAAATGGAATTTTTTGGACTTTAGACCTGGCTTAGTAGGAGGGCATTGCATAGGTGTAGATCCATATTACTTAGTCTATAAGTCAAAAAAATTAGGATACTCACCAAAAGTCATATCATCGGGAAGACTTGTTAATGATTCAATGGGAATATTCGTTGCTCAAAAAGCGATTAAAATTCTTAATGAAAAAAAATATAATCTTGAAGACTTTGAGGTTTTAATAATGGGAGCTACATATAAAGAGAATAGCCCAGATACGAGGAATACAAAAATACCAGATATATATAATCACTTAAATCAAAATGGTATTTCAACATCTATTTATGACCCTGTTGCAGATAAAGAATCTTTTGAAGAGAAATACAACATAAATATAATATCAAAGCTAAAAAAATACGATTTAATTATCCTAGCAGTTTCTCATTCAATCTTCAAGGATATAAGACTTGAAGACATAAAAAAAGATTCTACATCAATAATTTTTGACTTAAAAAACTTCTATCCAAAAGAAATATCAAATGTAAGACTATAAATATGAAAAACTTTGTAATTATTGGAGCAGCAGGCTATATAGCACCGAGACATATGAAAGCAATTAAGGATACAGGAAATAATCTTGTTGCAGCATTTGATCCTCACGATGGAGTTGGAATTTTAGATAAATATTTTCCAGAAGTTAAATACTTCAATCAATTCGAAAGAATGGATAGATATTTAAATAAGTTAATTAATAAAGGTCAAAAAATAGATTATATATCAATATGCTCACCTAATCATTTACATGATTATTATATAAGATATGGGCTTGGAATTGGGGCAGATGTTATTTGTGAAAAGCCAACAGTTTTAAATCCATGGAATATTGACTCTCTTAATGAATTTGAAAAAAGGTCAAAAAATAGAATATTCAATATTTTGCAACTTAGACTCCATCCCTCTATAGTTAGTCTAAAAAAATCTTTAATAACTCAAACAAATAATGTTGAATTAAAGTATATTACTTCTAGGGGATCATGGTACTCTACTTCCTGGAAAGGAGACATAATTAGATCAGGAGGATTAGCAACAAACATTGGTATACATTTTTTTGATATGCTAAATTGGATTTTTGGTCCATATAATTCAATAAGTAATATAGAATGTTCATCAAAATCAATAAGCGGCTCAATCAAACTAAACAAAGCTAATGTTAATTGGCTTCTTAGTATAGATAAAGAATTATTACCAAAAAACATCAAAGATTCAGATCAAAACTTCTATAGGTCAATAACAATTAATGGAAATGAGGTTGACTTCAGCTCAGGTTTCGATGATCTTCATACAAAAAGTTATGAGGAGATTATAAATGGAAGAGGATTTACCTTAGAAGATGTAAAACCTTCAATTGAAATAGTTTCTAAAATTAGAGAGTATGAAAAAAAAATATAGAATTTGCTCTAAAACAGTAATGGATACTTCAGATCCAGACATTGAATTTGACGAAAAAGGTATATCAAATCATTGGCATAATTACTTTAAACGTCAACAAAAAATTCATGTTGATGAATATTACAGGGATTTGCAACTAAAAAAACTTGTTAAAGAAATTAAATTTTTTGGGAAAAATAAAAAGTATGATACAATTGTAGGAGTCAGTGGAGGAGTTGATAGTACTTATGTTTGTTATCTGGCTAAAGAGTTAGGTCTTAAACCATTAGCTGTTCACTTTGATAATGGCTGGAACTCAGAAATTGCTGTATCTAATATTGAAAAAACTCTATCAAAGCTAGATATTGATTTATACACTTATGTTGTTGATTGGAATGAGTTTAAGGATCTACAATTATCTTTCCTTAATGCGTCAACTCCAGATGGAGAAGTTCCAACTGATCATGGAATGATTGCATTACTTTATAAGGTTGCAAGTCAAAATGGAATTAAACATATTTTGACAGGAGTAAATTTTAAAACAGAGTCGGTATTACCATTAAAGTGGGGATATGGTTACTTTGATTTAAAATATATAAAATC
>CACECH010000025.1:0-3664 GCA_902558025.1 uncultured Bacteroidota bacterium | reverse complement strand
CCTGTATACATTGCAACATATAAGATATCATCCTCTATCCAATAGTTATGAGAACCATGACCTGGGAGCTCATATCTTGCAACTTCAACAGGATTATCAATATCTGTAAAATCAACAAAATGAAGGAATCCTGCAGTTTCATTTGTACTATATAAATCAATTCCTTGAGGGAAAATTTCATCACCTAATATTGTATAGAATTTACCTGTAGATTTGCTCTTAAATGGAAATGTTGCATGATGTGCTCCTGACTCATAACTGTAATTTGATATAACAACAGGATTACTTGGCGATCCTCCTGCAACACCATTTCCAACATCGATAATGTATACGCCATGCTTCCAATTTGAGGTATATGCAATTCCATCTTCAACCCAAACATCATGAATAGCCTGGCCTTTTTCTCCTATTTCAAACATCCCTACTTCATAAGGATTGCTAGGATCCTCAATATTAATTACATAAAACCTCTCACCGTTACTAAGCGCATATACATGATTTTCGTAGATAAATACATTGTGTACTCCACCTGTTAGGTTTGTTGTATACTCAGAAATTATATTGACATCATAAGGGTTTGTTGTGTCAATAATAACAATACCATTCTTTCTATTGGATGCCCCTTCTCTGCTAATAACTGAAATTTTTCCATCTTCAGAAACCTTAACATCATTTACTGTTCTAGCATCAACCTTAATGCTGTCAATTTTACGAATTTGGCCAGGATCGGTTACGTCCCAAAAATAAGTTGTCCCATCTGCACCCCATGTTCCAGAAACAGCATAGTCTCTATTGTCAACACCCTCAAACACCCAAAAATCAGATGTATGTCTCTCTTGAACAATTCCTGTTCCTACATTAATAACCTCTCTTTGAATTCCCCTATCATATACCAAAAGAGGAATTGATGTAGATCTTTGTCCAGCAGTTGCTGTTATTAGATATTTTCCTGCAGTTTCAGCAACAAACTTTCCGTCATCTCTAATCATAGCTGCAGCAGTATTACTCTTATCAAATGACTCTCCTGAGTATGAATAAACTATAGGTAAATCCGCAATAATTCTATTTTTATCATCATAAGCCATAGTGCTAAATGTAACAACGTCTCCTGTTCTTGCTGTGTTCAAGTCCGAAGAAAGTACAAGGTTATTGATAGGGTTTTTGACTACATTTAAGTTGATAGTTGCCTGAACATTGTCAAGACTAAACGTCAATGTAACTTTTCCTGGCTTAATAGCTTTAATATTATTAAGAGCGTCAATCTGAATATTATCATTACTTGGTTCAACCTTTATATTTGCATCATATCTTGTAAATCCATAGTTATCCGTAATCACATAGGAAGGCTGAACATAGCTTCCAACAAAAACTTGGTCTGAATTTAATTTTACAATTAGGTCTTTGGCTTTTGCATAACTTACTTTAACATCAAAGTCTCTACCTAACCAGCCATCGGTAAGGCCCAAACATAGAGCAACAACTTTATGATTGCCAGGCTCTTCACCTCTAATTGTACCGCTTCTTCTACTAACACTTATTCCATCATCTCTGTTTAAAGCACCGTTCTTATTATAATATACAAGATTTGGACATGCGGTAATTTTCCCGTTTTCGTCAACTGCATATGTAGATGGCTCAAAAACCTCTCCTACTTCAATTTCTAGGTTTTCAAGATTTGACTTTACATAATACTCTTGTGATTTAACAGTATCGACTGAAATTAAAAAAAGAGCTGCTAACAAAAAGTATGATAATTTGTTTTTCATAATAATATATTTTTAAGAACGTTAAATATAAAGAATTATTAAATTTAAAAAAGGCCTAGAGCTAAAAAAGCCTAGGCCGGTAAACAAAACAATCAATTAACTATGAGAATTGTTTCATAGTACCGTTTGGACCTGTTTTTTATCAAAAAGTTTAAAAAATATCTGCATTCATGACTTTTGCCCATACTTTTGAAAAGTCATTTACAAATTTTTCTTTGTTATCATCCTGAGCATAAAGTTCAGCATAAGATCTTAATATTGAATTAGATCCAAATACCAGATCAACAGACGAAGCTGACCATTTAAGCTCTCCAGATAGCCTGTCCCTCAACTCATACTTGTTCTCATCAACAATATTCCATGTGTTGTTCATATCGGTAAGGTTTACAAAAAAATCATTAGTCAAACAGCCTTCGTTGTCTGTGAAAACACCTGCGCTATTTTCAATATGATTGGCACCAAGAACTCTCATACCTCCCAGCAAAACAGTCATCTCAGGAGCTGTTAGACCTAAAAGCTGTGCTTGATCCACCATAAGCTCCTCCGGGCTTGATTTAGATTTTCCACTCGACCAGTTTCTAAATGCATCAGCTGCTGGCTCAAGATTTGAAAATGAATTAACATCTGTCATTTCTTGTGATGCATCTCCTCTTCCTTTTACTAACGGTATTGTTATACTATATCCTGCTGCCTTTGCAGCTTCTTCAACTGCTAGATTACCAGCTATAACAATAGTATCAGCTAAACTTGCACCTGTATCCGATGCAATTGTTTTTAAAATTGATAGAGTTTTAGAAAGTCTTTCCGGTTCATTCGCATCCCAATCTTTTTGTGGAGAAAGGGAAATTCTTGCACCATTTGCTCCCCCTCTTAAATCAGAAGTTCTAAAAGTTTTAGCACTATCCCATGCTACTGATACTCTATCAGAAATTGATAATCCAGAGCTGGAAATTTTTGCCCTAATATCATTCTCATCATAGTCTTCAGTTCCAGATGGAACTGGATCTTGCCAAATTAAATCTTCTCCTGGAAAATTAGGTCCAATATATCTTGTTTTTGGCCCCATATCTCTGTGAGTAAGTTTAAACCATGCCCTTGCAAATGTATCTGAAAAATATTCTTGATCATCTTTAAACTTTAGACAAATCTCCCTGTAAATAGGGTCCATTTTCATTGCCATGTCTGCATCAGTCATTATTGGGTTTTTTCTAACAGATGGGTTAGCAGCATCGATTGGCTTATTCTCTTCCAGGATATCTACGGGCTCCCATTGCCATGCACCAGCAGGACTTTTTTGTAATTCCCATTCATGATTAAAAAGCATTTCAAAGTAACCATTATCCCATTGTGTAGGGTTTGTGGTCCAAGCTCCTTCAAGACCACTTGTTACTGGGCCTTTTTCATCAAGAGTTGGATTAATCCATCCAAACCCTTGATCCTCAATATTTGCTCCTTCTGGTTCTCTTCCTAACTTTGAAGCATCTCCATTGCCATGAGCTTTTCCAACAGTGTGTCCTCCTGCTGTTAATGCAGCAGTCTCCTCATCATTCATAGCCATTCTTGCAAAAGTTTCTCTTACATGGAGTGCTGTCTTCATTGGGTCAGGTTTTCCATTTACACCTTCTGGATTTACATAAATTAGACCCATGTGAGTAGCCCCTAGTGGAGTTTCCAAAGTAGATGTGTCTTCAAGGTCTGCATATCTATTCTCGCTTGGCGCCATAATTTCATCTTCAGGGCCCCAATAAATATCAATTTCAGGCTGCCAGATGTCCGGTCTTCCATATGAAAACCCAAATGTTTTTAGCCCCATACTTTCATAGGCAATATTTCCTGCCAGAATAAATAAATCTGCCCAGCTAATTTTATTACCGTATTTCTTTTTTATAGGCCACATT
>CACECH010000024.1:0-3726 GCA_902558025.1 uncultured Bacteroidota bacterium | reverse complement strand
TTTATATTTTAATTACAGCTCTAACCTTAATCTCTTGTGATTTAGGTGATAATTATTCTGGATTTGTTCAGGATAATGACGCTAAATCAGAGATTGTGGTTAAACTTGCTGATTCATACCTAGCAGGTAATTTCGATATAGCAAGAGAATATTTTACACCAGATGGTAAGCATTTATTTAATAATCTTGAATTTGATGTAGATGGAATTATTGAGGGTTACAACTCACATTCATTAATTTTCAAAGATATCAAGCATAACGACAGAGAGGTTTATACAGGATACTTTACAGATGGTTCTGTTGAAACTTTTCATGATTTTAACTGGTCTGCAACATCAATAATTACTGGTAAGGAATATAACTATCCATGCCACTGTAGATGGGTTTGGGATGGAGATAAAATTGCTAGTACTACATGTTATGTAGACCCAGCTGCAATATTTGAAGAAGCTGCTATATACGCAGAGAGTCAGAACTAATTTTAATTAGCATAATAAAAAAAGCCCTATCTATTATAGGGCTTTTTTTATAATACCAACCCTCAAAAAATCTTTTACTTCTACCCCAGCCATGATAAACATGAGGATTCCATATAGCATGTATTCTTAGTAATTGATTCAATTTATATATATTTAGATTAAGTTATAAAAACAATTCATTTTTAGTTTTGGAATTTAAAAATAAAAAACCTGCATTACTTTTAGTAGATATACAAAAAGCATTTCTTGACAAAGACTATCCTGGATCAGATGAAAATTACGTAGGGATTAAAAGAAATAATCCAAAAGCAGAAGAAGTATGTGGCACTATTCTAAAAAAATGGAGAGAATTAGGTTTTTTAGTTATTCATGTTAGACATAGTTCAACTTCAATTAATAGCAAACTTCACGAATCTTCACCAGGATATGAATTCAATGACTTTGTAAAACCTAATAATAATGAGATAGTACTTACAAAAAAAGTAAATAGTTCATTTATAGGAACTGGTCTAGTCGATATACTTGATACAAATAATGTGAAATCAATTGTAATAGTTGGCATGACAACTAATCACTGTATTTCAACTACAGTAAGAATGTCAGGTAATTTAGGTTATGACACATATCTTGTCTCAGATTCAACTGCAGCATATTGTAATATTCTAAAAAATGGAGAAGTAATTGATTGTGAGGATGTTTACAAAATATCATTATCAAACCTTGATGGAGAGTTTTGTAAAGTTTTAACTAGAGATGAATTGTTTAAAAACCTTATATAGAATCTATCAAAAACTACTATACATATCTAATAACATTGATGCTTGCAGCAGAATCTGTTTATATTCTTCCATATGTATTAGCAAGAGTCTTTAGACCTACATTTCTTGATGTATTTAATTTAACTAATCTTGAATTAGGTGGATTGTTCTCTACATATGGAATTGTTGCATTCTTTTCATATTTGTATGGAGGTGTTTTAGCAGATAGGTATTCACCTAGAAAATTATTGTCTATTTCTCTAATATTTACCTCCCTTGGTGGATTAATTATGATGACATACCCTACATATCTTATAATGCAGTTACTTTTTGCATACTGGGGTTTTACAACAGTATTCATTTTTTGGGCACCAATGTTAAAAGCAACAAGAGCAATTGGTGGTATTAAAATGCAAGGAAAAACATTCAGCTTTCTTGACGGAGGCAGAGGTGTTGTAGCATCATCTATAGGATTAATTGGAGTTTTAATTTTTTCAATTTTAATTACAGAAGATGTTTCATCACTTACTTTATCTGAAAAGCAAGAAGTTTTTAAGTATGTAATTGGGGCATCATCGTTAATAGTTTTTATAATTGGCATAGTGGTATATGCTTATCTAAAGATTGAATTAAAAGATGATGAGAAAATTGGAAACATTAAAAGTCTTTTAGAACTCGCTAAATTAAAGTCTGTTTGGTTGATTTCATTTATAATTCTATGTGCATATATGGGATATAAGATTACAGATATATATTCTCTCTATGCATCTGAGGTTATGTTGTTTGACGAGATTAATGCTGCAAGAGTTGGTGCCTTACAACAATACTTAAGACCTATTGTATGTATAAGTGTAGCTTTTTTTACAGATAAAAATGGTAATATAAATAATATCCTAATTGGATTCTTTGTTATGATGCTTGGATCTATTCTATTTGCAAGTGGGCTAATTAAGGTATCTATGAATATTTTATTTTTTATTTCATTGATTATAGTAGCAACTGGTACATATGCAATTAGAGGTCTTTATTTCTCTATTCTTAAAGATGGGAAGATTCCTTACATACTATCTGGAACTGCAATCGGATTAATTTCAATGGTAGGGTATTCTCCCGATATTTTTGCAACACCTTTGTATGGATATTTACTGGATAACTATCCAGGCATTAAAGGACATCAATATGTATATCTTATATTATTTATTTCATCAATTGTTGGAATTTATGTAGGTTTGAAATTCAAAAAAATTAACAACTTATGATGGAATTTATAGTATCAAACTGGTGGATAATTTTATTGCTTATTGCACTTTTCTTAATAGTTTTAAAGTATACAAAAGGCAATACAAAAAACTATAAAGAATTATTAAACCAAGGGGCAATAATTATTGATGTAAGAACAGAGTCTGAGTATAAATCAGGCCATATAAAGAATTCAATAAATGTGCCCTTAAAAGATTTAACGTATAGAATTAATGAATTTGACAAAAAGGATAATATAGTAACTGTTTGCGCTGCTGGAGTTAGGGCTGAGTCTGCTAAAAAATTTTTTGAATCCAGAGGTTATAATGTTGCTAATGGTGGAAGATGGACAAATCTCAAAGATTATAGCTAAATTTATAACAACTAAAAATGAAAAAAATGAAAAATATATACATACTATTATTAACAATCTGCATGGTTTCTTTTTCTTGCGAATCTCCAGATAGCTCTCCTGCTGTAATTGGATTTACAACAACAGATGATGGAAAATCTGATTTGGTTGCGGGACCTGATAATATAATCTCAGTTTGGGAATCATACATTGATGCGCACAATTCAAGAGATATTGAAGGAATTCAAGCTTTAAACTCAGATGAAATCTCTGTTTACGGACCTGCTGGTGAAGTAATTGAGGGTAACGAATCACATATTGAGTTTTTAACACAATGGTTTGATGCTAATAATCCTAATTGGACAATACAATGGGCTATATCTAATACAGGTGAAAATGTCAATGGAGAAATTTCTGACTTTGTAACTGCTGGTCATGAACTAACTTTAAGTGTTGAAGGCCAAGAAATTACTGCTTACCAAGTTATTGACGCGATGATAAGCGATGGAAAAGTTGTAAACTTTAACGTCTATCAACAAGAAAGAGGTCAATCTTCTAGCGAATAATTTAAAGGCTTCATTTGAAGCCTTTTTCTTTAATATATCTAAATTGTTTAGCTATATATCAATTGCCTCTTCTTTAATACATGAAAAATCTATATCTAACAGTTTTATTAATAGCTTCTATGTCATTTAATATAATTGGTCTAATGATTTATTCGGATTTAATTAAAGACTTTTTAAGTCCTTATCTCTTATTTAGTATAGGTTTTGCTATACTATTTATTACTTTCATATTGTACCTTAAGAGTGATTAGAGGAATAACTCATATCAAATAAAGAAAGAACTTTGATTATGAATATTATATTAAAAAGGATGAGCATTATTAAAATCAACA
>CACECH010000023.1:0-4012 GCA_902558025.1 uncultured Bacteroidota bacterium | reverse complement strand
TATGTTGGGATTTTCGTATTCTCAAGATAATATTGCTTGGAACAGAGTAGATCTTTATGTTCCTGCTAATCAAGCTGGAGCATACCTGGAGGCTATGGATGAGTTTTACTCTGCAATTGAAATGCCAGAGGGTGTAGCTGTCTCTCTAGTTAGATATTTTTATAAAGCTGAGGATGTCAAAGCTACTCATTCAATTGTTTTTGCCGGCCCTGTAGAAGGACTAATTGAATTAAGACAAATAAGATCAGGTGAAAAGTATGAGGCTTTTTATGATGACTTAAATGTACTTGATGCTAAAGTTGTAGCTAACTCTGCTGGTCAAAGTCTTTTAAGAGTAAATACCGATGCCGAAAGAGGGAATTGGGCTCAATCATGGCAATGGAGTGTTGACGATCAAAGAGTATTTGCAGCAGCCTTTGCTGAATTAATGCAAAATTTTAAATCAGTTGAAACATATGTTGCTTTAGGCTCCATTAATCAGGGTGTTAGCAAACATGGAGAAACTCATTATATATACTCTAATCAAGGAAGTTTTGCTGATAATTTAAATGGAGGTCCTCAAAATCAACCTGAGTTTGAAGCTTTTGAAAAATTTGGAAATACTATTGCTCCTATTTCAACATTTCTAGGAACCAGAACAGAGGTAACTATTAAGACTTGGCAATAATAAAATTCAATTTATAATTATAAAACCCTTAGTTTTCTAAGGGTTTTTTTTATTTTAGAAACAAAAAATGGCTAGAACTCCATCAAATATGATTTCTCTTGGAAGTAAAGCTCCTAATTTTAATCTTCCAGACGTTAATTCTGAAACTAACATTTCATTAAAAGAGTATAAAGGAAAAATAGGCACAGTTATAATGTTTATTTGTAACCATTGTCCATATGTCAAACATGTCAATCCAACTATAACAAAAATATCTAAAAAGCATCATGGAGAGGATATTAAGTTTATAGCAATCTCTAGTAATGATGTTTTAAACTATCCTGATGATAGTCCTGAAAAAATGAAAATAAATGCTATTGAGAATGATTTTATTTTTCCATATCTATATGATGAATCTCAAGATGTTGCCAAAGCATATGATGCTGCATGTACCCCTGATTTTTATGTTTATGATTCAAATTTAAAGTTAGTTTATAGAGGTCAATTAGACGATTCAAGACCAGGTAATGATACTCTATCTGATGGAGCTGACATAGAAAATGCAATTGAATGCCTTGTATCTGGAAAGGAGAACACAAAACTTCAGAAACCTAGTATTGGTTGTAATATTAAATGGAAATAAAATGTCAAAAAATGATTTAATTAATTGTCATGAAAGGATTAAACCATTTATTCATAATACGCCTGTATTAACTTCAAAACTAATAAACGATTTAACTGGAGCTGATATATATTTTAAGTGTGAAAATTTTCAAAAAATGGGCGCATTTAAAATGAGAGGTGCAACAAATGCAATTCTTAAACTTTCAGATGAACAAAAAAATAATGGTGTAGTTACTCACTCATCTGGTAATCATGCACAAGCTATATCTCTGGCTGCAAAAAAAATTGGAATAAAGGCTTATATTGTTATGCCATCTAATGCTACTGAAATAAAAAAAATTGCAGTTAAAAGTTACGGAGGGCAGTTAATAGAATGTGAACCAAATTTAGCTGCAAGGGAAGCTGCTGCTACTGAAATTATGGATTCAAAGGGAGCTACTTTTATTCATCCCTCTAACAATATGGATGTAATAATTGGACAAGGTACCTCATGTAAAGAACTCATTGAAAAATATGGTTTTCTTGATCATGTACTTGTGCCAATTGGAGGGGGAGGGTTAATTGCAGGGACAGCTTTGGCAGTAAAATATTTTGGAGACGAATGCTCCGTTATTGGAACAGAGCCTCTAGAAGTTGATGATGCTTATAGATCTTTAATTAGTGGTAAAATTGAATCAAATACAACTACTAATACTATTGCAGATGGATTAAAAACTCAACTTGGAGATAAAAATTTTCCTATAATACTTAAGGAAGTAAATTCAATTATACGAATTACAGAAGATGAAATCATTGAATCAATGAAATTAATTTGGCAACATCTGAAGATAATCTGCGAACCTTCTTGCTCTCTTCCCCTTGCTGGAATTATAAAAAACAGAGAACAGTTCTCAGGAAAAAAAATTGGTATTATAATTACAGGAGGTAATGTAGATCTTAAAAACCTGCCATTTTAATATTTACGAAATCTTTCTATTACCAATAATAGAAATTGAGTGAAGGATTACACTCCCCAGACCAAGATAAATAAATGGTGAACTTGGAATCCAAATATATGCAAGGACTAAAGCTAAATAGACTGTAAGACCAGTACATATTAGCAGAGATTTTCTTATATCTGAATCTTCAATAAACTTTTCTTTTAGAAATGAAACTATAAATAAACCTATCATTGACACCCATAGACCAAAAAAACGATAGATCTGCTGTAAATAACCTGGAAGAGTATCATTAATTTCATTAGAAAATAAATTTTCAAATGTCATATTAAGTCTTTCTTCATTGGCAACCTTATCAAGCATCCATGGCTCATCAACAAATATCCACCTTAAACCCATTATTATGAATATGAAGCCAATTATTAATAACGGTATCCTAAATAGTCTTTTTTTCATATTTCAAAAGTAAAGAATTTGTTCACTGTTTATAAAAGTTAATCATTACAACACTCTCCATCATTACATTGACAATATTTCAAATTGTAAACGTGAGCATAAGCTAAAGAAAATGCAGATATATATGAAAATAATTCTGAAATTTCAATCATTCCAATCATTTCATTTAGAATTATTACTACAAAAAATAGCCAACAGTTCCATAGTATTAGTTTCATAAAATTCTTTGAAGTATTTCTTGCTGAATAATAAACAGCAATAAACGACAAAAAGATGAATAAATAATTAAATAATTCCCACCATATTGGCTCTATGTCAGCAGAAACAAAACCAGATTGAGCAACAAATAAAATTGGTGTTGCAAAACAATGAATAGAACAAATCAGACTTGTAAAAATTCCAATTGAATCTGAATTATTTAAGACTACTTTCATTTTTGATTGATATGTGGGTAATACTGGATTCGAACCAGTGACCCCTACCCTGTCAAGGTAGTGCTCTAAACCAACTGAGCTAATCACCCATTTTCTGCAAATTTAAATGTATTTATTTAAGATAGTTTTCAAGAAATGTTAAAATCTTTTCATTTCCCTCAATTTGCTGTTCTTTTTTTATGAATCCGTGACCTGCGTCTTCAAATAAAACATATTCTACATATGCACCAGCATCTCTTGCTTCTTGAACCATTTCATCAGACTCAATTTGTAAGACCCTGGGATCATTAGCCCCTTGGAGAACCATCACTGGATTTTTTATATTTTTTGCATGAAACAATGGAGAAATATTATAGAGCCTTAATGAATCTTCTGTATAAGGGTTTCCCATTTCTTTGTATAAAGATTCTCTTGCTGACTCCCAATAGGCTGGAATTGATCTTAATGTTCTGATCCAATTAGTCACTCCATATATGTTTACACCAACTTTGAATTCTTCAGGTTCAAAAGTCATAGCTGCCATTGTCATAAACCCACCATAACTTCCACCAATTATTCCTATTTTATCAGGGTTAATATAATCTTGATCCTGAAGCCATTTTTTACCCCATACACAATCTTGGAGATCATCTTCACCATGATTTAGATCATCTAGAGAATAGAATGTTTTTCCATAACCACTACTACCTCTATTATTTACTGCAAGAATAGCATATCCATGATTTACGAGATATTGAATTAAAGCACGGTAACCAATTCTCGATTGTCCACCAGGACCTCCGTGAACCCAAACTAATGCTGGTACTTTATTTTTTTTACTAGCTGAATGTGGCTTATAAAGTATTGCTGGAATCTCCAATCCATCAAAGGATTCATATCTAATTACTTCAGCGTTGACAAGGTCTTTAGGATTA
>CACECH010000022.1:0-4460 GCA_902558025.1 uncultured Bacteroidota bacterium | reverse complement strand
TGATAAAGATTAGCAGACTTCTTGCATTTCCATTTATTTTTCTAATAAGAATATATAGACTTTTTATCTCTCCATTAATAGGAAGTAATTGTAGATATTCTCCTACCTGTTCTGAATATGGCATAACTGCTTTGAAAAAACATGGTGTTTTTGCTGGCACTTACTTGACTATAAGAAGAATAATAAGATGTAACTCATTATTCAAGGGTGGGTATGATCCAGTTCCATAAATTATCTATATATTTAAGCATGTTAATTAACCAGATCAAATGGTCACCAAACGAAACTTTAATTGAAATTGGTGGCTTTTCAATTTACGTTTATAGCCTAATGTTTATTCTCGCTTTTATTCTTGGCTATAACCTAGTTAAATCATTTTTTGTTAAAGAAAAGATAGACGAGAAATATTTAGATCCAATGTTAATATATATGGTAGTATCTATTTTTTTAGGTGCTAGGTTGGGTGAAGTATTTTTTTATCAATGGGGTTATTATCAAAACCACTTAATTGAAATACTTCTTCCGATTCAAGAATCCCCAAATTCATCTCTTCTGGGCCTAATTGATGGTTATAAGTTTACAGGATTTAGGGGCCTTGCTAGCCATGGAGCTGCAATTGGAGTTTTTATTGGTTTATATTTATTCATAAAAAAATATAAGTTTAAAAACTTTTTTTGGATTTTCGATAGACTTACAATACCAATAGCTATTGGTGGGGCATTTGTTAGAATTGGAAATTTTTTTAATTCAGAAATTCTAGGCAAATACACTAATTCTGACTGGGGAATAATATTTGAGAATAGAGGTGAAACTCTTCCAAGACATCCCGCCCAACTATATGAATCATTTGGATATATAATTCTTTTTATAATTCTCTACAGACTCTACCAATATTCAAATATAAGAGATAGAAAAGGTGTATTATCTGGGTATTTTTTAATAGGACTTTGTTTTATAAGATTTATGGTTGAATTTGTAAAAGAAAGTCAAGGTGGAATAGAAACATTTCTTCCTGGCCTCTCAACTGGTCAATGGCTTAGTATACCTTTTATAATTTTAGGTTTTATTTTACTATTTAATAAGGAAGGAACTACAAAAACTATTAGTTAGTTTTTATTCTTATATGAATCAAACATTATAGGTGTAGCAATAAATACTGACGAGTAAGTACCAACCATTACACCAATAATTAGAGCAAACATAAAACCTCTAATTGACTCACCTCCAAAAATAAAAATTGCTAAAAGAACAATTAGGGTTGTCAAAGATGTATTAAGAGTTCGACTTAGAGTGCTATTAAGTGCAGTATTAACTGTAGTTTCACTATCCCAAGATGAGTGAATTCTAAAAAATTCACGAATTCTGTCAAACACAACAACTGTATCATTTAGAGAATAACCTATTACAGTTAATAGTGCCGCAATGAATGCTTGATTGATTTCCATGTTAAAAGGCATAATCTTATATGTTAATGAAAATATACCAAGGACTATCAATACATCATGGAATACGGCAGATACAGCTCCAAGTGAAAATTGCCATTTCTGAAACCTTAGAAGGATATAGAAAAAAACAATTACTAATGAACCTAGAATAGCCCAAACTGAGTTTTGTTTAATATCATCTGCAATTGTTGGACCTACTTTAATACTTGACATAATTCCTACTTCATCACCAACTGAAAACTGATCATACGTAAGGGGTTCATCGTAAATAGAATTTAAGTTTTCAAAAAGTAAATTTTTGATTTCATTATCAACTTCTAATCCTTCTTGATCTACTTTGTATTTTGTTGTAATTTTTAACTGATTTGCTGCTCCAAAAGTTTTTACTTCAGCACTTCCAAATGCATCATTAAGAGTAGACTCTATCTCAGAAGATTTAACTTCTTTGTCAAATCTTACAATGTAAGATCTTCCACCTAAGAAATCTACACCTTGATTTAATCCTTGAAATAACAATGAGCTAAGACTAATAAGAATAAGAACAGATGATATTACATATGTAGCTTTTCTTTTACCCAAGAACTTAATCTTAAGATTACTGAAGAGATCTTTGGTTGATTTAGTTGAGAATTCAAGTTTACCTGATTTAAAAACCTTATTGTCTATTAATAATCTTGTAATAAAAATTGCGGTAAATAGAGATGTTGCAATCCCAATAAGTAAGGTTGTTGCAAAACCTTTAATTGGACCTGTTCCAAATATATATAATACTAATGCAGTTAAACCAGTTGTAATATTTGCATCCAAAATCGAAGATAGAGCATTGTTAAAACCATCATTAATTGATTGTTTTAAACCCTTTTCTTTTTTTAATTCCTCTCTAACTCTTTCAAAAATAAGAACATTTGCATCAACTGATATACCTATTGTAAGAACTATACCTGCAATACCTGGTAGAGTAAGAACTGCTCCTAGACCAGCAAGAATTCCAAATATTAAGACAATGTTTAATATTAACGCAATATCCGCAAATATACCAGATGGCCCATAGTAAAATATCATCCAAAAAAGTACAAAAGTAAGTGCAATTAAAAATGAATATATACCACTATCAATTGCTTCTTGTCCAAGAGATGGACCTACTACTTCAGATTGGATGATAGTTGCAGATGCAGGTAACTTACCTGCTCTTAATACATTTGCTAGGTCAATTGCCTCATTTAAATCAAAATCACCAGTAATTTCAGATCTTCCCCCACTAATAGCACCTCTAGTAACTCCGGGAGCAGAATATACAATATCATCTAGGACAATCGCAATATTTGAATTTTGTTTGTAAGCAACATCTGTAAGATTTTCCCAAATCCTTGCACCTTGAGCATTCATTTGCATTGAAACAGCAGGATTTCCAACAGCATCATAGCTTTGTGAAGCATCAACAACTACTCCTCCGCTCAAAGGTGAAATATCCTCGCGATTTGATTTAATAGCATACAGACTAGATAAACCATCTTGATCAACCTTACCCCATAAAAATTTAGTAAATCTATAATCTGCTGGCAATAATCTTCTAACTTCAGGCAGAGATAAGTATGAATCAACTAAATCTTGATCTCTAGGCAGGAATCTCCCTATAACAGGACCTCCCTGAAAACTAAATGCTCTTACAAGACTTAACAAAGGGTTTGATGTGTTTTGGATAGAATCTGATGACTGTTCAACATCAGCTAAAAGATCATCTATACTAGATTCTGATTGTTCATTATTTATTTCAAGCGATGATAAATATTGGTTAGCAGATATTAAAAATTCTGTAAAGTCATCATTTTTAAAAGTTTCCCAAAACTCTAATTGTGCTGTACTCTGTAAAAGGTTCTGAATTCTGTCTATATCTTTTGCTCCAGGAAGTTCAATTAAAATCCTACCTGATGAACCTAATCTTTGAATATTAGGTTGAGTAACTCCAAACTTATCAATACGCTTTCTTAAAACTTCAAATGCAGAAACTATAGATTCATCAATTTTTGATCTTAAAATTGATTTCATATCATCATCAGATGTGTCAAATGAAACCTCCGAACTTAGAGTTCTATTACCAAAAATTTCTGGAGATGTTAATCTTGTTTGATTACTACTAGAATCAAATGCTTCGAAGAAAGATTCTAAATATGTTTGATCAGATTGTTTTTGAAGTTCATCAGCATCATCTAGGGCATTTAAAAATTTTGCATTAGAAGAATTTTCTGCAAGACCTTTTAAAAGATCTTTAATAGAAATCTGTAAAATAACATTAATACCCCCTTTTAAATCCAGACCTTGATTTAATTCTTTTTGTTTAGCATCATTATATGATGAATACATTAAAACTGGGAAATCACCAATAGAATCTAAAAACCTTACCTCTTCTCTGGCTCTTTTTTCAGAGAATGAAATTTCGTCTTCTGAAATTTTTTCTATTGCAGCATTTTTTGCTTTATTTTCAAGAGTTGATGATATAAAAGTAAAAGAAAGCTGGTAAATGCTAACTAAACCAAATAATATCGCAAAAGTTTTAATTAATGAGTTTCCTTGCATGATACAATTTTAACGCCTGCAAATATAACATTTGAATATTTATCAGACAACTTTATCTATATTAAACCATCTAGCGCATAATTTGTTTCTTTAACAGCACTAACACTATTTTGAAACATTTCTGAATCTTTATTATTCAAATCTAGTTGTATAACCTCTTCAAATCCATTTTTACCAATTTTTACTGGTACTCCAATACAAAGATCTTTAACGCCATACTCACCCTCTAAGAGAACCGAGCAAGGGAGCACTTCTTTAGTATCATTAACTATTGCGTTAACTAAATATGAAACTGAAGCTCCCGGGGCATACCAAGCAGAAGTTCCAAGAAGCTTAGTTAGAGTTGCTCCTCCAACCATTGTATCAGAAGCAATCTTTATAACTTTATCCTCTGATAGAATATCGGTTAATAATTCGTTATTACATTTAGCTAGAGATGTA
>CACECH010000021.1:0-4758 GCA_902558025.1 uncultured Bacteroidota bacterium | reverse complement strand
CTTAACAAGGGGTTGCATGGGGACACAGTAGAGGTTTTGGTAGGAGATAAAAAGTATAAAAACAGATACGAAGGAAGGGTTGTAAATGTTTTAAAAAGAAACAAAAAAGTGTTTGTGGGGGTTTTGGAGAAAAACAAGGACTACGGTTTTGTAAACACAAGGAACGCAAGAATGTACACAGATTTCTTTATAGAAAAAGAAGAAATGAAAGGATATAAAACCGGAGAAACTGTTGCGGTAGAAATAAAAAAATGGGAGAAGTATAACAATTCACCAGAAGGAAGAATTGTAAAATCATTTGGCTTTGAGAGCGATTCACTAGACGCTTATTCTGTTTTATATGAGTATGGACTGTCGCCTGAGTTTGAGGAAGAAATAGAAAAAGAGGCAAAAAAAATTGATAAAAAAATATCAAAAGAAGAGGAAAAGAAAAGAAGGGACATGAGAAAAGAAATGACATTTACTATTGACCCTGTAGACGCAAAGGATTTTGATGACGCAATTTCTTTTAAAAAGATTGACAAAGAAAAGTTTGAGATAGGCGTTCATATAGCAGACGTTTCGCATTATGTTACTCCAGGAAGCATAATAGACGAAGAAGCACAAAAAAGAGCAACATCAGTCTATTTAGTAGACAGAGTTATTCCTATGTTGCCAGAAACACTTTCAAACAACCTCTGCTCCTTAAGGCCCAATGAAGAAAAATTAACTTTTTCAGCAGTTTTTATAATGAAAAAAAACGGACAAGTTATGGAAGAGTGGTTTGGTAAAACAATAACAGAATCAAACCACAGACTTTCCTATGAAGAGGCTCAACACATTATAGAAACAGAAGAGAAAACAATTCCAAAAGAAAAAACAATTTTAAATAAAGAAAAAAAAGTAACAAACAGCCTAGTTGAAGCTGTAACAACACTAAACCAGGTTGCAAAAACAATAAGAAAAAAAAGAATAAACAAGGGGGCAATTATTTTTGATAAGTCTGAAATAAAATTTAAGCTAGACGAAAAAAACAACCCAAAAGAAGTGGTTTTTAAAACAGCTAAAAGCGCAAACAAATTAATAGAAGAGTTTATGCTTCTTGCAAACAGGAAGGTAGCAGAAAAAATGAAAAAAGGAAAAGAAAGGTTTGTTTTTAGAGTACACGATCAACCAGATGAAGAAAAGCTAAAAAACCTGCAAACGGTTGTGAAAAGACTGGGATATAATCTTGATTTAAACAAGAACAACCTTAATGATTCTCTAAACACACTTCTTGAAAACACATTTGGAAAAAATGAACAAAACCTTATAGACACGCTTATGATACGAAGCATGAGCAAGGCAGAGTATACAACAAAAAACATAGGACATTATGGGTTGGCGTTTGACAACTATACACACTTCACCTCACCAATTAGAAGATATCCAGATGTTTTGGTTCACAGGCTTATAGAGGCAGAATTGAAAAATGAAAAAATAAAAACAGATGAACTGGAAACCCTTTGTAATCATTCAACTCACATGGAAATACTTGCTACCAAAGCAGAGAGGGACTCTATAAAACTAATGCAGATTAAATATATGCTAGATAAAGAAGGAAAAATTTTTGAAGCAGTTATTTCTGGGGTAACAGCAAGGGGGGTGTTCGTTGAGGTTGTCGACAATAAATGCGAGGGGTTGGTTAAAGCAAAAGACCTGCCGGGTGACTTTTATGTTCATGATGAAAAAAACCACCAGTTTGTAGGGGAAAAGACAGGAAAAAAATATCAGCTTGGCGACAAAACAAGAGTAATGTTAATAAAAGCTGATCAAGTAAAAAGAAGACTAGACTTCCAAATACTAGGTTGAGGCATCGAGCGGATTCGAACCGCTGTAAAAGCTTTTGCAGAGCTCCGCCTAGCCACTCGGCCACAATGCCTTTAGGGTGCAAAAATAGAAAAAAGATTAAACTTTTTTTCTTAATTCTACAGAATCTACACAACCACCAATAGGAGGGTTGATTTTTTTAATACTCACATCAATAGAGACAATGTTTTTGTCAAGCTGATTTATGGAAGAAACAATCCTTTCCATAACAACCTCTAATAATTTGGAAGGAGTGTCCATTTCTTTCTTTATAACATTGTAAACATCAACATAGTCAACAGTGTTTTCAAGACTATCATTTGTTTCTGCAGCAGAGGTGTCAAACTCTACAAACGCATTAACCAAATATTCCCCACCAATAATCGTTTCTTCACTAAGACACCCATGGAAGGAATAAAACCAAGCGTTATTTACAGATATTTTTGACAAAATATTTCCAAAGATATAAAACCAAGCAAACAATCTATCAACCTTTTCAATATCTTTGACAAAGTGAAGAAAAAGGGGCCAAACTTTATAGAGCAAATTATAGACGGAGATATTTCTAGGGGGTTTAAAAAAGACGACCTAAGGTTTAGGTTTCCACCAGAGCCAAACGGTTATCTTCACATCGGCCATCTTAAAGCAATTTGTTTAAATTTTAATCTTGGAGAAAAATATGGAGCCCCAGTAAACCTCAGGTTTGATGACACAAACCCAGAAAAAGAAGCAAAAGAGTATGTTGATGCTATCAAAAAAGATATTTTTTGGCTCGGATATAAGTGGGATAAAGAGTGCTATGCTTCTGATTATTTTGAACAGCTTTATAATTGGGCGCTTGTGCTTATAGAAAAAGATCTTGCCTACATTGACTCGCAATCATCAGAGGACATAGCAAACCAAAAAGGGACCCCTACAAAACAAGGTAAAGCAAGCCCCTATAGAGATAGGGACAAAAAAGAAAGCCTTAAGATCTTTAAAGAAATGCACAATGGAGATCACAAACAAGGAGATCATGTATTAAGAGCAAAAATTAACATGTCTTCTCCAAACATGTTAATGAGAGACCCGGTTATTTACAGAGCAATGGATTCAAACCACCATAGAACTGGAGATAGTTGGAAGATATACCCTATGTATGATTGGACACATGGAGAGTCTGACTATATAGAACAAGTATCACACTCATTATGTACTCTTGAGTTTGAGCCTCACCGCGAGCTCTATGATTGGTTTCTAGACTCCATTAGCCCTTTAGAGGGAATCAGACCAAAGCAAAGAGAGTTTTCAAGGCTTAATCTTTCCTATACTATAACAAGCAAACGGAACCTTGCAAAACTCGTAGAAGAAGGGGTTGTTGATGGTTGGGACGACCCAAGAATGCCAACAATTTCTGGTTTAAGAAACAGAGGTTACACACCAGAATCTTTAAAATCATTTGCTTTGACAGTTGGAATATCAAAAAGAGAAAACGTAATTGATGCTTCTTTATTAGAGTTTTGTGTAAGAACACATTTGAACGAAGAAGCGCCAAGAGCTATGGCTGTTTTAGACCCGTTAAAAATATCAATTATAAACTACAAAGAAAACAAAGAAGAGAGTGTAAGTTTTGATATAAACCCACAAAAGCCTGGTCAAGGAAAAAGAGAGATTTTGTTTTCAAAGAATATTTACATCGAGCGAGAAGATTTTCAAGAAAATCCAGAAGAAGGGTTTTTTAGGCTCTCACCAGGAGAGGAAGTAAGGCTTAAAAACGCATATATAATTAAAGCAACAAAAATCATTAAAAACGAAAATGGTCAAATTACAGAAGTAGAGTGTGAGTATGATGAAAAAAGTAAAAGCGGATCAAATACACCAGAGAGCAACAGAAAAGTAAGAGCAACAATTCATTGGGTTTCTGCAGAAACAGCTGTGGAAGCAACCATAAACATTTATGATAGGCTTTTTAAAGTTCCAGAGCCAGGAAAATCTCAAAATCTTTTAAGCGAGGTTAACGAAAACTCTTTAGAAATAAAAAGAGCAAAAGTAGAGCCTTATCTTGCTAGCGCAAAAGAAGGAGAACACTTCCAGTTTCAAAGATCCGGTTATTTTGTTAGAATTAACAATAAAAAAACCCTAGAGTTTAACAAAACAGTAGGGTTAAGAGACGGTTGGAAGAAATAACTAAACCATCTCATCCTCACCTTCAAAACTGTCTACAGGAGGATCATCAAACTGAGTAGGTTCTTGCTTAGTTTCCCCCAAATCATTCTTAGCAGACTTTATGTTTTCTTTTTGCATTGCCTCCCCTATTTTGCTACTAGCTGTAAAAGCAGCAACCATATCATTTAGCATTGTGCTTCCTGCTTGCGGTGAATTAGGAAGAAGGATTAAATTAGAGTTAGTTTCCCCGCCAATTGACTGTAGTGTATCATAGTGTTGTGTAACAACTATTAGTGCTGAAGCCTCTTGCGAGTTTATCCCAACCGATCCTAAAGTTCCAACCGAGTCCTCAATACCTTTAGCTATTTCCCTTCTCTGGTCCGCAATACCTTGTCCTTGAAGTCTTTTGCTTTCAGCTTCAGCTTTTGCCTTTTCTACAATTAAAATTCTTGCAGCATCTCCTTCATATTGAGCAGCTGTTTTTTCTCTATCGGCTGCATTAATTCTGTTCATTGCTCTTTTAACCTCAGCATCCGGCTCAATATCTGTTACAAGTGCTTTAACAATAAAGTATCCATATTCTTCCATAGCATCTCCTAATGATTGTTTCACAGCAACAGCTATGTCGTCTTGTTTTGAAAAAACATCATCAAGCTTCATTTTTGGAACCTGTGAACGAATTAAATCAAACACATATGATGTGATTTGATCTTGTGGAAAGTCTAGTTTATAAAACGCATCAAAAACTTTTGATTCTACAACCCTATATTGAACAGAAACTTTAAG
>CACECH010000020.1:0-4940 GCA_902558025.1 uncultured Bacteroidota bacterium | reverse complement strand
TTTTAACATGATTTGTATCCATAAAATTTATTATTTATCCTCATCAGCAGGAGCTTCATCAGCAGGAGCCTCATCAGCAGGAGCCTCATCAGCATGAGCTTCATCAGCAGGAGCCTCATCAGCTTTAGCTTCCTCTTTTGCCTTAGATTCTTCTAATTTTTTCTTTCTATATTCCTCTTCTCTTTCTCTTGCTTCTTTTTTATTTGATTCAAGCGAGGCATTAACATCTTCAATTTTCTTTTGAATTTTTGCACTCTTTTCTTTCATCCACTTATCAAATCTTTTCTTTGCTTCAGCTTCTGTGAAAGCACCTTTCTTTACACCTCCATCGAGATGTTTTTTAAGAAGAACACCAGAGTAAGATAATATCGCCTTAGCAGTATTTGTAGGTTGTGCACCTTTTTCTAACCAAGAAATTGCAGAATCAAAATTCAAGTCAATTGTTGCTGGGGATGTATTAGGGTCATAAGTACCAATTTTTTCCAGGTATTTACCATCTCTTTTAGATCTAGCATCTGCTGCTACTATCCAATAAAAAGGTTTTCCCTTTTTTCCGTGTCTTTGTAATCTAATTTTTACTGCCATAATTTTAATATTTTGGGTTCACGACCCAGGTTACTAATTTTTGAAAGCAAATTTAACAAAATATATTATACCTAATAATCTTTAATAAAGTTCTATAAGTATTTATCGATTAGTAATAAGGTAAATAATTGGTATATTTTTTTATTTAGATATGTATTTGATTAATTTTGAGTTTAAAATTTATCAGATGGATTATTCAAAAGAATTTAAGAAATATGCTACAAAACATCATGGTGTAAGCTCTACATACTACGATAAGATTATAAGCAGTATGACTCCTTATATTATTGAAGAGAGACAATTAAATGTAGCACAGATGGATGTTTTTTCAAGATTAATGATGGATAGAATTATGTTTTTAGGAACTGCTATTACAGATAGCGTTGCCAATGTTATTCAGGCTCAATTACTTTTCTTGCAGAGTACAGATTCATCAAGAGATATTCAAATGTATATTAATTCGCCTGGTGGTGGAGTGTATGCAGGGCTTGGAATATATGATACAATGCAATACATAAAGCCAGATGTTGCTACAATTTGCACTGGATGTGCTGCATCTATGGCTGCAGTTCTTCTTTGTGCAGGAAAGAAGGGAAAAAGATCTGCACTAAAACACTCAAGAGTTATGATACACCAGCCTTTAGGTGGAGTTTCTGGTCAAGCAGCTGATATTGAAATTACAGCAAGAGAAATTCTTAAGCTTAAAGATGAATTATATAAGATTATTTCAAATCATACTGGCCAAACTTTCAAAAAGGTAAATGCAGATAGTGATAGAGACTATTGGATGAAAGCAGATGAAGCTCAAAAATATGGTATGGTTGACGAAGTATTAAACAAATAATATGAGTGAAGAAGAAATCTTATGTTCTTTTTGTGGTAGATCAAAATCTCAGACAAAATTATTAATAGCTGGTTTAGATGCCCATATATGTGATATATGTATATCTCAAGCAGATATGATTCTTAAAGATGATGAATCTAGTAAAGATCCATCTGATTTTTCTGTTGAGCTAAAACCTCCAAAAGAAATTAAAAAATTCCTAGATCTTCACGTTATTGGTCAAGAAGATGCAAAAAAAACTTTATCAGTAGCAGTTTATAATCATTATAAGAGAATTAATCAGAAACATTTACAGGAAGAAATTGAAATACAAAAAAGTAATTTAATTCTTGTTGGACCTACTGGTACAGGTAAAACTCTATTAGCTCAAACTATATCAAAATTTTTAAATGTACCTATTGCGATTGTTGATGCGACAGTTCTTACTGAAGCAGGCTATGTTGGTGAAGATGTTGAAAGCATTTTAAGTAAACTTCTGCAGGCTGCTGATTTTGATATAGATAAAGCTCAAAATGGAATTGTTTTTATAGACGAAATTGATAAAATTGCAAGAAAAAGCGATAACCCTTCTATCACTAGAGATGTTTCAGGTGAAGGAGTTCAACAGGCTTTACTAAAGTTACTTGAAGGAACTACAGTAAATGTTCCACCTAAAGGGGGAAGAAAACATCCAGATCAAAAATTCATAGAGATTGACACATCTAATATTCTATTTATTGCAGGTGGTGCTTTTGATGGAATTGAAAAAATAATTAAAACTAGATTAAATCTTCAATCTATTGGATTTAAACCTGCAAATGAAAAAGTAATTAATGAAAATGAAGATAATGTTTTAAGATATATAAATCCCCATGATATAAGATCATATGGACTTATTCCTGAAATCATTGGAAGATTACCTGTTATGTGTCACTTAAACCCTTTAACCAAAGATGCATTGAGAGATATTATGACAATTCCAAAAAATGCCTTGATTAAGCAATACACTAGGCTTTTTGAAATGGATGATATTAACTTTTCAATTACTCCAGGTGCAATTGAATACATTGTAGACAAGGCATATGAGTTTAAGTTAGGTGCTAGAGGATTAAGAACGCTATGTGAAGCAATTTTAAATGATGCTATGTTTAATTTACCAAGTTCTGGAGAGAATGAATTAAAAATCACAAAGCTGTATGCAGATGAAAAGCTTCAAAAAATTGATCTATCTTACTTAAAAGCAGTTTCCTAATTCATTGAAATTAATTCTTCAATAAACTCTCTTGAATTTGATAACCTTGGAATTTTATTCTGTCCTCCAAGTTTATTCTTAGATGAAAGCCAATCATAAAAAAGATTCTTTCTTGCAACAACTAGTTTAGGTAGCTCAAGTGTTGAGCTTTTATATCTCTTGGCTTCATAATCAGAATTAAGACTTTGAAGATTTAGATCAAGTATTTCCATAAATTTATTTAGATCATCGGGATGTTTATCAAACTCAATTAACCACTCATGAGAGCCTTTAGTTTTACTGCTCATAAAAACTGGGCCTACAGTATAGTCAGATATAGAAGATTTTGTTAACTCAGAAGTTAGTGATAACGCCTTTTCTGCATTCTCAATAACCAGCTCTTCACCAAAAACATTTATAAAATGTTTTGTCCTTCCTGTTATCTTAATCCTGTATGGATTCAAGCAGGTGAATTTTACTGTATCACCTATTTTATATCTCCAGAGACCAGAATTTGTTGTTATTACCATTGCATAATTTACATTCAGTTTAACATCAGCTAATGAAACAATTTCTTGCTCTGACCCGTTAGCTGGATAAAATTCGTAGAAAATACCGTAGTCTAACATAAGTAGTAATTCACTTGATTCATTCTGATCTTGAATAGCAAAAAATCCTTCAGAGGCATTATAAATTTCAAAATATTTGAAATCTTTTGATGGAAATAACTTTTTGTAGAGGTTTTTGTATGGTTCGAAACTTACTCCCCCATGGAAATAAACTTCACAATCATTCCAAATATCAATAACGTTGTTTCTTCCAGTTTTTTCAATTACTTTTTGAAGTAACGACAACATCCAAGAAGGAACACCTGCAAAGCTTGTCACTTTTTGACTTAAAGATTCATTTATTATTGCTTCAACTTTTTGTTCCCACTCTGGAATTAATGAAACTTTTGAACTAGGTGTGCTGCTTAGTTCAGCCCAAAAAGGTAAATTATCAATTATAATAGCAGATAAATCACCATAATAGCTACTATTATTTTCATAGATATCTTTGGAACCTCCTAGTCTTAAACATTTTCCAGCTAGTAATTGTGAATTTATATTATTATTAAAGTATAATGATAACATATCTTTTCCAGCTTTGTAATGACAATCCTCCAAAGACTCAAAACTTATTGGGATAAATTTACTTTTAGCATTAGTAGTTCCACTTGATTTTGCAAACCATTTTATAGAAGTTCTCCAAAATATGTTTTGCTCACCTTTTCTATTCCTTTCAATATCAGCGTATATATCTTCATATGATACAATTGGAACTCTTTCTTTAAAATCATCATAAGATGCTATTGTTTTAAAATCATTCTTTTTTCCAATTTCAGTATCAATAGAGTAAACAACAAGTTTTCTTAGAACCTCTTGTTGTACTTCTATCGGATAGTCTTTAAATAATTCTATTTGACTTATTCTTCTTTTTAAAAAAAAGGATGCAACAGAATTAAAAATTGGAATTGGCATGGATTACATATATTTAGCATAAAAATAGTAAACAAAAAATTATGTTTTCAGGAGTAATAAAAAAAATGATTTCAATACATGATGATCCAATTAGATATATCCTAGATTTCGAAAATGATCTTTTATTTCTTAATCAGTTTATAGGTAAAAATATCAATTTAAAAAAGACAGGTTATTGTTGTCTGTCATGCTCTGAAAATATTGAAATTTTTGCAAATGGTTTTTGTAAAAAATGCTTTTTTGAGTCTCCAATGTCTGGTGATTGGGTAATGAAACCTGAGTTAAGTAAAGCTCACCTGGAAATTGAAGATAGAGACCTTGAATATGAAAAAAAAATTCAAATTCAAGATCATATTGTTTACCTCTCAAAAACAAGTGAAACAAAAGTTGGTGTTACGCGATCCAATAATAAAACTACAAGGTGGATTGATCAAGGAGCTATTGAAGCTATCGAATTAATTAAAGTTCCTAATCGATATTTGGCAGGGATAGCTGAGGTAAAATTAAAACAGAAATTTTCTGATAAAACAAATTGGCGTAAAATGCTTACAAGTCAAATTAATGATTCAAATTTAAAAAATGAAAAAGATGAGGCGCTTGAATTCCTAGGTGATGATTTTAAAGATTACTTTATTATAGATACTGATGTAATTAAATTTAACTATCAATTAGATATTCCAGTTGACTCAGTAAAATCAGTAAGCCTTAAAAAATCTGTCGAAATAAATGGAAAATTAATTGGAATTAAGGGGCAATATTTAATTTTTGAGGATTCAAGTGT
>CACECH010000019.1:0-5695 GCA_902558025.1 uncultured Bacteroidota bacterium | reverse complement strand
TTCAAAATGTACTTTCCAAATCTCAGGGATCTTCAAATCCACATAATGTTGTTAAAGCTACTTTTGACGCGTTACTTAATTTAAGAAGTCCGTTAATGATTTCAAAACAAAGAGGTATTTCTCTTGATAAAGTATTTAAAGGATGAGTAAGAAAGTAAGAATTAAACAAGTAAGAAGTACTATAAAAAGACTAGAGTCTCAAAAGAGAACTCTTAGAGCTCTAGGTTTAAGGAAAATTGGAATGGAAGTTGAACATGAGTTAAGCCCATCAATTTCTGGTATGATAGATAAAGTTAAACATCTTGTAGAGATTAATTCTGTAAACAAATAATTATGAGCTTAAATAATTTACAGCCTGCTAAAGGTTCAAATAAGACAAGTGGTAAAAGGCTTGGTAGGGGTCAAGGTTCTGGAAAAGGTGGTACTTCAACAAAAGGTCATAAAGGTGCTCAATCAAGATCTGGATATTCTAGAAAGATAGGTTTTGAAGGTGGACAGATGCCACTTCAAAGAAGAATTCCAAAGTTTGGTTTTAAAAATATTAATAGAATTGAATATAAAACTATTAACGTAGACGATATACAGACTTTAGTTGAAGATAAAAAAATTAAAAAAGATTTAACCTTTGAAAAAATGATTGAGTTGAGAATTGCTAAAAAAGGTGACCTTATAAAAGTTTTAGGCAGAGGAAAAATTGATACTCCGGTAAATGTTGCTGCTCATAAATTTTCTGCATCAGCTGAAAAGCTAATTGAAAAGGCTGGTGGAAAAATAACTAAAATATAAAGTGAATAAATTAGTAGACATAATAAAAAATATATATAATATCAAAGAGTTAAGAGATAGAATTCTTTTCACTTTAGGGTTACTATTGGTCTACAGATTAGGAGCACAAGTTGTGCTTCCTGGTGTTGACTCTCTTGCTTTGTCTGATCTTTCAACAAGATCTGATGGAGGAGGGTTATTAGGTATATTAAATGCATTCACTGGTGGTGCTTTCGCGAATGCATCCATATTTGCCCTTGGTATTATGCCATACATTTCAGCAGCTATTGTTGTTCAGTTAATGGGGGTAGCTCTTCCATATCTTCAAAAGCTTCAGAAAGAAGGTGAGAGTGGTAGAAAAAAAATAACACAAATTACTCGATGGCTAACAATTTTTATATGCGTTGTTCAAGCACCTGCATATTTATATGGATTAAGTGCACTTGGTGTTCCAGAGAGTGCATTTATTTTTGGTAGAACTCCAATGTTCGTTCTATCATCAATAATTATTCTAGTTACAGGTACAATTTTTGCCATGTGGCTAGGTGAAAAAATAACAGACAAAGGAATTGGAAATGGAATATCACTTCTTATAACTGTTGGTATCGTTGCTACTTTACCACTTTCATTTACCCAAAACCTTGTCTCAAGAGTTTCTGAAAGTAATGGAGGTTTAATAATGGTAGTTATTGAGCTAGCAGTATGGTTAGTAATCATCCTATTGTCAATTCTATTAGTTATGGCTGTAAGACAAATACCAGTTCAATATGCAAGAAGAAACTCTGTGCCTGGATCTCAATCTCCTGGTATGGCTACAAGACAGTATATACCCCTTAAGCTTAATGCTTCAGGTGTTATGCCAATAATCTTTGCTCAGGCACTTATGTTTGCACCAGCAACAATTGGTAGTGTTTTTAGTGACTCATCAATTGGTCAGTGGCTTCAAGCAAGTTTTTCTGACATATTTGGATTATGGTATAATATTTTATTTGCACTTCTAGTTATAATTTTTACATTTTTTTACACTGCTATTACAGTACCTACTAATAAAATGTCAGATGATTTAAAAAGAAGCGGTGGATTTGTTCCTGGTATACGACCAGGGAACGAAACATCAGAATATTTAGATTCAGTGATGTCTCATATTACTTTTCCTGGATCTCTTTATCTAGCAGTTATAGCAATCTTCCCTGCTATAGTTGTCCAATTAATTGGTATGCAACAAGGTTGGGCACTTTTTTATGGAGGTACATCTCTTTTAATTATGGTAGGAGTTGCTATTGACACAATACAGCAAGTAAATGCATATTTACTTAATCATCATTATGATGGACTTATGAAATCTGGTTCAATGAGAAGTAAACCAACTATATAATATGGCTAAACAGAAATCTATAGAACAAGAAGGTAAAATTATAGAGGCTCTTTCTAACGCTATGTTTAGAGTAGAACTTGAGAATGGACATGTTGTTACTGCTCATATTTCTGGTAAGATGCGTTTACATTATATAAAGCTTCTTCCAGGTGATAAAGTTAAACTTGAAATGAGTCCATATGATTTGACAAAGGCAAGAATAACATTTAGAATGTAAAAATATTATGAAAGTAAGAGCATCAATAAAGAAAAGAAGTAGTGAATGTAAAATCGTCAGAAGGAAAGGTCGATTATATGTAATTAATAAAAAGAATCCAAGATTTAAACAAAGACAAGGTTAATTATGGCAAGAATTTCAGGAATAGATATACCAAAGGATAAAAGAGGAGCAATAGCTTTAACCTACATATATGGAATAGGTAGAAGCCTTGCATTAACAATCTTAGAAGAAGCTAAAGTTGATTTAAATAAGAAAGTTTCTGATTGGGATGATAAAGATATTGCTAGTGTAAGGGATGTTGTTGGAAAACTTCAAATTGAAGGTGAGTTAAGATCAGAGACACAATTAAACATTAAAAGATTAATGGATATTGGGAGTTTTAGAGGTATTAGACATAGAACTGGTTTACCATTAAGAGGTCAAAGAACAAAAAATAATTCCAGAACAAGAAAAGGAAAAAGAAAAACTGTAGCTAATAAGAAAAAAGCAACTAAATAATTATGGCAAAATCTACTAGTAAAAAAAGAAAAGTAATTGTCGATACGTCTGGTGAGGCTCATATAAATGCTTCATTTAATAACATAATCATATCAATTACCAATTTAAAAGGGGAAGTTATCTCATGGTCTTCAGCTGGAAAAATGGGTTTTAGAGGCTCTAAAAAGAATACTCCATTTGCTGCTCAAACTGCTGCAGAGGATGCTGCTAAAATCGCACATGATGCTGGTGTAAGAAGAATTAAAGTTCTAGTAAAAGGGCCTGGAAATGGAAGAGAATCTGCTATTAGAACTTTGCATAATAATGGCTTAGAAGTTTCTGAGATAGTTGATGTTACTCCAATGCCACATAATGGATGTAGACCACCTAAAAGAAGAAGAGTTTAATTAATACAATTTAAATGGCAAGATATACAGGACCAAAAACAAAAATTTCAAGAAAGTTCGGTGAACCATTATTTGGTGAAGACCGTACTTTAGAGAAGAAAAATTACCCACCAGGACAACATGGTAACGCAAAAAGAAGAGGTAAAAAGTCAGAATATGCTATTCAGCTTATGGAAAAACAAAAGGCTAAGTATACTTACGGTATTCTTGAAAGGCAGTTCAGAAACATATATGACAAGGCTAATAGAGGTAAAGGTGTTACTGGAGAGCTACTTCTTCAATTATGTGAATCTAGACTTGATAATGTTGTTTTTAGAATGGGATTGTCTAATACTAGAGATGGTGCAAGACAGTTAGTTTCTCATAAACATATACTTGTTAATGGGGTAATTGTTAATATCCCATCATACACTTTAAGACCTGGAGACAAAGTTTCTATAAGAGAGAAATCCAAGTCTCTAAAGGCAATTGAGAGTTCTCTCAGAGAAAATATATCTGAATACGAATGGATAAAATTTAATAGAGAACGTCTTGAAGGTGAATTTATTTCTCTTCCAGAAAGAGAACAAATTCCTGAAAATATTAAGGAACAACTTATTGTTGAATTATACTCAAAATAAAAAATATGGCAATTTTAAACTTTCAAAAACCAGATAAAGTAATCATGATTGACTCTTCAGAGTCTCATGGTAAATTTGAATTTAGACCTTTAGAACCAGGATATGGTTTAACTATTGGTAACGCTCTAAGAAGAGTATTATTATCTTCTTTAGAAGGTTATGCTTTTACATCCATCAAAATTGATGGTGTTGATCATGAATTTTCAACAATTGAAGGCGTTGTTGAGGATGTAACAGAAATCATCTTAAACATTAAGCAAATTAGGTTGAAAAGACAAATTGATGATACTGATAATGAAAAAGTTAGTATTATTGTTGGTAATCAAAAAGTTCTTAAAGCTTCTGATTTGCAAAAGTTTATATCTGGTTTTCAAATTTTAAATCCTGATTTAGTAATATGTAATTTAGAGAAGGATGTGAAGCTCAGCATAGAATTAAATATAGAAATGGGTAGGGGTTATAAGCCTGCAGAAGAAAATAAAAGACCTAATGAGTCTATTGGCCTCATTCCTATAGATTCTATATTTACTCCAATTAAAAATGTAAAATATGATATAGAGAATTATAGAGTAGAGCAAAAAACAGATTATGAAAAACTTGTTTTTGAAATTGTAACTGACGGATCAATACACCCTAAAGATGCTCTTACTGAAGCTGCTAAAATACTTATTCACCATTTCATGTTATTCTCTGATGAACTTATTACACTTGAGGCAGATGAAATTGCTCAATCTGAGACTTATGATGAAGAATCTCTTCATATGAGACAACTTCTTAAGACAAAACTTATAGATATGGATTTATCTGTTAGAGCATTAAATTGTCTTAAAGCTGCTGAGGTTGATACATTAGGTGATCTTGTTTCTTTTAATAAAAATGATTTAATGAAGTTTAGAAATTTTGGTAGAAAATCTTTAACAGAACTCGAAGAATTAGTTATACTTAAAGGTCTATCATTTGGTATGGATCTTACTAAATATAAACTGGATAAAGATTAAACAATGAGACACGGTAAAAAAACAATTAAACTTGGCAGGAAATCAGCCCATAGAAAAGCTATGCTAGCTAACATGGCTGTATCATTAATTGAGCATAAAAGGATTACCACTACGTCAACTAAAGCTAAAGCTTTAAAGATTTTTATTGAGCCTTTAATTACCAAGTCTAAAAATGACAATACTCATAATAGAAGACTGTGCTTTAGCAAATTAAGAAACAAGGTTGGTGTCAAGATTCTATTTGATGAGATATCTCAAAAGGTAGCTAATAGACCAGGTGGATATACAAGAATAATCAAATTAGGAAATAGAATGGGAGATAATGCATCTATGGCTATGATTGAGCTTGTAGATTTTAATAACCTGTATAATTCAAAACAAGTTGATGAATCTCCTGAAAAACAAGAGGTTGATTCAGAAGAAAAACCTGAGTCTTAATAAAACTATTTAAAAAGTAATTAACAAAAGGACATATGTGTTTTCATATGTCCTTTTTTTATTTAATTTTACTTTCCGAAATGACTTACAATAAAAGGGAAAAGGGACTCGTACTGTTAGCTGATGGTACGATTTTTTATGGTCGTTCTTCCGGAATCAATGGTACTTCTTTTGGTGAAATCTGTTTTAATACTGGAGTAACTGGATATCAAGAAATATTTACTGATCCATCTTATTTTGGACAAATTATGGTAACTACAACCTCTCATATTGGAAACTACGGTATCAAAATGTCCGAATCTCAATCAAATAAAATTTATATCAGTGGACTAATTTGTAAAAATTTTAGTTCTGTAAACTCAAGATCAAACTCTGAATCAATTAAAAAATGGTTT
>CACECH010000018.1:0-6217 GCA_902558025.1 uncultured Bacteroidota bacterium | reverse complement strand
TTTAATGAGTCTATCTCTCTCTAATATAAGTTTATCAATTGTAAAGAATTCACCTTTTTTTATTTGGCTTTGACTAATGTTGGCTTTATATAGAGAATCCAAATCTTTAGACTCGATATTTACAGTTATTGAATCAATCAAATACCTTTCTTTGGTTTCTACTGAATATTTGGCGGTTAATTGATTGAACTCTATAATTGAGTCATATGTAATATTTGAGTCAAAATAACCTTTACTATCATAAAATCTTTTGAGTCTTTCTATATTTTTATCAATCTCAGTATTATTTATAGTAATTGGCTCTTGCCCAATATTCTTTAGGAAATCGTTAAATGAGTTGTTATATCTCTTTAATTGATCTATTTGTTTATTAGAAATAAGTTTCTCTAATCTATTAGATCTATTTTCATTCTTTTCTAACCATATTCTAAACTTCTCCTCAGGATTATCATTAGCAAGATTATTAATGGCTAATCCAAGTGGATAGCCTAAAAATTTATTTACGGGTGATGGTTGAATAAGTAAATTGACAGGATCTTTTTTAACAATACTATCGTTAACCTCAAGTATATTTTTAACAAGAATTGGATCATCAAATTTATTATAAATATTTGAACTACAACTACTTATGATTAATAAGATAGCTATTAAAAATGGTGAAAAAATTCTAGTAAAAGTCAATTTTTTTTTTACTAAATTACATTTTTTAGTTCAATAATTTCTTTGTCGTACAAGTTCAAATATTACTGCTGAAAATGCAGCAGATACATTTAATGAATCTATATTTGGGCTAATTGGAATCATAAGTATATCATCAGAAAGATTTAAAACTCCTTTTGTAATTCCTTTATCTTCAGATCCTAAAATTAAACCTACTGATTTTTTATAATTCTTATCATAAATACTTTTACTAGCTTTTTCTGATAAACTAAAAATCTCTATGCCTATTGATTTTAAGTGAATTATTGCATCTTTTAAATTATTAACTCTTGCAATCGGTATGTTAAAAACTGATCCAGATGATGTTTTAATAACATCCGCGTTGATAGGAGCTGAGTTATTTTGTGAAATAATTATTCCAGTTACACCAGCAGCAACTGATGTTCTTATGATAGCCCCAAAATTTCTAGTGTCAGTTATACCATCTAAAAGTAAATAAGTAAGTTCTGTTGACTCATTATATGTAGATTTTACTAATTCCTCTATTGATAATAGTGGAACTGGAGATAATATTGCAACAGCTCCTTGATGGTTCTTGTCTTTATAATTATTAAATTTTTCTTTTGGAACATATGTATATTTTATGTTCTTTTTTTCTAATTTTTCTACTAATGACCTAAATAAGCTACTTGATGCGGATGACTTAATTAATAAAACTTTTGATATTTCCTTTGATGAATCAACTGCCTCTATTATACTTCTTAAACCATATATTTCTATGTTTTTATTCATATTTAAAAAAAGGAGGTTTTATAAAACCTCCTTTTAAATTAGTCAAAATTTAAATGACTATCTACATACATTAGTAGCAAAATTATTTTTAAAAAAAATATGTCAAAAAAAAACCCACCATAAAGGTGGGTTTTATTATTTATCAAATTAAACTTGGTTTAATTGAAAATTGGAACTTTTACAAATTGATCAACAATTCCAGGGAAATTTTCATTTGATGAAGACTCCTCAGCTGGATAGAAATATCTTTGAGGAATAACATTTGTGTTAGTATTTTTAACTCTTGTTCCAATTAAGTTATTGTTTCTTCTAACATCATGGTAAGTAGGACCTCCAATAACAGATTTGAATTTTTCAATCATAATCTCCATTGTCATTGCAGCTGAAGTACTTAATCCTCTGTTTACCATACCTCCAGCAGCAAAATCTGCTGTTGTGTATGCATCGAAGTTTCCTCCATACTTACTATTGTTACTTGCTCTTACTGCGTTTAATGCAGCTAATGCTTCATCTGGACTAGTTCCTACTGCTGTTTCAGCAATAATTAATTGAACTTCTTCAAATGAAACAACTGGATAGTTTCTGTCAACAGCGGCAAAACCGTCAGTTGTATTCATACTAACTCCATTACTTTGATCTACATACCATGCAAACCTACCTGACTCGTCAGTTTTTGCGTTTCCGCTATAAATTGATGATGCAGGATTAATTAAGTCTGACATATAACTATTTTGAACTCTAAGATAATCTTGTCTTTCTTCGACTTCGAACATCCAGAATAAGTTCTCCATGTAGTTTGTAGTAGAATGTATAATATCCCAATCGTTAGCAGTACTAGTGAAGTTTGCAGCTTTTGCAGCAGCTAACGCAGCTGAATTATTACCCATTGCTAAGTTATATCTAGCTAAAAGAGCATTACCTATTTGACTCCAAGTTGAAGATGTAGAAAATACATTGTTAGCAGCAGATACACTACCAGCTTTTTGAATACCAGACTGAATTAATGCAATTGCACCATTCATTACAGTTGCCTGTGGTTCATAAACTGGATCTGGGAAATCAAGATTGTTAACCTCTGAAAAAGGAATATCTCCAAAAACAAGTGCTGTTTCTGCAAAATAATATCCCTCAAGTATTTCTGCAATACCTTGAATTTGAGCGTTACCAGCTTCTACAGCTTTTGCTTTTGCTACTTGAGCTTGAGAAACCCCAGCAGAAAGACCATCTGACCAAAATTCTCCATAGCTATTAGAATTTACTGAATAAATATTCCAAGTTGCGTACTGTCTATCAAACCCTGTAAGTTGGTCTGTGAACATTGCTGCAACCCTTGCAGGCGCTGCCTCAGCAACAGCCGCAACATTTAATAACGCATGATTTATAATTAAACCAATAGGAGCATCAGTAAACGCATTTGGGTTATCATTTAAGTCCTCGTCTATTTCACATCCTATGAATAGAGAGGTAATTGCTAAAAGTGTTATAAATTTTTTCATTTTATTTCCTATTAGTGATTAAAAGTTAAGTTTTAAGTTAAACAGAAAAGATTCTGTATTAGGGTTAGTGAAGTACTCAACACCTCTAGCTTTCCCTGCACCTACTAAACTTATTTCCGGATCTATATCAGGAAAATCTGTTTGTAAAAGGAAGTTTCTACCAGTAATACCGAAAGATCCGCCTTTAGCACCAATTGGTGTCAAAATTGACGATGGAAGATCATAGCTAAGAGATACTTCTCTTAGTTTAATGAAAGATGCATCAAATATGAATAACTCATCTTGAGATCCAAAACCACCACCATCTGTTCTATACCATCCTTCTTCTAATGCTACTAAACCACCACCGAAGTCACCAATGTTTCCTCTAAATGTAGTACCAGCAGGAACAGTTCCACCAAATCCTCCAGCATATTTTGGAAGATCCTGAGGAGCTACTGACTCAACTGCAGTATTTGGGTGAATACCAAAGTAGTGAAGTACACTATAAGTACCAGCCCACATTTCGTTACCTTGTGAAGTTTCGAAAACAAATGAGAAGTCCCAAGGGCCTTTTGTAATAGAGGCACCTAAACCAGCTCTAAAGTCTGGTTGTGCAGATCCAGTAACACCATTTTCAGCAGCAATTACTGGGAAACCATCAGCATCAGTAACAATATTTCCATTACCATCTTTTTCAAAATAACCACCATAGAAAGAGTTAAAATCTTCTCCTTCTACTATAGAAGCTACAAATCCTCCCATGTAAACTGCACTTACACCTGGAAGCTTTTCAACAACGTTTTCAGCTGCTGTATAGTTACCAAAAATGTTAATTGCAGTATCTGCGTTAGAATATAAGTTGTAGTTAAAGTCAAACTCAATACCCTTATTTGAAATTTCTGCTACGTTATCATAAAGACTTGTAAATCCAGTTGATGGAGGAGCCTCAAGTGATAAAATACCATCAGTAGTTAAACGATCATAATATGTTAAACCTACTGTTAATGAATTGTCAAAGAATCTAGCATCAGCACCAAATTCGTACTCAGTTACTTTTTCAACTGTTAAGTTAGGGTTACCCTGAACACTACTTCTTCTTGAAGTACCACCATAGTTTGCACCATCGATGTAATCACCCCATCCTTCAGAACCTGCTGTAGATGGACCAAATGTACTTCTGTTTAAGTATAATGAAGGAGAAATACCTACCTCACCATAAGAAGCTCTAAGTTTTAAAAATGATAATGCACCTGACTGAGAGTTATCAAGAATATATCCAACTTGTGCAGATGGATAAAATACCTGATCAGAAACAGTTGTTGAGTTTTCTAATCTACCAGCAAGATCAACAATTAAATCTTCAGCAATAGTGAATGTTGTATTAAAGTATGTTGAGTTTTTTTGGTTTGTAGATTTATACTCACTAGCACCAATGTTTGGGTTCTCAGCATTACCAACTAATTGCTTAGATGGATCTGGATTTAAGAAACCAACAGTAGAGGAGCTGAATCTATAATATTCACTATTTTCGTATACATAACCAACAATTGCATTTAAGTTAATATCGTCTGTTAAATCAAAGTTACCGTTTACAAAAATGTTAGCATTTTCAATTCTTTGTTCAAAATCATCTTTGAAAAAACCACCATTTGTATAAGAACCTGCAGACTTAACTGGATAATATTCCTCTCTTCTATCAGAATAGAAGTCTAATCCATATCTACCTGTAACAGTAATGTTATCCGCAAGAGTTATGTTAACCTGTGGTGCAAGAATTATACGATCAACTTCGTTAGGGTTATCTAGCTCATTGATTGTCCATCCTGGGTTGTTATAAATAGCTGGAGCTTGACCAATATGTCTTGCTCTATACGATCTATGACTTAGAGGTGTACCAACAGCATCATTTGGACCTGAGTAGTATGTACCAATGTGATCAGTATTGTTAAAATCAGGAGAAGTTCTTAAGTATCCTAAATATAAACCATTAAGGTTTGAACTTTGCTGAATTCTTTCAGACTCCGATCCAATGTAAGAAGCATTAATTCTTGCCTCTAACCATGGAGTTAATTGTGTAGTCTGGTTAATTCTGAAAGTATTTCTTAGATAATTAGACTTTCCATTAATAACACCTTTTTGATCTAATCTAGAGTAACTTAAGTAAGTGTTACTATTTTCGTTTGCTCTAAAATTAATACCTAAGCTATAATTTTGAGTATAACCAGTTCTAAAAATCTGATCTCTGTTCTCTTTATTAAATGTTTGCTTAGAATTCTTTTCAGTTACAGGGTAATAAGTTGAACCTGTAATATCACCGACAAAGTATGGGCCAGAAGTATCATAAACATCAGAGCCACCAGATCTATCTGCGATTTTATCACCCCAAGATAAACCTGAAGCATTCGAGTTCCAATTTCCACCGAAACCTTGTCCGTAAAGATTTTGTTTTGGATGCTCTCTGTTAACCTCATCTATAGAGAGAGATGCACTAAAATCAATACTCATTTCCCCAACACCAGCATTTCCTTGATTAGTAGTAATTACAAGAGCACCATTTGCAGCACCAGAACCCCATAAGGCAGTAGCAGCCGCACCTTTAAGTACAGTAACACTAGCTATATCACTAGCAGGTATATCGTTTAAACGTGATGATTCAGAAACACCAGCTGTGCTCGAACCAAAAGTTGCATTAGATATTGGGACACCATCTACAATTATCAATGGTGTACTAGCACCTAATATTGTATTTTGTCCACGAATCTGAACGTAACCACCTGCACCTGGGTCACCTGTATTTGATGTGACAATCACACCAGAAGTTTTACCAGCAAGACCTTGAATAAGACCACTTTCACCTGAACGTTGAATAACCTCGCTCTTAATAAGTGTTGCGGAACTTACATCCTCATCTTTCTTAACTTCTAGACCTAGTGCAGTTACTACAACTTCTTCTAATTCGTTGTCAGACTGTAATGAAAAGTTATAAGTGCTCCCAGAACCAACAGTTACTAGAGAGTTTTCATAACCAACAAAACTAACAACAAGAACATCTCCATTATCTGCAGATATAGAAAAGTTCCCATCAAAATCAGTTGTTACCCCAGTAGATGTTCCTTGGATTAAAACGGTTGCTCCAGGAAGTGGAATACCGTCAGAATCAGAAACAACACCAGAAATTGTTCTCTGTGCTAAAGCTACTTGAGCAGTCAGCAAGAAAATCATAAGTAATCTGAATAAAGTTTTCATAAACTTAAGTTTAGTTAATATAAATAATTAGTTAATAAATA
>CACECH010000017.1:0-6356 GCA_902558025.1 uncultured Bacteroidota bacterium | reverse complement strand
TTTTAGCTTTTGGTTTTAAAATTTCTTTTAAAGAAGTTGTGCCACTCTTTTTAATTATTAGAGCATTTCCTCTAGGAATCTCATTAATCTGAGAATAATTAACATCAAAAACTGTTTGTATAGCAGGTCTTTCAGAGGCTACTGCAATTACCTCATCATTTTCAAAATAGTATGCAGGTCTAATTCCATGAGGATCTCTTATAACAAAAGAATCTCCATGACCTATCATACCAGCTATCACATAGCCACCGTCCCACTTCCTTGATGATTTTTTTAAGATTTTTTCAATATCTAAGTCCTTTTCAATGTTGTTAACAGCTTCTAAGAGATTATCCATTTGTTGTTTTGAAAGACCTCCACCTTGTTCTTGTTCTTTCTTATCATCTTGATCTTTTGGTTTTTCCTTTTCTGATTCAGAGTTTTGATCACTGTTTTGATTTTCATCTTGATTCTCATTTTGATCTTCTGATTGATCCTGTTTTTCTTCTTCTGAATCTTCACTATTTTCAGAATTTTGACGTTTGTCACCTTCTAAAAATTTCTTTGCAAGAGCATAATTATATCTAGTTTCATCATCTGCAGAATTATTTCTGAGAGCATTTTTATATGCTTCTACTGCTTGTGCATAATCCTTTTTCTTCATGTAAGAATTTCCTAGATTATGAAAAGCTGAATGTTTTTCAAGGTCTATTTCTGAGTTTTTTTGTGTTTTAAAATACTCTTGAATAGCCTCATCATAGTTTTGATTTTCAAATAAAAGATTACCTAAATTATGACTTGCTTTATTTTGATTTTTATTAGTAGATATAGCCTTTCTATATTCAACCTCAGCATCATTGAAGTTCTTATTTAAAATATCAGCATTACCTTTAAAGACAAGGTTGTTTGGATCACTTTGCGAGAATGACATGAAAGTGAAAAATAAAAAAGTGATATGAAGTATCTTAATCTTTATTTTCATTAAATAAATTTAAATTCTGTATCCATCTTGTTTTTGTCTGAAAAACAAATACATCACAAATTATAAATAACAGAGACAAAAATAAAAATATTTGAAATTGTTGTTTATAATCAATGAACTGAGATGTTTCAAACTCAGACTTATCTATTTCATTAAGTATAGATTTTACTTGATCTAAGGCTTCTTCAGTAAAATTTCCATCGATATAATAACCATTTGAAGAATCTGCTATTTTATTAAGAATCAAACTATTTCTTTTGGTAATAACTACTTCTCCATTAATATCTTTTTTATATGAATCAATTGCACCATTTAATCTAATTGGTATTGTAGATCCTGAATCTTCTCCGATTCCTACTGTTATTAAGTTTATGTCATTTATGGAGATTAAGTCAATTAAATCATCAGGTATATCATCATGATCTTCACCATCAGAGATAAGTACTAAAACTCTATTTGTCTCTGAATTTTGATCAAAGAAATTTACAGATAAATTTAGTGCAGCATCAATTGATGTTCCTTGGGATGATAGCATATCCGTATCTATTATCTGGAGAAAGTTTTTTACAGAAGCAAAATCTGTAGTAAGAGGAACTTGTGGAATAGCCTGAGCAGCATAAGCAACAATACCAACCCTATCACTTGATAAAGAGTTTATTATTTCTGAAACTATATTTTTTGATCTTAACAGTCTATTAGGAGCTACATCTTCTGCAAGCATACTTTTAGATACATCTACTGCAAAAACAATATCAACACCTTCTCTATTAATTGTTTTAAGCTCAGTTCCTATTTTAGGGTTAGCAAGTGCTATGGATAAACATAAAATGGCTAAACATTCTAAAATAAGCTTAAGATTAAGCTTGAAATTAGATCTATTAGGGCTAATGTATTCTAATAAATCATGCTTTGAGAATGAATTCTGTACTTTCTTCCTCCATAACATGTAGATATAATTGACAATAACTAACAGCGGAATTACTAATGCTAAATAAAGAAAATATGTAATGTCTATCTCATACATTATACAAAGCTTTTAAATATTGTTTTTCTTGCAAATACTTCTATTACAAAGAATATAAACCCTAACATTACAAATGGCCTATATTTTTCAGAAACATTAGTGAAAATAGTTTCTTTTATTTCTGTCTTCTCTAATTTATTGATCTCATCATAAATATTTTGAAGTTCTAAATTATCAGTTGCTCTAAAATATCTTCCAGATGTCTTTTCAGAAATATATCTTAAAAGATCCTCATCAATTTCAACTTTTGTAAGACTAAATTGGAAATTTCCGTTGGGAAGAATTGAGACTGGTGCAAGTGCTCTTCCATTTGTTCCTAGGCCAATAGTATATGTTTTAATTTCATATTCAGCAGCTAGTTCTGCAGCAATTCTTGGATCTATAAAACCTGAATTGTTAACTCCATCGGTGAGCAAAATAATTACCTTACTTTTAGCAGTACTCTCTTTAAGTCTATTAACTGCAGTTGACAGTCCCATGCCTATAGCAGTTCCATCTTCTAGAAGAGCCTCATAATTAATTTCAGATAGAGATTGTTTAAGGATTAGTTTGTCAGTTGTAACAGGTGTTTTAGTATAACTCTCGGCTGCATAAACTACTAAACCTATCCTATCATTTGGTCTATCATCAATAAAGTTTGAAGCAACATTTTTTAAGGCAGTTAATCTATCTGGTTTTAGGTCTTTAGATAACATACTTGAAGAGATATCAATAACCATAACAATATCAATACCTCTTGATGTTGTAATCCTTTTAGATGTTGACTTAGATTGGGGTCTAGAAATCGCAATTATTAATAGTATGATAACTAATATCCTTATTATATTTAACAAGGGCCTTAGCTTAGTTAAAAGTGAATTTTTAGCCTTTAAAAATGATAAAGAAGAATGTTTAAGTGAGGCCTGAGTATATCTTCCGAACTTATACCAAAAAAATAATATTGCTGGTATAATTATCAAAATAAAAAGATATTCTGGGTTTTCTAAGTACAAATCTTTAAACATTACAATTCTTTTACTATATCAAAGCTTTCTAAAATCCTAGACTTTATATTGTTCGCATACCTATCATCTGCTCTATGAACTATTGTAAGTCTGATAGTTTTTTTATCATAGGGAAGAATAACAGTAGTAAAATTAGATCTAATTAATCTGTTTTTAATTTCAATATCAAGACTTCCAAAAAGTCTTAACCCGGTGTCTCCAGATTTAATTGTAAACTGGTCATCCTTTAGAAGTATATTTTTTGAACCCATAGTTTGAAATTGATTAATTAAATCATTTTTTATTAAATCAAGACTAGGGTTGTTATCAACTTGCACAACATCTTTAAAATCAATTGTCAAAAAAAATGCATCTTTAAAGTCCCCCATAACAAATTTACTATCATAAAGGGTGTCATTTGATCTGACTAAAATGTTTGGAGAATTTAATTCAACTGGTGGAGAACCATATTGACTTGTGAACCATTCTTTGGATATTAGAATTTTTGTAGGATTCATCAATATAGTATCTCTAACAGGATAATAACCAAATATTAAAATTGATATTAAGAGAATTGAGGAAAGAATTAAAAACGAATATTTTAAAAAGGTTTTTAAGTTGTCAATTATTGAATATTCCTCATTTTCGGGTTCTATATCTTCAACTATATTAAATTTTTCATTATAAATTTTTTCGGTATCATCAATAAAGTCTGATATTATATCTAAGTCATTCTTAATATCTGATTTCGTAGGAAGTGATTTTGCGAATTTGACTAAATCAGACTTAGTGAAAAGACTTTCAAGCTTACTTATTTTACTTTTTTCAAAATTATAATTACCACTATCTCTAAGTAAATTAATTCTTAATATAAGCTCCTTGGAAGTACTTTCCATAGCAGGTATTTTAATCTGGGATTCAAGATATTCTCTGAAAATATCAATTAAAATTGTATAATATTCTTTGAATTCAATCTGAGAATTAGGATCCAAGCTATTCAAGTTTTCTAACTTCTCATTTGCCAACTCAAATAAGGATTTTTCTTCTTTATTAGTTTTTATGTTTTTTTTCAGCAAATAATATCGGTAGAGAAAGAAAACAAGGAAACCAACAACTATTGCAATAAATATCCTTAATAGTAGATTTTGATAATTTCTTTTAACAGGAATAATTGGTTTTATGTCATATAGGTTTTGTTTTAAAGTATCAACTTCAACATCGTTTACTACAATTAATAATGAATCTGAATATTTTATTGACTGATTAAAGTATATTTTTTGAGGTGGAATCCAAAATTCTCCAGGCTCAAAATTTATTAATGAGTACCTCTTTGAAAAACTATATGACTCTTGAATTGTATCGGTATCAAATGACTCTAAAATCTCAAAAGGCATAAAATTTGGAATTTCATCAAATGAAATATTGTATTTATTTTTTGAGGATATATCGATTTTAAAATTTAATTCTTCGCCTATTTTTACTTCGGTAGTATCTACATTAGTAGATATAATTATATCCTGATCAAAATTTGGGTTTTGACTATATAATAACGCACTTGAACATAGGTATAGAATTAAAAAATTTTTCATTTATCGTTGCTTAAAATATCCTAGAAGTTTTTTTACATAACTATCATCAACTTCACAATTAATTACTCCTGCCCCATTTTTATTGAAAAGAGTTTCAAAATACTTTACTGAATCTGCATAGTTTAGATTATAATTTTCCCTTAACCTCTTTGATGATGTATCAACCCATATAAGTTCATTTGTTTCAGCATCAATCATTGGTACAAAGCCTATTTTTACCATCTTAGTTTCCATTTGATCATAAATTCTTATTCCAGTAAGATCAAATTTTTTAGCTGCAAGTTTTAATGATTTATCATAGTCTTTATCAATGAAATCCGATAAAATAAATACAATTGCTTTTTTTTGAATTATACTTAGGAGAAACTTAAGTGATGAATTAATATTTGTTTTAGAGCTTTTAGGCTTAAATTCGATTAATTCTCTTATAATTCTAAGTATATGCTTTTTACCCTTATTGGGAGGAATGAATAACTCAATATCATCAGTAAAAAGAATTGCACCAACCTTATCATTATTTTTTAAAGCAGAAAATGCCAATGTTGCAGCAATTTCTGTTATTATTTCTTTCTTGAGTTTGTTGCTAGTTGCAAAGTTTTCAGAACCACTTACATCTATTAAGAGCATTAATGTTAGTTCCCTCTCCTCTTCAAATACTTTTATAAAGGGTTCATTATATCTTGCTGTTACGTTCCAGTCAATCGATCTAATATCATCTCCGAATTCATACTTTCTAACCTCACTGAAAGTCATACCTCTACCTTTAAAAGTACTAAGATATTCTCCTCCAAACAGGTTGTCACTAAGCCTTCTGCTTTTAATTTCAATTTGTCTTACTTTCTTAAGTAATTCTTTAGAATTCATTAACTAAGGTACTTCAACTGTATTTACTATTTGTTTAATTACATCTTCAGTAGATACGTTTTCAGCCTCAGCTTCATATGTTAGACCAATTCTATGTCTAAGAACATCAGTTATGACCTCTCTTACATCTTCTGGTATTACGAAGCCTCGGTGATTTATAAATGCATAACATTTAGCTGCAAGAGCCAGGTTTATACTTCCTCTCGGTGAAGCACCAAATGAAATAAGAGGGGATAAGTTTTTAAGATTATATTTTTCTGGATATCTAGTACAGAAAATTAGATCTAATATATACTTTTCAATTTTTTCATCCATGTATACTTCATTAACTAAATTTTGAGCAGTTAATATTTGCTTAGTTGTCACAACAGGTTTTATTTTATCTTCTTTCGAAGATAGATTCATATTTATAATCTTTTGTTCTTCTTCGAGTTTAGGATAATCCACTACAACTTTTAGCATAAACCTATCTACTTGTGCCTCTGGAAGAGGATATGTACCTTCTTGCTCAACAGGATTTTGAGTAGCCATTACTAGAAAAGGATCTGTTAATTTGAATGTTTTATCACCAATAGTTACCTGTTTTTCTTGCATAGCTTCAAGCAATGCTGATTGAACCTTAGCTGGTGCTCTGTTTATCTCATCAGCTAATACAAAATTTGCAAAAACTGGTCCCTGTTTAATAGAAAATGTACCTGATTTCATATTATAAATCATAGTTCCAATGACATCAGCTGGAAGAAGATCTGGTGTAAATTGAATTCTGCTAAATGAGCCTTTAACAGCATTACTAAGACTATTAATAGCCAATGTTTTGGCAAGTCCTGGAACCCCTTCAAGTAAAATATGTCCTTTACCTAATAGCCCAATTAAAAGTCTTTCAATCATTGTTTTCTGACCAACAATTTTTTTATTGATCTCCATTGAAAGTAAAT
>CACECH010000016.1:0-6707 GCA_902558025.1 uncultured Bacteroidota bacterium | reverse complement strand
AAAACAAACAATGAAGACTGGTTAAAAAAGAAAGAAAAAAGTAAATAAATAAAAAAGAGAAATAGTTATCAAGAATAAGAAAACAACTATTAACATCATATCAAAAAATAATAAAGGAATTATTAATTTAATAAATATGAAAATTGCAATAGGTAACGATCACGCTGGTGTAGAGATTAAAGAAAAAATAAAAGAACATCTCATAAAAAAAGGATACACAGTTATAAACAAAGGGTATGATGGAAAAGAAAGTGTAGACTATCCAGACTATATTCACCCAGTATCAAAAGAAGTAAAGGGGGGGCATGCAGACATAGGGGTTATAGTTTGCGGAAGTGGAAACGGAGCAGCAATGACAGCAAACAAACATAAAGGAATAAGAGCTGCAATATGCTGGAGTGAAGAAATAGCATCCTTAGCAAAACAGCATAATAATGCAAACATAATAAGCATACCATCAAGATTTTTAAGTAGTGATAAAATATTAAACATAGTAGACGTTTTTATTAAAGAGGAGTTTGAAGGGGGAAGACACGAGAGAAGAATAAAAAAAATAGATAAAAATGATTAAGTGGAAAGAACAAGCATTCCATAAGCTTAACACAAAAGAATTATATGAAATATCAAGAGTAAGGTCTGAAGTTTTTGTGGTAGAACAAGAAATATTGTATAACGATTTTGATAGAAAAGATTATAAAGCTATTCACTTAAGCGGGTATAAAGAAGAAGAGCTGGTTGCTTATGCAAGAATCTTTGATAAGGGGGACTACTATGAAGACCACCCAGGTTTTGGAAGAGTTTTGGTAATAGAAAAAGAAAGAGGAAAGGGGGTTGGGAAAGACCTTGTAAAGATGTGTATAGGGGTTTGTGAAAAAAACTTTGACAAACAAGAGATTAAAATCTCAGCACAAGCCTATTTAGAAAAATTTTACATTGACTTAGGTTTTGAAAGAAGGGGAGAGGGCTACATTGAAGACGGAATACCACACTGCGCAATGTTTATAACACCATGATCTAAAAAAGAGAGCAAACATCCTTGTTAAGATCTTCAAAGTCAACAAAAGATGAATGAGTGTATATAATCATATACCAGCCAAAACCATTTTTTTTAAACACACCAACATTTTTTCTTAATATTTCTCGAAGCTGTCTCTTTATTTTGTTTCTATCAACTGCTCGAGAAAAAGACTTTTTAGGCACAGACACAACATAAAACAATTCAGTTGTTTCCTGTTTCAAAAAAACACAACGCACAAATTCAGATGAAAAGCGGACACCTTTCTCAAAAAGAAAATCAATTTTTTTATTTCCTTTTAGGGGCTTCATTTTAAAAAAGAGCTTTAAGTGTAGAAGACTTGTCAAACCTAACACCTTTCTCAGTTTTCTTTAAAAACACAACCTCGTTTACAGGGTCGTGCTGAAGAAAGATTAAAGAATCGTTTTCTACTAAGTTGTTTAAAATTTTTGTTTTTTCCTCCATTGTGGTAAGAGGCCTCACGTCATAACCCATAAGATAAGGTATAGGAATGTGGCCGGCTGTGGGCACAAGATCTGAGGCAAACAGAATTGTTTTTCCTTTATATTGAACTTTAGGCAAAGCCATTTTTTCAGTGTGACCATCTACCAACAAAAGATCAAAACCAAGCTCAGAGCAAAAACCGTCTTTTGTGCTGTCAAAAAGATTTAACTGCCCTGACTCTTTTAATGGTAAAATATTTTCCTCTAAAAAAGAAGCTTTTTCCCTGGGGTTAGGACTAACGCTAGCCCACTCCCAATGGCTTTTAGAACACCAAAACTTTGCATTTTTAAAAACAGGAACAACCTTATCACCCTCTCTCTTGGTTGCACCACCACAATGGTCAAAATGAAGGTGTGTGAGGAATACATCTGTAATATCTTCAACATCAAAACCACAGGAAGCCAAAGAGCTTTCAAGGGTCATGTCTCCAGACCTATCGTAGTGAGAGAAAAACTTTTCGCTTTGTTTGTTTCCAAGACCAGTATCTATCAGTATAAGCTTTTCACCATCCTCAATTAACAAACAGCGAGCACTCATCTCTATTCTGTTTTGAGAATCAGCAGGGTTGGTTTTTTGCCAAAGCACTTTAGGAACAACACCAAACATTGCCCCACCATCAAGTTTAAAATTACCGGTTTCTATTGAGTGCAGCTTCATTAGTCGTTAATTTTTAAAACAGCCATAAACGCCTGTTGGGGAATTTCTACACTCCCAACCATTCTCATTTTTTTCTTTCCCTTTTTTTGTTTTTCAAGAAGCTTTCTTTTCCTTGTTACATCACCCCCGTAGAGCTTTGCCGTTACATCTTTTCTATAGGCCTTTATTGTTTCTCTTGAAATAATTTTAGCACCAATAGCTGCCTGAACAGGAATATCAAACTGCTGTCTAGGTATTAACTCTTTTAGTTTTTCACACATTTTTCTTCCAACTCTTTGCGCATTATCTGCATGAATCAGAGAAGAGAGCGCATCAACAGATTTTCCGTTTAACAAGATGTCAAGACGAACAAGTTTTGAAGCAACAAAACCAGAAGGAGAGTAGTCAAAAGAGGCATATCCTTTGGAAACAGATTTTAAGCGATCATAAAAGTCAAAAACAATTTCTGCTAAAGGAAGCTTGAAACTTAACTCAACTCTTTCAGGCGTTAGGTATCGCTGGTTTTTTATCTCCCCCCTTTTTTCAATACACAGGGTCAACACATTACCAACAAACTCTGATTTTGTTATAATAGTTGCGTCAATATAGGGCTCTTCAACCCTATCAAGACGAGAAGGATCAGGAAGATCAGAAGGGTTGTTAACAAGTATGGCATCGTTGGGGTCTTTTTTAACATAGGCGTTGTAAGAAACGTTCGGAACTGTCGTTATAACAGACATGTTAAATTCTCTCTGAAGCCTCTCTTGAATAATTTCTAGATGAAGCATGCCTAAAAAACCACACCTAAAACCAAAACCAAGGGCAGCAGAGCTTTCAGGCATAAAAACTAAAGAAGCATCATTAAGCTGAAGCTTTTCCATACTTGACCTTAAATCTTCATAATCGTCAGTATCAACAGGATAAATTCCTGCAAAAACCATAGGCTTTACCTCTTCAAACCCTTCAATAGCCGAAACACCGCTTTCCTCAGCTAGCGTTATAGTATCACCAACCTTAACATCCTTTGCTTCTTTTATTCCTGTGATAAGATAGCCAACATCACCGGTTAAAATTTCTTGCTTTGGCACTTGGCTTAACTTAAGGGTACCAACTTCTTCGGCACCATAACTTTTTCCTGTTGACATAAATTTTACTTTGTTTCCTTTTGAAATTTTTCCGTTTACAACCTTAAAATAAGTTTCAATTCCTCTATATGGATTAAAGACAGAGTCAAAAATAAGCGCCTGTAGTGGAGCGTCAGGATTACCAACAGGAGAAGGAACTCTTTCTACAATTGCATTAAGTATTCCCTCAATACCCTCACCTGTTTTTGCAGAAGCAAGCACAACCTCATCAGCTTTACAACCAATAAGCGAAACAATTTCATCAACAACAACCTCTGTGTTTGCTGACGGAAGGTCAATCTTGTTTACAACAGGAATTATTTCCAAATCATTATCAACAGCAAGATAAAGGTTTGAAATAGTTTGTGCCTGAATACTTTGGGCAGCATCCACTACCAATAAAGCACCCTCACAAGCAGCAATTGCCCTTGAAACCTCATATGAAAAATCAACATGACCAGGAGTGTCAATAAGGTTTAAAATAAAACCTTCATCACCCCTTTTATAATCCATTTGAACAGCATGAGACTTTATGGTTATCCCTCTTTCTCTTTCAAGGTCCATGTCATCAAGAAGCTGATCCTGTTTTTCTCTATCAGTAACAGAGCCAGTAAAATCCAAAAGACGGTCAGCGAGAGTACTTTTCCCATGATCAATATGAGCTATAATACAGAAGTTTCTTATGTTTTGTGACAATGCCTGTGTTTTCGACAAAGATACTTACTTTGTATAATCTTTAATTGCCAGAGCTAAATAAATTCAAGAATTGTTAATTTTGCCACATGATTAAAATAGGAAACATAGAACTTCCTAAATTCCCTCTTCTTCTTGCGCCGATGGAAGATGTGAGTGACCCCCCTTTTAGGGCGCTTTGTAAAGAGCAGGGGGCAGACGTTGTATACACTGAGTTTATATCAAGCGAGGGACTTATCAGAAACGCAGCCAAGAGTACAAAAAAACTAGACATATATACAAAAGAAAGACCTGTGGGAATTCAAATATTTGGATCAAACCTTGATTCAATGCTTGGGGCGGTAGACATAGTTGAAAAAACAAACCCAGATATTATTGACATTAATTATGGGTGTCCTGTTAAAAAAGTAGTATGTAAAGGTGCGGGTGCAGGAATTTTGAAAGATATTCCCTTAATGGTTAGTCTTACAAAAGAAATAGTAAAAAGAACAACCCTGCCTGTCACTGTAAAAACCAGACTTGGATGGGATGAAAAATCCATTAAAATAGTAGAGGTAGCAGAAAGACTTCAGGATGTAGGTATAAAAGCAATTTCTATTCATGGAAGAACTAGAGCTCAAATGTATAAAGGTGACGCTGACTGGACGCAAATAGCTGCAATAAAAAATAATCCAAGAATGCATATACCGGTTTTTGGAAATGGTGATGTAAACTCTCCAGAGAAGGCTAAAGAAATGAGAGACGACTTTGGGCTAGATGGAGCTATGATAGGAAGAGCGTCCATAGGAAACCCATGGTTTTTTGACCAAGTAAAACACTATCTAAACACGGGCAATAAAAAAGAAGAACCAGGAATATCAGACAAAGCAAGAATGGCAAAAAGACATTTAGAGATGGCGGTGAAGTGGAAGGGTGAGGTATTGGGGGTTCTAGAAACAAGAAGACACTATGGTAATTACTTTAAAGGGGTTGCAAACTTTAAAGAAACAAAAAGCAGGATACTTAATGAAAAAGATCCAATCAAAATCTTTCATGAGCTTGATGAAATAATACACACCTTTTCCCAAAAAGAATTGGTTTAATCTTCTTTTAAACCAATTGTAGACCACAAAGAAGTAATCACACCTAAAGCAATAATTGTGGTTAAAACAATTAAAACGTTAGAAATAGTAAAAGAAATAGGATACGGTATGGATGTTCCAGGAACTAAAATTAAAGAATAAGAGTTTTGAAAAACTATAATCAACCACGCTAAAAGAACACCAACAACCCCTCCAAAAAAAGATGTTACTATGCCCAATAAAAAGAACACTTGATTAATATCATTTTTTTCTCCTCCAAGAGATTTAAGAATTCTTAAATCATGCCTTTTCTCAACAATCATAATTGTTAGAGAGCCAACAAGGTTAAACATAGCGACCAATGCGACTAGAGAAAAAATAAGATATACGGCAAAATTTTCAGTATTCAGCATCTTATACAAAGCAGGGTTCAAATCTTGTTTTGTCAATACTTCCGCGTTTTCTCCAAGCTCATCCGTGATAAAAGTTTTAACATCTTTATCAGTAAGCGACTTGTTGGAAAAAATCTCAACAGACGTAAAAGTATTTTCTTGAGCTCCAGTTAAACTAGCCATAGAAGCAAGCGAGGTAAACGCATATTTTTTTTCTATATCGCTGCTTATTTGATATATACCTTCAATATCAAATTGCTTAGATGAAAAAGGAGAGAAACCAAAAAGGCTATTGGTGTTACTTTTAGGAGCGGTAGCAAGAAGAGAAAACTCTTTGCTAAGAACAACCTCTAGAGAAGAGGCCAAATCTGCACCAATATAAATTGTGTTTTTCTTTTCTGGAGAAAAAACACCAACAAGAGAGAGAGAATCAAGCGCAGGCGTAAGATGATAGTCAGAAAAAACACCTTTTAGTATAGTAGCACCAGAATTTAGCTCATTTGAAAAAACCACCTTTTCTTCAATTACTTCAGAAGCACCTAGAACACCATCGAGTCCTCTAATTTTGTTAAGAGTCTCTTGGCTTACAACAAGATATTTGCCTTTTTTAGGCACCACTTTATAATCCGGATCAAAAGAACTGGTATAAAAAAGACCAAAATCTTTAAGACCTTCAAAAGCGCTCAGGACAACTAACAAAACACATGCAGCAGCAACAATCATTAAAAAAGCAAAACCATTAATTCTATTTACAATTGTTTTAGAGTCCCTTGAAAAAAAATAACGAAAAGCAATTTTATATATATAAGACTTAAACATTTTATTTTATAGGATTGTCCGGGTTGTTAATAGAGTCTTCAACTGAATCGATATAATCAAGAGAGTCGTCAAGGAAAAAAGCAAGCTCAGGAACTTTTCGTAAGTGCTTTTTTAATAAAACAGAAAGATCATATTTTATTTTGGTAGAATTTTTTTGCAACAAAGCAATTTGAGTAACAGAATTATCACTTGGAAAAATACTCAAATAAACCTTACACAAAGAAAGATCAGGAGAAACACGAGTTTTGGTTACAGAGATGATAAGATTTCTGACACCACCCCTTCTAAGGTCCTCGTTAATTAACCCAGCAAGCTCTTTTTGTATTAAAGAAGAAATCTTTTTCTGTCTCTGACTTTCCATTTGTCAAAAGTAGTTTAAATAAAAAACAAAAATTTAATTTATGTTTTATAAAAAGATAGTGAAATTGTATATTTGCGCCAACACCGGTCCTATAGCTCAGTT
>CACECH010000015.1:0-7070 GCA_902558025.1 uncultured Bacteroidota bacterium | reverse complement strand
AGTACAAATCCATTAATGTTAATGATATCAGAAGAACTTAAAATAGCCTTATTAACAGATCATATTCCTATAAAAGACGTACCAAATGCTATTAATAAAGATATTGTTGAGCAAAAAATCAAAGCACTAGAAATAAGTTTAATAAAGGACTTTCAAATAAAAAAACCTAAAATTGCAGTGTTGGCAGTTAATCCACATGCAGGAGATAATGGTTTAATAGGTAATGAAGATAAATCAATAATTACACCAATAATTAATAGTTTTAAGGGAACTACGAGTTCTATTAATGGTCCATTTTCAGCAGACACTTTTTTCGTTAATGAAAATTATAAAAAATATGATGGTGTTATTGCTTCATACCATGATCAAGGGCTTATACCATTTAAAACTATCTCGTTTGGAAAAGGAGTAAATTTTACAGCAGGTTTACCAGTTGTAAGAACCTCACCAGATCATGGTACTGGCTTTGATATAGCTGGAAAAGGAATAGCAGATCACACCTCATTTACAAATGCAATAAAATTAGGTCTTCAAGTGTTTAAATTAAGAAACAACTTAGTTTGACATTAAATAGATAAATTTTTATAAATTTGCCGCTCAATAGTTAAGTGATGAAATCGCTTTCACCATATTTGGTTAAATTTTCAGGACTGAAAGAAGGTGTTCATCTTTTTGACTTTGAAATAGGAAATAAGTTCTTTAAAAATTTTGATTATTATGATTTTGCTGATGCAAACATTAAAACTATTCTTGAGCTAGAGAAAAAGCCAACCTTACTAAACTTAAAATTTAGGTTTAGTGGAGAGGTTGAAGTTCAATGTGATCTTTCAATGGAAATGTTTTCATTAGAACTTGAAACTGACTATACTGTAGTTGTTAAGTTTAAAGACGATACAATATCATCTGATGACAAAGTAGTCTTTTTACCAACTGGATCAAATAGCATTGATGTATCACATATTATATATGAGAGTATTATTCTTGCTGTTCCACAGAAAAAAGTTCACCCAGGAATAGAGAATGGATCGTTAAAATCCGAAATAATTGAAAAGCTTGAAGAATTAAAACCTAAAAAAAATTTTAAAGAAAAGACTGACCCCAGATGGGACAAACTAAAAGATTTATTTTAAATGGCACATCCAAAACGTAAAATATCTAAGACAAGAAGAGATAAACGTAGAACACATATCAAAGCTGAGAAACAGCAAATATCAATATGTAAAGCTACAGGTGAGTCACACTTATACCACAGAGCACACTGGCATGAGGGGAAGCTTTATTATAGAGGAAAAGTTTTAGTTGATTCTCTAGAATCAGAATAATACTGATCTTTATTTATCAATTTAATTGTCAATTGACAAAATTGATGTTAGATGAAAACTAACAAATCAAATATTAAAGCTGCAATTACTGCAGTCGGAGGGTATGTTCCCAAAGACTTTATTTCAAATAAAGATTTAGAAAAGCTTGTTGATACCAACGATGATTGGATTACAGCAAGAACAGGCATAAAAAAAAGAAGAATTCTTAAAGAGAAAGGTAAAGGAACCTCATTTTTGGCTATTAATGCTGCAAAGGATCTTTTAGCAAAGAAAAAAATAGACCCTGAAACCATAGACTTAGTAATTGTTTCCACTATAACACCTGATTTTCATGTTGCATCAACTGCTCCTACTGTTGCTTCAGCAATTAATGCAAAGAATGCCTATGCCTATGACTTAAGTGCTGCATGTTCAGGATTTCTATACGGTATGTCTACAGCTACTAGTTTCATTGAATCAGGAAGATATAAAAAGGTTCTTATAATCGGTGCAGATATGATGTCTTCAATTGTGGATTATACAGATAGGTCAACGAGTATTCTTTTTGGAGATGGAGCAGGGGCTGTATTAGTTGAGCCCAGTATTAATGGATATGGTTGGGAAGATGAGTATCTAAGATCAGATGGTATTGGTGCAGAGTGGCTAAATATTAAATCTGGAGGGTCTCTTCATCCTATATCAAGTGAGACAATTGAAAATAAATGGCATTATATAGCTCAGGATGGAAAAACAGTTTTTAAATCAGCTGTATCAGAGATGGCACACGCTACAGAGCAAATTATTCTGAGAAATAAACTTAAATCTGAGGAAATAAAATACTTAATCCCACATCAAGCAAATAAAAGAATTATTGATGCTACCGCAGAAAAGATTAATTTAGATAAAAATAAGGTTCTTATGAACATTGAAAATTATGGAAATACTACTGCTGCTACAATACCCTTATTAATGTATGATTATGAAAAAAACTTCAGTAAAGGTGACAAACTAATTCTGGCTGCCTATGGTGCTGGTTTAACATGGGGTGCAGCTTATTTAACATGGGCATATAACTAAATTTAATTAAATGGATATAAAAGAAATACAAAATTTAATCAAGTTCGTTCAAAAGTCTGGAGTAGAAGAAGTGAAGATTGAAAGGGATGACTTTAAGATTACTATAAAAACTAAGTCTGTTTCACCACAACATTTAATTGTTGAGGATGTTCCTACGCCAATTTCAATTCCTTCTAGTCAACCAGTTACTCAAGCTGTTCAAGAAGTTAATACACAAGAAACATCTGAAGCAGCAAATCTGGAAAATGACAATCAAATTATAGTTAAATCACCGATTATAGGAACTTTTTATAGGAAACCATCTCCTGATAAGCCATCATTTGTTGAAGTTGGTCAAAGTATTGTAAAAGGAGACGTTTTATGTGTAATAGAAGCAATGAAATTATTCAACGAAATTGAATCAGACTTCTCCGGTAAAATTGTTAAAATTTTAGTTGATGATCAAAGCCCTGTTGAATTTGATCAACCTTTATTCATTATTGATCCTTCCTAGAGATGTTTGATAAAATTTTAATTGCCAATAGAGGAGAGATTGCTATGCGTGTTATTAGGACGTGTAAAGAGATGGGTATTAAAACCGTTGCAGTTTACTCAAAAGCAGATGAAGAAAGTCTTCACGTTAGATTTGCAGATGAAGCAGTCTGTATCGGGCCAAGTGCAAGCTCAGACTCTTATTTAAAAACAGCAAATATTATTGCTGCTGCAGAAATTACAAATGCTGATGCTATTCACCCTGGATATGGATTTTTATCAGAAAACAGTAAGTTTTCAAAAATTTGTGAAGAGCATAAAATTAAATTTATTGGTGCTTCTCCAGAAATGATCAATAAAATGGGGGATAAATCTTCAGCAAAAGAAACTATGAAAGCTGCAGGAGTACCTACAATTCCTGGATCTGAGGGTCTGGTTCCTACTCTTGAAGATGCTCAAAATATTGCTCTTGAAATAGGTTACCCCGTGATGTTAAAAGCTACTGCTGGAGGAGGTGGTAAGGGTATGAGAATAGCAAATGATGCCAAAGAACTTTCTTCGGCATGGGAGCTTGCACGCCAGGAATCAAAATTGGCTTTTGATAATGATGACATGTATTTAGAAAAATTCATAGAAGATCCTAGGCATATTGAAATTCAAATCATTGGAGACTCTTATGGTAAAGCATGTCATTTATCAGAAAGAGATTGTTCAATCCAAAGAAGACATCAAAAATTAATTGAAGAAACACCCTCGCCTTTTATGACAAAGCCATTAAGAAAAGCAATGGGTGAGGCCGCAGTAAAAGCTGCTGAATCAATAAAGTATGAGGGTGCAGGTACTATTGAATTTTTAGTCGATAAGCATAAAAATTTTTATTTTATGGAAATGAACACTAGGATACAAGTTGAACACCCGATAACTGAACAAGTAATTGATTATGATTTAATAAGAGAACAGATCTTAGTTGCTGCAGGTGAACCTATATCCGGTAAAAATTATTTTCCAAAGCTTTGTTCAATTGAGTGTAGGATAAATGCAGAAGACCCTAATAAAGATTTTATGCCAAACCCAGGAAAAATCTTAACTCTACATTTCCCTGGAGGTCATGGCGTAAGAATTGACACACATGTATATAGTGGCTACTTAATTCCACCTTTTTATGATTCAATGATAGCAAAACTTATAACTACAGCCCAAACTAGAGAAGAGGCAATAAATAAAATGAAAAGAGCGTTAGATGAATTTGTAATTGAGGGTGTAGAAACAACAATACCCTTCCATCAAAAGATGATGGAACATCCAGACTTCATCTCAGGAAATTATACTACTAAATTTATGGAGTCTTTTGAAATGTAAGCTATATAAGCTTCATTTCAATTAATTTCTCAGCTATTTGAATTGTATTTGTAGCAGCCCCTTTTCTAAGGTTATCTGCAACGACCCAGATATTTAAGCCGCTTTCAATACTAAAGTCTCTTCTAATTCTACCAACAAAAACCTCGTCTTTATTTGCAGAGTTTATTGGCATGGGATATTTATTGTTTGCAGGATCATCCTCTACGACAAGACCAGGAGACTTTTTTAAAATTTCAAATATTTGATCCAATTCAAATTGATTTTCGAATTCAATATTTACAGATTCACCATGACAAATTTCAATAGGAACTCTAACAGCAGTTGAAGTAATTTGAATTGAATGATCATTTAAAATTTTTCTAGTCTCATTTATCAATTTGTTTTCTTCTTTTGTATAACCACCTTCCTCAAAAACATCACAATGAGGAAGAAGATTTTGATCAATTTTATAAGGATATATCATTTCAGGGTCTGAATCTCTTCTTTCTCCATTTAGCTGATCAATAGCATTTTTTCCTGTTCCAGATACTGATTGATATGTGGATATAACTAACCTTCTGATTTTATATACTTTATGTAAAGGAGCTAAAACTACCATTAACTGCATTGTTGAACAATTTGGATTAGCAATAATGTAATCATCCTTTGTTAAAACTTCAGAATTTACTTCACTTACAACTAATTTTTTAGATGAATCCATCCTCCAGGCAGAAGAATTATCAATAACTCTTGTTCCAACTTCAGCAAATTTTGGAGCCCATTCTAAAGATGTTGATCCCCCCGCAGAAAATAATGCAATATCTGGTTTCATTTTTACAGCATCTTCAATGGAAACTATATCATAGTGTTCATTGTTAAAGAGAATTTTATTGCCTATTGACTTTTCAGAGGCGACAGGGATTAAATTACTTACTGGGAAATTTCTGCTTTCAAGAAGACTAAGCATAACATTTCCAACAACCCCAGTTGATCCTATTATAGCTACTTTCATTTTGATTTATTTTTTTTCATTTTTTTAAAAAAAACCGCCCTACTTAGAGGTTCATATTTATCTTTCTCACCTATTACAACAATATCTTTTTTTTTATTTTTTCTATAGCTATAGTTAGCAACATTCCCAGATTTTTTACATACCGCATGAACTTTAGTAACATACTCTGAAATGGCCATCAGATTTGGCATTGGCCCAAATGGATTTCCTAAATAATCCATATCTAATCCCGCAATAATTACCCTTATTCCATTATTTGCAATTTGGTTACAAACATCAACTATTTCATTATTAAAAAACTGAGCTTCATCAATAGCTACTACATCACAATTTTCTATATTATTTAGAATCTCTGATGACGATTTTACCTCAATTGACTCAAGTTTGTTGTCGTCATGTGATTCAATATAGTTTTTACTTCTTGAATCAACAATAGGTTTAAAAATCTTAACTTTTTGATTAGCTATTTTAGCTCTTTTCACTCTCCTTATTAATTCTTCAGTTTTACCAGAAAACATTGATCCGCATATTACCTCAATCCATCCAAATTGTTCATTGTTGTATGCAGGGTTTTCTAAAAACATTTTGTAATTTAAGTTGAAAAATAAGGCAAATTTATCAAAAAGTAATTCATTATTATAATTTATAGATGTGATTGAAAAGATAGACAATAAAATAAAAGAGATTGCAGGGAAAATTTACAAATCCAATCTATCAGATCAGGATGAGATTTATAAGAATGCAAAAAAAATACATGAACTTGCCATCATATATAAATTTCTATCAAAAAGTAAACAAAATGCTGATTGGGTATTGTACTCTGAGAAATTGAAGGAGACATTAAGACAGCTTGATTTATCTTCAGAAAAAAATCAAGAATTATCCTATAATGAAAGTGAAATAATTCCACTAATTGACTCTATCAAAGACTTAGTTACTGAGATACCAGAAACTGACGATGACAAATGATCCTCAATTATATATCGTGCCAACCCCTATTGGCAATATGGAAGATATTACCTTAAGGGCTATAGAAACACTTAAAAATTCAGATATTATTTTGGCTGAGGATACAAGACATGCCAAAAAATTACTAAAGCACTATAACGTTGTAACCAAAGTTAATAGTTACCATCTTAATAATGAACATAAAAGAGTTGATGAATACATCCAAATGTTAGTTAATGGCAGCACTGTATCTTTAATAACTGATGCTGGAACTCCATGTATATCTGATCCAGGATTTTTATTGATTCGCGAATCAATAAAAAAAAACATAACAATAACATGTTTGCCTGGCCCAACAGCTTTTGTGCCTGCCCTAGTAATGAGCGGTTTGCCAAGTGAAAGTTTTATTTTTGAAGGATTCTTACCAAGAAAAAAAGGTAGAAAATCTAAATTATTGGAAATCTCTAAAAACACTAAAACTACAATTATATATGAATCACCCTTCAGAATAATTAAAACCCTTTCTGAAATGAATGAGACAATTGGTTCAGAGAGAAAAATTGCTGTAGTTAGAGAGATATCCAAAGTATATGAAGAGGTATTTAGAGGCACAATTGAAGAAGCAATTCTAGAATATAATGAAAGAACAATAAAAGGTGAGTTTGTAATCTGTATTGATAAAGCTTAATGAAGAATTGGATTAAACTTGAACAACCCACTGTTACCGAAGTTAACTCTCTTCAAGCTGACCTGAAAATCCCTCATTTTATATGCTCTTTGTTGCTTCAACGTGGTATTAATTCATTAGATAAAGCCAAGTTTTTTTTCAGACCGGAATTAGATTCTCTTCATGACCCATATATAATGAAGGATATGCAAAAAGCTGTAGTTAGAATTAATAATGCTTCTAGTGAAAAAATAAT
>CACECH010000014.1:0-8238 GCA_902558025.1 uncultured Bacteroidota bacterium | reverse complement strand
TTTGTTTTTCAATTAAGTCAGTTGAAGCATATATTATAAAATTACATTCATGAAATAGACGATAATCAGATAGTGATTTTAAGATTATTTCAATCCCAATACCATTTGGATCACCAATAGTTATCCCAACATTTATTTTCCTTGATTTTACCACTCTTTAATTAATTGCTAATTTTACCGATGCAAAAACAAAGATAATAATGTTCACTGGGATAATTGAATGTATGGCTACTGTAGTTAAGGTAGAAAAAAATAAAGGAAATTTAGATCTTTCCCTTAAGTCAAGTATTACAAATGAACTTAAGATTGATCAAAGCTTATGTCACAACGGGGTTTGTTTAACAGTTGTTGATATAGATAATGATGTATACTCAGTAAATGTAATTTCTGAGAGTATTGCAAGGTCAAATTTTGGTGAGATTATTCCAGGCGATACTGTTAACATAGAGAGATCGATGTCAGTTAATTCAAGATTCGATGGGCATATAGTTCAGGGACATGTTGATGAAGTTGCAGTTTGTACTGAGGTTAGCGAAACTGATGGAAGTTGGAAATATGTATTCAAACACTCAAAAAATAATATAACTGTTGAAAAGGGTTCTATAACTATAAATGGGGTTAGTCTAACAGTTGTTGATTCTGCCGAAAATTCTTTTTCTGTTGCTATAATACCCTATACTTATAATAATACTAACTTTAATCAAATTAATGTTGGAAGTAAGGTGAATCTTGAATTTGATATAATCGGTAAGTATATATCAAAAATGATAAAAAGGATAGACTAATGAAAAATATTCCGCATTTAAACTTAAATGATTTTTTAACTGGTGATTCAAAGACTAAGAATGAGTTTATTGATCAGCTTGGAAGGGGATTTAGTGAAATAGGCTTTATTGCAATTAAAGGCCATCTCTTAGATGATAGAACAAAAGATGAACTATATACAGAAGTTAGAAGCTTCTTTAAGCTATCTGATGAAGTCAAGGCTAAGTATATTATAAAGGGTTTAGCCAGTCAAAGAGGGTTTACTCCATTTGGAAAAGAAAGTGCTAAAGGAAAAAACATTGGAGATCTAAAAGAGTTTTGGCACTTTGGTCAATATGTCAAAAACGAGCCAAAGTTGAAAGAGGAATATCCTGACAACGTAATAGTTAATGAGCTACAAAACTTTAATACTGTTGGACAAAAAACTTATGAGCTTTTAGAGGAGACTGGAAAACATATTCTTAGAGCTATTGCGTGTTATCTAAACCTAGAAGAGACATACTTTGACAAACATATTTTTAATGGGAACTCAATCCTTAGAGCAATTCATTACCCTCCTATTACTGAAGAACCTAAAAATGCAGAGAGAGCAGCAGCCCACGGAGATATAAACCTAATAACACTTCTAATGGGTGCCCAAGGAAAGGGTCTGCAAGTGTTAAATAATTCTGGAGAATGGATTGACGCTGTAGCAGAAGAGGATGAGATTATAGTTAATATTGGTGACATGCTTTCAAGACATACTAACAATAAATTAAAGTCTACAATTCACAGAGTGGTTAATCCCCCAAAAGATCTTTGGAACAGCTCAAGATATTCAATACCCTTCTTCTTACACCCAAGACAAGAGATGTCGCTAAATTGTTTGGATTCTTGTATAGACTCTGATAATCCAAAAGGATATGAAGATATTACAGCTGGAGAATTCTTACATGAAAGACTTATTGACTTAGGATTAATTAAGGGTTAATCTACAAGCTCTTGGTATATACCTCTAGATAGTTTTGCAAGAAAGGGTATAGCAATATCATCATACTCATACAAATTGTCATTTATAACCTTGTTTTTATTTGTATAAATAGTTGCTGTAAGAATAAATTCAATATTATCCTGATAATTTTTTATTAGGCCATTGTCTATTGTAGTCCCATAAGCTTGGCCAATTTTATTATAGACCCTGATTTGTTCATTTGATACACTTTGCTCATCTCCATGAATAAAAAACTTATTATAAGTCTCAAAAAATTTTTCATCTCCTATAAACTTTTCACCTATATCTTCATAGGTAAACCTACTCATCCAATATCTCAAAAAGTCATAATCCTCTACATTTAAATTAAAGTTGTTGGTGCTATCAAAAATCTCAGGATAAAAAATATATTTAATTAGATTGTGCATGTCAGTAACTGAAGATCTGTTTTTTTCAGAAAAATTCAGTGATTCGTCTAATATTTCTCCTTTGAAGTATCTTCTATCACCTTTTTCAAGGCCATTTGTCTTATCATCAGCTTTAATTATTTTTTGATTATCGTTTAAAGAAGAAATTATATTATTATCAAGATCTGATATTTGCCATGTCGAATTAACATATGGGTCAGGATTAAACTTGTGATTTAGATAAGTTTTATCAAAACCTGCATTTTTCATTTCATCATTGAAATAATTATATCCGATGAAATCAATTAATATATTAGATGCAGAATTATCACTTACAAGAAAGACATCTGCAATAAGATTTTGAAAAGAAGTAATGCTGTCTCGAATTACTAATTCAGAGTAGTCATCTTTATAGTTTAGAATTATTTTAGACTTTAATGTAATCTCAGATCCTGTAGATCTTAACTCATTAATTTTTTTTAAAGTCAAAATTACAATTGGTAGTTTATTTGTGCTTGCAGGATAGAAATATTGATTGTCATCAAGCTGATATTCATATTCATTAAAATCAAACTGAGTATTGTTTTGATTTATTTTAGTTAGAAGAATTTGTATTTGATATTCCTCTTTATCCTTAATTATTTCTTTTAAAAAATCATCTTTTCTTAAAGAGGATTTTATTGGGTTTGAATTACATGATAAAAGAGTAAAACAAATAATTAGTATTAAAAGTTTTTTCATTAAAAACAAAAATAAAAAAACCCCTCTTAAGAGGGGTTTATAAACATTCAAAATATAATTTATTCAGGACGAACAGAGATTGCAAGCCACATTGGCATTGCTCTTCTATGTTCTCTTAAATTATATATGTCTCGAACTTGTCGCGAAATTGGACCTCCATTTCCAGAAGATTCAGAGTCAATTAACCATGAATCCCAATCTTCATAAAAGTCTACAGTCATATAATTATAATATACATCAGTCCCTGCTTGATCTAATCTTTTAAGCAGTCCCCAACCCGCTCTGTTTCCTAAGCTAGCTTCACTGGTCAAATTATTTTCCGCCTTTTCATAGTTAAACCCATCAGTATAGCCGACTTTCATTAAGTTAATAACTGCAACTCTAGGAACTACTGGAGTACCTCCATCGTTGCCAGGAAAAACTAGACCTTTATTAACTAATAAATGATCATGTACAATTGTTCTAGCCTTAATATTTTTTTGACTAAAAATTTCTACATCCATTTCACTATAATCTGGTCTCATTTTAGGAACTCCTGCATTTGCATTTAAGCTATCAGGATGTTTAGCTACAGTCGCTATCATTATATTCCAATCTGACTCTGACGTTGCCCACGGGTTAACCCATACGTCCCAAGCCGTAATTGTTCCCTCATTAGCTCGCATTTGAGCTAAATCTTTCCATTTTTCATTTAATATTGTGAAGTAATCCTCACCCGGAGTTGTCTTAATAAAGGACATACTCACGTAATCTCCATTACCTTGAGCAGATAGAGATCCTACTGCAAAAAGTGTAAGTAATAAAAATAGTTTTCTCATATTTATTGATTTTAGATTAATAATTAAAATTAATTAATTAGATCTTACTCTAACTAATTTTTTTATCTGTCAGGTCCTGCTAAATCAAATTTACCATTTACAACATGACCGCGGTGAACATACATTTCGTCAGAATGTTTTCCCTCAACATTTTGCCAGAAATCACTTCGTCCTTCTGTATTACCTTGAAGTGAAATTGATCTAACATAATTTTCTAAACTTGCATGAATTGTCCATACCTGAATATCTGATCCTGCTCCTGATAAATGTGAAGAGAACCCACCTGATTGAACAGAGCCATCTTCTATACCAGGGAAAATTAACCATTTATTAAATGCATCACCAACTGCCTCAGTATTTCCAGAGGTTGTTTGATAATTACCAAATAAAACATAGAACGGCGTATCCCAATCATGGTCTTCAGAGTGTTTTACATTATTATCCCAATCAATTACTCTAATTTCATCAGTATGTCCATTCCAATATGATAGATATTCTGATACTAATTGCTCAAAGTTATCTTTTTCATCTTCAGTTAGACTTTCCCATGTTTTTCCAATTGCTTCTAGAGCATTGTCCTTGTATACATCCTCAACTGATGGATAATTTGACCAAATAACGACATTTGATCCAGATCCCTGAAAGTGAGTTAATAACCAATGATTTTGAAATTCTCTGTTTTCAATAGTCATATCAGTTATTTCCTTATGTAGTCTTACAAATTTTCCAATTTCCTGAGTGGGTACATCAAGGTAAGTAAAGTTTGCAACCTGCTGTGCTGAAATAGAGTTTATTAAAAATATAGCAAAAAATATTTTAATTGTTTTCATAGTATCTTTTATTGGTTTGGGCCAGCTAGGTTAAACTCTCCATTGATTATATGTCCAACATGAACATATATTTGGTCTTGGTGACCACCTTCTACCATAGACCAAAATTTTGTTCTTGCCTCAGCGTCACCCTCTACAGGGTTTTCTAATGCATTAGCAAAGGCTGACATGCTTTCAAATCCTTGATAAAATTGAGCTTCAGTACCTTTACCGTAGTAGTGGTAAGATACACCTCCACCCATTAGCATATCACTATCAACTAGAGGTTTTGTACTCCATGATAAAAAAGCTTGTCCAAATTCTCCTTGATTACCTTGTGAATTATAGTTTCCAATAACAGCTATAAATGGCGTATCCCATTTTGGATCATCATTAGCCATTTTACTGTAATGATCAGTCGTCGGATTTTGAACTCTAAGCTCATCATAATGTTCAGAATTATATGAGTTGTATTTTACAACAACTTGCTCCATAGATTTTCTCTGATCTTCATCAGCAGCTTCCCATTTTTTTCTTAACTCAACCCATGGGTCATCTTTTTCCATTTCAGCAAGAGATGCATATAAGTCATAGATAACTATTGAAGCTCCTGAGCCATAATAATGTCTATATACCCATTGATCTATAAGAGTTCTGGACTCTCCTAAAGCAAGGTTTGTGAATTCTTTATGTAATTGTGTAAAATCATTTACTTCAGCTGCTGGAACATTTAAGTAGGTTACATTCCATACTACTTGCTCCTGTCCATACAAAGACATTGCAAATACTAAAGCAAATGCTAGTTTAATTGTTTTCATAGTTATTTTTTTGTATTTGAATTAGCTAAATTTAAACAAAAAACTAATAGACCCGTCATTAAATAGTAAAATCATGAAAAGAAGATCTTTAATTAAGTCAGTTCTTACAGCAGGTTTGGCAGCACCTCTGGGAGGTTTTGTAAACTATAGTAATTCCTCTAATGAAAAGCTTAAAAACATAAAACATAATCCAATTGGTGTATCAACGTATTCATTTTGGCAGTTCAATGGAAGAGAAACACCTATAGAGTATTGTATAGAAAAAGCTTCAGAGTTTGGGTTCGATGGAGTAGAGCTCCTATTGATTCAAATGGAGTCAGAAGAAAATAGTTACTTACAGAAAATAAAAAAAAGAGCATTTGATTCAGGGCTTGATTTGATGGGTCTTTCAACTCATCAAAGTTTTGTTAGTCCAGATCCAAATAAAAGACAAGAAAACATTGAACTAACTAAACACCAAATTGAAATAGCGAATTCACTAGGTATTCCTACCATTAGAATAAATACAGGTAGATGGGGTACAACCAAGCCAATTGGAGATAAATCTGAATTTGATGTTTTGATGGACAACAAAGGTGTTGAATCTGTAATAGAAGGTTATACCGAAGAAGAAGGATTTAAATGGGTAATTGACTCGATTGCTAAGTGTATTCCAACAGCAGAGAAAAATGGAGTTGTTTTAGGTCTAGAAAATCATTGGGGGCTTGGGCTTACATCAAAAGGTGTTATGAAAATTGTAAATGCAATAAACTCACCTTGGCTTAGCGTAACTCTAGATACTGGTAATTTTTTTGAAAATAGAGAAAAACAGTTGAAAGACCTTGCTCCTCATACTTGTTTAATTCAAGCAAAAACATATTTTGGAGGTGCTAAATGGCCAGCATTTAATGAGATAAACATTGATTATCCTGCAATAGGTAAATTAATGAGAGAAAATGATTATAGAGGATATATTTCGCTTGAGTTTGAAGGAAATGAAGATGCTAACACTGCAGTGCCTAAAAGTTTAGAGTTATTGAGAAATTCATTTTATTTCAACCTTACTTAATTTTTTTTAAATTTGAATAAAACCACTGTAGTGCAAGAAAGTCCAATACCTATTTATGTTGTTGAGTTTATGAGTCAAGAGTGGATTACTTGGTCTTTATTTTCAATAGTTTTTATATCTATACCATTAATTCTAGCCAGATTTTTAAATAAAAGTCAAAAGAGGATGATTTCTTATATCATGGGGGGTCTTTTAATCATTGATTTTTTTGCTGAAAATATCGGATATATTGCTTCAGGTACATGGGATATACAATATAACCTACCTATTCAATTATGTGGAATTTCATCTTTGATCTGCTGTATTTTACCTTTTATCAAAAAGAAGAAAAAACTTTTTGAGTTTGTATACTATACAGGAATTATCGGTGGTGTTATGGCCATTCTTACACCTCAGATGAATTACTTTGATGGAACTATAAGGTATTATCTTAACTTTTATGTTTCTCATAGTCTAATTATAGCATTACCAATTTTTATGTTTCTACATCTAGACATGAAACTGCCAAGGCTATCATGGTTTAAATTGTGGATTAATCTAAATATTTTAATGGCCATAATTATGCCTATAAACTTCTTACTTGACTCCAACTACATGTATGTTAATGCGCCTCCAGAGGTAGATAATCCTTTGGTAATTGGTGATTGGCCATATTATATTCTTCTTTGGGAAGTTTTTATTCTTATAATAGCTTATATGGTATACTCAATAAGTAGAAGGAAACTTGTGCTGTGAAACTACTTTTAACAATCTTTTTTTTCTTTTCAATTCCAGAAGACGATTGCTCAACTTTCTTCTTGATTAGACATGCGGAAAAAGTAAGAACAAATAAATCTGATAAAGATCCTAAGTTAAATGAAAAGGGAATTGTAAGGGCTTTAAATTGGAAAAGCTATTTTATAGATAAAGACATTTCAAAAATATATTCAACAAATTATAAGAGAACTCTTGAGACTGTAAAACCAATTCAGAAAGCAATAGGTTTAAATACAATTTTATATTCTCCTTCTAGTATTGATTATAAGGATTTTATTTCATCAAATAAAGGTGAGATAGTTCTTGTTGTTGGGCATAGCAATACCATTCCAAACTTTGTTAATGAATTAATTAATGATCAGGTCTACACACAGATAGACGATTTAAATAACTCTAATTTGTATATTGTAAACATGTGTGACTCTAAAATATCTCACAGCTTAATCGAAGTAAATTAATGGATACACCAATAAATGTTTTTAGTGAGTGGGCTCAAAATGGAAAAGATGAGGGTATGGAAAGACATCATTATGACTCAGTAATGAAAATGGTTGATTTTGCATGTAAGGGTTTGTCAGAGTATTCTTTTATTGATGCTGGATGTGGAAATGGTTGGGTAATAAGACATCTTTCAGATGATGCTAAATGTTCTCTTGCAATTGGTGTAGATGGATCTTTTAATATGATTAACAAAGCAAAGAGACTTGATAATAAGAATCAATATTATTGTGAAGATTTACTTAATTGGATTCCTTCAGAAAAAGTTGATATTGTTCATTCCATGGAGGTATTCTATTATTTTGAAGATCCTGCACTTCTTATAGATCATATAACAAAAAACTGGATAAAAAAAGAGGGTAGACTTATTATGGGTATAGATTTTTATCTTGAAAATAAAGCTTCTCATTCATGGCCTCAAGAGTGTTGCATTACTATTATGAAGCTTCATTCTGAAAAAGAATGGAAAGATTTTTTTGAAAAGGCAGGTTTAAAAGATGTTAAGTCTTGGCGAAATGGACAAGATAAAGAATGGGGAGGAACCTTGGTTGTTACCGGTATTAATTAATTTGTTGCAAGAAGATTTTAATTTGCTCTTCTAATAAGCC
>CACECH010000013.1:0-10418 GCA_902558025.1 uncultured Bacteroidota bacterium | reverse complement strand
TAAATTTTCCATAGTCATAAAATTTTTGTTTCTAATTTATAAATTTTTATTACTTGTTCTGCTTCATTTTGTTTTATAATAACAAATTCTTAATCTACATAGTAAAATTTTATAGTTAAAAGTTTTAATTTTGGGATAAATATACTTATGAAAAAATTCAAAACACTTTTTATAATTGCACTGATAATAGACCTTATAGCCTCTTTACCTATTGTATTAATTAAATTAATGCCCGAGATGGCTGATGAAATGGTATTTAGTCAATTTCCTGGCATTAACGATCCAGGGAAAGAAGCTTTGATGACAATATTTGATGTGTTTGGTGTTATTTCTGCATCAATGATAATTGCTGTAGCGGTTGCAACAACAATCAAAGAAAAAGCAACTGCTAAAATGGCTGCGCTTATATTATTTATTTTTCATGTCGGATGGATTCTAATGGACTGGATAAACTTTCTGTTAGGTAAAGGCGGACCTCCACTTGCTGTATTATTATTAAGCTCTGTTGCTGCATTAGCTCTAGGATATGCATGGAAAAAGGGAGAGATTTAATTAAAAAATATATTTGTACTTTATTGATTTACTATGGCAAACAAGTATGTAGACCTTGATACTATAAAATTTTTAATGAACAATGTTCAGGAACTTGAATCTATCTTAAACAAAGAAAGGTTTGCTGACCACAATCTTGAGTCAATTGATATGTTTATAAATTCTGTTAAACAGTTTGCAGACAGGGAACTGTTTCCATATTTTAAAGAGATGGACGAAAATCCGGCTCATTATAAAGATGGTTCAATCCATGTACATAAACAAGTTGGAAAAATGATGAAGGAGGGCGGAGAAATGGGGTTGATTGCTGCGCCTTTTGATTATGAAGACGGTGGGCTTCAATTGCCACTACTTGTTCACACTGCTGCAAACTATATTTTAGATGCTGCTAATAATCATTTGCCTGGTTATTCTGGACTTACCACTGGTGCTGCAGAATTAATTATTGAGTTTGCTAGTAAAGAGTTAAAAGAAAAATATACTCCTAAAATGCTTACAGGAGAGTGGGGCGGAACAATGTGTTTAACTGAGCCACAAGCCGGTAGCTCATTATCAGACATTGTTACAAAGGCCTCACCTTGTGATGGTGGGTATTATAAAATTAGTGGTCAAAAGATTTTTATCTCAGGAGGAGATCATCAATATGCTGAAAATATAGTCCACTTATTGTTAGCCCGAATTGAAGGGGCTCCTGCTGGAACAAAAGGAATTTCATTATTTGTTGTGCCAAAAATGAGACTAGATGAAAATGGAAATCTTGAACCAAATGATGTAACAACAGTTGCTGATTTTGAGAAAATGGGACAGAAGGGATACTGTACTACTCATCTAGGTTTTGGAGATGAAGATAACTGTCACGGATATCTTGTTGGAGAAGAAAACAAAGGTCTTCATTATATGTTTTTAATGATGAATGGGGCAAGGATAGCTGTTGGAAGGGCTGCTTCTGCAATAGCTTCAGGCGCCTATTACGCATCTTTGGAGTATGCAAATGAACGTCCACAGGGAAGAAAACTTTCTTCAGATGGAAAAAAAGATTTAAAAGAAAAGCAAAGCTTAATAATTGAACATCCTGACGTAAGAAGGATGCTAATGCTACAAAAAGCAATGGTTGAGGGGTCTATGAATTTAATATTTAAAGCTTCAAAATATTTTGACCTGCAACACAACAGTCTGGATGAAGAGGAAAAGAATAAATATCACACACTGCTAGAGATGATTATTCCAGTGGTTAAGACTTATCCTTCAGAGGCAGGTATTTATTCAATAAATAATGGCCTTCAAGTGCTTGGGGGTTATGGGTTTTGTTCGGATTTTATTCTTCAGCAATATTATAGAGATATAAGAATTTGTCCAATCTATGAGGGAACTACAGGTATTCAGTCTCAAGACCTTCTTGGAAGAAAAATGATGCTAAACAATGGTGAGGGGGCTAAGCTTTTAATGGAAGAAATAAAAAAGACCATTGATGAAGCTTCACAAGATAATGACCTAAAGGAGTGGGCTGCCAGTTTAGATAAAAAACTAGAGGAAACTCAAAAAATATTATTTCATCTTATTCCTTTTGCTTCAAAAGGAGACTATGAAAAGTTTTTAGCTGATGCTTCAATCTTTATGGAGTTTTTTAGCCTTGTATTAGTTGGATGGTCTTGGTTAGAAATTGGTGTGGTAAGTAAACGCGCTTTAATAACAGGTGCCAAATCTTTTGACACAAGTTTTTTTGAAAGTAAGCTGGATACTTTAGAATATTTTTATGCATATGAGCTTCCAAAAACAACTGGTCTTGCAGAAGTTATGCTCCACCCTTCTTCAGTTACAATTAAAGCTGACAAAAAAACTATAAGCTAAAGAAAGTTTCAGGTTTTTAATGAAAAACTATATGTAATAAGACTAGTGTGATTGCTAGTGCCCATCCCCAGTTTCTGCTATATTTATCTGCAGGTTGAAATAATGCTAGTAATGAGTTTAATTTGCCCATGCTACCAATTATTGTGATAAATAACCCTATTAAAATTACCCAAAAGGCTCTTACAAAATAATTCATTTCTGGCATAAAAAGTTGCAGAGCGATATTTAGTGGAAGTGTAGCAATGAATGCAAAAAGAACTATGTTTCGGTTTGGTTTTAATAAAACTACAGCGCTACATATCAAAACTACTATTCCACAATTTATATAATAACGTAAGTTATTTAAGGTATGGGTAAAGGCTGAATTAGGATCATCAAACTTTAGATATAATAAAACAAACCCCATTACTAGAGCAGTACCTAAGCTAAATAGAATGGCTTTTTGACCTGCTTTTATTTTGTCTTTATCATTAGCTTGTTTGTTTATATATTTTGAATAGATGTCAGTTGACCACAAAGTAGCCAGCGAGTTAAATGTAGAGTCTACTGTACTCATAAGCGAAGCGAACAAGCCACATAATATTATACCTTTTATACCAACTGGTAAATAGGTGTTAACAATATATGGAAACGCCATGTCAGGTTCACCCAAGGTGTCACCAAGAATTCCATAAAGAGCTATACCTGGAATAATAATGATCACCGCCATTATATATTTGATTACACCACCTGCTATTAAGCCAGTTTGTGCATGCCTAACACTCTTTGCAGCTAATGCTCTTTGCATTACAGTTTGGTTTGCACACCAATAATTTATGTTAAGCAAAAACAGTCCAAAAAGATGTGTCCATGGAAGGGTTGGGTGATCTGAAGGTAAGTGCAAGTGCATTTTTTCAGGGGTTTGTATATACAGTTGATCCCAGCCGCCTAGCTGATTTACAGCTGTAAAACAAACAACAGCTCCTCCAATAATTAATACGGAAAATTGAATTATATCTGTTTTAACAACAGCACTTAAGCCACCCAGATAAGTATAAATAGCAGAGAACACTCCAAGTATTATAATGAGTAATGCTATTCTAATAATTCTGTTCGAATGAAGAAATGATAGTTGCTCTCCAAAAACTAAGTCTGCAGCATAAGCTCCCCAAAAAAGTGCAGCTCCAATTGTTACGGTTGCAAAAAGTGCAATATTTGCTAGTGAATAAAAAAGAGCAACTCGTTCACCTAGTCTCTTGGATATAAACTGTGTAATTGTTGTAATCTTTTCTCTTAGAAAAAGTGGTACAAAAACAAAGGCACCGATTAAAATACCTTGAACTGCATTAATTTCAAGATTTGCTTGAGCAAGGCCAAATAAATATGCTGACCCCATCATTCCAAGAAACTGATATCCCTGAATGTTTGTTGCAATAGTTGATAAAGCAATTGAATACCAAGGGAGGTTTCTTGAGCTTAAAAAATATTCGTCTGCTGAGCTATCTGCTTTAACTTTACCTCTAAGGGCTACGATCATAATTAAAGAAAAATAAAACAAGACAATTATAAAATCGACCATAATCTACTTTCTTTCCCCCTTTCCCAGTGGAGTGTTTGGGGTTTCATTAATTCGTCTGTTAAAAACCTCAGGTAGTGAAATTGTTTTTAACTGAGGCAAAACATGTTGAGCAAAATACTCACATTCTTGTTGATGAGGGTATCCTGATAATATGAAGGACCTTATGCCCATTTGCATATAGCGTTTCAGTTTATTTAAAATTTGATCTGGAGTTCCAACAATAGCTGCTCCACAGCCGGACCTAGCTAGTCCTATTCCCGTCCACAGGTGTGGCTCAACATAATATTCATTGTCTGCTTCATTTCGCATCTGTGATTGACGAGCTACTCCTAAAGAATTCGAATCCTGTGCTCGGTTTTTAATATTTAGCCCGTGATCTAAGTCTAATTTTGACAAAAGGTTATTGGCGTAATCTCTTGCTTCTTTCTCCGTCTCTCTGACAATTACATGAACTCTTAATCCAAACTGAACGGTGCGTCCATAATCTGAAGCTTTAAGTGTCATTGTGTTCATAAGCCCTTGTAATTTATCTTCTGTTTCTGGCCACATCAAATAAACATCGCAATGTTCTGCGCATAAGTCAACACCTGCAGGTGAATATCCTCCAAAATAGAGAAGAGGGCCTCCATTTTGTTGATAGGGCTTGACAGGATCTGTAGGTAGACTTAGTTTATAATATTTTCCATTAAACTCTATTCTGTCTTGATTCCATGCTTGTTTTAAAATTTCAATGACCTCTCGAGAGCGAGCATATCTTTCAGAAGAATTCAGCTCGTTGCCTGGAAGATCCGATGATATAATATTAATTGTTAATCTACCCTTGAGCATGTGGTCTAGAGTTGCTATGCTTCTTGCAAGCATTGGTGGATGAACCTCTCCACAGCGAATAGCTGCTAAAAAATTAATCTGTTTTGTAATTGGAGCCATTCCTGCAACAAAAGACAATGTGTCTTGACCAACTTGGTATGAAGATGGACATAAAACATTTCTAAACCCAAGTTCATCAGCAGTTTTTACAATTTTAGAAGTATTTTCCCAAGTGCTTTTATAGTCAGGATTTCTGTTTCCTAAAAAGTCATCATCACCATCACAAAGAGGAGCAAACCAGGAGATCTCTGCCCCGTCAATATCTTTTGGGTTTTTGGAATTCATTGATAAAGGTTTTTTAACAAAGCCATAAAGTTTATATAATAACTACATACAAACATATAATTAATTTTGAATGCTTTTCATATTAATTAAGAATATGACACTTGCCCTTTATTAGGGCATTTTACTTTTTAAAAGTATTCTGACTTATTAAATCTAGCTCCAACTTGCCGGGTTTGGAGCTTTTTTAATTCCGGTTTAGTTCAAGCTAAAAAAGACCACGAAATTATTTTGAGTTTTGAATTATTATATCTAGAAAATAAAAAAATATTCCCCCAATAAAAACAGCCTAAACAAAACACCCCCCCCAATAACTGTTTAAGTATCTTATTATAAAAATGTAATGAGATTATAAATCAAAATTTAAGATATAAATAATATTGAGTTAAAGTTTAATAAGAGTTCATGTAATAAATTAAATATAAAAATGAACTATTCAGATTTAGATGCAAACAATAACATTTATGTAAATGTTGAATGTTCTTGCGGACAAACATCCAACCCCTATGGAATATGTGATGGCACTCATTGGAGTTGCAGGTAATTAGTTATATTTACTTATCGTTGTGTTTGTGCACAAATTTAAGTTATGTTAGGACTAAAAAAACATATATACAATCCAATCAGGGACGTAATTAAAAAATTAAAGGAGCATCTTTTTGGAATAGAAACTTTTATCAAATTAAAAGAACACAAAAAGTCAAGAAATGAAATTTATAATGGAGAAAAGAACATCTTATTGGTTGGAAGCGGTAAGTCAGCTTTAGAGTACAAAAAACACAACCTTAAAAATGTTGATGTTATGGCTGTAAACAACTCTATCAAAGCATTTGATGATTTAGTTGTAGACTATTATTTATGTGCAACAGATTTTCCAAAACATGAAATGCCTAGAAAAAATTCTTATAAAGAAAAAATTTCTAAATATAATTACAGGTATCATACTCTCGCTTTTGCAAAATATAATAGTTTGCCATTTAGACCTTTAGTTGGAAAAACTATTTTTCTTGACAGTCTTAATTGGGCATTTACTAAAGGGTACAAAAAGATATACCTCCTTGGTTTTGACCATGATTACAATCCTAACAGGGTAAAAAAATGGAACGGCAAATATGAAACTAATAAAAAAAAATTAGAAAAAATTTATAAGGGTAAAGGTTTTGAGCCTGATACATTTTATGGACAAGGTACGCCTGATCCTTTAAGATTTGGCAAAGAAAATTTAAGCAATTTATTTAGTTTAATTGAGGCACATGGCAAGTTTTATGGATGTGAAATTTATAACCTCTCAGCTAACAATAAAGGGATAGCTAATTTTCAAAAGGCAAAAAAGATTGATTAGTTATTTATTAATATTTTTTTAAAATATAAGTAACATCTATCTACTCTAAAATTTTCAATTTAGTGTGATGCTTTAGTTCTTTAAAAGCGCTTCATATATTTAAGTTTTTTAGTAATGACCCCCTTTTATTAAGGGGGTTTTTTATTGATTGTGTAAATTAAATCTTTTGATAAGCAATAATTTAATTTTTTGTATCTAAACTATTTAAAATAGATGTAAGATCTACAAATTTAAAATTTTGATTTTGATTCTCATTGTGTCCATCCTGAGCAACAAATAAGCCTTTGGGAAATTTATTTGAAGATAATTTAGCTAAATCAATACCATCAGTTTCTGAAACTTCATCAATATTTTTATTTGATATTATTCTAAATACTGAAAGAATTTTTTTTGTTTTTCTGTCAATAATTCCAAAGCTATTACTGCCCTGAATTGAAACTATTATATACCCATCTCCATTATCTTTTTCATATAAAGTAACACCCTCAAAATCTGATTTGAAATATTTTTTATCAACACTAAAAATTAATTTTTTATTTAAATCAATATTTGGATTTATATTTATTTCCCATAACCCAACTGTTTCTTCAGCAACATAAAGCTTTTTATAATAAGTATCAGACGCTAGACCTTCAACAATTGAATTAAATTTAATTGTCCTAATAAGACTCATGTTTATACTACCTTTATTATCTTCTATCAGCCACTGCTCAAGTGTTCCATCTTTACCGCTAATGAAAACATAATCATTATTATTACTATTATAGGAAGTAATTCCATACACTTCTTCAATGAATGACTTTGGATCATTTTTTAAGATTTTTTTAATCGATCCGTCTGGATATAATCTGCCTAAAAATATTGTGTTATCAGTTCTATTCGAACCAATTACAAGAGGAAATTTTTCTCCTCCAACATTAAATTCTTGAAAAACATCTACATTATTTATTCTTCCAAATTTATAAGACTTAATCATATTTCCAGATAAATTATATGTATCTAATCCTACCTGCTTATTAGTTCCTATAATAATTGTGTTTTCTACGTTTAAATCATTAACCCAAATCGCTATGTCATCTGCAGCATCATCTTTAGATGAGACAGGTTGTGTTTCGCTAGATGGATATACTTCAAAGTACTTAATTTCAGATGGGTAGTCTACATCTTTATAGATTGAGCATCCGAATAAAAGCAAGAAAAGAAAAAAATAATTTTTCATAAAAAAGGCGGAATAAATCCGCCTTAAAACTAATTAAATTTTAATAGCTAATAATTATAGATCAATTTTTAGACCAATATTCCAGTTATAACTGTAATACTCAAGTTGCATTGTTCTACTTTGTATTCCTTGATAATACCTTAACGGCTGATTAGTTAAATTTTTAAACTCAGTAAATAATTTAACCGTTGGAGATAATGAATATGAAGCATTTAAATCAACAAATACTTGATCATCATAATATCTGTCTTCCCAAGACTCACTACCTAGCTCATCAGCAGATGCATCAGCATAGTTTAATGATGCTCTTATAAAGAGTTTATCACTTTCATAAGCTAATGAACTATTAAGCATATTCTGTACAGCACCAACTAGTGGAGCATCACTTCTACCTTCAATACCGTCAGTCTTTGAATCAGTATATGTATAATTTGAATATAGAGTTACATTATCAGTTAAAGATGTTTGAAGACTGAATTCAAAACCTGTAACTTCAGCATTACGACCATTTCTAACTTGTGAATAATCAAACCCGGACATTCCATTCCAAGTATAGTTATTATCAGTAAATTCATAAAGCCAGTTATCTATATTTTTATAGAAAAATCCAGCTGAAAATAAGCCTAAAGGACCGAAGTAATATTCAGCCATTAAATCTAGGTTATTTGAAACAGTTGCCTCTAAATCTGGATTTCCTACTGAAATTTCCATATCGTCTGAATTAATATCTTCATATGGTGTTAATGCATAATAACCTGGTCTGGCAAGAGACTGAGTGTATGCTCCATTTAATATGAAATTGTCTGACAGCTTTGTCTGAATCGTTAGATTAGGAAGTATATTTACATAATCATTAGAACCTTCTCTAAGCTCAATATCATCATAAGACTCTCCTGTTTCTACGTCAAAAGAAGCTCCAATATAGTTAATATCCGTTGCCTCAAGTCTGGCACCTAATATTATTGTTGTATTATCTGAAAGTTTATCCACTGCCATAATATAAGCTGATGTAACCGTTTCTTCAGCCATATAATTTGCAGCTGCAAATTCTTCAAAAATTGGCTCAGAATTATTTTCATTCATTGTTAAGCTTCCTAAATATTCAACAGTAGGAAATAAGCCTGAGTTATACTGTGGTCCTGGAATAAAGTTTCTTGGAGTTGGGTTGTTAAATGGAACCTGATCCATAGTCTCTATACCCAAATCACTCTCAATGTCATATTCATAAAAGTCATTTAAACGTTCTTTTTCTTTTTCCTGATACTTAAATCCAAATTTAAGTTTATCATTTACGTTATAAGGTAATGTAAAGTCAATTTTATATGATGTGTTTAATTCTTCAGTATATTTATTTTCAAAAGTAGCCTCTTTTATCTTTGCTTTCGATGGAATATCCCAATCACCGTTACCAAAAACAGGTCTAGGGAATCTTGGGTTTGTAATATCAAATGTTAAATCAACTCCTTTTTGATCAAATCTAATATACCTCTCATCTGGTCTTTCTTCAGATGCCTCAGATTGTGAAACTTTCCAGTTTACAGCTAACTTTCCAAATGTATGATCACCTCCTACAGCAATATTCCACATTTTTTGAAGTTCAAGTCTTGTATTATCATTAGTGTCATTTCCAATACCTCCCTTTGTTAATTTTCTTACTCTATATGTTCCAGCACCCTTATCACCTGGATCATCCATTCTCAATCTCCATCTATTTTCCCAATCATGTCTTTCATTATAGATTGATTGAACATAAATACTATTATTACTGTTTATTTGATAATCTAAACCAAGGGATATACTTTCTCTTTGTCTTTTAACATCGTATATTCTCATATCCATTTCATTAATTTGATACTCCTGTCCAGATTCATTCCATTCAAATTCAATGTTATCGGAACCGTAATCATTGATGTTTCTAGAACCACTAAGCGAATAAGATAGTCTATCACTAAGTTTATCAGCAAGTATAAACGAAAATTGAGTATTGTAAGAATCATCTCTAATTGGGCTTGAACCACCTGAAATTGTAGTTGATAACCTAGACTCTTCTGGCTTAGACCTAGTTACAAGATTAACTGAACCACCTATAGCATCTGCCTCCATATCAGGGGTAAGAGTCTTGCTAACTTCAATAGCTTGAATCATATCTGATGGAATTAAGTCCAATTGAACATTTCTATTATCTCCCTCAGCAGATGGAATTCTTTCCCCATTTATTGTTACTGAGTTTAATGCAGCACCAAAACCACGAATGTTAATCGCTCTTGCCTCTCCTTGATCTGATTGCACACTTATACCAGGTATTCTCTTTAAAGCATCTCCAATATTTGCATCAGGAAACTTACCAACTTGGTCAGCAGAAACAATATTTGTAACATTTATATCATTTCTTTGCTTGTTTAAAGACTTAATAGTTCCTCCTTGAAAACCGGAAACAATAACTTCTGATAGTTCATTGACATTAGGTGCTAAGATAAATGTAACATTTACATCAGACTCATTGATAACTTTTGATGAAGTTTCAAAACCAACATACGATACTGTCACATTATCACTACCTGAAATAAAAAGACTGTAATATCCATCGAAATCAGTTATTGCAATTTCGCTTGAATTTTCAGCAATAACAGTAGCGCCTGGTAAAGGAAAATTGTTTGAATCTAATACCCTCCCCTTAACAGTTGTTTGAGAATAGGAAAGTAAAGGAATTATAAATAATAAATTTAATATAAATCGTTTCATGTCATTTT
>CACECH010000012.1:0-12656 GCA_902558025.1 uncultured Bacteroidota bacterium | reverse complement strand
CGAATTTGGCTCTCTTTATTATTAAAAATAAATCCATCCTCAAATTCAAGATTCATACGAAAAGAAACACCTAAAATTTTTGATGCTTCATCAGCTTCTTTATCTCTTATTTCAACACTACCATTAGTACCAAGCTCACCTCTAGTCAAATCAACTATACCTACTTTTTTTCCTACAGAAGTAGATTTTGCAATTGTACCACCACAACCCATTTCAACATCATCTGGGTGAGCACCGAATGCTAGAATATCTAGTTTCATTGTAAAGAATTTTTAATTGCTTGATCAAGATCATTATATATGTCTTCGAAAGATTCAATACCAACAGACAACCTAATTAATTTATTTCCAATCCCTTGATTATCTCTCTCATCCTGTGTAAGAAGACCATGAGAAGTCTTCATAGGGAAGTTAACAGTAGTTTCTACTCCAGCTAAACTCATTCCTGGTTTAACTACCTTTAGATTCTTTAAAAATTTATAAACATCAATGTTTTCATTCAAATCAAAGGACATCATTGCTCCAAAGTCTTTCATTTGATTCTTTGCAATTTGATGAGAAGGGTGTGATTCTAGCCCTGGGTAATAAACCCTTGAAATATTAGAATTTTCTTCTAACATTTTTGATAGTAATTTCGCATTATTAGTTTGTTCTCTTACTCTTACAAATAAAGTTTTCATACTTCTTTCCAATAGCCAAACAGTGTAATCACTTAGATTTCCACCGAAATTTTTAGCAGAATTCAAAATCAGATTAATATTTTCCTTAGTGCTTACTACTGCACCTGCAGAAATATCACTATGACCCCCAAGATATTTTGTAGCACTATGAATTACAATATCTATTCCATGATCAATAGGATTCTGATTTACGGGACTTGCAAAAGTGTTATCTATCATAGTCCAAATTGAATTCTCTTTTGCAATAGAAGAAACAGATTTTAAATCAACAATCTTAAGAAGTGGATTACTAGGTGTTTCAATATATATACCAACAGTATTATCTTTTATTTCATTTTTAAAATCTTCAGATTGAAGGCCTTTGGTGAAAGAATATTCAATACCATATTTATCAAATTCTGTTTTAATAAAGTTTCTAGTACCTCCATATAGATCTTCTTGAAAGATGACATGATCTCCACTTCTGACATTAGCCATGATTGATGTGCTAATAGCAGCCATTCCTGAAGTAAATATAAGAGCCTTTTCTCCATTCTCTAAAGATGCTATTTTTTTAGATAGAAATTCCTGATTTGGGGTATTAAAATATCGCGGGTAAGGTTTTTTTTCAGCATCACCTCCAAACCATGGATATGTAGTTGACATAAACAGCGGAGAAACTATTCCTTGGTACATAGTATCTTTTATTTCACCTTCGTGAACACATCTTGTAGGGAATTTTTTATCAGTTGACATCAGTTATCCAAGATACAATTTCTTCAGAATCTGGTCTAGTCCTAGGAGAAATAATTTTTTCAATACGACCCTCTTTGTTAATAAGGTACTTTTGAAAATTCCAAGTGACTCTAGAGTCTTTATAATTGTTCTTAGATTTTTCAGTTAAAAACTGATAAATAGGATGTTTTTTTGATCCTTTGACAGTGATTTTGCTCATCATTGGAAAGGTTACACCATAGTTTTGCTCACAAAAATCAATAATTTCGTCATTAGAGCCTGGTTCTTGCCATAAAAAGTCATTAGACGGAAAACCAATAATTACGAAGTTTAAATCCTTGTATTGAGAATAAAGTTTTTGTAAAGCTTCATACTGATATGTCAATCCACATTTTGAAGCAGTATTTACAATCATAACTTTTTTTCCTCTTAGTTGAGAAAAATCAAAAATGTTACCGTAGATATCAGCAACTTTAAATTGATGTATAGAATTATCTGTAGAAGTCTGAGAATTCAGTGTTAAAGTCATAATTGATAATAAAGTTATAAATGTTCTTTTCAGTATCACTCTGCAAATATAAGTTTATAAGAAAAGGCTGATTCACAAATTAATGTTAAATAGAATTAAGAATCCCCAACAACTGATCTATTTTTGTTGATGCTCCCCCGACTAAAACCCCATCTACAAATTCAGAACCTAAAATATCTTTTGAGTTAGATGGGTTTACACTACCACCATATAAAACAGGTGTATTGAGGTGTAATTCTTTAAGATTTGATTTTACCTGTTCATGAATTTCATTAATGTGATCAATTGATGCAGTTTCACCAGTTCCTATTGCCCAGACAGGTTCATAAGCAAGTATTATTTCAAAATCGTTACTTAATAAATCAAATGGTATTTGATCTATTTCTTCAAAACATAATACAAATTGAAAACCCATTGGAATAATTTCATTTAGAACATCCTGAGGGTTTTTCTGTCTAATCCTAGCTTCAGAATGAGCAATTATAGATCTATTAACATTTAAATTTCTAAGATTTACCGCTGTTACACCACCTGTATCTGAGGTTGATTTTGAGGAGGTTAAATTTTGAGCAATTACTTCAATATTAGTTTTTAAAAGAATTTCATTAACTTCTTTAAGATATAAGTGATTAGGGGAGATCATTAACCTTATTTTATTAGAGATATCAATATTAGATATTGCTTTTGAAAGGGAAATTGATTCTTCATAATTCAAATAATTTTTCCAATTACCAATAATTATTTTTTGATTCATAAAATTTATTCTTTTAGTAAAATTTGGGCAAACACTGAATAATTCAAAATATCTTGAAAATTAGCATCTATTCCTTCACTTACAGATGTTTTACCATCATTTTTTAAAATACTTTTCATTCTAAATATTTTTTGAATAATAAGATCTGTCAAACTTATTACTTCCATGTCTCTCCATGCTTCTCCATAATCATGATTTTTAGCAATCATTAGTTCAAAAGTTTCAGAGACTTTTTTATCATACAATTCAAAAATATCATCAAGTTTTAAATCTGGCTCGTCTACAACTCCAATATCAAGCTGTATAAGTCCCATTATTGAATAATTAATAATACCATAAAATTCTGATGTTTGACCTTCATCAATTTTATTTGATATATTGTTTTGAAGGTTTCTAATTCTTTGCGCCTTAATGTGTATTTGATCTACTAATGAAATTACTCTTAAAATTCTCCACGAAGATCCATAGTCACTATTTTTATCTTCAAATATCTTTCTTGATTTATTTATTATTTTTTGATATTGCAACTTTGTATCTCCCATATTAGATTTTAATATAATTTTGGAAAAGAAGCTTAAAAATATGACTTTAAATTGTAACGGAAAAATAATAAATTTTAATACTCAAAAAATTATGGGTATCCTCAATATTTCCAATGACTCTTTTTATGATGGTGGGAGATATAATTCTTTAGATAAGGCTATTTCTCGAGTTTCTGAGATGATTAATCAAGGAGTTGATATAATTGATGTAGGAGCTGTAAGCTCAAAACCTGGCTCTAAGATCATTAAAGGAGAAGATGAATTAAAATTAACATCAGAATATATAATTGAGTTTTCTAAAAACTTTAATGATGTACTATTTTCTATAGACACATATAATTCAAAGGTTGCAGAGTTTGCTTTAAATTATGGTTTCGCAATAATAAATGATATAAGCTCAGGAAAATATGATTCTAGGATAATTGATGTTGTAAAAGAATATAATGCAGGATATGTCATTATGCATATGAAAGGTGATCCAGATAATATGCAAAAAAAACCAACTTACAATAATGTAGTAGATTCAATCTATAATTATTTGGATTCAAAGATTGAAGAACTCGAGAGTATCAATATCAAAAATATAATTATTGATCCTGGATTTGGTTTTGGTAAGACCATTGATCATAATTATGAGATTTTAAGCAACTTAGAAAAATTTAAAGAATTTAATAAACCTTTATTAGCTGGTATGTCTAGAAAATCTATGATATATAAATTTCTAAATATAAGAGCTGACAAAGCACTTAATGGTACATCTGTTTTGAATACTATAGCATTGAATAAAGGCGCAGATGTCCTAAGAGTACATGATATTATAGAGGCAAAGGAGTGTTTAGCATTATTTAATAAGTTAAATTAATTCCTCCTCTAAAAGTTGCTCTTTATAAAGCTTTTTAAAATTACCATTTTCAATATTTAGTAGCTCTTTATGATTTCCTTGTTCCAATATTTTTCCATTTTCCATGTATATGATTTTATCTGCAGATTCAATTGTTGAAAGTCTATGAGCAATAATTATTGAAGTTTTTCCTTTTGTAATTTTTCTGGTTGCATTTTTTATTAAGTCTTCAGAATAAGAATCAATCGATGAAGTAGCTTCATCTAAAATTAAAATATCTGGATTATTAACTAATACTCTCAGGAAAGCTATGAGTTGTTTTTGACCAGAAGATAAAGTACTCCCTCTTTCACTAACATTGAAATTATATCCGTTTGGCAGAGAATTTATAAAATCATGTATTTCTAGTTCTTTAGCTGCATTCTGAACATCATCTAATGATATTTTATCATTGTATAATGCGATATTATTAAATATTGTATCTGCAAAAAGAAAGACATCTTGGAGTATAATTCCAACCTGATTTCTAATATTAGTTAACTCTAAATCATTTATACTCTCTCCATCAATTAAAATTCTACCCCTATCATGCTCATAGAATCTAGCTATTAAATTAGTAATTGTTGTTTTACCGCTTCCAGTTGGTCCAACAATTGCAAAAGTCTCTCCAGGATTGATTTTAAATGAAATATTATTGATTACTACCTCATTTTTAACGTAAGAAAAAGTTACATTTTTGAATTCTATCATTCCCTTAAATTTCTTTTTGGATATGACACCCTCATCTTTAATGTGTGAATCATCCTCTAAAATTTTAAATATTCTCTCTGTAGAGACCATTCCCATTTGAAGAGTGTTAAATCGATCTGCAATTTGTCTAAGTGGTCTAAAAAGTAAACCTGACATTGAAATAAACAGGAATAATGTTCCAAGAGATATATTATCTCCATTTATATTATTAAAACCTCCATACCAAACCAAAAGACCTATACAAATTGAAGTAGAAATTTCAGCAATAGGAAAAAAAATGGAATTGATCCATACTGTTCTTAACCATGCATCTCTATGTCTAATATTTATTTTTTGAAAATTATTTATTTCAACTTCTTCTCTGCTAAAAATTTGAACAATTTTAATTCCACTAATTCTCTCTTGTACAAAAGAATTTAAGTTTGCTACCTCTTTTCTAACTTTTTCAAATGCAACTTTCATTGTTTTTTGAAAGACTCTAGTAGCATAAATAAGTAATGGAAAAATAGATATAACGACAAGCGTTAACTCCCAACTTATTATAACCATTACAATTAATACCGTAAGCATTTTAAGAATATCTGCAATGATCATAAATAATCCCTGTGAAAAAATACTTGCAATAGTCTCTATATCATTAACAGTCCTTGTTACAAGTCTTCCAACAGCGTTTTTATCGAAGAAAGACATTTTAAATTTTATAATTTTTTCAAAAACATTTACCCGTAAATCCTTGATGACTTTTTGACCTAGCCAATTAGCATAGTAAGCAAATAGATACATAAAAATGACTTCGAGAAATAACACTCCTACCATAATCATTATTATAGTTTGCATTCCATCATAATTTTTTGGAAGAATATAATCATCAACTACTATTTTAAGCAGGTAAGGAGTTAGAGTTGAAAGAAGAGAAATTATAATTGCGGATAGCAATACTCCATAGAATGATATATTGTAGGGTTTTACAAAAATCAATAATTTATTAAAAAGATTTATGTCAAAAATTTTACCCTTTACTTTTTCCAACTCTCTATAAAAATATTATTATACTTAATGTTTAATAAGCTCAAACCAGAGGCTGGAACAGAAAAACCTGCCTCACTCCTACTTCTAGATTTAAGAATTTTTTTAAAACTTTCTTGAGAAATTCTTGATCTTCCAACGTCAATCATAGTGCCTACAATTGAACGGACCATATTTCTCAAGAATCTATCTGCAGTAATATTGAACCTAAATTCATTATTTACCTCTTTCCATTGAGCAGATGTAATATCACAAATATATGTTTTAACATCTGTATTTGATTTAGAAAAACACTTAAAATCGCTGTGATTTAATAAATCATGACAACATTCATTCATTTTCTCCAGATCGAGATGATCTTTAAAGTAATAAGTAAACTTATTTTTAAAAGGATTTTTTTCATTAGATATAACATACTCATAAGATCTTGATACTGCATCAAACCTAGCATGAGCTTCTTTAGATACAAGATTAATTGATTCTATACATATATCTTTTGGCAACATAGTGTTTAATCTTTTACAAAAGATATCTTTTTGAAAATCCTTTTCAACATCAAAGTGAGCATACATTTGCTTTGCGTGAACTCCTGCATCAGTTCTTCCAGCAAGAACAAGGTTTGTTTCACAACCAATAAACTTTTCAAAATTATCTTCAATAACCTCTTGAATAGTAACAGAATTGGGCTGTTTTTGAAGACCATGGTAGTCTGAACCATCATACGAAAACTCAACAAAATACCTTGACATTATTAGTAATTAAAGATATTTTATCAAATTAAAAATAAATTTGTAAATTTGTTACACTATTTCTTACCAAGAAGTATTTTTCTATTAACATTTCAAATCAAAACCACACATAAATATGTACGATATTAAGATGCTTAAGGCTAAAAAGCTAGCCGAGCTTATTGAAATTGCTGAACAGATTGGCATTAAAGATCTAAAAGGTCTAAAAAAACAAGATATCATTGACAAAATTATTGGCAATGCAAGTGAAGAAAAATCAAGTGATATAAAACCCGAACCAAAGGTTACCAAAAATAATTACAGAGAGAATAGGTACAATAATGGTGGTAATAAAAATCATCAAAACAAAAACTTCAACAAAGACAACAGAAATAGATACAAAGAGCCTGACTTTGAATTTGATGGTATAATTGAGTCTGAAGGAGTTTTAGAGATAATGCAAGATGGATATGGTTTTTTAAGATCATCGGATTATAACTATCTATCATCGCCTGATGATATTTATGTTTCTCAATCTCAAATTAAACTTTTCGGATTAAAAACTGGTGATACTGTTCATGGAACAGTTAGACCTCCAAAAGATGGAGAGAAGTATTTCCCTCTTATCAAGGTCAACAAAATAAATGGCTTAGACCCAAAGGTTGTCAGGGATAGAGTCTCTTTTGAACATTTAACTCCTCTTTTTCCTGAAGAGAAGTTTAATATTTCGTCTAAAGAAAGTACAATATCTACAAGAATTATTGATCTTTTTTCTCCAATTGGTAAAGGACAAAGAGGAATGATTGTTTCACAACCAAAAACTGGTAAAACAATGCTTCTTAAAGATGTTGCAAATGCTATTGCAGCAAATCATCCAGAAGTTTTTCAAATAATTCTTTTAATAGACGAAAGACCTGAAGAAGTTACCGACATGCAGAGAAATACAAAAGGGGAAGTGGTCGCTTCAACATTTGATGAACCAGCTGATAGACATGTTAAAGTTGCAAATATAGTTTTAGAAAAAGCTAAAAGACTTGTAGAATGTGGTCACGACGTTGTAATACTTCTTGATTCAATTACTAGACTTGCAAGAGCATATAATACAGTTCAACCTGCATCTGGTAAAATTCTAAGTGGTGGTGTTGATGCAAACGCACTTCATAAACCAAAGAGATTCTTTGGAGCAGCAAGAAACATTGAGAATGGTGGTTCATTATCTATAATATCTACAGCCCTTACAGAAACTGGATCAAAAATGGATGAAGTAATCTTTGAGGAATTTAAAGGTACCGGTAATATGGAACTACAGTTAGATAGAAGAATATCTAACAGAAGAATATTTCCAGCAATTGATTTAGTTTCTTCAAGTACAAGAAGAGACGACTTACTTTTAGATGAAAACACAATTCAAAGAATGTGGATAATGAGAAAGTATTTAGCAGATATGAATCCTGTTGAGGCTATGGAATTCATTAATGATAGGTTTAAGAAAACTAAAAACAATGAAGAGTTTCTTATATCTATGAACTCCTAATTTATTGAAGCTTACTTAGCTTTGACTTTAAATTAGATGCCTTGTTCTTATGAATAATATTTTTCTTAGCTAATTTATCAAGTAATGAGACAACACCAGGATAAAGCTTTTGAGCTTCTTTCTTAGTCTTAGCATCCTTTAATTTTTTAATAGCATTTCTAGTAGTCTTGTGCTGAAGTTTATTCAGAGACTTCTTAGTTTCACTAGAACGAATTCTTTTTAAAGCAGATTTATGATTTGCCATAATTTTTAATTTGTAGCCCGTAGGGGAATCGAACCCCTCTTTCCAGGATGAAAACCTGAGGTCCTAACCGATAGACGAACGGGCCAATCAGGTTGCAAATTTAATTGAAATTTTAATATTTCAATAAGATTTTGAAAATATTACTTTATGAGCAGCTGGTTTACCTGAGTATATACATGTAACATCTTTAGAATCAATGTTTTCAGGAATACACCTTATTGTAGCTTTAGTTTCATTTTTTATAGCTTCTTCAGTTTCTTTTGTACCATCCCATCCAGCAATAACAAAACCACTTTGAGATTCAATTAATTTTTTAAAATCATCATAGCTATCTACCTCATGCGTATTATTTTTTAGCTTTTCATTTGAAAGATTAATCATGTTATCTTGAATTGAATCAATTGACTTAAATATTTTATCAACAATTTTATCAAAAGACACATGAACTTTAGACATGTCATGTCTATAAAAAATGTCAGCTGAATTATTTTCTATTTCTTTAAGTCCAATTACAATTCTCATAGGAATTCCTTTTACCTCGGAGTCATTAAGTTTAAATCCTAAACTAATATTTTCTCTATCATCGATTTTAACTCTAACCCCCCTATCTTTTAAATTGGCATATATTTCATTTGACTTTTCAACTATTTGATCAGAATTTTCTTTTGCTTTAATTACAGGGATTAATATTACTTGAGTAGGCGCAAGAAATGGAGGCAAAACCAATCCATTATCATCACTATGCGACATTATTAAGGCACCCATTAGTCTTGTAGATACTCCCCATGAAGTTGCCCAAACATATTCTAATTTACCAGATTTATCCGCAAATTTTACATCAAAAGCTTTGGCAAAATTTTGACCTAAAAAATGAGATGTACCTGCTTGAAGTGCTTTTCCATCCTGCATCAAAGCTTCAATACATAAAGTCTCCTCAGCTCCAGCAAATCTCTCTGATTCTGATTTATATCCTTTAACTACAGGCATTGCCATCCATTTTTCAGCAAACTCAGCATATATATCATTAATTAATTTTGTTTCATTTAGAGCCTCTTCTTTTGTAGCATGAGCAGTATGACCTTCTTGCCATAAAAATTCTGCTGTTCTTAAAAAAAGTCTGGTTCTCATTTCCCATCTAACTACATTAGCCCATTGATTAATTAAAATTGGTAAATCTCTGTAGGATTGAATCCAATTTTTATACGTTTTCCAAATAATTGCTTCACTAGTAGGTCTAACAATTAATTCTTCTTCTAACTTGGACTCTGGATCAATTATTAATTTCCCTTTTTTGTCTGGATCATTTTTTAATCTGTAATGAGTAACTACTGCACATTCTTTAGCAAAGCCTTCAGCATTCTTTTCTTCAGCCTCAAATAATGATTTTGGGACAAATAAAGGAAAATAAGCATTTTCATGACCTGTTTCCTTAAACATCTTATCCAATTGAGACTTCATTAATTCCCAAATAGAAAAACCATAAGGCTTAATTACCATACAACCTCTTACATCAGATGATTCAGCTAAACCAGCTTCTGATACAATATCATTATACCACTTTGAATAATTTTCTTTCCTAGAAGTTATTTTGTTTCCCATTAATTTGGCATAATATTTGGATATAAATAAGTAGATATAAAATTAACATTTTTTATTATTAAATTTTATTTTAAATTTAGAATATGCGTAATCTTCATTCAATACTAATAATTATAGGTGTTTCGACTTTTCTGACAAGTTGTTCATCATATTATTTAGCCTCATATTATGAAGACGATGGAATTTACTATTCTAATCAAAGTAGTAATTATTACAAAGGAGTTTTTGATGAATATTCGCAATTATCATTAAATGATACTCAAAATGATGTTGATACTCCAAGTAATTTACCATGGGGTGCAAATCCAGATTCAGTGGAAGTAATATATAACTTTCCTCACTTTGGTAGGTTTTATTATAATCCTTTTTTTCATGACATGTCATTCAATCCATTTTTTAATGGTTATGGTAGATTCATAAATTATGGATACACTATCCTTCCATTTTATTTTAATTCATATGCTTATGAAATGGGATATCCATTCTTTCCTAGGCCAATTGATTTTTATTTAAATCCATATTCTAATTTTATTGGAAATTATTATTGGTATTATTTTAACAAATCTAGATGGTTTAATCCAGGTTACTATGGAGGATTATTTAATTCAAAAAAATATAATGACTCATTCGCAGACTCAAACTACAAATATACTAAACCAGGATACTCGAATTCAGCATCAAGAAGAGGTGAAAAATCATCAGAAGTTACTAGTAATGTTAGAAATTCTAACTCGATGAGAATATCTGGAATCTACTCAGGTGATAGAGTTATACAAAATCCGAATTTTGAAAGTCCTGATGATGCAAAATATAATAGAGGTAATACTAGAAATTTAAGAGAGATTAATGAAAACACAAATATCCCTATTTATAGATCTAGACAGGTAAATTCATCAAGAAATCTACCATCACTAAACTCTGTTCCTAATCTTAGTAGGATTAAGAATGAAGCACTTAGAGATTCATACAGAAGAATTAGATCTATTAAGACAAATACAAGGAATAGCAACTCCTTTAAATCCGGCTTTGAAAATGATTACAATTACACTAGAGGAAACTCTAATAGATCATACCAAAGATCAAACAATAACATGAGTAACACCAGATCAAACAATTCGTCTTATTCAAGCTCAAGAAGTTCTTCAAGAAGTTCTGGATTTAGCTCTAGATCTTCAAATGGTGTTTCTAGATCATCAGCATCTGGTTCAACAAGAGCAGGAAAAATTGATTAAATGTCAAAATTAATTTTTAAGCTTTATCTTATCCTAGGTATATCGGCTATATATTCTCAAACTTATGAAGATGCCTTAAGGTATAACCAATTTTATCATGAGGGTAGCTCAAGGTTTAACTCTATGGGTGGTGCATTTGGCGCATTGGGAGGAGATCTTTCATCAATAAATATTAACCCTGCAGGGTCATCCATATTTCTTAAATCAGAATTAGGATTTACTTTAAATTTTAAAAATCAAGAAATTAAAAATGATTTTAATCAATTCATTTCAAATTCTAAAGAAAATCTTTATTCATTTAATCATCTAGGTTTTGTTTTAGTGAATGATATCAACAAAACTAAGTTCTCTTTAGGATATAATATGAATAGACTAAATGATTTCAATAAATCATTCTCATTTAGCGGTTCTAACAATAGAGGTATTGATAATTATTTTCTTTATTATGCAGATGGAGTTCCATACAATGATTTATTGGTTTATGAAGATGAAACTATTCAGGATGCATACAAATACTTGGGAGACAACTTTGGTTTTGGAGATCAACAAGCATTTTTAGGCTTTCAAAGCTACATAATTAATGCAGATAATGATTTACCCGTAAAATACTTTTCTAATGCTGTATATAATAATCTTGATCAATCTATTACGGCAATAAGAAAAGGTGATCACTTTAAGCACTCAATAAATTTTAGTGGATCTTTTAAAGAAAATATATACATGGGAATTAATTTAAATTTTCACTCTATAAATTATGAAGAAGATAAACTTTTTCAAGAATCTGGGTACTTAAATGAATCCCCTTTGAGGAAAGTCAATTTTAAGGAAAAGCTATTTGCATATGGAGAAGGTCTGTCATTTCAAATTGGAACAATATTTAAAATTAAAGAATTAAGATTAGGCCTTTCTTACACAACCCCTACTCTAATAAAAATTGAAGAGGAAAATGCTCAATACATTGAGACCAACATAATAGAAAATGACATAATAAGTGACTATGTAATTGACCCTAACATAATTAACTTTTATGAAGAATATAAATTGACCTTACCCTCTAAATCATTGTTTAGCATTGCATACATATTTGGAGAAAAAGGATTAATAAGCTTAGACTATGAATTAATTAAATATAGCAACTCAAAATTCAATGATAATAATGGTAATGATACATACATGAAGTCATTGAATAATATAATTAAAAATAGATTTAATGATATCTCTGAATCCATAAGAATTGGAGGTGAGTATAGAATTAAAGACTATAGCTTAAGAACTGGTTATTATTATTACAAAGGACCTGATTCTGCCTATGAGAATTACAGATCAGGCTTATCATTGGGTCTTGGAATCAATTATGGTTTTCTAAATGTTGATATTAGTGTTTCAAAATCAAAAGATTTTAATAAAAATCAATTATTTACAAATGGGTTAACTAATTTATATTCAATTGATAAGGATATGTTTACATTATTTACAACTTTTAG
>CACECH010000011.1:0-13709 GCA_902558025.1 uncultured Bacteroidota bacterium | reverse complement strand
AAAGGAACGCCATTTTTATCTTCAATTCTTGTTATAAAAATTGGCTCTATGTATATACCCTTATTTACAAATGTGCTATAGGCTCCTACCATTTCATATAAGCTTATATCTGGTGTTCCTAAAGCTATTGATGGAACTTCTGGTAAATAAGATTTGATACCCATTTTCTTCATTAAAGTCACAACTGGTTTAGGGCCAACTTGATCCATTAATCTTGCACTAATTGTATTAATTGAGTTTGCTAAAGCATTTTTTAAGTTTCTTGTCTGACCATATTTATCACTTGAATTTTTGGGACACCAAGCATCCATATTCCCATGTTTCATGGGTTCTATACAGTAAAGTGCATCAGGAACAGTATAGCATGGAGAAAGTTTCAATTGGTCAATTGCAGTTGCGTATAAAAAAGGTTTAAAAGTAGAGCCAATCTGCCTTCTTCCTTGTTTTACCTGATCATATTGAAAATGTTTATAATTAAATCCTCCAACCCAAGCTTTTACATGACCTGTCTGTGGCTCCATAGACATCATAGATGCTCTTAAATAATATTTATAGTATCTTATAGAATCGATAGGTTTCATGATTGTATCTATCTCACCGTTCCATGAGAAGACTTTCATTGGGGTCTCCACTTGGAATGTTTCCCAAATTTCATCCTCATTTTTTCCGCTTAGTTTCATTTTTCTCCATCTCTCTGATCGCATAGCAGAAAGTTTTAATAATGTATCTACCTGACCTTCCCTGAGATCCCTAAATGGAGGTGTTGGGTTTTCTTCACTTTCTTTATTTTGATAAAAAAATTCAGATTGAAGATTTTTCATATGGTCATTTACAGACTGCTCAGCAATTGATTGAAGTCTAGAATCTATGGTAGTATAAATCCTTAGTCCATCTCTATACAAATTGTACCTTGATCCGTCTTCTTTGGGATTTTCTCTTAACCAATTATTCATAAACTCTTGTAAGTAAGCTCTAAAATATGTAGCTAATCCTTCCCTATGAGATTCAGGGGTGTAATCAATATTCAAGGGCAGATTAGACAAAGAATCACGTTCTTTTTTTGTTATCATTTTATTCCTCTCCATCTGCTGGAATACAACATTTCTCCTTTCAATTACTAGTTCTGGTCTTCTAAGAGGATTATATAAGGATGAATTCTTCAACATTCCAATTAACATAGCAGCATCTTCAATAAGTAAGCTGTCTGGAGTTTTGTTAAAGTAGATTTTCGATGCAGACCTAACACCATCTGCTGTATTATTAAAATCATAGATATTCAAATACATTGCTATTATTTCATTTTTGGTATACCTTTTTTCTATTTGAATTGCTAATACCCATTCTTTTGCTTTTTGAAGAACTGCTTGGACAATGTTTCTTGATCTAACTCCAACAAAAAGTTGTCTAGCTAATTGCTGCGATATTGTGCTTGCCCCACCTCTGGTATTTAAAAAAGCTACCGCTCTTAATGTAGATCTTACATCTATTCCTGGATGATCATAAAACCTTTCATCTTCCGTTGCGATAAGAGCATCAACTAAGTTTTTAGGAAGCTCGTTATATGTAATTGGTGTTCTGTTATCATTAAAATAAAACTTTCCTAATATTTCTCCATCTGATGATATAATCTGAGTGGCTAAGTTTGTGTTTGGGTTTTCGAGTTGTTCAAATTCTGGCATTTCTCCAAACACACCATTACCAGCTAGAATGAATAATCCAAAGAATGAAATCATTCCTGTTATTACAGCAAACCACATTAACCTAATTGTAAGTTTTTTTCTCATATTAACTTAGCTTATACTTTAGTTTGTCAGACCTACCCTTCTTAAAAATTTTATTACTATTATGTTTTCCTTTCCTTAATTTTTTTTGTTCTTCGTATGGTAGCGCAATGATATTTACACACTCATCTGAACAACAGTTCTTCATTGTTTGTCTGCATTTTTCACACTGAATAAATAGTAAATGACATGCCTCATTAGAACAGTTAACATGAGTGTCACATGGTTCTCCACATTGGTGGCAATTAGAAACAATATCGTCTGAAATTCTCTCACCTCTTCTTTCATCAAAAACAAAATTCTTGCCAACAAAATTATTCTTCAATTTTTTTTCTTTTACCTGTCTTGAATATTCAGTAATACCGCCCTCAAGTTGATAGACATTTTTTAAACCTTTATGTTTAAGATAAGCACTTGCCTTTTCGCATCTAATCCCCCCAGTGCAATACATTAGATAATTTTTTTCAGAACCATTTTTTTCAAGTTCATTATCAATTATCTTAAGTGACTCACGAAATGTATCCACATTTGGCTTTATTGCTCCCTTGAAAAAACCTATTTCACTTTCATAATGATTTCTCATATCTATACACACCGTATTACTATCATTAAGCATTTTATTGAAGTTTTCTGCATCAAGATGTTTTCCAATATTAGTAACATCAAAAGTTTTATCATCTAAACCATCAGCAACTATTTTTTTTCTGATTTTGATCGTAAGTTTTAGGAAAGATTTACTGTAATGTTCAAGTGCAAAATTTAATCTTATTTTATTAAATGGAATAATATCCTGTAGAGTTTCTTTAAACTCATTTATGTTCTCTTTGGGGACGGAAAGCTGAGCATTAATTCCTTCATTCGCAATATATATTCTACCTAAGATGTCTAGCTTGGACCATGTCACAAAGAGATGATCTCTAAATACTTTTGGATTGCCAAGTTTAAAATATTTATAAAAAGATAAAGTAATTCTCTGTTGAGAATTTTCATCAATGATTCTGGCACGCTCTTCAGCGCTAAGTTTATTGTACAGTTGCATGCTATACTAATATAGATTGCAAAATTACAACTTTTTTAAAAAGCCCTATTGAAGGACTTTTCTTTTTCAGTCATCAAGTCCTGCCTGCTTGGGTCCAACTAATAATAGTTCAGTCTGTCTCCCTTTTATATACCTAAATCCATCCTCACCAAAAAATCCAGGAACTTCAAGCATTATTCTTACGTCTTTTTTCCATTCAGGAATGTAAACTGTTGTATTTAACTCAATTGCATATGCTGTATTATATTGAAGAGGATGGTCTCCCGTAAATGGAACGCCACCCTGAGAGTCCCACATGCCTAGAGTTGTTCCAGCAGAGTGCCCATATGTTCCAAGTGGATGCGTGTATATTGAAGGTCTAAGTCCTTCTGCTCTTCCTTCCTCCAATGATTTTTTTAAAATCTCATTTCCAGTAGCACCATACTTAAAATTATTGGTAAAAATATCCTGAACTCTATTGCCATCTTTCATTGCGCTAACAAGATAGTCGGGAGCTTTTGTTTCTCCTGGTTTTAAAATATAACCTAATTCTTGTGTGTCTGTATTTAGAGTCAAATATGTAATCCCAAAATCACAATGAATTAGGTCTCCTGGCTGAATTATATCAAACTTAGACAAGCCATCAAAGGCATACAGGTCACTGTCATCCATCCTTTGTACATCAACACTTGGGTGAAACCATGTATCTAGCCCCAGCTCCAGCACTTTCTCTCTCATCCACCATACTACATCATCAGTTGTTGTAATACCAGGGGTAATTACTTGTGTAGAGAAAGCTTCTCTAATAATTGCACTACTTATCTCTACTAATTGTGAATATACAGTCATTTCTAACTCTGTTCTAGTCTCAATCCATGCTATAGAAAGATCTTCTGCAGATGTAATCCTTTTTTGGAACTTCAAAGGGAGCACATTATAGAGTTGATCATAATGGTATTTGCTTAATCCATCTGCTAACGGCTCATAACTAGATGTATTAATTCCAATATTTTCTGGATTCTTACTAATAATATAATCACTTAGAGCCTGCCATTGATTTGGTTGTTCTTCTTTGTTCCAGATAGATGGTATATTCTCTCCAAAAGCATATCTTGCTATAGCTACAGATTCAAATTTTTTAGTCTTCTGGTCAAGTGAAAATACAACAATAGTTGTTCTCCTTGCATTTAACCATGTTGGAGGTAGCATTGTTTTAATAATTGGGTCTTCATTATATTCTCTTGCAATTAAAACCCACATATCAATTCCAGTTTTTTCCATGAGTTTTGGAAGAAGATTATTGAATCTGTCCTTTTGGAGTTTGTTTATAAATTCTGCTCTCTCTTTTAGTGGGAGTATATCTTGGGCATTGATATTTATAATAAATAGTGTCGATATAGTTATTAATATTTTTCTCATAGTTTGGTAAAATATAAATATAAAAAATATTACTTTAGTGATAAATGTAACTTTATGTCCGATCCAAAAGATTCTAAATTAAAAGCACTAAAATTAACACTAGATAAACTAGATAAAACCTACGGAAAGGGCTCTGTGATGAGGCTTGGGGATCAAGAAGTTGAGAAGGTTGAGTCTATTTCTTCAGGTTCAATAGGAATTGATGTTGCTCTTGGAATTGGAGGATACCCAAAAGGTAGGGTTATTGAAATTTATGGCCCTGAATCATCTGGAAAAACTACACTTACACTTCATGCAATTGCTGAGTGTCAAAAAGCTGGTGGGATCGCTGCTTTTATTGATGCTGAACATGCCTTTGATCGATTTTATGCAGAAAAACTTGGAGTTGATCTAGGTGAATTAGTTATTTCTCAACCTGACAATGGAGAGCAGGCACTTGAAATTGCCGATAATTTAATTAGATCGGGTGCAGTTGATGCATTAGTTATAGATTCAGTTGCAGCCTTAACACCTAAGAGTGAAATTGAAGGAGAGATGGGAGATTCTAAAATGGGATTACATGCAAGATTGATGTCTCAAGCTTTGAGAAAACTTACATCGTCTATTAGTAAAACAAATTGTACTGTCTTCTTTATAAATCAATTAAGAGAAAAGATTGGTGTTATGTTTGGCAACCCTGAAACAACAACCGGAGGAAATGCTTTAAAGTTTTATGCTTCAGTAAGAATTGATATTAGAAGATCTACTCAATTAAAAGATACAGAAGGTGGTGCACTAGGAAACAAGACAAGAGTAAAAATTGTCAAAAATAAAGTTGCTCCGCCATTTAAAACTGCAGAGTTTGATATAATGTATGGTGAGGGAATTTCCAAAACAGGAGAAATTTTAGATATAGGCGTAGAACATGATATCATTGAAAAAAGCGGATCTTGGTTCAGCTATGGTGGAAGTAAACTTGGCCAAGGTAGAGACTCTGTAAAATCTATTCTAAAAGACAACCCTGAATTAATGGAAGAGTTGGAGCAAAAAATTCTCGAACAACTTAAGTCAGATTAAGCTAATATTTTTTTCCACTTTTCAGTTGCTTTAATAGCAGCCTCTCTTGGATCATTTTCTAATTCGACCTTAATTGTATCGAAGGCCTTTTTGGTAAGCATCGGAATATCTTCTTCTTTAAGCCCATCAACATTAATCTTGTCTAAAACTTTTACTCTTAATTTTCCAAGTGATCCAAACTTAGGGTACCAAGGATGTTTTAATTTTAAGTCATAAAATACAAGAGGAATAATTGGTAGATTATTATCAATCGCTATTTTGAAAGCACCTCTTTTAAAATCAGCCAGAAGGATAGTATCATCCAGATAATGAGATTCAGGAAAAATACAAACATTATATCCGCGTTTTAACATCTCATTAGCCTTTCCATAAACTTCAAACCTACTTTTAGGGTCTGATCTGTCTACCATTATTGCAGCCCTTTTGTATATATAACCAAAAAGTGGAATACTATATAGCTCCTTCTTGCCAACAAACATAAATGGTTTTTTATTTGCAATAAGCATTAAAAAAACATCCATATGGCTTGAGTGATTTGCAATTATAAGGCAATTTGTTTCTGATTTTAATTTGTCTTTATTTTCAACTTCAACATAATAGCCGCTGCCATGTAAAACAATTCTTGCCCATATGTTCCTAGCAATCCAGAACAATTTCGTATAAGCTTCAGGAAGTAGAAGAACTATTACTAAAAATGGGAAGTATAAAACAACTTGAATACCAGCTAGAAAATAAAACCAAATCTGAAGCCATATTTTAAGTAATAGTCTTTTTATCATGTCCTAATCTTTGACATTATTAATCAAAGGTAAAAGGTATTTTGTTTCAACATAGAAAAAAAATATCTTTGTTTAGAAAAATTCATTCATGGCCAAAATACTAACTGGCATTCAATCAACTGGAACACCCCACCTTGGCAATATTCTTGGAGCTATTATTCCTGCAATAAAAATGGCAAATGAATCAAATGAAGAATCTTATCTCTTTATTGCCAATATGCACTCATTAACTCAGATTAAAGATAAAAAGACTTTAAATGACAATACATTTGCAACTGCAGCTACATGGCTAGCATTTGATTTAGATCCAAAAAAAAGTTGTTTCTACAGACAAAGTGATGTTCCAGAAGTAACAGAACTGGCCTGGTATTTAAGCTGTTTTTTTCCATACCAACGGTTAAAGCTTGCACATTCATTTAAGGATAAAGCAGAAAATTTAAAAGATATAAACTCTGGTCTTTTTTCATATCCTATGCTTATGTCTGCAGATATTTTAATCTATGACGCAAATATAGTTCCTGTTGGCAAAGACCAACTTCAACATCTTGAGATGACAAGAGATGTTGCGGCAAGATTTAACAACCTTATGGGTGAAACTTTTATAATACCTGAGGCTAAGATTCAAGATGATAGTAATTATGTAACTGGTACTGATGGTCAAAAAATGAGTAAGTCCAAGGGTAATACAATTGATATTTTTGTAGATGATAAAGCCTTAAAAAAACAAATAATGAAAATTCAAACTAAATCTTTATCTGTTGATGAGGCAAAAGATCCAAATGATTGTAATGTATTCAAATTGTATAAGATAATCGCATCAGAAGATGATGTCAAAAATCTTAGTTTAAGATATACTCAGGGAGGTTTAGGATATGGAGAGGCTAAAGAAATCTTATATTCTGAAATAATAAATAAATATGCTGAGAATCGAAAAAAATTTTTCGAATTGATGGATGATAAGCAGGTGGTTGAGGACTTGTTAATTGATGGTGCAAAAAAGGCTAGGGTTCAAGCTCAGAAAGTTCTTAAAAGAGTAAGAGCTAATGTTGGTTATTAAGTGTTTTTTTTTAAATTTACTTAATGACAATTTTCAAAGAAATTTATGATTTATTATACAATAATGATTGTGTAATTGTTCCTGAATTTGGTGCGTTTGTTCTGAAAAGTCATTCTGCATATATTAAAGATGACATGTTTTACCCCCCTAGAAAAGTCATATCTTTTAATGTGATGCTTGATGAAAATGATGGATTATTAGTAAAGCATTTAAGCAATTCTAGAAATATATCATATAAAAAAGCTTTAAAGACTATAAATGATGAGACTCAATCTTTGAAAAATGAATTGTCAGCAGACAAAAAAATTAAAATAGATCCTCTAGGTTATATAGAATTGTCTTCAGAAGGCAACTTAGTGTTTTACCCTGAAGAGTCGATAAATTTTGAGTCTAACTCATTTGGTCTTAAATCATTCTCAAAACAGCCAATTTTAAAATCAGTTAAAAAAGATGCTTCTTTTAAAACTGCGTCTAACACAACTCCAGTTTTGAGATATGCTGCAATGTTTATAGCATTAATTGGTTTCAGTTATTTTGGATACTTTAATTATTCAAATTATTTGGACAACGAAAGGATAAAAAATATTGCTATTGCTCAGGATCAAATTCTTCAAAATGTTCAGGCTGCTACGTTTAATATAGGAGAGCTTCCAACAATTAGCCTTAAGGTTACTGCTCCTATCGAAAATACCAATAAGATCTATTTTAGTGTTATTGCTGGATCATTTAGATCTAAAATAAATGCTGAAAAGCATTTAAATCATCTTATCAGTAAGGGGTTTAAAGCTTCATATACTGCTATAAATCCAAGAGGCCTTTTTAGGGTAGCATATGCAAGATTAGACTCTAGAAAGAAAGCTTATTCGCTAATTGCTGAAATAAAAGAAAATGGTGAAGATGCATGGTTATTAATTGAAGATTAATAATTATCTAGCTAACCAAATCGTTGGGTTTTCAGGCTTTAATTCGTTAAAAATATTAAACTTCAAAACAGTTTTTCCTGTAGATTCATTTGTAAAGACTATCCCAATCTCATCATTGGCCATAACTTTATCCCCTTTCTTAACAAAAATGCTAGACAGGTTTTGATAGTTTGAAATATATTTTCCATGTCTTATTAATACTCCTGGATTACCACCAGAAAACCCATATACAGAAAGAACTTCACCTTCGAATACTGAGTAAGCAATTGAGTTAGCTGACGTAGCAATTGAAATCCCATTACTATTTATAGTCGTAGTTCTAACTACGGGGTGGGGCTGTGTACCAAATCTTCTTGTAATTACACCTTCTCTTACAGGCCAAGGAAGTCTGCCTTTATTTGATTGAAAATTACTTGAAATTAATCTACCTTCTGGTGTAAGTGCAAAATTTGAAGAATTGTTGTTATTATTCGACTCTGCGATCGCAAGTCTAATTAATTTTTGAATTTCATTATCAATAAGTCTTGCCTGCTTCTCTTTTTCTTGAATTTCGACAGCATAGTTTTTTTGATCTTTAAGTAAATTGTTATACAGGTTGTTCTGCTGTATTCTATCTTGATTTAGAGTTTGTCTAACTGATTGGTTTTCTTTAACAACATTTTGTTTTTCTATTTTCCTTTTATCTAGACTATCAATATTGTTGGATATTTCTTCTTGAAGTGAGACAATTTTATTTGCTTGTTCCTTTCTGTATTTTGAGTATTGTTTAAAGTATTGAAACCTTCTAAATGCTTGGTTAATATTATCGGAAGCAAACAAAAACATAAGCTTCATCTCTGAAGATCTTTTCTTGTATGAGCTAAAAACAATTTTTGAATATTCATCTTTAAGTTTTTTTAAATCAACCTCAAGATCAGCTATTCTCTCATTCTGATTTGAAATTATATTGTTTAGATTATTGACTTGAGAATTATTAATTCTAATTAGCCTATCTCTTACTGAGATTTTAAGTTGTATATCTTCTAGTTCATCCGCAAGACCTCTTGATTTTTTTCTTGAATCATTAATCAAATTATTGATTTGCTGGATTTCTTTTTTAATTGATATTTTTTGTGCCTCTAATTGTTTTTGTCTTTCTTGATAATTTTGGGCTTTTAGTCCAAGTGATAAGGAAATGAATAATAAAAGATATATTTTATTTAATAATCTCATCAAGAGTTTTAAGTTTATATCCCTCCGGTATATCCATTGGAAAAGTTAAATTATCTGGAAAGTCATATTGAGAATATTCAAGATTTATTGAAATAACATCACTTCCTCTCATTGAAGTAATTCTTACAGATGTTGGTACTAAATTTTCATCAATGCGTTTAAAATTCCCATAGTCAATTGTTAAAAGAGATGAAATTAGTGGTAGATATACCCTTTGTTGTTGGAGCTGAAAAGATTCAGGATTAATGAAAACCGTATTTTGAATTCCTGATTTAGATTGAAGAACATAATAATTTGAGTTTTCTATTCTATCCCAGTCTCCTTTATTAATATCTGATAACGGTCTGCCAAAAAGTAAATTTTGGAGTATCTCAACAGGTCTCTTTATGCCCGCAGCTCGCATTATTTTATCAATCTCTTGGTTAATGTAAGTTTTTTGAAATTTTTCATAAAAAACTATCCTTTCATTAGTTATAAAAACTTTTGCAATAGGCACAATCATAGATGCACTGATCCATAGGTTTTCATCTTCACTGGCTCTTAAACTTAGAATTAATGTTTGAATAGATTTTCCATCATTATAATCAACCTTAACCCTGTTGCGTAGATTGTCAAATTTAACTTCTGCCCTTTTTGTGTTTTTAATTATTTCGCTAGTTTCAATAATATTAAGGGGGGCACTACTTGAAATCTGTTTGTTTGTTGAACAGGCTTGAATAAACAAAAAAACAAAAACTATAAATAGCTTGATTTCCTTAAACTTCATTATTTATTGATTTTGAATTATCTCCCAAAAATATTTCTGAACCGGAACCTTCAAATTTAGAGTTTGAACCTATGATAGAATTGTCTATATCAGAATTATTGAGTTCCACACTGTTAAAAATTATAGAATTATTGATTTTAGTATCTTCAATCTTACTATTATCTCCAATGCTCACATAAGGTCCAATAGTTGAGTTTTGAATTTTCACATTTTTACCAATAAATACAGGGGGCTTGATTATTACTTCTTTATCAAATACTCTATTCTCATTAACATTATCATGGTATGTATCCATAATTATCTTGGTTGAATTAAGCAATAGTTCAGGAGTTCCACAGTCCATCCATATATCAATCTCTTTAGGAACGAAACTATCCCCATTTTTTATCATTTTTTCAATTCCATAATTAAGAAGGTACTCTTTCCCTGGGCTTAACTTTTCTGATAAATGTTTCCTTAAATATCCCCTTAGATTTGCAGCTTCCTTAAAATAATAAATTCCTACTACTGCTAAATCCGAAATAAATTCAGCTGGTTTTTCTATTAGCTCTATGATTTTATTTTCATTGTCAAGATTAACAACTCCATATGCCGAGGGATTATCAACTTTCTTAACCCACATTATTCCATCAACCTGTGTATCAATTTCTATATTACCTTGAATCATAGTGTCAGCGTACGCAATTATTGATGGACCTGATAAAGATTCTTCTGCACACATTATTGCATGGCCAGTTCCTAACTGCTCAAGTTGCCTGTAAATTTTGGTTTTTGCGTTATATTTCTCTGAAATTATTTTGAGAGAATTTACCACTTCAGCATTAAAATAAGATTCGTCTCCAAGTATATAAACTATCTCGTCAATCTTACTTTTAACCTTAGAAGTAATTTGATCAATTAAGTGTTCAACAATAGGTTTATCTAAAACATTTATAAGAGGCTTAGGGCATGTCAGTGTAAAAGGTCTTAGCCTTGTCCCCTTTCCAGCCATCGGAATAAATATTTTCATTTACTTAATTTATTCTCAAAAATACAAAAGTTTATACTGTTGGATTAACTTAAGAGTTTAGCGCTTCTGCACCTCCTACAATTTCGAGGATTTCATTTGTAATTGCTGTCTGCCTTGCTTTATTATAAGTTAGCTTAAGCTGGTCTCTTAACTCAGATGCATTATCAGTAGCTTTGTGCATCGCAGTCATTCTTGCTCCATGCTCTCCTGCAATAGAATCTGAGATTGCCTTGAAAAGCTGGATAGATAAAGATTTTGGAATTAATTCATTTAAGATTTTAGGCCTATTTGGTTCAAATATATAATCTCCTGATAAAGAATTATTTCCATCAGCACTCTCTTCAATTGGAAGATACTGTTCTTTAATTACTATTTGAGTAGCTGCATTTTTAAAATGATTGTAAACAAGTGTAACTTCATCATATTCCTTATCAGAAAATTTCTGCATTACTGTTTCAGCAATTTCCTTGATGTTAGTATAATTAAAATTATCATAAACATCATTATGTGAACTTATAACCTCAAACTTCTTTGAAAGAATGTCATCACCTTTTTTTCCAATAGTTAATAAATCGACTCTTTTAGATGCACTAGTTGTTTTAATATTATTTACTTCTTTTATAATATTAGAATTAAATCCTCCACACAAACCTTTATTGGATGTTATGGCAATGATTAGTAGATTTTTTGACTCTCTTTTCTCAAATAGGGGATTAGTGTCATCGGAGTCTGTAGAGGCAGAAATATTTTTTATAAGCTCAGAGAGCTTATTAGAATATGGAAGAGTAGCAGAAATAGAGTCTTGAGCCTTCTTCAATTTAGCTGCAGAAACCATTTTCATAGCATTGGTAATCTGCATCGTTGAAGATACAGAGCTAATTCTATTTCTTATCTCTTTTAATCCAGACATTTTTTAAAAAGATTTTGCAATTTTTTCAGCAACTTTTTTAATCTCATCAGTTTCTTTATCAGAGATTTTTCCAGCTTTTAATTCACTTAAAAGTTTCTTGTGATTTTTTCTAAGTTCCTGTAGAAATGTCTCTTCAAAAGCCTTGACTTTTTCAACAGGCACATCTTTAAGAAGGTTTTGAGATCCTGCATAGATTATTGCTACTTGGTCTTCCACTTGGAATGGATCATTCTGATTTTGTTTAAGAATTTCAACATTTCTTCTACCTTTTTCAATAACGTTTAGAGTTGCTGCATCTAGATCTGAACCAAACTTAGAAAATGCTTCAAGCTCTCTATATTGTGCTTGGTCTAATTTTAATGTACCTGCAACCTTTTTCATTGATTTAATTTGAGCAGAACCTCCAACTCTTGATACAGATATTCCAACATTAATTGCAGGTCTCACACCTGAATTAAATAAGTCTGATTCCAAAAATATTTGACCATCAGTAATTGAAATTACATTTGTTGGAATATACGCTGATACATCTCCGGCTTGTGTTTCAATTATTGGTAATGCCGTTAATGATCCTCCACCTTTTACTTTTGATTTTAATGACTCTGGTAAATCATTCATTCCACTTGCTACCTTATCATCGTTCACAACTTTGGCTGACCTCTCTAATAATCTTGAGTGGAGATAAAAAACGTCTCCAGGATAAGCCTCTCTACCAGGAGGTCTTCTAAGAAGTAATGAAACCTCTCTGTATGCTACTGCCTGTTTAGATAAATCGTCGTATATAATTAGTGCAGGCCTTCCTGTGTCTCTAAAATATTCCCCTATACAAGCTCCTGAAAATGGAGCAAAAACTTGCATTGGAGCGGGGTCTGATGCGTTAGCTGCAACAATTACTGTATAAGCAAGTGCTCCTTTATCTTCTAATGTTTTAGCGATTGCTGCTACAGTTGATGCTTTTTGTCCAATCGCAACATAAATACAAAAAACAGGCTCTCCTGCATCATAAAACTCTTTTTGATTTAAGATTGTATCAATACAAACAGTTGTTTTACCTGTCTGTCTATCACCTATCACTAATTCTCTTTGACCTCTCCCAATTGGGATCATAGCATCAATTGATTTTATTCCCGTTTGTAAAGGCTCGTTTACTGGCTGACGATATATAACACCTGGAGCTTTTCTTTCAATAGGCATATCAAACAACTCTCCTTCGATAGGGCCTTTACCGTCTATAGGGTTTCCAAGTGTATCAACAACTCTTCCTAATATTCCTTCTCCAACCTTAATTGATGCAATTTGATTCGTACGCTTAACATTATCCCCTTCTTTAATTTCTTTTGAAGGTCCAAATAATACAACCCCAACATGATCTTCTTCAAGATTTAATACCATACCTTGTAGGCCATTATCAAAAGCGACAAGCTCTCCATATTGGGCGTTTGTAAGACCATAAACCCTAGCTATTCCATCACCTACCTCAAGTACAGTTCCAATTTCATCAAAAGAAGATTGAATGTCTGCTGACTCTAATTGTTTTTTTAATAATGCTGATACCTCAGCTGGTTTAATTTTTTGCATTTTTTATTATTTAATTTGTTTAAGTTGCTTTTTCATCATGTTCAGTCTTTTTCTAATACTTGCATCTAATCTAGTATTGTCAAAGTCAAGAGTAAAACCTGCGATCAAGCTTTCATCTTTCTTTTTTGTCAATTTAATTTCACCGTTTTTGATTGATGAGACATAATTCTTAATTGTTGATTCAACTTCATCTGAAATTTC
>CACECH010000010.1:0-25190 GCA_902558025.1 uncultured Bacteroidota bacterium | reverse complement strand
AGGCGTCTGATGGAAAGAAAGGCCTTGATCTTATCAAGAATGATTCCTATGATCTTGTTCTATGTGATATTAAGATGCCTAAAGTAGATGGTATTGAGCTACTTCAAAGAACTAGAAAGACTAATTCTACTATTCCTTTTATAATGTTAACCGGTCATGGTAACATAGAAACTGCTGTAGAATCTATGAAACTTGGAGCATATGATTTTATATCTAAACCTCCTGATTTAAATAGACTTATTAATTCTGTAAGAAATGCTCTAGAGAAAAAAGAACTAATAGCTGAAAATAAAATATTAAGAAAAAAAGTTGCCAAAAAATATGAAATAATTGGCAATTCAAAGTCCATTATGGAAATACATTCAATGATTGATAAGGTTGCTAAGACTGAAGCAAGAGTATTAATAACTGGAGAAAGTGGAACTGGAAAGGAGCTTGTTGCCCATAATATTCATGAGAAAAGTAGTAGAGCTAAATCCCCATTTATTGAAGTAAACTGTGCTGCAATTCCTTCAGAACTAATTGAAAGCGAGCTTTTCGGTCATCTTAAAGGTTCTTTTACTTCTGCTGTAAAGGATAGGGAGGGTAAGTTTGAAGCTGCAAATAATGGAACTATATTTTTAGATGAGATAGGGGACATGAGTCTTGCTGCACAAGCTAAAGTTTTAAGGGCTTTAGAGGAAAATAAAATTCAAAGAGTAGGAAGTCAAAAAGATATAAGTGTTGACGTTAGAGTTTTAGCTGCTACAAACAAGGACTTAAAAAAAGAAATAGATGATGGTAATTTTAGGGAGGACTTATACCATAGGTTAGCAGTTATTGTAATTAAAGTACCTGAATTAAGTAAGAGAAAGTCAGATATTCCAGTTCTTGTAGATCATTTTTCTAATATAATATCAAATGAACAAGGGATTGAAACAAAAAAGTTCAGCAAAGACTCACTAAAGCTTCTTGAAGATTATAACTGGTCAGGTAATGTAAGAGAATTAAGAAATGTAGTTGAGCGCTTAATCATATTAGGTGGCGAGACTATCTCAAAGGATGATGTAAGTTTGTTCGCTTCAAAAAAATAATAATATGAGACTCTTCATAATTTTAGTTTCACTACTTACATTAAATTTTATTAATTCTCAAACTATTGAAGAAAATTCTGTTTTTATTGATAAAATATATGATGAAGCTCTGTCAAATGGAAAATCTTATGAATGGCTTGACTACTTATCTAACCAAATTGGTGGAAGACTATCAGGATCTATTAATTACGAAAGGTCAGTAAAATGGGGTAAAGAAGAGCTTGATCTTTTAGAAATTGATTCAGTTTGGCTTCAACCAGTTACGGTGCCAAAATGGGTTAGGGGTGCCCCTGAATATGCTCATATAGAAACAAGGCCAGGAAATAATATCTCTGTTCCAATTGTAGCATTGGGCGGTTCAATTTCAACTCCATCAATTGGAATTTCTGCAAATGTAGTTGAAGTTAAAAGCTTTAAGGAATTAAGAGATATAGGAAGAGACTCAGTTAGTGGAAAAATAGTTTTTTTTAATCGTCCAATGGATGTAACATTGATTAACACTTTTCAAGCATATGGTGAAAGTGTGAATCAAAGGACACAAGGGGCTGTTCAAGCAGCTAAACTTGGAGCTATAGGTGTTATTGTCAGATCAATGACTACTACTTTAGATGATTACCCTCACACAGGTTCTATGTATTATGAAGGCTTATCAATAAGTCAGAGAATACCTGCTGCTGCAATTAGTACTAATGGTGCTGAACTTCTAAGTTCTATGTTATCATTAAATCCAAAAATAAAGTTCTTCTTTAGACAGAATTCTAGAAACTTTCCTGATGTGTTAACTCATACTGTAATTGGTGAAATTAAGGGGTCAGAAAAACCAGATGAAATAATTGTTGTAGGTGGACATCTTGACTCATGGGATCTAGGAGATGGAAGTCATGACGATGGTGCAGGAATTGTTCAATCAATGGAAGTACTAAGAATTTTTAAATCTTTAAATTATATTCCTAAAAGGACTATTAGAGTAGTTTTATTTGCTAACGAAGAAAATGGACTAAGAGGTGGAAATAAATATGCTGAAGTTGCAAACCTCAAAAATGAAAAACATTTTTTTGCCATTGAGTCTGATGCGGGAGGTTTTACTCCAAGAGGAATTAGTTTTGATACATCTGATAAGGAATTTAAATCCCTAAAAAAGTTTGAGGAATATTTTAATGATTATGGGGTAAGTTTTCTTCAAGGAGGAAGCGGAGCTGATATTGGACCTTTAAAAGATGATAATATTATTTTAGCTGGATTAAGACCTGACTCCCAAAGATATTTTGATTATCATCATGCTGCATCTGATACTTTCGATAAAATTAACAAGCGTGAATTAGAGCTTGGAGCTGCTGCAATGGCCTCTATAGTCTATCTTATGGATAATTATAAGCTCTAGTCATGAACCAAATAATTAAAAGGTTCAGAAATTACAGTAAAGAATTCAAGTATAATCTAAAGTTAGCATACCCTGTAATGATAGGTATGTTAGGTCATACATTTGTTCAATTTATTGACAATGTTATGGTAGGGCAATTAGGAACTGCTGAGCTTGCTGCTATTTCTTTAGGAAATAGTTTCGTTTTTATTGCAATGTCATTGGGTATTGGATTTTCTCAAGCTATTACTCCTTTAATTGCTGAAGCAGACGGTGCAAAAAAAAATAATGATATATCAAGAATATTTGAGCATAGTTTTTTAATCTGCTTATTTTTAGGATTATTCTTGTTCTTAATAGTCTTTTTAAATAGGAACCTATTATATTCAATGAATCAACCACAAGAGGTTGTTGAGCTTGCTTCGCCATATCTTTTTTGGGTATCGATATCTCTGATAGCTACAGTAAACTTCCAGGCTTTTAGGCAATTTGCTGATGGTATGTCTTTTACAAGAGCTGCAATGTATTCAACTATTGTAGGAAATATCATTAATGTTACTTTAAACTTCTTTCTAATTTTTGGTTATTGGATTTTTCCAAAGCTTGGGGTAGAGGGGGCAGCAATAGGTACTTTAATAGCTAGATTCTGTATGCTATTATTTATTATTTTTTATTTGAAACTTCATAAGAAGCTATCTGTTTATATAAAAAGATTTTTTCCTTCTAAAGTAGAGATTAAAAGATTGAAAAAAATTCTCTATTTAGGTCTTCCATCTGCTCTTCACAGTTTTTTTGAGGTAGCATTCTTTATATCTGCAGTTTGGATGTCAGGATTCATTGGTAAAAATTCTCAAGCTGCTAACCAAATTGCTCTTAACCTTTCTTCAATGACATATATGGTTGCCCTAGGTGTTGGAGTTGCTGCTATGATCAGAGTAGGTAATCAAAGGGGTATGATGAATTTTAAAAAATTAAGAGAAGTCGCTTTATCAACTGTTCTACTTATAATATCTATTGATGTAATTTTCTGTATGATTTTTTTACTTTTTAATGATTCTTTACCTCTTCTTTACTTGGATCCTAATAATCCTTCAAGTTTAACTGATGTAAATCAAGTATTAGAGATTGCATCAAAATTATTAATTGTTGCAGGTGTGTTCCAGCTTTTTGATGGAATACAAGCAGTAGTTCTTGGAGCTTTAAGAGGAATGCAAGATGTTAATAAGCCTGCCATAATTATTTTTCTTTCGTATGGTGTTATTGGATTTCCAATATCATATTATCTTGGCTTTTATACAAGTTTATCAATGGTTGGAATATGGCTAGGACTTTTGTCTGGTTTATTTTCTTCCTCTTTGTTTCTATTCTTAAGATTTAATTATCTTTCTAGAAAAATAATAAGACTTAATGATTGAGGAAATTTTAAAACTTGATTCAGACTTATTCTTATACTTTAATAATCTAGGTAATCCATATTTTGATAATTTCTGGATGTTTCTATCAAAAACTGAAGCGAATGTAATAGTCTATTTATTAGTACTAATGGCTTATATATATTCAATTAATAAGAAAAAAAGGGCTAAAACTTTATTTCTCTTAATTATTGCTGTAGCTATACTAATAACCATCTCAGATCAAACATCAAATTTATTTAAAGACTCCTTTCAAAGGCTTAGACCATGTTATAATGAACTAATTGCTGACTCATTAAGACTTGTTAAAGAGTCATGTGGTGGAAGATATGGATTCTTTTCAGCTCATGCATCAAATTCTTTTTCATTAGCAATCTTCTTCGGTATATTATTGAGATCATCAAATAGGTTATTTATTTTTTTATTTGCTATTTACGCATTTTTAATTTCCTATAGTAGAATTTACCTAGGTGTACATTACCCAATTGACATTTTAGTAGGTGCAATTTTTGGCACTATAAATGCAATTGTTCTATTTAAAATATACCTATATAGTTTTAATTTTCTTAACAAAAGTTGACCAAGAATAATAATTTTTTGCTTTTATAATATTTGAGACATATAGTTGATTTCTTTTTTCGTCAATACAATTTAGAATTGCTTTTGCTAAATTTTCAGGAGTTTTGTCAAATACTTCGCCGCTTTGATCCTTATTTATTATTTCTTTTAATCCTCTAACTTTTGAAACAACTAAAGGTTTATTATAGAAGTAGGCAAGAGGAATAATTCCACTTTGACTCGCATTAATATATGGCTGAACTATTAATTCACTTGCGCATATATAATCTCTTATCTTGTCAAGCTCAAGAAAGTTATTATCAATTAATATTTTTCCGCTAAGATTAAGTTCATCAACTAATCGTTTGTATTCATTTAATGAATCATAAAACTCTCCTGCAATTATGAATTTTATATTATCATCCTCTATATAATTAATAGATTTTATGAATGTTTGAACACCTTTGTATTTTCTTATAAGTCCAACAAATGTGACATACTTATAGTCTTTCAAGTTTAGATCATTTTTTGCTTTTTCTTTTTCTTTGAGTATGGGAAGGTTTGTATTTATTGGATGATATAGAGATAGAACCTCTTTTCTCGTGTTAAAACGAATCATTTCTGCAATATTTTCAGAAAATGAAATAAATTTTGAACATGATTTTAGAAAAAGTTTTCTTAGGATACTCTCAAAAGGAATTTTCTCATGATTTTTCCAATTATCTATAATCCCAATAACTCTTATTTTTTTAATTAAAAAAAAACTAATAAAATAATATGGTAAACATAAAATTGGCGACCAATATCTTAAGATTACTACTTCTGGACATACTTTATTAATTTTTTTAGAAACCATTAACCAATTAAAAGGATTAATTGTATTAATTTTTCTTTTAATTTGAAATTTCTGCTTAAACCTCTCTCTACTATATTGGGTTTTTCCAGGAAAAAGAAAACTTGGATATAATAATGAGAATGTCCACACTTCAGTAGATATTCCTGAATCAATAAGCTCATTACAAAAAGAATGAGTAGAATCTGAAATACCTCCTCTGTAGGGATAGGCACTTGAGATTACCAGGAATTTAATCCTCTCTGAATTCATAATACTAATTTATGGAAATATATCTAGAGGTCTCCTAACGAGCTTTTTTGAGGTAAGTTAGAACTCCCCATTAAAAATTTGTCAATGTGGTGAGCAGCTTCTCTTCCTTCAGAAATAGCCCAAACAATAAGTGATTGGCCTCGTCTACAATCACCTGCAGTAAAAATATTATTTCTTTTAGTTTGGTAGTTTAAATTTGAACTTATGTTACCTCGTTTATTAATTTCAAGATTAAATTTATTTGGAAGATCAGTTTCAGGCCCTGTAAACCCTAGAGCTAAAATAACTAAATCACAATCCCATGTTTTAGTTGAACCAGGTATTTCAATGAACTCTTTTTTGTCAGAGTCAAATTTAACATTTACTGTCTCAAGACCAATTAGATTATTATCTGAGTCACTAACAAATCCTTTAGTTAATATACTCCACTCTCTTTCAGCTCCTTCCTCGTGGGAAGATGATGTTTTAAGTGTGAAAGGCCAATAAGGCCATGGATTCACTTCACTTCTTTCAGTTGGAGGTTTTGAAGCAAGTTCAAAATTTATTACATTTTTTGCTCCATGCCTATTTGAAGTACCTATACAATCTGATCCTGTATCTCCACCCCCAATAACAATAACGTTTTTTCCTTTTGCATTATAGCATTCGAGATGATCACTTAATTGATTATCAACGAAACGATTATTATGAGTCAAAAAATCCATAGCTTGAATAACACCAGGTAAATCAATACCTGGGATATCAAGACTTCTTTTTATAGTAGACCCCGTGCATAATAAAATACTATCATATTTAGATTCAAGGTCAGGAACATCAATATCTTTTCCAATCTCTACATTACATTTGAAAGTAACACCTTCCTTTTCTAAAATTTTTAGACGCCTATCAATTATATTCTTTTCAAGTTTGAAGTCTGGAATACCATATCTAAGTAAACCTCCAATTTTATTATCTCTCTCATATACTGTAACTTTATGACCAACTGAATTTAATTGCTGTGCGGCTGCTAGACCAGCTGGACCAGATCCTACAATAGCAACTTTTTTACCTGTCCTTTTACTAGGAATTCTAGGTACTATCCAGTTTTCACTAAACCCTTTTTCTACTATATGCTTTTCTATCAATTCAATTGAAACGGGTGGATCAATAATTCCTAGAACACATGCAGCCTCACATGGTGCTGGGCAAAGTCTTCCAGTAAATTCAGGAAAATTATTAGTTGAATGAAGAACATCAAGAGCCTCTTTCCATTTATTATTATAAACTAAGTCATTAAAATCGGGAATCAAATTACCTAATGGACATCCACTATGACAGAAAGGAACACCACAATCCATGCATCTTGCAGCTTGAGATTTTAATTCTTTATTTTTTGGAGATATTGTAAACTCTTTATAGTTCTTTAATCTTTTTCTAACAGGAATATACTTCTCGTCAATTCTATCATATTCTTTAAAACCTTTAACCTTTCCCATTATTGAATTAACTGATCTATTTTTTCTTTTGCTATCCTTTCTAAAGCTAATTTATATTCTTTAGGCATTACTTTGATAAAGTTTTTCTTCTCATTTTTCCAATTTGATAATATTTTTTCTGCTACTTCACTATTTGTGTTGGAAAAGTGATTTTCTAACATTTCATAAATTATATCTTGATCTTGAATATTAGGTGTTTCAAGATCAATCATTTCCATATTAAAATTCTTGATTGACCTTTTATCTTCTTTATAAATATAAGCAATACCACCACTCATGCCAGCTCCAAAGTTTCTACCAATCTTACCTAGAATTAAAACAGTTCCACCGGTCATATATTCACATCCATGATCACCTAAACCCTCAACTACCGCCTTTGCTCCAGAATTTCTTACACAAAAACGTTCACCTGCAATACCATTAATGTAGGCTTCACCACTTATAGCACCATAAAGAGCAACATTTCCAATTATAATATTTTCATTTGAAACAATACTTGACTCTTTTGGAACTCTAACAGCAAGTGTTGCACCAGATAAACTTTTACCAAAATAGTCATTTGTGTTTCCATAGACTGTCATATTTAGCCCCTTAACAGAAAAAGCGCCAAAACTTTGACCAGCCGAACCATTAAAAGTTATGTTTAAAGTATTTTTTGAAAGCCCTTTCTCACCATGAAGCTTTGAAATTTCATTACTTAATAGTGCTCCAACAGCTCTATCGGTATTCTTAATATTAAATTCAAATGAAGATTTCACCATTTTATTAATAGACAATTTTGCAACTTTTAAAATTTTAAAGTCTAACACACTGTCTAAGTTGTGATTTTGTTTTGAAGTATTTCTTAGCTTATCATCATCTCCAGATAGAGGTTTATAAAGTAATTTATCCAAATTAATACCTTTGACTTTATAATCATCAATTCCTGTCTTAGCTTTAAGTTTTTGTGTCTGACCAACCATCTCGTCAATACTTCTAAAGCCAAGTTTAGCCATTATTTCTCTTAATTCCTGAGCAACGAAATACATGAAATTAATGACATGCTCAGGTCTGCCTTTAAAGTTTTTTCTTAACTCAGGGTCCTGGGTTGCTATACCAACTGGACAAGTATTTAAATGACATGCTCTCATCATTATACATCCAGATGCAACCAGAGGTGCAGTTGAAAAGCCAAACTCTTCAGCTCCTAATAAACAAGCAATTGCCACATCACGACCTGTTTTTAATTGTCCATCACACTCCAGAACAACTCTGCTTCTTAAATTATTTAAAACTAAGGTTTGTTGTGCTTCAGCAACTCCAAGTTCCCATGGTAATCCAGCGTGTCTTAATGAAGTTAAAGGAGAGGCTCCAGTTCCTCCATCGTAACCAGAAATTAAAATAACATCAGCTTTGGCTTTTGCAACTCCAGCAGCAATTGTACCAACTCCAACTTCAGATACAAGTTTAACATTAATTCGAGCATTTCTATTAGCATTTTTCAAATCAAAAATTAGCTGAGCTAAGTCTTCAATTGAGTATATATCATGGTGTGGTGGTGGTGAGATAAGCCCTACATATGGAGTAGAATTTCTCACTTTAGCAATTAATGGGTTTACTTTAGGTCCTGGAAGTTGTCCTCCTTCTCCAGGTTTAGCTCCTTGTGCCATTTTTATTTGTATTTCATCAGCGTTAGATAAATAGTATGAGCTAACCCCAAATCTACCAGAAGCAACTTGTTTAATTGAACTGTTCCTTAAATCACCATTTTTATCCTTATTAAATCTATCAGAGTCTTCACCTCCTTCACCAGAATTACTTTTGCCTCCAATTCTATTCATTGCAATGGCAAGATTTTCATGAGCTTCTTTACTAATAGACCCATATGACATAGCACCTGTTTTGAATCTTTTGACAATCTCAGTCCACGGCTCGACTTCTTCAATTGGAATTGGATTAAAATCTACAAACTTCAAAAGACCTCTTATAGTCATTAATTGCTCTTCTTGTTTATTTACTATATCGGAATATTCTTTGTAAGAGGAATAGCTTTCTGTTCTTACCGAATTTTGAAGTTTAGAAATTGTTGATGGATTAAACATATGACTCTCTCCATCTCTTCTCCATCTGTAATCACCACCAGTTTCTATTGACGAGAAGTCAGATTCAGATTTAAATGCATAATTTATTCTTTCACTGATTTCCTTTTCAATAACATATAGACCAACACCTTCAATTCTTGAAGGGGTGTTTTTAAAATATTTATTGATAAAATTTGTTTTAAGTCCAAGTGCTTCAAAAATCTGTGACCCCCTATATGAATTAAGTGTTGAAATACCAATTTTATTCATAATTTTTAGAATCCCTTTTGCAATTGCATCATTAAAATTAGAGATAGCAGAATCTATTGAAACATTATTAAGATGTCCTGAATTATAGTGGTATTCAATCACCTCATTAACTAAATATGGGTTTATTGCACTTGCACCATATCCAAAAAGCATTGAGAAGTGGTGAGGCTCTCTAGGTTCAGCAGATTCAACTATTATACCAAATTTAGATCTTTTCTTTTTCTTTATCATTGTCTGGTGAACATAAGAGCAGACTAGAAGAATGGGAATAGGAGCCATTTTTTTGGAAACAAGTCTATCGCTTAATATTATTATATTGCTTCCCTGATCAATGCACTTTTCAATTTCCAAAACAATTTTGTCTAAAGCCTCTTCAATTCCATTGTGACCTTTCTTAAATTCATATAAACATTTAATTGAACTTGCTTTGAAATTTTTATGATTTATATATTTAATCTTATCAAGATCTTCATTGGAAATGATAGGATTTTTAATAGTTAGATTTATTGAGTGCTCTTCAACTATTTCAAACAAATTATGATTTCTTCCAAGTGAAAGACTTGTATCTGTTATAATCTCCTCTCTTATACCATCTAATGGTGGATTAGTAACTTGAGCAAATAACTGTTTGAAGTAATTGTAGATAAGTTGAGGTTTTTTAGAGAGAACTGCCAGAGGAGTATCTGTTCCCATAGATCCTATAGCCTCTTTGCCAGTTTGACACATTGGAATTATTATTTTTCTAAAATCTTCCTTTGTATAGCCAAATATTTTCAATCTTGTTTCTATACTTAATTTTTCATCCGGAGTTCTATTTCCTGTATAAGGTACATCTGATAATTGAAGAATATTTTTATTTATCCAATCCTCATAGGGTCTCTTAGATACAATATCCTGTTTTATCTCATCATCGTTAACTATCCTGCCTTTTTCCATATCAACAAGAAAAATCTTACCAGGTTCCAATCTACCATGAGATAGAACATTATCAGGTTTTACATCGACAACACCCGTTTCAGATGACATAATCACATAACCATCTTTAGTCACAGTATATCTTGATGGTCTAAGGCCATTTCTGTCAAGAAGAGCTCCAATAAACTTACCATCTGTAAATGGAATAGAAGCTGGTCCGTCCCAAGGCTCCATAATACAACTATTATAATTGTAGAAAGCCCTTTTACTTTTATTCATAGAATTATGCTTCTCCCAGGCTTCAGGAACAAGCATCATCATTACTTCAGGAAGTGATCTGCCCGTCATTAATAACAATTCAACAACCATATCCATAGATGCTGAATCAGACTTTTTTGGAACAATTATTGGTAATATCTTTTTCATATCACCATCAGAGATTTCAGAAGATTCAAAAAGCTCTTCCCTGGACTTCATTCTACTTATATTACCTTTAAAAGTGTTTATTTCACCATTATGACACATGTATCTAAATGGTTGAGCAAGATCCCATGTTGGGAAAGTGTTTGTTGAAAACCTTTGATGAACAAGTGCAAGTTTAGTAACTAAATCTTTGTTAGTTAAATCGGTGTAGAATCTTTCAATATCTTCTGGAATAAGCAATCCCTTGTAAATGATAGTTCTTAAACTAAGACTTGAAAAGTAGAAAAATTCACTTTGAGATAGCTCAGAGTTATATATAATATTTTCACTAATCTTTCTAGCTACAAAAAGCTTTAAATTAAACTGCTTTTCATTCAATTTAGAATCTTTTGGCTTAATAAAAACTTGTTTAATTGTAGGCTGAGTCTTACTAGCAATAGAGCCTACAACTTTAGAATTTACTGGAACATCTCTCCATCCAATTATTTCTAACTCTTGTTTTTTTATTTCATCTTCAAATATTCTAATACAGTAATTAGATTGATTTATTTTATTAGGAAGAAATAACATACCGACTGCATATTCATTTGCTTTCGGCAAGTTGAATTCACATTGTTTTTTAAAAAAATCATGAGGTATTTCAATTAAAATTCCAGCTCCGTCTCCTGTTCTTCCATCTGAACTAACAGCACCTCTGTGTTCTAGACATGTCAGAATATTTAATGCTTTACTAATAATAGTATTGGTCCTTTCACCGTTTAAGCTACAAATAAAACCAGCACCACAGTTGTCATGCTCAAATTCAGATAAGTAGAGTCCTTGGTCTTTTAATTTCATATCGAACTTACAAATGTATAATTATGAAGCTTCTCATAAAATCTATGTAAGTAAAACAAATAATTACTAATTAATAATTATTAAAATGATAAAAAAAGCATTAAAAAAATGAGATATTCATACTAAATGATAAAATGATTAGAAATTATATATTGAGACTACTGTTTAATCTCCCATTCACCGTTTTGTAAAAGTTTTTCAGCTTGCTTAAACTTTAGTGTTTTTGTCTCTCCTGTTGAAGAGTTTTGTATTTCAACTTTTTCGTTTCTACCAATCTTTGGAAGTTCCCTTGTTATAGTTTCAGCCTTTTGAGCGTTTTGACTTGCACTTGCACCAATGCTTCTTGCTCTTTCAGCTAATTGATCACTATTTAAGCTTTCTTCTTTAGATGTATTGTAATCATTATTAGTATTCACATTTGATCCAGCATCTTTTATATTTCCTTGATTATTTGGAAGATTTGATTTAAATAAGAAAGAGAGTAATTCTTTATTTAGAACATGAATCATTGATTTAAAAAGTTCATAAGCTTCAAATTTATATATTAAAAGAGGATCTTTTTGCTCGTGAACAGCTAGTTGGACTGACTGTTTTAATTCATCCATTTTTCTAAGATGATTTTTCCATTTTTCATCAATTATTGCAAGTGATATACTTTTCTCAAAGTCCTCAATTAAATTCTCTCCGTTACTTTCATATGATTTCTCTAAATCGGTAACAATATTTATTACTTTCTTTCCATCGGTAAATGGAACTACAATTCTTTTAAATGAGTTACTTTTATTTTCGTATACATTTTTAATAACAGGCATAGCTATTACTCTGTTAAGCTCTTTTTTATTAGCATAAAATGTTTTTAACTCATCAAAAAGCTTATTTATAATTATATCTTCATCTGATTCTAAAAATTCATTTTCATCGATAGGTGATGTCATTGAAAAAGTAGTAATTAACTCAAATTCATAATTCTTGTAGTTGTTTGTTGCTTTGTTGGCCCTGACTATCTCCTCAATTGTGTCAAACATGATATTAGAAATATCAATTTGAAGTTTATCACCTCTTAAAGCATTTTTTCTAAGAGTATAAATTATATTTCTCTGAGAATTCATTACGTCATCATATTCTAGTAATCTTTTCCTTATACCAAAATTATTTTCCTCAACCTTCTTCTGAGCTCTTTCTATAGATTTTGTAACCATTGGGTGTTGAATATTTTCACCATCTTTAAGACCCATTCTATCCATTATATTTGCAACTCTATCCTGTCCAAAAAGTCTCATTAGATTATCTTCGAAAGAAACATAAAATTGTGAACTACCAGGATCACCTTGTCTTCCAGACCTTCCTCTAAGTTGTCTGTCAACTCTTCTAGAGTCATGTCTTTCAGTACCAATAATTGCAAGACCACCAGCATCAATAACTTCTTTGCTTAACTTAATATCAGTACCTCTACCAGCCATATTAGTTGCTATAGTTACTACTCCTGGATTCCCTGCTTCAGCAACTATATCAGCTTCTTTTTTATGAAGTTTAGCATTTAGAACATTGTGATTTATGTTTGATCTATTTAACATCTTACTTAGTAACTCAGAAATTTCAACTGAAGTAGTACCTATTAGCACAGGTCTTTTTTGATTCCTAAGATTAATTACTTCATCTATAATTGCGTTATATTTTTCTCTCTTAGATTTGTATATCAAGTCATCCTGATCTTTTCTTGCTATTGGTCTATTTGTTGGGATCTCTGTTACATCAAGCTTATAAATTTCCCAAAATTCACCTGCCTCGGTAACAGCTGTACCAGTCATACCAGATAATTTAGAGTATAGTCTAAAATAATTTTGTAAAGTAATGGTAGCAAAAGTTTGAGTTGCTGCCTCAATCTTCACATTTTCTTTAGCTTCTATTGCTTGGTGAAGCCCATCAGAATATCTTCTACCATCCATAATCCTTCCCGTCTGCTCATCAACAATCATAACCTTATTCTCAACAACAACATATTCAACATCCTTTTCAAAAAGAGTAAATGCCTTCAGTAGCTGGTTTATGCTATGAATTCTTTCACTTTTGACGTTAAATTCATTAAAAAGATCATTCTTTTCCTTAGCTTCTTCTTCAGGTGTAAGCCCTTTATTCTCAATAACTGCAATATCAGATGCTATGTTTGGCATTATAAAGAAATCCTTATCATCAAGGTCTTTTGATAATGTTTCTATACCCTTTTCAGTTAATTCAATTTGGTTATTTTTTTCATCTATTGTAAAATATAGTTCCTGATCAATCTGGTGCATCTCTCTATTGTTATCCTGCATGTAAAAATTCTCTGTTTTTTGAAGAATTTGCTTCACACCCTCCTCACTCAAAAATTTAATTAGAGGCTTATTCTTTGGCAATCCTCTGAATACTCTATACAGAAAGAATCCTCCCTTTTCATTATCAGAATTATTAATTAAGGATTTTGCTTCAGCTAATGTGGTTGATAAATATGTTTTTTGAAGGGAAACAAGATTTTGAATTTTAGGCTTCAGGTTATCAAATTCATGTCTGTCTCCATCCTTAGTTGGACCTGAAATGATCAAAGGAGTTCTAGCATCGTCAATTAATACAGAGTCTACCTCATCAATAATAGCGTAATTATGCTTTCTTTGAACAATATCATCCAAAGAGTGAGACATATTATCTCTCAAATAATCAAATCCAAATTCATTATTTGTTCCGTATGTTATGTCTGCATTATATGCTCTCCTTCTCTCTGGTGAATTAGGTTTATGATGATCTATACAGTCGACTCTTAGTCCATGAAACTCAAATATTGGACCCATCCACGCACTATCTCTTTTTGCTAGATAATCATTAACGGTTACAAGATGAACTCCATCTCCTGTTAAAGCATTAAGATATATTGGTAAAGTAGAGACAAGTGTTTTACCCTCTCCTGTTTGCATTTCTCCAATTTTACCTTTATGAAGAACAATACCACCAATTAGCTGAACATCATAATGAATCATATCCCATAATACATTCTTACCTGCAGCATCCCATGAATTCTTCCATGTAGCACTATCACCATCAATAGTAACGTATGATTTTTTTGATCCTATCTCTTTATCAAATTCTGAAGCAGAAACTTTTAAAGATTCATTTTCATAAAATCTCCTTGCAGTTTCCTTAACTACAGCAAATGCCTCAGGTAATATTTCATCAAGAATTTGAGACTTTGTTTCTGATAGATCTTTTTCAACTATTTCTACTTCACTAAATAATTTTTCTTTTTCAATGTTTGAGGATTCATTAGTTATTGATTCATTTAATTTCTTAAGTGAAGAAACTAATTCAGAGGTTTTGTCAGATATAATCTTCTTGAAATTATAAGTTTTGTCTCTTAACTCATCATTTGATATAGATGACATTCCAATGAAATGTTTATTTATCTCATCAACAAGTGGAGTAAGCTTTTTAAGATCTTTACCTGATTTATCACCAAGAAAGACCTTTAAAAGTGAGTTAACAATGGACATGCTAATTTTTTTTCAAATTTATCAAAAAAATAACCAATAATGATTAAATAAGATTAATACTCATCTTCATTCCAGAGGTAATCTTCTTCTGTGGGATAGTCTGGCCAAATTTCTTCTATGGAATCATATACATCACCTTCATCCTCTAACGACTGAAGGTTCTCTACTACTTCTAGAGGAGCACCAGTTCTAATTGAAAAATCAATAAGCTCATCTTTTGAGGCTGGCCAAGGGGCATCACTTAAGTAGTTTGCAAGTTCTAATGTCCAATACATTCTTAATTTTTTTCAAAAATATATTAAAACTTCAATATTCCAAGAAAAAATTATTCTTTTAACTTAGAAAATGAAATTAGTAGAAGTAAAATTGAAATTAGAATACTTATTCTTGCAATGTAATCCCCATTCTTACTGTAAAAAGTTCTTTTATCAATTGTATATGCTTTGCCTGATAATGTACCTTTATCATCAAATGGTAATTTAGCTTGATATTCCCCAACCTCATTAATAATTGTAGAAACACCAGAATTTGCACTTCTAACAACATATCTTCTATTTTCTATAGCTCTTAATCTAGCATAACTAACTAAATGTCTGTGCCCAGGAGAATCAAACCACCAAGCATCATTAGTTATTATAGTAATAAAATTTGCACCCAAATCAACATATTCAGCGACGTACTCTCCATAAATAGTTTCATAGCAAACTATGGGTACAGTTTTTAAATCTTTATTTGAATGTTTAAATAATTTTCTATCAGATGGATGTTGAACTCCTTTTGAAACAGTAGTTCCACCTAGATCAATCATTACATTTCCAAGCAGTGGTTCAAGAAAAGACTTAAGAGGCATATATTCACTACCAACAACTAATTTAGTCTTATGATTGTATTCGAATCCTTGATCTGCAGAAAAATTTATTGAAGAATTATAGTAATCTACCCATAAGTTATCTCTAACAAAATTTGCTGTTTTTGAAGGCTTATCCTCTTCATTTTGATATAATTTAAAAAATTGAATACCTGAGATAAGATTTGTTTTTTTAAACTCATCAAGCAAATTACTTAGACTATCATGAAGCTTGGTATATTCAAAATATTCTACATTTTCGCCATAACCTTCAGAAAAGAATGTTTCAGGTGCTATAACAAAGTCATATTGATCTGATTTTAATTTATCATATGTTAGCTCTTTAAATGTTTCAAAATAATCAAGATTTGTTGATGAATTACCATATTTTGCTGCCCATGGATCTATTCGAGGCTGAGTTAATAAGACCTTAAACTCTTCACCTAATTTAATAGAAGGTTTAACTTTAGATGAAATTAAGATTGGAACACAAATCAAAACCAATCTTGCAAACAATCTCATATAAAATCTTCTTTTATCACCAAATTCATTAAAACTTTTTACGAGACTAAAAAGAAAAATATTAGAGCATAATACCCAAAGGGTTCCTCCAAAACTTCCTGTGAATTCGTACCATTGAATCCAGTTTATTCTTTCAGAGAATACATTACCTAAATTGAGCCAAGGCCATGAGAACTCCCAATTTAAATGAAATTTTTCAAAAGAAATCCAGAATGTTATAAGGAATAAAAGTCCTGCTTTGAAGTCAATCTTTCTCTTTACTCTACTGTATAATAAAAAGATAATTGAATAAAATGATGAGTTTACAACATTAGCAAAAATTGCCCCAGGTAAAGTTGTATATACAATCCACCATGTTGTTAAAAGATTCCACATTAGAAATGATAAATAGGAGTAAAAGAACAATCTAACATTCTTCTTTTGATAGCTATCCTTACTAATTATGTCTTCAACGTAAAGTAAAGGAATTAAACTTATAAATATTAACGGAGTAAATCCATTTATTGGCCATGAAGATGCTAATAAAATACCTGATAGTAAAGAATAAATGAGAAGTCTACTCACTTTAATAAGTTTAAATACTTTGTAATCTTAATATTACAATTTTTTTATAAATTGAAAACACAAATATCATGATAAAAGCCTTTATTCCTAATATTCTTACAGCACTCAATCTTTTATGTGGTTGTTTTTCAATTGCTTTCGCATTCCAATTTCAATTTGAAGTAGTTCTAATTCTTGTATTATTAGGAGTCTTTTTTGATTACTTAGATGGCATTGTTGCAAGAATTTTAAATGCTGAATCAGAATTTGGTAAGCACCTAGATTCTCTTTCTGATATTGTTACAAGTGGAGTTGTTCCAGGTATTATCGTATATCAATTATTTAAATTATCGGGAAATCGTGTTACAGATTTTAATTTGGACCTAAACTTGGAACCAATAATAAATTTAGATCTAATTTTCTCAATCTCCCCGATTGCGTTTGTAGCTTTCATCATTACTTTAGGTTCTGCCCTTAGACTAGCTAAATTTAATACTATTGATTACACTGATGAGTTTGAAGGTTTGCCAACACCTGCTAATGCTCTATTTTTTGCCTCATTTCCTGTCTTGATGGAGCATTACTATTTTTTTGAATCTAAGGAATATTTTCTTAATAATTACACTTTAATTTTATTAGTTGTATCAAGTTTTACTCTTATGAATGTTCCATTTAGACTTTTTTCATTGAGAATTTCTTTAAGAAAATATGATTATAATATTTTTAAAATTCTTACTGTAGCTTTAAGTATACCAATAATTTTAATTTTTGGAATTGGTGGATTTTGTCTTATAATAATAATTTATCTTTTCTTAAATGTTATAAGGAATCTTTGGTCTTTATTGTAAATTAAACTATATTTTTTTTCTTTTAAACTCAAAATTTTTACCCAAGTATACTTTTCTGACAATTTCATCTTTTGCAAGATCTTCTGGAATACCCTCTTTTAATATTTTTCCTTCAAACATCAAATAAGTTCGATCAGTAATTGCAAGTGTTTCTTGAACATTGTGATCTGTAATAAGGATTCCAATGTTTTTCTTTTTCAAAACAGAAATAATTGACTGAATATCTTCAACTGCTATAGGATCAACACCAGCAAAAGGTTCGTCTAATAATAAAAAGTTTGGGTTATTTGCTAGAGCTCTAGCAATCTCAGTTCTTCTTCTCTCACCACCAGACAAAAGATCACCTCTATTTTTTCTAATGTTTATTAATCCAAACTCCTCCATTAATTGTTGAGCTTTCTCTTTCTGTTGATTTTTAGAAAGTTCTGAAAATTCTAAAACACCTAGTATATTATCTTCAACAGAAAGCTTTCTGAACACTGATTCTTCCTGAGCAAGATACCCTATTCCTTTTTGAGCTCTTTGATACATAGGGTATGAAGAGATAACTTCTTTATCAAGAAAAATATCACCTTGTTCAGGCTTTATTATTCCAACAATCATATAAAATGATGTGGTCTTTCCAGCACCATTTGGACCAAGTAAACCAACAATTTCTCCTTGATTTACTTCAATTGAAATATTATTAACTACTTTTCTTCCTCTGTAAGATTTTGATATATCCCTTGCGCTTAAAATCATCTAACAAATATTATGTATTTAATTTTTTATATCCAATTTTTGAAATAATAATACTAATTTCATAAAGTATTAAAATAGGTATACTTACTATTATTTGGCTTGCTATATCTGGTGGAGTAATTATTGCAGAAAGACTCAACACTATAACTAGAGCAAATTTTCTATTTCTTCTTAAGAAATCTGGAGTGACTAAACCTACTTTTGTCAAATAATGGATAATAATCGGAAGTTCAAATATCAAACCAGACGCTAGTACGGATGCTCTTAGGAGACCGATATAGCTACTTAAATCAAAATCATTGAAAACCTCTGAGCTAATGGTATAATTACCAAGAAAATTTATGGATAATGGTGTAACAATATAGTAGCCAAATAGAACACCAATAAAAAAAAGTAATGATGAAATAATAATAAAACCTCTGGCACCTTCTTTTTCCTTTCTGTATAACCCAGGGCTTATAAATTTCCAAAATTCATAAATTACATAAGGAAATGAAATAATAAAACCAGCTAAAATAGATGTCCAAAGGTGAGCGGAAAATTGCCCTGAAACTGTTCTGCTTTGAACTCTAAATGGAAGTTCTTCAAAACAAAAGGCGTTGCCACCGAATGATTGAGAAATTGAGCAAAATAATTCATAACTAACAAAGTTTCCTCTTTTAGGTCCAAATATTATTTGATCAAAAATTATATCCTTTGCTAAAAATGCTACAACTGCTACTAATAAAACTGCAATTGTGGATCTTATAATATGCCACCTTAGCTCCTCTAGGTGATCTAAAAAAGACATGTCTTTAGAATTACTCATCGTTTATACCTTGTTTGATAATATCTAAAATATGAACGACTCCAATAAAACTATCATTATCATCAGTAACTAAAACCTGGCTAATATTATTTTTCTTCATAATTCTTAATGCTTCACTAGCCAAAATATCTGACTTTAAAACTTTAGGATTGTTACCCATAAAATCAGAAGCTTTCATATCCTCTATATTCTTTCTTTTTTCAATTACTCTTCTTATATCCCCATCAGTAATTATTCCAATAATCTCTTCATCTTTTAATACTGCTGTAGCTCCATACATTTTTGATGAAATTTCATTTATAACTTCTGCAAAAGATGATAATGGATTAACTCTAGGTATTCTTTTATTATCAACTAGATTTTTTAATGAAAGATTAAGCTTCTTTCCTAAACTTCCAGATGGATGATATTCTCCAAATTCATTTGGAGAGAAACCCTTTAATTTTTGAATTGCCATTGCAATTGCATCTCCAACAGCAAGATGACAAGTTGTGCTGGTTGTTGGAGCTAAATTATTGTGACATGCTTCTTTTTCTATATCTGTATGGATAAACATATCAGACATTTTATCAAGAGACGAACCTTTTTGACAAGATATACCAATTAGTTTAATGTTAGCTTTATTTAAGTAGTTAGAAATAGAAATTATTTCATTTGATTCACCACTTTTAGATAGACAAATTACTACATCCTCTTTTCCTATAACACCCATATCTCCATGAAGAGCATCTCCGAGATGTAAAAAAATTGATTTTGATCCAGTAGAATTTAAAGTTGCTGATATTTTCATTCCAATAATTGCACTTTTACCTATACCTGTTAAGACTATCTTACCTTGACAATCCTTAAGTAATTCAACAATCTTACAGAAGTTTGAATCTATAATCTTTGAGAGATTTGAAATAGATTTGGATTCAAGATTTAATGTATCAAGTGCAGTTTTTTTAATTATTTCGGAATTAGTCAAAATGGGATTTTTTTTTTAAATTATATATAGTACAAATTTATAAAATTTGAAACAACCATATTTTGGATAACTTAAAATTAAGTTTAAAGAAACACTTTGGTTTCAATGAATTTAAAAACCATCAAGAATCTGTTATAAAAAATCTTCTTGAAGGAAATGATTCCTTTGTAATTATGCCAACAGGTGGTGGTAAATCACTTTGTTATCAATTGCCAGCAATAATAATGGATGGTACAGCGATTGTTATATCTCCTCTTATTGCTCTAATGAAAAATCAAGTTGATCTGCTTAGAGCGAGTAGTTCAGATCATTCAATAGCTCATGTTTTAAATTCAACTTTAACAAAACAACAGGTTTCGAATGTAAAAGAGGATGTTACAAATAACAAAACTAAATTACTTTATATAGCCCCTGAGACTTTATCTAAAATTGAAACTATAGACTTTTTAAAAACAATAAAAATTTCATTTCTAGCTATAGATGAAGCTCATTGTATTTCTGAGTGGGGGCATGATTTTAGGCCAGAGTACAGAAAGATTAGAGAAATAATAGAACTAATTGACACTGAGTTAAAAATAATAGCTTTGACGGCAACAGCAACTCCAAAAGTACAAGATGATATAGTCAAAAATTTAAAAATAAATAATTCAAAAGTTTTTAAGTCATCATTCAATAGGCCAAACTTATTTTATGAAGTAAGGGGTAAAAATGAAGCAACAAATTTAGACTTAATAAAATTTATTAAATCAAAATCTAATCAATCTGGAATAATTTATTGTCTTTCAAGAAAGAAAGTTGAGGATCTATCTGAATTACTTAATATTAATGGAATCAATAGTTTGCCCTATCATGCTGGATTAGAAAAAAAAATTAGAGAAGAAAATCAAGACAAATTCCTAAATGACGATTGTAGTATTATAGTTGCTACTATTGCTTTTGGAATGGGTATTGATAAACCTGATGTTAGATTTGTAGTACATTATAATGTTCCAAAAAGTATAGAAGGTTACTATCAAGAAACGGGTAGAGCTGGTAGAGATGGAGTTGTAAGTCATTGTATAATGTATTATTCAGATGGAGATGCAGAAAAACTGGAAAAATTATTATCACAAAAGAAATCCTCTGAGAGAGAGGTTGGTATAATGCTTTTTAAAGAAGTCAAGAGCTTTGCAAAGTCATCAATTTCAAGAAGAAAATATTTATTAAGTTATTTTGGAGAAAAATATGATCCTAACATTCATAACGACTCAAGTATGGATGATAATTCAAAGAATCCTAAAGAAAAAATTAATGCTATTGAAAACCTTAAGTTCCTAATTTTTAATTTTTTTAAGTCTGATAAAAAAATCTCATTTAAGGAATTGATAAATACTCTACCTGTAGAGGATGAAAATGAAATTACAAGAGATTTTTGGAAAACTTTAATTACACATTGTATTGTAGATGGAATATTAATTAGAGATATAAATGACATAGGATCTTTGAAGATAACTGATTATGGAAAACAATACTTAAATGAGCAAGATAAATTTGACATATCTATTGATAACGATTTTAGTGTTGAAAATAGACCTAAGCATACTAGTGTTAAAACAGGAGTAATTGATAATAACTTAATGAATAAGTTAATTATACTAAGAAAAGAAATTGCAAAAAAGAACTCTTTGCCCCCATATGCAATTCTTCAAGAATTCTCTTTAGAAGATATGACATACAAGTATCCAACATCAATTAAGGAATTTAAAAATATCAATGGTGTAGGTGAAGGAAAAGTCAATAAGTTCGGTAATTATTTTATTAAACTTATAAAAGAATATATTGAGGATAATCAAATTCAAAAACCAGATGAATTAGTTTTAAGAACTTCAGGTGAAAAATCATCAAAAAAGCTTTCTCTTATTCAAAATATTGATAAAAAAATACCTTTAGATGAAATCAGTGACTCAAGAGGAATTGAGTTCAATGAATTGTTGTCAGAACTTGAAAGCATTGTTTTCTCTGGGACAAAATTAGATATTGATTATTATTTAGTAGAAATACTTGATGAAGATCAGCAAGAAGAACTGAAAGAATATTTTATAGAATCTGAGAGTGAGGATATTTCAGAGGCTGTAAAAGAGTTTAATGGAGACTATGATGAAGAAGAACTTAGACTATACAGAATAAAATTTCTTAACGATGTCTCAAATTGACTACATAATATTTGAGTGAAACAGCATATTAAGAAGAATTCTGTTTGTGCCAAACCAAAATGCTCTAAAATTTGTATTATCGGTCATCAATAGAATCTTACCTTTTCCACTCCTAATAACTTTAAATGGAACAGAATTTTTTAACAGTGATATGTTTTCTTCTGAAATATAGCCACTCATCAATGGATTAGATGTATATGATATAGGATTATTAAAGCTCTGTTCACTTTTACTCATATAAACATTTGAATTTCTAAATAATGGAATAGTGTTGGATTCAATTCCGTAATTTACAGGGTGACTTCTGTCAATATTGGATTCAAAAATCGCACCACCAGTTTGTTGAGCCCCATAAAACTTTTCTCTATCTGAAAAAGAAACTCCTGAAGCTTTTAAGTCATTAGTTAAAAACTCTATCTCATTTAGATTATTAGACACCCATTTAACAGAGTTTCTGTAAGCAATAAGGTTACCACCTTCGTTAATATAGTTCTTTATTTGTTCTGATCTTATCTTTGACCCATTGTAATCAGGAAGAATAATATGAGAATATTTACTAAGATCCATGTATCTAAGATCATCTACATCAAGTTTAGCAATAGGTATATTATATCTTGTGTCTAGTAAGTGCCATATTTCACCTGCGTCATAACTTCTAACACCGTCACCAACAATTAATCCTATTTTAGGTTGATTTACATTTATAAAGTAATCTGATCCAAGGTCAATACCAGAAGTTATTCCGGTAGATTGAGAATTAAAGTTTATATTATACTTTTTTGCTATTTCTAGTAATTTGTTATAAATATCTTCTGAATTTATACTTTGATTTTGAACAGGAATAAGATAGGTTCCATAATCAAACTCTTTACCGTTAATTGAGAATTTTCTTGTTGCAGTTTTAATTCTTAAACCTTCTTTAATTAAATGATATACAGCAGCCTGTGCATAATATTCATGTGGTTCAAATAAGTATGCATAATTGGACTTAGAATCAACATTTCCTACTGGTTTATTTATCTCTTTAACTTCTTCTCCAAACAACTTAGAAACACTAGATTTACTGAGATTATCTGTATATGAGTAATTAACGTTAAATGCTAAAGGAAATGTCCACGCAGATACGTCATAAAATAAGCTATCCTTAAATTCGGTCTGAGTATAAAACATAGCATTTATAAGTGTCCTTTTTGGTTGATTCATTGGAATTATAAAACTATTGTCTTTTGTGAATTTTTTTCCATTTAAAACAACATCTTCAGAAATCTTATTAAACTTGATTTTATGGCTATTTAATAAATCTGCAAGATGATAAACTGTAGATTCATCTTTAAGCTTTCCAAAAACTATATTATCACTTGACTTTGGATTTAAATCAATTTGATCATCATAAAAATCTTTCATGTAATTTAAAAGCTTGACTCTCATATTTTTTGCAGCCTCAAGCGTAGAAAAGGCAGCGGTTAATTGATTTCTTATAGTAAAAGGAAAAGTCAATATACCGTTGACACTCTCTTGAATATGACCCCTTGAACTCCCCTGTTCAAAAAGGATTCCTATACTTCCGTTAGCATCAGGATAAGTAGAAGCTTTACCAAAAAAGAAATCATCGTAATCTTCTTCAGAATAATATAGTGATCCAATTGAGTTTAGTGCTTTTTCGTGGTATGTTCCTATCTCCCTTGTCAGAGCTTGATTTAAGTCTGATATAAGAGGGTTTTTTCTTTCAGGAACACCAGGTTGAAAGAAAAACGATGAATTTGTTCCCATTTCGTGGTGATCAGTTAGAATATTTGGTAACCATTCAGTAAACGTTTTTACCTTGGCATTTGTTTCAACAAGCTGATTAGGAAGCATATCTCTGTTTAGATCGAACCAGTAATGGTTTGTTCTTCCTCTTGGCCAGTATTGATTATATTCTCTGTCATTTGAGTCTGCGGTTAAACTTTTGTTCTTATTACTGTTTGCCCATTGAGAAAAACGCTGAAGACCATCAGGATTAAAACTAGGATCTAAAAGAATTATAGTATTGTCAAGTAATTCTATAGTTTCTTGAGAATTGCTAGCTAGTAAATGATACATTAAGGGTAAACTTGCATTTGAGCCACTTGGTTCATCACCATGCACAGAGAATCCTTGGTATACGACTATTGGCATATCCGATACATCAATATCTTTATCCTTTGAATTTGAAAGTTCTAAATGTTGTTTTCTTATTTCCTCTAATCTTGAATGATTTGACTCACTGGTAATTATCATTAACCATGAAGTTCTATTCTCATATGATTTACCTCTATTTACTAGCTTAACTCTATTAGATGCTTTTGAAACCTCTTGAACATAATGACTTAATTTGTCATGGCTAACGTGAAATTCTCCAACCTCATGTCCAATAACACTCAAAGGAGTAGGTATGGACTTGTTATATTCACTAAGATCTCCAAGGTAATAATCAAGACCGACTTGAGCATTTAAAAATAGTGATGGAATTAAAAGGAATAAGATTTTTTTCATAATGTTTTTTTACTGATCGTCATTTTCGAAGTCAACATCAGCAAAGTCTTTTTCTTCATCGGTACTCACTGATTCCGTAGATTCTTCTTTTTCTTTTTCTTTTTTTGAATCAAAGTCTTTGTCATGTTTTTCACTTATTACTTCAGCACCTTTTTTATCGATGATAAAATCACAAGTTTCTTTAAGTGAATTATTAAATTCA
>CACECH010000009.1:0-26313 GCA_902558025.1 uncultured Bacteroidota bacterium | reverse complement strand
TAAATAATAAGCTGATGCAGTTTGAAAGAATGGATATGCATTTAATATTTCTTTTAAAACTGAAGATGTTACTTGATCAGATGGATCAAATTCTTTTAAAATTTTTGAGAATGAGTCTTTGGTTTTATTTACCATTTTGCTAAAGTTTCATTGAAAATATCTTGAGTTATTCTATCAAAAATATCTTTAAGTGCAGCATCTTTTACATCAAAAACTTGAAGATTGCCAGGAAAATCAAAGTAAAATGAAAATCTTTTTTCTAAATTATCATCCTGATTTAAAACGTTTTCATAACTAACCATAACAGCCATTGTTAACCTGTTCTGAGCAGCTTTGATCTCTGCGGTAGCGGCCATAGGGGTAACACTAAATTCAATAATTTCACCGCTGTAAATAATATCACCTCCTTCGTTAACAAGGTTAAGACTTGTTTGATTTAGAATTAAGTCTTGAAGAGCAATAGTAAAATCTCTATCAAGGCCTGGTTCAACTGTAGATCCAGGTTTTCCACCAGCAGTATTTTCAAAATAATCAACCTGAAAAGTTTCAACTCCTATTGGAATCGAAGAGCCAGTAAAACTATAGATTCCACATGAGAAACTTATTAATGAAACACTAAAAAGTAAAAAATATTTTTTAAATTTCTGAAACATCTCCTAGGTTATGTTGTTTAATTTTTCTGTACAATGTTCTCTCAGAGATACCAAGTTCTTTTGCAGCATTTTTTCTTCTTCCATTAGTCCTGATTAAAGCTTGTTTTATCATTTCTAGTTCCTTATCCTGAAGAGAAAGAGTTTCTTCTTCTTCAATAGTCTCAACATATTCATACTTATCCTGAACTTTGCTCTCAAGGTCAACATTCAAATCAACTGCTGAATTTTCTATTTCTTGACTATCATATGATTCATCATCACCATAAATTTTATTAATCAAGCCTTGATTCTTTTCTTTTATGTCACTGTTATCATCGCCTTGCATTATTTCAAGAGTTAATTTTTTTAGATCATTTAAGTCATTCTTCATATCAAACAAAACCTTGTAAAGGATTTCACGCTCTGATGAAAAAGAGGATGAATCTTCTTTATCATCATCAAGAGTTGCTGGAAGTTTTGAAACTTTATTTGGAAGATAATTATTTAAAGTATCACTTTTAAGATTTCTTTCTTTTTCTAATATTGACATTTGTTCAGCAACATTTCTTAATTGTCTAATATTACCTCTCCAATCTTGTTGACAAAGCAGATCTTGAGCAGATTCATCAAGTCTTAAGGTTGGCATATTGTATTTTTGGGCAAAATCAGATGCAAATTTTCTGAATAAGATAGGGATATCATCTTTTCTATCTCTCAATGGCGGTATGTTAATAATTATAGTACTTAGTCTGTAAAAAAGATCTTCTCTAAATTTTCCTTTTTTTATTGCCTCATCCATATTAACATTAGTTGCAGCCACTATTCTTACATTAGTTTTTTGAACTTTTGAAGATCCAACTTTAATATATTCTCCACTTTCAAGAATTCTTAAAAGTCTGACTTGAGTTGAAAGTGGAAGTTCACCAACTTCATCTAGAAATATTGTTCCTCCATCTGCTACTTCAAAATAACCACTCCTGTTTGCTGTAGCTCCTGTAAATGCTCCTTTTTCATGCCCGAATAATTCAGAATCAATTGTTCCCTCTGGAATTGCTCCACAGTTAACTGCAATATATTTTGCATGTTTTCTATGAGAATACTGATGAATAATTTTAGGAATGTTCTCTTTACCAACACCACTTTCACCTGTAACAAGGACAGATATATCAGAGTTAGCAACTTGAATTGATTTTTCAATTGCTCTATTAAGTATAGGGTTATCTCCAATTATACCAAACCTTTGTTTTACTGTTAAAACTGACTCCATTATACTTTAGCTTTTAATTGATTAATATTTCCAATTAGAGTTGCAGTTGTGCAATCACTAATATCAACATTTACAGTATCACCCAATTTAAAATTGTATTTAGGGAAAACAACAACATTGTTTTCAGTTGTTCTTCCACTCCAAAAATCATTTGATTTTTTAGATTCTTTATCTATAAGTACTTCGCAATTTTTATTTATGAAACTTTTATTTCTTTCTAGGCTATGTTTTTGTTGAAGAGTAATTATTTCCTCTAATCTTCTTTGTTTAATTTCTGGAGAGATATCATCTTTAAAGTGCCTAGCCGCGTAAGTTCCTGGTCTTTCAGAATACGCAAACATATATCCAAAGTCATACTTTACTTCTTCCATAAGAGATAAAGTATCTTGATGATCTCTTTCAGTTTCAGATGGAAAACCAGTAATCATATCATGTGAAATACCACAATTAGGTATTATATCTCTAATTCTGTTTATAAGATCAAGATATTCCTCTCTGGTATGAAGTCGATTCATCCTTTTCAAAATTCTGTCACTTCCAGACTGAATTGGAAGGTGAATATAGTTACAAATATTTTTATGTTTAGACATTGTTTGAATGACATCAATTGTCATGTCCTGAGGATTAGAAGTTGAAAATCTTATTCTGATTTCAGGAAAACTTGAAGCAACTAAGTCAAGTAAGCTTGAAAATTTTACAGAATTTTTCTTTTGCTCTTCTGTTGCCTTTTTAAAGTCTTTTTTAGGACCTCCACCATACCATAAATAACTATCAACATTTTGTCCAAGTAATGTTATTTCCTTATACCCTTTTTGATTTAACTCATCTATTTCCCTTAAAATGCTATCAGGGTTTCTGCTTCTCTCTCTACCTCTGGTAAATGGTACAACACAAAATGTACACATGTTGTCACACCCTCTTGTAATTGACACGAATGCATTAATACCGTTATTGTGAATTCTTACGGGTGAAATATCTCCATAGGTTTCAGACTTTGATAATATAACATTAACTGCCTTTTGGTTATGATCAACCTCATCCAATAGGTTTGGAAGGTCTTTGTATGAATCTGGTCCTACAACTAGGTCAACCATCTTTTCTTCTTCAAGAAGCTTATCCTTTAACCTTTCAGCCATACAACCTAAAAGTCCTATTTTTAGATTACTATTATCCTTTTTGTAAGAATTATATGTTTTAAGTTTATTTCGAACTGTTTGTTCAGCCTTATCTCTAATTGAACAGGTATTTAATAAAACTAGATTTGCCCTCTTTGAATCATCAGTTAATTCATAGCCATCTTTTTTTAATATAGATGCAACAACCTCACTGTCAGCAAAATTCATCTGACACCCGTATGTTTCTATAAATAAAGACTTCTTTTTGATAGAAATTAATTTTTAGTAAAATTAATTAATTAATTTAAATTATGCCAATTTGTCAGTATTTATGAATTATAATTTTTGATTTTATCATAACCTCCAGGTATATTTGAAAAGTTTGATATTCCATTAGCAAGAAGAATTGATGCTGCTATCATACTTCTGTACCCCCCTTTGCAGTGTACATAGAATGTTTTTTCAAAAGAAACTTTATCAATAGATTTACTTAGATCAATCAAAGGAATATTGAGAGAATTTAGCAATGACTCACTTTTATATTCATTTTTTGATCTTACATCAAGGATATCTTTATTATTATTTATAGTTGAGAATTTTGATGCAGACTCATTTAATACTTTGCTAATTATACCACCATTTTTAATCCAGCTATTAATTCCGCCTTCCAGATATCCAATAACATTGTCAAAACCAACTCTTGATAGTCTAATTATAGCTTCTTCTTCTCTGCCTTCAGGTGCAACTATAATTAGTTTTTTAGAAACATCTTCTAATATTTCACCAACCCAGGGAGCAAATCTTCCATCTAATCCAATAAAAATTGACCCTGGTATGTGAGATGATGAAAAATCTTCAGCACTTCTTACATCAAGTATTGTTATCTTTTCTTTGAGCCTACTAGCAACTTCCTTAGCAGTTAAAACCTTAAGGCTCCTATTAATTATTTCATCAGATTCATCATAACCTTCTTTGTTTAACATTACATTATCAGGAAAATATTTTGGAGGATCTAATAATCCGTCTAAAACCTCTTTAATAAATTCATCTTTTGTCATTTTCTCTCTAAGCGCATAGTTAGTTCTTTTTTGATCACCTAAAGTTCCAATAGTCTCTGAGCTAAGATCTTTTCCACATGAACTTCCTTCACCATGTCCTGGATAAATAATAACATCATCACTTAGAGTCATTATCTTATTTCTAAGGCTATCGAATAACATTGAGGCTAAATTTCTATTGCTCATACTAGAATTTTGAGATAAGTCTGGTCTGCCAACATCACCTAAGAAAAGAGTATCTCCTGTAAAAATAGCATGATCTTTTCCAGATGAATCTTTTAATAAATAAGTAGTACTCTCAATGGTGTGCCCTGGAGTGTGAATTGCAACTATAGTTATATCACCAATTTTAAACTCTTGATAATCTTTTGCAACTATATTTTCAAAACTAGTTTCTGTTTTAGGTCCATATACTATTTTTGCTCCTGATTTTTTTGCAAGATTTAAATGACCACTAATAAAATCTGCATGAATGTGTGTTTCAAAAATGAATTTGATTTTTGAATTACTTGTTTTAGCTTTAGATATATATATATCAGCATCTCTTAAGGGGTCAATGATAGCTACCTCATTATTACTCTCAATATAGTACGAACCTTGTGATAAACAATTAGTATATATCTGCTCAACTTTCATCTGAACACAAAATTACTTTCTTTATAACTAACTAGCAATTATGTTAAACAAATTTTAAAATTTTTATTTTTTTTTGAATCAAAAGAATAAATCTAATTACATTTAAGCCCAAAAAATAAAATATGCCAAAAAATTTAGTCATTGTTGAGTCTGCTACAAAAGCAAAGACTATTGAGAAAATTTTGGGACAAGACTTTAAAGTTGTCTCTTGTGTTGGGCATATTTCAGATCTTCCAGTTAAAGAATTAGGAGTTGATGTTGAAAATGATTTTAAACCAAAATATATAATTCCTACAGAAAAGAAACCCGTTATAAAAGACTTAAAAAAGTATGTTAGTGAGTCTGATAAAGTTTGGTTGGCTAGTGATGAAGATAGAGAAGGAGAGGCAATTGCTTGGCACTTATATGAAAACTTAAACTTGACTAATAAAGACTATGATCGAATAGTATTTCATGAAATAACTAAAAACGCAATTTTAACTGCATTAGATACCCCCAGAGAGATAAACTATAATCTTGTGAATGCTCAACAGGCAAGAAGAGTATTAGACAGATTAGTAGGTTATGAATTATCTCCAGTATTGTGGAGAAAAGTTAAGACAGGCCTTTCTGCTGGAAGAGTTCAATCCGTTTCTGTAAGACTTATCGTTGAGAAGGAAAGAGAGATCAAAAACTTTCAAACAAATAGTACCTTCAAGTCAATTGGAACTTTTAAAAATTCTAGTGGAGTTAACCTTAAGGCTGAGTTAAACAACAAATTTGATTCTGCTGAAGAAGTTAAAGCATTTCTTCAAAAAAATATCAATAGTACATATACTGTGACTAATGTAGAAAAAAAACCAGCTAAGAAATCTCCTACACCTCCTTTTACTACATCAACGCTTCAGCAAGAGGCTTCAAGGAAATTAGGCTTTGGTGTTACTAGGACAATGTCAACTGCACAAAAACTCTATGAAGCAGGTTTGATAACATATATGAGAACAGATAGTGTTACTATATCAGAAGAAGCAAAATCATCAATTTTATCTAAAATTGAGAGTAAGTATGGAGATAATTATGTAAATCTGAGAAATTATAAAAACAAAAATAAATCAGCTCAAGAGGCTCATGAAGCTGTTAGACCAACAGATATTTCGGTTGAAGATATATCCTTAGATTATGATCAGCAAAGATTGTATCAACTTATATGGAGAAGGACAATTTCCTCACAAATGTCAGATGCACAAATAGAGAGAACAGTCGTAAATATTGATTCTAAATCTTTTGATGAAATATTTATTGCAAGAGGTGAAGTAATAAAATTTGATGGTTTTTTAAGAGTCTATAATGAAGGAACTGATGATGAGATACAGGAAGAAAAAGACACTTTACCACAATTAAATGTTAATGAGAATCTTGATTTAATTAATATCATATCACGAGAATCATTCTCTAGGCCTCCCTCAAGGTATACCGAAGCATCTTTAGTTAAAAAATTGGAAGAACTAGGTATTGGTAGACCGGCAACTTATGCTACTACAATATCAACAATTCAGAACAGAGGTTATGTATCTAAAGGTGATAACGAAGGCCAAGAAAGAATATACAAATCTATAGAGCTAAAAAATGCAGATATTATTGAGAGCACTTCAACTGAAAAGACTGGTTCTAATAAAGGTAAGCTTGTGCCTACTGATATCGGGATAATTGTAAACGACTTTTTAGTCGATAATTTCAATAATATTCTTGATTACGGATTTACTGCAGAGGTTGAAAAAAATTTTGATAAAATAGCTGAGGGAAATCAAAATTGGACTGATATAATCAAACAATTTTATACAGATTTTCATACGAATGTAAATATTGTAAAAGATACAGCTGAGAGACAATCTGGTGAAAAAATTTTAGGAGATGATCCAGTCTCAGGAAGAGTTGTTAAGGTTAGACTTGGAAAGTTTGGTCCAATTGCTCAAATAGGAACAGTTGATGATGAGGATAAACCAATTTTTGCTAGCTTAACTACAGAACAGCAGTTAGACACAATAACTTTAGACGAAGCACTAGAACTATTTAAGTTTCCTAAGGAAATTGGAACCTATAAGGGAGAGGTTGTAACTGTGAATAATGGTAGATATGGACCATATTTAAAATATTCATCAAAATCTATTTCAATACCAAAGGAAATTGATCCACATTCAGTAGATATAGACTCTGCAATTGCGCTGATTGATGAAAAGTTAAAAGCAGATGAACCTATTCACATTTATAACGATTTACCTGTAACAAAAGGAAAGGGTAGGTTTGGACCATTTATAAAGTGGAATGAAATGTTCATTAACGTAAACAAGACATATGACTTCGATAATCTTACCAAAAATAATATTGAAGAACTAATTGAGTTAAAATTAAAAAAGGAAAAAGAAAAATTAATTGCTGAGTGGATTGATGAAGGTATAAAGCTTGAAAAAGGTAGATGGGGTAGGTCAGTTATCTCAATGGGTAAAAAGAAAATAGAAATTCCAAAAGAAATTGACCCTAAAACTATTACATTAGATATTGCTAAAGAATATCTAAATCCAAAAAAGAAAAAATGAGCCTTGAGCTATTAAAACCAGTTTCAGAAAATTTACTCGACGAATTAGATGAAAATCACCTACAAGGATCACTTTTTAATAAAATTAAATTTCATGCAGAAAAATCAGGTATTCCTGATATTAGTTCATCAAATCTTTGTATAATTGGAATTAGCGAAACTAGAAACTCTTATTTTGAATCTGATATACAAGATTTAAACATTCTTAGAAAGGAGCTTTACAAACTAAAACTGGGTAAATGGAAGATATCTATATCTGATTTAGGTGATCTTCCCAATGGAAATACTGTTGAAGATACCTATCATGCCTTATATGATATATGTAAGGAATTACATACAAAAAAAATTACTTTAGTAATAATTGGAGGAAGCAATGATATTATTTATCCAGTCTTCAAATCTTTTGACTCCTATTCTGATAAAGTAAACATTGTATCAATTGATAATCAATTTGACTTATATCAAGATTCAGATATAATCTCAGGTAGAACATACATGAATAAAATTATACTGGATGATTCTAATAAATTAAATGATTTTACAAATATTGGGTATCAACGACACCTATGCTCATATGAAGAGATAGAGCTAATGGATAAATTATTCTTTGAAAAAATTTCATTGGGTGAAATTTCAGAAAATAATATGAGAGCTGAACCAATTATTAGAGATGCTGATATAGTGGGTTTTGACATGAAATCATTATCATTCTCTGGAAACTCTAATCCTAATGGAATAGATACAAGACTTGCTTGTATATTAAGTAAATATGCAGGTCAAAGTAATAAGACATCCTATTTTGGATTGTTTGACTTAAATAAAAGTCAGGTTTCAAATAAATTATATTCTGAAATCATTTGGTATTTTATTGACAGTTTAAATAATAGAATTAATGAATCAAACTTTGACGATTCTCAACTGTTTTTTAAATATATAGTTCAAACTTCAGGTAGGGATATTGTATTTTATAAAAGTAAAATTTCAGAGAGATGGTGGATGACAGTAACCTCAGCCTATAATAATAAAATTAAATTTTTACCTTGTCTTGAAAGTGATTATCACGATGCCTTGAATGACAACCTCCCTATAAGGTGGCTAAAAGCATCAAAAAGAATTTAAATTTCTTGTAAATATCTTTCTGCATCAAGGGCTGCCATACAACCAGTACCAGCAGCTGTAATTGCTTGCCTATAATCTTTATCTTGCACATCACCTGCAGCAAAAACTCCAGGTATATTTGTTTTTGTTGAGGTCTTGTCTGTTAATATATATCCGCTATCATCCATATCAACAATACCTTTAAAAATATCTGTATTTGGAGTGTGGCCAATTGCAATGAATAGACCGGTAATATTAACTTGAGAAAACTCGTTAGTAATATTATTTTTAATTTTTATTCCTTCAACAACTTTGTCTCCTAATACTTCATCTACTTCAGAATTAAAAAGCACATTAATATTTTTAAAATTGCTTAATCGATGTTGCATTGCCTTTGATGCTCTAAAGTGATCCTTTCTTACTAACATCGTAACATTATTACAAATTTTTGCCAAATATGTTGCCTCCTCAATAGCACTATCTCCACCACCTACAACAGCAACATCTTGATCCTTATAAAAGAAGCCATCACATACTGCACAAGCTGAAACTCCACCTCCAATAAGTTTTTGCTCACTTGGGAGACCAAGATATTTAGCTGAAGCACCTGTACATATTATTATTGTTTTAGATTGAATTTCATCACCATTTTGAGTGTATATCTTATGGACTCCACCTTTTTCTTTTGAAAATTCTACTCTTGAAATAAAATCAACTTCAACTTTTGTTCCAAATCTTTCTGCTTGTTCTTTTAATTCATTCATCATGGTTGGCCCATCAACACCTTGAGGGTATCCAGGAAAGTTATCTACTTCAGTTGTAGTAGTTAATTGACCACCTGGTTCTAACCCAGTATATATTATTGGTTTAAGATCAGCTCTAGCTGCATAAATTGCCGCTGTATATCCAGCCGGCCCACTTCCTATAATGATTGTATTCATACTAAGATAATTGAGATTTAAAATTGACTTTGTAAAATTAAAAAAACATGAGAATAAATTAATGAAAACATTATTAACTTTGTAATTTCATTAGAGAAAGATAAAATGTCTAAAAAAAACCTAAAGTATCAATCTCCAGGAATAAACGAGGAGACAAGATTTGAAAAACTTCACACTGTTAATTTTGCAAATTCACAAGAAGCTTCTAGGCTTATCGCACGAGAAATTTGTGACCTAGTTAAATCTAAACAAGAAAAAAATAAAAGTTGTGTTATAGGATTTGCTACTGGCTCTTCACCTTCCATAGTTTATCAAGAAATAATAAAGATTCATAAAAAATGAATCATTAAGCTTCAAAAATGTGATTGCTTTTAATCTTGATGAATATTATGGTATTAAAAAAGATGATATTAACAGCTATCATCATTTTATGAATGAAAATCTATTTGATCATATTGATATTCCTAAAGAAAATATTAATATTCCATCAGGAGAAATAGACCAGAAAGAAATAAAAAAATTTTGTTCCTCATATGAGAAAGAAATTGAAAAATGTGGAGGAATTGACATACAGCTTTTAGGCATTGGAAGAACTGGTCATATAGGATTTAATGAACCTGGTTCTCATTTTAACTCAAAGACAAGACTTATAACACTTGACCATACAACTAGATTTGATGCAAGTAAAAGCTTTAATGGTATTGAAAATGTCCCTACTAAGGCACTAACTATGGGGGTTAGAACAATTTTTAATGCAAAGAGAATTATTGTTATGGCATGGGGTTTACACAAAAGTTTAATTGTTAAAAAATCAGTAGAGAATAATGTTACCTCGTTAATACCATCTACATACCTTCAGAATCATAAAAATACAACTCTTGTTCTTGATAATGAGTCAGCAAGTGAACTAACAAGATTTAAAACACCTTGGCTAGTAAGTACAATTGACTGGGTTGATTCAATGAAAAGAAGAGCAATAGTTTGGCTTTGTGAAACAACAGGAAAATCTATACTAAAACTAACAGATGAAGATTATAACAAAAATGGATTATCTGATCTATTAGCTCTTGAGGGATCTTCATATGACCTAAACATTAATATGTTTAACCACTTTCAAAATACAATTACAGGTTGGCCTGGAGGAAAACCAGGTGCTGATGACTCAACTAGACCTGAGAGAAAATCTCCTAACTCTAAAAGAGTAATTATTTTTAGCCCTCATCCTGATGATGATGTAGTGTCAATGGGAGGAACATTTGATAGACTTGTATCTCAAGGTCACGAAGTGCATATTGCATACCAAGTAAAAGGGAATATTGCTGTATCAGACCATGATGCACTTAAATTTATAGAGGTTTCCAAGGATATGTTTAAGAATGACTCTAAAGTACTTGTCAGTGAATTAATAAAGGAATTAAAGAATAACAAGCCAGACAAAATAGATTCACAAGCTGTAAGAGATTTAAAAGGATTTATAAGAAAAAGAGAAGCTATAGCTGCTACAAGATATATTGGAATACCAGATTCAAATACTCATTTCATGAATCTTCCATTTTATGACACAGGAAGAATTAAAAAGAACACTCCTACAAAAAAAGATGTATTAATTACAGCTTCGTTAATTAAGAAAATTAAACCTCATCAGATTTTTGCTGCGGGAGATCTAGAGGATCCTCATGGAACTCACAAAGTATGTTTAGATATAATTATAAACGCATTAAATACATTAAAGAGTGAAAAATTTATAAAGGATTGTTGGTTGTGGTTATATAGAGGAGCATGGCTGGATTGGGATGTTCATGATATTGACATGGCTGTTCCAATGAGTCCAGCTCAGGTACTAAGAAAAAGAAAGGCAATTTTTTTCCATCAAACTCAAAAAGACGGTGTAATGTTCCAAGGTCAAGACCATAGAGAATTTTGGGTAAGAGCTGAAGAAAGAAATAGTGAAACTGCCGAAAAATATAAAAAGATGGGACTTGCGGATTATGCTGCTATAGAATCTTTTAAAAGACATTATTATTAAATTTCAATTATGAGCAAATTCAAGAAAATTATATTCTTCCTTCTAATAGCAGGATCTATAAATAATACATATTCACAAAATTTTTCAAAGAGAAAAATAAATAATCTTAAGAATCAAGTATCCCAAATGGTTGAGGATGATAAAAAGGCTACTCAGGTAATGGTAGACAAAGTGTTTAGCTTTGCTGAACTTGGTTTTCAAGAGTTTGAGACCTCAAAATATTTAACTTCAATACTGGAGGAAAACGGATTTAAAATCGAATATGCTATCTCAGATATTCCAACCGCATGGCTTGCTTCATGGTCAAATGGTGAGGGTGGCCCTACAATAGCCTTAGGTAGTGATATTGACGGAATTCCAGTTGCTTCTCAATTCCCTGGTGTTGCATATCACAAACCAATGGTAGAAGGTGCACCAGGACATGGTGAGGGTCATAATTCAGGCCTTCCTGTTGTCATTACCGCTGCACTATCTGTTAAAAAAATAATGCAGGAGAATAATATAGCTGGTAAGTTAGTTTTATGGCCAGGAGTTGCAGAAGAACAAATTGGAACTAAAGCTTGGTACGTAAGAGATGGTTATTTTGATAATGTTGACATGTGTATTTTTACCCATGTTAGTAGTAATTTGTCTGTTTCATGGGGAAAGGCTACAGGAACTGGACTGATTTCAGTTGAATATACATTTGAAGGAGAAACAGCTCATTCTGCAGGTGCACCTTGGCGTGGAAGAAGTGCTCTTGATGCTGCTGAATTGATGAATATAGGTTGGAATTACAGGAGAGAACATTTGCATCCAGATCAAAGGTCTCACTCAATTTTTACAGATGCAGGAGATCAGCCAAATGTTGTTCCTTCTAAAGCCTCAATATGGTTTTACATAAGAAACATAACATATGAAGGTATAATGGAAAATTATGAAAAAGCTAATAAAATTGCTGAAGGAGCTGCTTTAATGACTGATACTAACTTTACCTCAAAAATAATTGGAACTGCATGGCCAAGACATTTTAACAAAGTTATTGCTGAGGAGATGTATGAAAATATTCAAACAATTGGTCTTCCAGAATGGTCAGAGGATGATCAAAAGCTTGCTGTAGCAGTTCAAAAAGAAGTTAATTCAAGTAATACTAATGGTCTTGCAACTGAACTTAATAAAATAGGATCTCCTCTTCCATATAATATAAGTGGAGGTTCAGATGATATTGGTGATATATCATGGAAAGTGCCAACAGTTACACTTAGATTTCCATCAAATATCCCAGGACTTCAAGGACATCATTGGTCAAATGCAATTTCTATGGCAACTCCAATAGCTCACAAAGGTGCAAATGCTGGAGCTAAAGTTGTTGCTATGACGGTATTAGATTTTCTGTTAAAGCCTGAGAAACTCGATGAGGCAAAGAATTACTTTGAAAATGTTCAGAAAAAAGAAACAGAGTATAAACCTATGATTTCTGAAAATGATCCTCCTGCAACATATTTAAACGAGGATATAATGCAGAGATATAAGAATAGATTAAAAGAATTTTACTTTGATGAAACAAAGTACGATACTTACCTAGAACAACTAGGAATAAAGTATCCAATAATTAAAAAGAATTAGTCTTTTATTAAATTTCACATGTCATATCAAGACCACAACACATTGGTGACTTGATCATCCCATCGCACTGTGGACAGAATGAAACCTGAACTTCATCACCACTATCGATTGTAATAGTTTTATTCTGAAGAGGTTCATCACATTTTGCACACTGACTTTTAACAGACATACCGCATTTTTCGCATTTATATGTAGCATTCTCCATATTGTAAATTTAAAAAAATATATTAAGCTTTATGATTTTCATAACATAATTCCTATATTATTAAAAATAAACAAAAATTAACTTAAAATATGAGAATAATACTTAGTGCAGTATTTTTGATATTTTCTTTAATTTCTGTTGGACAAACATCTATCTCAGGTCTTGTCAGTGACGAAAATGGAGTGCCTCTTCCTGGTGCCAACGTAGTTATTGATGGAACTAGTACTGGTGTTTCAACTGATTTTGATGGAAACTTTCAAATTGCTGTTAATCAAGGAGATGTTCTTGCAATTAGTTTTATTGGTTATACAACTGAATTTATAACTTTTGCAGGTCAATCTAATATAAATGTTTCTCTTCAGCTAGATAATGAACTTGACGAAGTAGTTGTTACTGCTCTTGGTTTTGCTGCAATAAGAGATCAACAGGGATCAACATCTTCTGTCATAGATACAGATGATGTAATTCGGTCTGCTGAACCTACTGTGGTTAATGCCCTTAGTGGAAAAGCTTCAGGTGTTAGAATCACCAGATCTAATGGTGATCCTGGTGCAGGGAGTACAATAAGAATTAGAGGTGCAAATACAATTGATGGTTCAATACAGCCTTTAATAATTGTAGATGGTGTGCCACTTGATAATACAACCACATATGCTGGTGGTAATAACATAACTGGAAGTAATGGTGGTGTATCACAAGGATCACGTCTTAATGATATTAATCCAAGTGATATAGAATCAGTCAACGTTTTAAAGGGTGCATCTGCAGCATCTCTATATGGAAGTAGAGCTGCAAATGGTGTAGTTGTTATAACAACCAAAAAGGGACAAAGAGGCGAAGCAAAAATTTCATTCAAGTCATCTTATTCTTTTGATGAAATTTCCGAGAGAATACCTATGCAAAATACATGGGGACAGGGAAGAAGTGGTGTATTTGGTGAAAATAGAGCAGAATCTTGGGGAGATTATATACCTGACAGATCTGGAGGTCAAGATGAATATAAATCTGGAGCATACTTTGTGTCAGATAGTGGTAGACAATACCAGGCTATTTCCAAAAAGAATTCTAGAGATACATTTGTCGACGAAAATTTTAACTCTGTTTTTGGAACAGGTCATGCTTTACAAAATGACTTGACTGTGAGTGGTGGAAATGAAAATAGTAATTACTTCTTTAGTCTTGGACACCTTGATCAAGATGGAGTAATTAAAAACGCTACTTATGAGAGAACCAATGCAAGGCTAAATTATGAAGCTAAACTGAATGATAAAATTACTCTATCATCTAGAATGTCTTATACTTATACAAATTCCAATAGAATTCAACAAAGTTCAAATGTATCAGGTATGATGTTAGGTCTACTTAGAACTCCTCCTGATTTTGATGGCAGAGACTATAAAGGAACATATTATAGTTCAAGCGGAGTGGAGTATATAAATCGTGGAAGATCATACAGAAGACCTATCGGTCAAAGTGTAAATCAATCTTATACAAATCCACTTTGGACTGTTAATGAGCAAGAATCAAGTACAAGAGTTAATAGAGTAACTGTAACTCCTCAAATTACTATTAAACCAACTAGTTGGTTACAATTAATAACAAGAGGTAACCTAGATTTTGCTGATGACAAAAGAACTTATTTCTTCCCAGTTGGTGATGCAAGTTCAAGAGCAAATGGTCAATATCAAGAAGATGTTTTTGATATTAGAAACTCTGCTTTAGATGTAATTGGTAAGGCAAACTTTCAATTATCAGATGAAGTTAACTTAACCACAACTTTAGGTTGGAGCTACAATGACAGAAAGTATTCAAGAGTATCTGGAAATATAACAGGATTTTTGGTTAACTCTACAAAGAGAACTACAGCCTTAAATACATCATCAGAAGCATCAACATTTAGTGGTGCTAAAGCATTTAGAAGATCAAACAGAGGATACGCAATTCTAAACTTTGATGTAAGTGATGAATTGTTTTTAAACATATCTGGAACTCAGGAGGCTTCTTCTACAATAAGCGGAACATTCTTCTATCCATCTGCAGATGCAGCCTGGGTATTAACAGAGAATGTAATTCAATCCAATGCACTTTCTTTTGCTAAGCTTAGAGCTTCATGGGGACAAGTAGGTGTTCAACCTGCTGCTCACAAATTTGAAACTCTTGCAGAAGGAGGATTTGGTTATTCAACTTATAGTGATCCACTAGATAGTAATTTGTTTGGTGGAGGTTTTAGGTTAGATAACAACCTAGGTAATCCAAATCTTGAACCTGAATTAAAAACAGAATGGGAAATTGGTGGTGACTTCAGATTCTTAGATGATAAGGTTTCATTATCATTTACTTATTATGATAATATCATTGAAGGTATTTTATTAGATGTTTCATTATCTCCTTCAACAGGTTTCTCTACCCAGTATGGAAATTATGGTGAAATGACAAATAATGGAATTGAGCTTGATCTTGGTTTAGACCTTATTAATAATAATGACTTTGGACTTTCAACAGCAATTAATTGGTCTACTAATGAAAATGAGGTTACAGATCTTTATGGAACAGAAACAATTAATCTTTCACCTGGTGCATCAGTTAGCTCAAGAGCAATAGTTGGATATTCTTTAGGTGCATTATATGGTACTGGTTCAAAAACAAATCCAGATGGGAGTTTTGATCTTAACTCTGATGGATTTCCACAAATAACCTCAAGTCCAATAGTATTGGGAGACCCTAACCCAGATTGGAGGGGTGGTATATCTTTAAATATGAGATATAAAAAACTTAGACTTAATGCTGTGTTAGAACACTCTCAAGGAGGAGATTTTTCTCCTAGGACTCTTTGGGTATTAAGACGATTTGGTACAACTCAAGAAACTGCTAATAGATTAACTCTTGATCAACCTTTGGTAAATTACAGGGGTAATACAATTCCAGCAGGAACAACTGTAAGAGGAAATGTTCAAGACTTTGGTGGTGGACCCGTTCTTCTTGATGAAAACTGGTATAGAACTGGAATTGGAGGAGGATTTGGTGATAACCAAGCTTATAACTTCTCTATAGCTGATGCTACATGGACTAAACTTAGAGATTTAACTTTAAGTTATGTGCTCGATACACCCGTAATCAAAAACTTAGGTTTAAGTGATGTTATGCTTTCTTTTACAGGTAGAGATTTAATAAACATCAATAAAGTTGATGGGATTGATCCTGAGATAAATACAATTGGTGTTAGTACTGCACAGGGTGTTGAGTACTTCACTAACCCTCAGACGAAAGGTTTTCTTTTTAGTTTAACAATAAATTATTAATAAGATGAAAAATATATATATAAAATCAATCTTAGCTCTTCTTATAATTTTCTCATTTTCATGTGAGGATTTAAATGAAGATATTAATGCAAATCCTAATGATATTTTGACAACAGATGTTGAGGATAAATTATTTTTAACTGGTGCTCAACTAGCAAATATTCAACTTCAATTAGGACATTTAAATAGAATAAGTGGAATGTATTCTGGTCAATTGATAGGATTTAGTTCTCTTTATTCTAATATCTATGGATATGCTTTATCAACTGTAGAGTCAAATAGCGAATGGTTTGCACTTTATGTTGGTGTCTTAAATAATATGAGACTACTTCAAGAGAACTCGACAAACACTCAACTAGTTGGTATTGCTCAAATAATTGAGGGTCATGCTTTTGGAACTGCTGCTTCTTTGTGGGGTGGAATTCCATATAGTGAATCTGGAAACCCAGAGATAGAAGATCCAGTTTTTGATAGTCAGACTTCAGTTTACGATGCTGCTATTGCTAAATTAAATGCAGGGATATCTACTCTCCAATCAGCTTCTTCAAGTAGTCTTTCAGAGGATATTTATTTTGGTGGAAATACAACTAAGTGGATTGAAGCTGCATATACATTAGTGGCTCGATTTAATCTTCATAAAAAGAATTATTCTGCTGCTATTTCTGCTGCCAATAATGGAATTAGTTCTTCTTCTGGTGATATGCAATACAAACCACCTGGAACTCAATCAGGAGATCAAAACCTATTTGCTACAATCTTGAATGGATCTAGAGCAGGAGATCTTGGTAACTCCTCGGGTGGTTCCGAAAGCTATCTACTTCAGCTACTAAGTAATGATTATTCTATTAATAGAAATAATTCTAAAACTGATGAAACTGCTAGATATGGATACTATAAAATAAATTCATCAAGTGGTTCTGCAAATACAGGGATTATTGCTGAAACAGAGCCTCAAAATATGGTTACATTTTTTGAGAATGAATTAATTTTAGCAGAAGCAAAAGCTAGACAAGGGGGGATATCTGACGGACTTCCTCACCTAAATAATGTTAGAGCATGGCTTAACTCAGGTGGAAATTTAAATGATAATCATAACTCTGGTGGATTTAAATATGAAGCTTATGTAGCTTCTGACTTTAATTCTGGTGGTATCGAAAATACTGATGGTATTGATCCAAAATCTGCTTTTCTAAGAGAAGTTATTGAAGAAAGATACGTTAGTGGTTTTGGAATGCATATACCATTTAATGATGCAAGAAGATTAAGAAAATCGGATTCTGCAATTTCAGTTCCTTTTACTCTTGTTCTTGGGCCTAATCCTCCATATCCTGAGAGGATGCCATATGCAGCAACTGAATTAAATTCAAATTCAAATGCTCCAGCTGATGACCCAGGTATTTTTACAAAAACTGAGGTTAATCAGTAAAACTTTAAAAAAAGGTTTGTAAATTTTACAAACCTTTTTTTTATGCTTAAGATTTCAAGAACCATATTGATATTATTACACCTTACTACTATTGGATGCAATAATAAAGAAGTTAAATATTCTAACAGTATAATATCATCTCCTCATCCTCTTGCTTCAGAAGCAGGTAGACACATTTATTCAATGGGAGGTAACGCATTTGATGCTGCTGTTGCTTCTGCTTTTGCATTATCTGTTGTTGAGCCAAGTATGAGTGGAATTGGTGGTCGAATACAGGTTATTTTTAAAACACAAGATGGAGTAATTTCAGGTATTGATGGAACTACACAAATTCCTCAAAGTTTTTATAGTGATGATGACCTTCCTAGTTTTGGATATAAAACTATTGGAATACCTGGTGTTGTCTCTGGATTATTAATGCTCCATGAGGAAAATGGTCAGCTTGATTTAGAAACTATAATGCAACCTGCTATAAAATATGCAGAGGATGGTTTTATGCTTCTGCCTGGTGAAATATTAAGACAGAAATACGAAAAGGATAAGTTAGAATCTTTTGAAGGATCGAAAATTTATTTTCTTGACTCAATTGGTAATTCTTTTGATATTGGTGATAGAATTATTCAAAAAGACCTTGCGAATACATTAAAAATTATTTCTAAAGAAGGCAAGAAAGGTTTTTATGAGGGTGAAATTGCCAAAAAAATAGTTGATGATATTCAAAAAAATGGAGGTTTCATAACATTGGAAGATTTAAAAAATTACTCTGCAAAACGTGCAAAAGTACTTGAAGGTATATTTAATGGATACAATATTCATACACTCAACCTACCATCATATGGATCGATTACAATTCAAATGTTACAAATTTTTGATAATCTTGAGATCAATGATGAAAAAGATTGGTCTATAAAGATGTCAAGCGCGATTGAAGAATCATATAAATACAGGCCTTACCAAAAAAATGTTGACTCTTTAAAAAGTATTTTATCACTTAATACTGCTAGAAATATTGCTAATAGTATTGAAAAAAATGCAATTGTTAGTTATCAAAATAAAATTAAAGAATATAATTACACAGATCTCGCAATGCAACATACTGCTCATTTAACCACATCTGATAAATATGGAAATGTTGTTTCTCTAACACAAACACTGGGACCTAATATGGGATCTAGAGTAGCAACAAAAGGTTTAGGTTTTTTATATAATGTTACAATGGGGCCTTATTTAGGCGGATATCTTGGTGAAGATAAACCTGGTGATAGAGCTTCCTCTCATATATCTCCAACATTATTTACAAAGAATAATGAGGTTATTCTTGCTCTTGGTGCTGCAGGAGGAAATAAGATTCCTGTTGCAATAAATCAAGTTGCATATAGATATTTAAAGCAAAAATTCCCATTAAATGATGCGCTATTTATGCCTCGAGTCTACATGTTTGAAAGTCCTAGATATGTTGAATCTCACCTAGGTATTAATAGAATTAATGATGATATATTCTTCGAAAGTTATTATAATGTAGAAATGATTAGAGAGAAGGCATACTTTGGAAGGGTTCATGCTATATCTCTAGATACAATAAATAAGTCTTGGATCGGATCTGCTGATCCTGATTGGGAAGGTTCAGTAAGTTCATATGATAAGTAACATGAAATTAGTTTGGATTCTTAGTTTTCTTTTTTTGTCATCATGCTCTTCTAATGCAAATGAAATTGCAGTAGAAAATGATAATAACTTTCCATACAATTTTGAAAACCAAAAAATACTTTTTATTGGAAATAGTTTTACATTTTATTGGAATCTGCCTTCTCAGGTAGAAAAAATGTCTATTGAAAGAGGACTAAATTGGAATGTTACTCATTTTACAGTTCCTTCAGCAACTCTAAAAATCCATTGGAATAATCCCGATCTTATATCACTACTTGAAAATGAAGTTTTTGATCATATTATTGTTCAGGAACATAGTACGAATATATTAACTAATGCAGATGGTAATTCGAAATTTTATTTTGATCAAATACGATCTATTATACCAGTTTCTACACAGATTCATTTTTTTTCAACATGGATGTACCCATCAATGGAGCAGTTTAACATAGATAATGAGGAATATCCTATAGAGCAAAGTATTAAAGAGATTATTGAAGGAACAACTATTAAGTTAATCCCTGTTGGAAGAGCATTTAAGTTATTTCAGGAAAAACACCCTCAGTTTAGTTTGCTAATGGAAGATGAAAAACATCCAAACCCTAATGGCTCGTATCTTGCAAGTTGTGTTATTTTTTCTCATTTAAGTGAAGAATCATCTGTTAATTTATCAAAGAGGTATAAGGGACTTGATAATAAAGGAGTAGAGATTTATTATAGCATTGTTGAGGATGAAGTTCTGCCATTTCTTCAGCAAATCTCTGATGAAGTAATATTTTAATTTCCCCTCAAATTAAAATTCACAATCGCAGCATAACTAAATCTTTTTGTGACTTAACTAAATTGGGTTGATTCAATATGGATATTTTTCTAATTAGTATACAAAAGTGCAGCTACTTTATCATAGGCTTCTTGAGTTAAAACATCTGTCCATTCTGTCTCTCCCTTATAAATTGCTAGATAAGTTACATCTTGTTCTTTTGATGAAGCGTGCCAATGTTCTGTATTGCTAGCGCACTTTATAATATCTCCTTCTTTGATCAAGACAGGTTGCTTACCTTTTTCTTGATAATAGCCTTTTCCTGAAACGACAATTAGTACTTGCTGGTCTGTATGTTTGTGCCAATTTAATGTTGAATTCGCCTTGAATGTTGCTTTTGTGATGTTGTACTGTAAAGACTCATCTGATTGGATCAATGGATTCAACCAGGCTTCACCAATATAATTGATATTTGGTGCTTTGAATCCTTCCTCAAAATATGAGTATGATTCGTATTCATTGGTTTGTGCGTGATTATTTAGAGATATTAAAGTAATCATTAAAATGAGGAGTTTTTTCATTGTTCAGGTTTTTAGTAAAAAAAAACGGTTAACTATATACCAGTATAACCGTTTTATTGTTTTAGTAGCGAGGGCAGGACTCGAACCTGCGACCTTTGGGTTATGAGCCCAACGAGCTACCTACTGCTCTACCTCGCGATATAGAGTGCAAATATAGTAAACTTTCATTACTTAGTTTTAAGGCATTGAATTTAAGTAGTTATCTTTGCCGAAATGACTAATAATAAACATAGATCTGGATTTGTGTCAATAATTGGGAGACCAAATGTTGGTAAATCAACTTTGATTAACTCTTTAATGAAAGAGAAGCTATCTATTATTACATCTAAGGCTCAAACTACAAGACATAGAATTAGGGGAATAATAAATGGAGATGATTATCAAATTGTTTTATCAGATACACCTGGAATTTTAGATCCAAGCTATAAACTTCAAGAGGCAATGATGAAGTTTATTAAAGAAACTTTAATAGACTCTGATTTCCTAGTAATAGTTGAAGAGGTTGCAAATAAAGATTCATTTAATGAATCATTAGTTAAGAAGCTAAATTCTTTTAAAATTCCATTAATTCTATTGATTAACAAGATTGATCTTTCTTCTCAACAAGAATTAGAAGAATCAATATCGCATTGGAAATCAATATTTCCAAATGTTGATATTTACCCCGTCTCTGCAATTGAAGGATTCTTTATTGATGAGTTAATTGAAATTTTTAAAGATAAACTCCCTTTATCGCCTCCATTTTTTCCAAAAGATCAATTTACTGATAGACCTGAAAGATTTTTTGTAAATGAATCCATTAGAGAGCAGATTTTAATTCATTATGACAAAGAAGTTCCATACTCTGTTGAGGTAATAACTGAAGATTTTAAGGACTCACCAAAAATTATTAAAATCAGATCTTTAATTCTAGTTGAAAGAGAATCACAAAAAGGTATTATGATTGGTCATAAGGGGTCTGCATTAAAAAAAGTTGCTTCTCAAGCAAGAAGTAATCTAGAGAAATTTTTTGGAAAGAAAATATTCTTGGAAGTATTTGTTAAGGTGAGAAAGAATTGGAGAAATGATCCATCTTCATTAAAAAAATTTGGATATAATCTATAATTAAATGAGTGGAATAGTAGCAATAGTTGGAAGACCTAATGTTGGTAAATCTACACTTTTCAATAGATTAATTGAGAGAAAAGAGGCTATTGTTGATGAGGTAAGTGGAGTAACCAGAGATAGACATTATGGAAAATCTTACTGGAATGGAGTTGAGTTTAGTGTTATAGATACGGGAGGATATCTTCCTTCAAGTGATGATGTTTTTCAAAAAGAAATTGATAAGCAAGTAATATTAGCTATTGAGGAAGCTGATGTAATTTTATTCTTGGTTGATGTCAAAGATGGTCTAACTGGAGTTGATCAATCTATTGCAGATATGTTACATAAATCCTCTAAAGAAACTCTACTCCTAGTAAATAAAGTTGATAATTCTAAACTTATAGAAGACTCTAATGAATTTTATTCTCTTGGTTTTGAAAATCTATTCTGTCTATCATCGATTAATGGATCTGGAACAGGTGAATTTTTGGACTTATTATCTGATAAGCTTCCAAAAGAGGACTTAATAATTTCTGATGTCCCTAAGTTTGCTGTTGTTGGAAGACCTAATGCTGGTAAATCATCATTTATTAATTCCCTAATAGGTAAAGATAGGTTTATAGTTACTGATGTTGCTGGAACAACTAGAGATAGTTTATACACTCGATATAATCAATTTGGTTTTGAATTTGACTTAATTGATACAGCTGGTATTAGAAAAAAAAGTAAAGTTTCTGAAGATATTGAGTTCTACTCAATTTTAAGATCTGTTCGAGCAATTGAAAATTCAGACACATGTTTAATAATGTTTGATGTAGAGAGAGGTTTTGATTCTCAGGTTCAAAATATTTTTTGGCTTGCAGCTAGAAATAAAAAAGGTATCGTCATTCTTGTTAACAAGTGGGATACTGTGGAAAAAGATCATATGACTACTAAGTCAATTGAAGAAGAAATTTTATCAAAAACATCTCCGTTTACTGATATACCAATTGTATTTATTTCGGCTTTAACAAAACAAAGAATCTTTGATGCAATTAAAATTGCAATGGAGGTAAATCAAAGAAGGGAATACAAAATACCAACTAAAAAATTAAATGATTTTATTCTACCAATCATTGAACAAAAACCTCCACCTAGTACTAAAGGTAAATACATAAAAATTAAGTTTTGCAGACAACTTCCTACTAAATATCCTCAGTTTGCATTTTACTGCAATCTTCCGCAGTATATTAAAGATCCTTATAAACGTTTTTTAGAAAACCAATTGAGAAAAAATTTCAATTTTTTAGGAGTTCCAATTGATATTTTTCTAAGAAAAAAATAATCATAAAATTTTTTTAAGAGATTTTAGCTCTTCTTTAATTTTACTAAGCTTTTTTATGATTGCTAGATTTTCATCTTCTGAAATATCTTTGGATTTTAACTTCTTTTTGGCTCCTTGAATTGTTAATCCATCTTTTTTTAGAAGCGTATAAATTAATCTTATGGACTCAATATTTTCTTTAGTATACTTTCTTATTCCAGATGATTTAATCATGGGATTTATCTCTTTAAATTCTTTTTCCCAAAACCTCAATAAAGATGTATTTACGTCAAAGTGAGTTGCTACTTCACTTATACTATAGTATTTTTTTTCTGGAAGATTACTAAACATTTTAGTCAAGAGATTGATTCTCCTGAGAAGCTTGATTTACAAGCTCTTCAAATTCATCAGGGGATAGACTGCCTGAATAGAAATTTATTGGATTAATTTTTCTACCATCTTTTACAATCTCATAGTGAAGGTGAGGAGCAACAGATCTACCAGTATTACCAACATAACCTATTAGATCTCCTCTTTTTACCTTGTTGCCCCTTCGAACAACAATTTTATCCATATGAGCATATATACTAACATATCCAAAACCATGATCAATTCTAACATGGTTACCAAAACCTACAGCTCTAGCATCAGCTCTAGCTATTCTTCCATCACCTGTAGCATAAATCGGTGTCCCGGTTTTTGCTGAAAAATCCATACCCCAATGCATAGTTCTTTTTTTAGTAAATGGATCAATTCTGTAACCATATCCGGAGGCCATTCTTTTAAGGTCAGAACTGCTTACAGGTTGAATTGCTGGAATTGAAGTCAAAAGGGATTCATTATTCTTAGCTAATAACTCAATTTCATCTAGTGATTTAGATTGAATTACTAATTCCTTTGTTAGAATATCTAATCTCTCAGTTGTATTAACTATTACATCAGAACTCTCAAATCCTTCTAGATAATCGTATCTATTGACACCACCAAATCCTGCTCTTCTTTGATCTTCAGGAATTGGACTTGCTTCAAAATAAACTCTGTAAAGATTATTGTCTCTTTTCTCAATATTAGCTAGGGTTGATTCAACTTGCTCTAACTTCTTATTCAACACTTTAAGTTGAAGCTCGTAATTATCTATTTCTCTAGCTTGAACAATTTCTTTGGGTGTATCGATAAAATCAGTATTCAAAAGTAAAACTGTAATAAAGGCACCAATTATTACTGAACTAATCAAAAACAAAGACAGCCTGTAGATGCGTTCAATAAATGTTCTTTTAATTGGGACAAACTCCAGATTATCAGAATCAAAGTAGTATTTAGTTTTGGACATAGACCAATTTATTGTAATTTCAACCTTTTAATGGCTGTAAACCTTTACAAATATAAAAAAAATGAATTCATCCGTTGTTAGAGAAAAATTTTTTCAATACTTCAAAGACAAAGGACACAACATTATTCCCTCAGCCTCTGTAATTAACGAATCAGATAAAAATTTAATGTTTACTAATGCTGGTATGAATCAGTTTAGAAACATTTTTTTAGGTAATCAAGAGTCCAAATTTTCCAGAGTTGCAAACTCTCAAAAGTGTCTTAGGGTTTCTGGAAAACACAATGATCTTGAAGAGGTTGGAGTTGATACTTACCACCATACTTTTTTTGAGATGTTAGGTAATTGGAGTTTCGATGATTATTTCAAAAAAGAGATAATTGATTGGTCATTTGATCTAATCACTAATATATATGGAATTAAAAAAGAGGATATATATGTTTCTGTATTTAAGGGATCAAAAGAGGATAACCTAGAATTTGATAAAGAAGCTTTTGATGAATGGAAAAAGTTTTTTAGCGAAGAAAGAATCATAAGTGGTAACAAAAAAGATAATTTTTGGGAGATGGGAGATGTAGGACCTTGTGGACCATGTTCTGAAATTCACATTGATTTAAGACCAGAATCAGAAAAGAAAAAAATTAAAGGAGCTGATCTTGTAAATAAAGATCATCCACAAGTTGTTGAAATCTGGAATTTAGTATTTATTCAATACAACAGAAAGAAAGATGGATCCTTAATAAAACTTGATAAGCAATATGTAGATACTGGAATGGGACTTGAAAGACTTTGTATGGCACTACAGAAAAAAGAGTCTACTTATGACACGGATTTATTTGAAGATATTATCAAGAAAATTGAAGATATTTCAAATAAAAAATATTTGTCAGGTGATGAAAATATTGATATTGCTATAAGAGTCATCTCTGATCATGTTAGAGCCTTAGTATTCACAATTTCAGATGGTCAAATACCAAGCAATAATGGATCTGGATATGTTATCAGGAGAATTCTAAGAAGAGCTATAAGATATGGATATACAAATCTTGATATAAAGACTCCATTCATCTATGAACTTGTTGATGTAGTAATCTCACAATATCTGACTATTTATCCTGACTTAAAAAATCAGAGTGAATACATTACCTCATTAATTCATGAGGAAGAAAAAGGTTTCCTCAAAACATTAAATCAAGGTCTCTCCCTAATAAATCAAATTATTAATTCTAATCCAAATGATAAGAAAATCAGCGGTGAAGATTCTTTCAAGCTTTATGATACATATGGATTTCCTATTGATCTTACGTCGTTAATTGCAAGCGAAAATGATTTTCAAGTTGATATAGATGGATTTAATGAACATATGAAAGTTCAAAAAAGCAGATCAAAGTCAACAAGCAATGAAGAGTTTAAAGAATGGGTTATTGTAAATGAGAGTTCATCTATAAATGTATTTAAAGGCTACGATGATTATGAACTTGAAACAAAAGTTTTCAAGTATCGAGAATGTATAACCAGTGAAGGAGAAACTCAATACCATCTTGTTACTAATGAAACCCCTTTCTATCCTGAGGGAGGTGGACAAATTGGAGATGCTGGAGAAATTATTTCAAATTCGGCAACTATAGCTGTAAAAAATACTTTTAGAGAAGGTGAGGACATAATTCATCTCGTAGATGATATACCAGATAAACTAGATGAATCTTTAGTAATGAAAATTAATAAAGAT
>CACECH010000008.1:0-29534 GCA_902558025.1 uncultured Bacteroidota bacterium | reverse complement strand
TTCAGCTTCTTTGAATATTTTTACCCTTTTTTGATATAAACTATAAATATTTCCATTATATAATCTTATCATGTAACCCTTCTTGTTTTTTATATCCTCCTCATCATATTCAAGAAATACATATTCTTTTTTGTTAATTGTTGCAATTACATCACTGTTTTTAAGTAATATAATTTCAGATCTTTCTAAATCTGGTGTACTTGCCATCTCAATTACATCATTATAAGCGTCATACCTCATATACCCGATTGACTCCATTTTGTTACCAAAATATTTTAAATCTGAAAGTTCAAATTCATCGTTGTAATATTGAGAGCCTTGAACTTTTATGATTTGTGGCCTAATTGTACTTTTATTTCCAAAATATTCCCAAGCTTGTTGAGCATTTAGATCTAGTCTCGGTTGAATCTCTTGCTGATATAATGTATTTGAAAGTAAAATACTAACTGAGAATAAAATCTTTTTAAAGCTCATATTTAATTTTTGTAGGGAGATATATTCGCAAAATTTATACGAAAGTAGAACAAAAATTAGAATATATCTATTTGTCCTATTAAAAGGTCATTTAGAGATTGAGCCTCTCTTATTTTAAGAATTTTATTATTATAAATACAAACTTCAGCAGGTTTAAGTCTACTATTATAATTACTAGACATTTCAAACCCATATGCTCCAGCGTTTTTAAAACATATTAAATCGCCTACAGAAGTTTCTGGTATTTTTCTTTTTTCAGCAAAGGTGTCTTTCTCACAAATATAACCTACAACATCGTATTCTTTTTTTTTACCTGCTGGATTAGAGAGGTTTATAATTTCATGATGAGACCCATATAGAGTAGGTCTAAGTAAATGATTAAGGCCAGAATCTACTTGGAGGAAATCTTTAGTTTTTGTAGACTTAATGTAATTCACTTTAGTTATAAAAAACCCACAATCACTTACAAGAAACTTACCTGGTTCAAATATTAGTTTTAATTTTTTATTAAATTCTAATTCAAACTTTTTTAGTTCCTTTAAAACCTCTTTTACATAATCATTTAGATTAGTTGAAGTATCATCTTTAAAGTATGGAATTTTTATTCCACCACCTAAATCAATACTCTCAATGTTTCTGAAGTCTCTAGCAATGGAGAAAATCTTCATGATTCCTTCCTTAAATTGATTATTTTTAGTTATATCACTTCCAGTGTGAATATGAAGACCTGTAATCTTAATTTTACCTTTTTTCTCAATATCCAACAATTCATCTATTCTTTCTTCAGGAATTCCAAACTTTGATTCAGAGTGTCCTACACTAACATTATCATTTCCTCCAGCATAAATCCCTGGGTTTATCCTAACAGTTATTGATTGATTGCCAAACTCATTTACAAAATCTTTTACAGATTCTATGCTATCAAGATTTATTTTAACTCCAAGCTTGAATGCCTGCTTTATCTCATCAAAACTAACACCATTTGGAGTATATAGAATTTCATCTTTATTGAAACCACATTTCAGGCCAATCATAACTTCCTCAATTGAAACTGCGTCAAGACCAGCTCCCATTTTCTTAATAAACTTTAAAATTGAAATATTAGATAGAGACTTGGCTGCAAAATGAATTTTGTAGTTTTCTAAAACACTTAACTCTTTGTTTAATTTGTCAAATTGATTTTCAATGATTTTTAGGTCATACAAATAAATTGGAGTTCCAAATTTTAAAGCTGCCTCTTTGAGTATTTTAATATCCATTTTTTGTTTTAAGCGATAAATATAATTCTGATTTTAAATAATTCAAATATCTTAAGTTTTGTATTTATATTTGTCGCCATGAATTTACATGAATATCAAGGAAAACAATTATTAGAAAAATTTAATGTTTCAATACAAAGAGGCTTTGTTGCAAATAATCCAGATGAGGCTATTGAGTGCGCAAAAAAACTTTCAAATGAAACAGGAACAGAAATTTTTGTTGTTAAAGCTCAAATTCATGCAGGTGGAAGAGGAAAGGGTGGAGGAGTAAAAATTGCTAAATCTTTGGATGAGGTAAGATCTATTTCTTCAGAAATAATTGGAATGAATCTTGTAACTCCACAAACTTCTAAAGAAGGTAAGCTAGTAAATAAAGTTTTAATTGCTGAAGATGTATATTATGATGGTGAGGGTGATAGAAAAGAGTTCTATATGTCAGTTTTACTAAATAGATCATCTTCAAAAAATATGATTGTATACTCAACGGAAGGTGGAGTAGATATTGAGGCAGTTGCTGAAAATACTCCAGATCTAATATTTAATGAAGAAATTGACCCTGGTTCTGGAATTCTTCCTTTTCAAGCTAGAAAAATTGCATTTAATCTTGGTCTAAAAGGTCAGGCTTTTAAAAACATGGTGAAATTTGTTACAAATCTTTACAATGCATACATTGGGTCAGATGCATCACTTTTTGAAATTAATCCTGTCCTCAAGGCAGCTGATGATAAAATTATAGCTGTAGATTCTAAAGTAACTATTGATGAAAATGCTCTTTTTAGACACTCCGAATATGAATCAATGCGAGACCTTAGTGAAGAAAATCCTGTTGAAGTTGAGGCTAGAGAGTCTGGGCTAAATTATGTTGACTTAGACGGTAATGTTGGATGTATGGTAAATGGAGCTGGCTTGGCAATGGCAACAATGGATTTGATTAAACTTGCTGGAGGTGAGCCTGCTAATTTTCTTGATGTTGGTGGAACTGCTGATTCAAGCAGGGTTGAAAAAGCATTCAGATTAATTTTGCAAGATTCAAATGTAAAAGCAATACTGGTTAATATATTTGGTGGGATAGTAAGGTGTGACCGTGTAGCTGAGGGTATAGTTTCTGCATATAAAAATCTTGGTAATATTGATATACCTATAATAGTTAGGCTTCAAGGAACTAATTCTGATAAAGCAAAAGAGATTATTGATGGTTCAGGATTAAATGTTCTGTCTGCAATTGCTTTTGATGAAGCCGCATATAAAGTCCAAGCTGCTTTAAACTGACATAAAGTCACTAATTTCTAATATTTTGTTGCCAAATTGTCATTATTTATGGCTTGGTATTCTTTTTGACTATTACATAATGAATTTATAATTCAAATTGTTTAACTAAAAAAAAAATTATGAGAATAGTAAAATATAACAATAACAACGTTTTTCCATCATTAATTAATGAATTCTTTAATGATGATTTTGGTATGAATTTTTTAAATAGAAGTCATTCTGTACCATCAGTAAATTCTTTAGAAAACAATGATTCTTTTGAGATTGACCTTGCAGTACCAGGAATGAAAAAAGAAGATTTCACTATTGAATTAAATGAAAAGGTATTAGTTATTTCATCTGAAACTTCAAATACTATGGAAAATGATAAAATGAGATTAAATGAATTTAATTTCTCATCTTTTCAAAGATCATTTAGAGTTCCAGATTCGGTAGATCATGACAAGATCAAGGCTAATTATAAAAATGGTATTCTAAAAATTAAACTACCAAAAAGGAAAGAAAGTATATCTAAGCCAAACAGGGTAATTAATATTGGCTAAATATTTTTAATAATCTAAAAAATTAGGTGCACATAAGTGCACCTTTTTTTATTTTAATTTCTTTTTGAGGAGCTCAATTTTATCTCTAAGATCTGCAGCAGATAAAAAGTCAAGTTTTTTTGCTACATCTTCCATCTGTCTTCTTAATTCTTTAATTCTCTTTTCTATCTCATTTCTTGTTTGGTAGGCCTTAAGTTCTTCTTCAAAGTCCTCATAAGAACTATTTACAATTTGAATATCTTTTTCAAATGTATTTGTAAATGATTTATCCATTTGTTTTGGAATAATATCATTTTCAATATTAAATTCTTTTTGTTTTTTCCTTCTATATGATGTCTCAGTTATTGTCTTGTCCATACTATCTGTAATAGAATCAGCATACATAATTGCTTTTCCATTAATATTTCTTGCAGCTCTTCCAACAGTTTGAATTAACGATCTATGACTTCTTAAGAATCCTTCTTTATCTGCATCTAAAATGGCCACTAAGGATACTTCGGGTAAATCAAGACCTTCTCTTAAAAGATTTACCCCAACTAAAACATCAAAATATCCTTTTCTAAGATTTTGCATTATTTCAACTCTTTCTAATGTATCAATATCACTATGAATGTAGTTTGCTCTAATCTTTGCTTTATGAAGAAATTTTGTAAGCTCTTCAGCCATTCTTTTAGTTAGGGTTGTAACTAGAACTCTCTCATCACTCTCAACTCTTAGTAATATCTCTTCTATTAAATCATCTATTTGATTTTCAGATTTTCTAATCTCAATAATAGGATCTAAAACACCAGTTGGCCTAATTATCTGTTCAACATATAGACCTTCAGACATTTTTAACTCGTATTCTGCAGGTGTAGCACTAACATATAGAACATTATTTTGTAAATGTTCAAACTCCTCAAATTTTAATGGTCTGTTGTCTAATGCAGCAGGTAATCTAAACCCATATTCAACTAAATTCTCTTTTCTACTTCTATCACCACCATACATTGCATGTACTTGTGGAATTGTAACATGACTTTCATCAATAACCATTAAATAATCTTCTGGGAAATAATCAAGAAGACAGAATGGCCTTGTTCCAGGATCTCTTCCGTCTAAATATCTCGAATAGTTTTCTATGCCAGAACAATATCCAAGTTCTTTAATCATCTCTAAGTCAAATTCTGTTCTCTCTCTAATTCGTTTTGATTCTATAGATTTTTCTATCTCATCAAAATATTTGACTTGTTCTTCTAAATCAAATTCAATATTATTGATTGCAGACTTAATGCTTGACTCTGAAGTAACAAATATCATAGCAGGAAAGATCCTTAGCGATTCAAAATTTTCAATTTTATTACCTGTGATAGGATCAAAAGACTCAATACTTTCAATTACATCTCCAAAAAAGTTTATTCTGTAGAATAAATCAGAATAACTAGGAAAAATATCAATTACATCTCCCTTAACAGAAAAACTACCTCTATTAAGTTCATTAATAGACCTTGAATATTGACTCTTTACAAATTGAGAAAGAAGTTTTGAAATTTGAATTTCATCATCAATAGAAATTTGAATTACGTGTTTTTTAAACTCATTTGGGTTACCAATTCCATAAATACAAGAAACTGATGCAACAACTATAATATCGTTTCTTCCAGATAATAATGACGAAGTTGCACTAAGTCTATATTTCTCTATTTGTTCATTTATTGATAAATCTTTCTCTATATATAATCCAGATGATGGAATGTAAGCTTCTGGTTGATAGTAATCATAATATGAAACAAAATATTCTACAGCATTATTCGGAAAAAAATTTTGAAACTCTGAATATAATTGAGCAGCTAAAGTTTTATTATGTGCTAAAACTAATGTTGGTCTTTTTATCTGCTGAATTACATTAGCTACAGTGAATGTTTTTCCTGATCCAGTTACACCCTGAAGTGTAACGTGATTATGATTATTATTAAATGAATTAACAATACTTTTAATTGCCTTTGGTTGATCACCAGTTGGTTTGAACTCAGATGTAAGTTGAAAACTCATAAATCTAAACTTTCATCTTGATCAAAATTATAGGCTTCGTTGGTATTGTTGTATATATCTGATGGTGCCTCTTTAGGAACATCTCCAACAGAATTTATGCATTCAAACTTTGAGCCTGAATTACTTAATTCATCTATTTCATATAATTCAACAAAAAATGTCCAATAATTTAAAAAATCATAAACAAATATCATTTTATCTCCATTTAGAACAAAATAGTTGGAAATAGGGGCTTTATCCATTATTTCATCATTATCATCAATTTTAAAAATTTTGATTTCTTCTAGTTGCTCCCAATTTTCATTACTAATATGGAATGTAGAAATTTCTGTAGAGTCAAAACCAAATTGATCAGAAATTATTTTACTAAATTCAAGTAAACTAGTTGAGGAATCAACTATTATATCTCGAAGAACATCATCTTTTACATTTAAAATTATTCTAAATTTTAACCTCATTACTTCTATAATTATATAACATTAAAAAATAAAATTGTAAACCAACTATTATAGTAGATAATAATAAGTGGATAGGTTGAGTGCTAAATGGAAAATTGAAATAAAACATCACAATACCAGAAATAATTTGAATAAAAATTAATGCATTAACAGAGTATATAATAATTGATTTCAATCTAATTTTATTTAATAAATAAAAAATGTAAGAATTTAAGATGATTATAATCCATGAAAAGCTTCTATGTGTATAAAAAATACTAGGAATTTCTTCAAACCACTTTTCCTTTTGAGAGTAGTTATAAAGTTCCATCTTAATATCAACAAACTTTCTTACTTCAGTTCCTATTAAAACTTGTCCTAACAAAATTATTATTGATACAATAATTAAAACAGATATAGTTCTTGGTAAATCTATAAGTGTTGATTTATTACTTACAATTGATAGAATTGAAAATAAAATAAATAAAAGTATTATAGCCATAATCATATGAATTGAAATTGTGTTAGCAGACAGGTTGCTGTCTACAACTATTTTACCAAGCCATGCTTGAAATAAAATAGCAACAAGAGATAAAAATGCAAGAAATGTGATTAAGAGTCTCTTATTAATATATTTTAAAGAGCTTATAAATAAAATTAAGACTGAAATTCCAGCAATTGCACCAATAAGTCTATTTATGTATTCAATCCATGTATGATAAACGTTAAATTTAGCATAATCATGTTTAGTATATTTTTCCCAATTATCAATGTTTAGAATATCAGCTGACCTAAAATCATCTACTGCAAAAAATAATTCATCTTCAATAATAATTATTTGATTTTTATTAAAATCAGAGTTAGGTTTCCAGTCTAATTGAGATCTTTCAGTTGGTGGTATTAAATATCCAAAGCATTTCGGCCAATCAGGACATCCCATTCCACTTCCAGTCATCCTTACAATTGCACCAGCTAGAATAACTAGATAAACAATTAATATTGAGGCAAGTGCTAGATTATATATTTTATTCATCCTTCAAGCCTAAAGATTTTCCTGTTTTAACCATAAGATCGTGAGCTTCTTTATAATCATTCCTAATATCTCCATCTAGAATGGCATTTTTAATTTTTTCTTTAATTAAGCCAATCTCTTTGCAAGGTTTAATATTAAAATAAGCCATAATTATCTCACCTGTAATAGGTGGTTGAAAATTTCTGATACTATCTCTCTCTTCAACATCTTTAATTTTCTGACGAACTATTTTAAAATTATTCTGATAGATTAATGACTTCTTCATATTCTTTGTTGTTATATCAGCCTCACAAAGAGTTAGTAAATCATCAATGTCATCGCCAGCATCATATATAAGCCTTCTTACAGCAGAATCTGTTACAATATCTTCGGATATAATAATTGGTCTAGAGCTCATCATAACTATTTTTTGAACATATTTTAATTTCTCATTTAATGGTAGACTTAGTCGTGTAAATATTTTCTTGACCATTTTGGAACCAATAAATTCATGGCCATGAAATGTCCATCCAATTTTTTTACTAAATTTTTTTGTAGGAGCCTTACCAACATCATGTAAAAGTGCTGCCCATCTGAGCCATACATTTTCTGTATTTCTTGATATATTATCAACGACTTCTAATGTATGATAAAAGTTATCTTTATGAGTTTGACCTTCAACCTCTTCAACACCTTTAAGGTCTATAAGCTCTGGCAAAATATGATTGAGAAGATTTAATTTCTCAAGATTTCTGAATCCATTTGATGGCGTCTGGGACATTAAAATTTTATTAATCTCATCTGATATCCTTTCAGAAGACAAAATTTCTAATCTATTTGAATTTTTTTTAATTGAATTTTGAGTATTCATATCAATATCAAAATTTAATTCACATGAGAATCTAATTGCTCTTAACATTCTAAGTGGATCATCCGAAAATGTCTTATTAGGATCTGTGGGGGTCTTTATAATACCTTTTTCTATATCATCAATACCTCCAAATGTATCTATTAATTCTCCAAAATAATTTTTATTTAATCTTATTGCAAGTGTATTGATTGTAAAGTCTCTTCTAAGCATATCATCCAAAAATGTTCCTTCTTCAATACTTGGCTTCCTGCTATCATTTGAATAAGATTCTTTCCTTGCACCAACAAACTCAATATTATAATTATTGAACTTTATCATTGCAGTTCCAAACCTTTTAAAAATATTAATTTTTGAAGGTGTTATATTTGGTCTAATTCTCTTATAAAAATTTTTAGCTAAATCTATACCTGAGCCAACACACATAACATCAATATCTTTTTTAACAGGTCTTCTAAGGCATAGATCCCTAACATAGCCACCTACAACATATGAGTCAACTCCCAAATCATCAGATGCCTCTGATATTTTTGTAAAAATATCTTCTTTCAAATTTTTTTTGATAATTTCTTTATTAACTCTCATCTTAATTTAGTTATTAAGCCTTTTTCATCAATCTTTAATATTGTTGAAGCTGAATATGATCTTTTATTCTTTCCATAGTTAACTACATAATCTACTTTTCTCTTTATTTCTGAACTTATTAAATTAAATTCTAAAGGAATGTCAAATCCTGATATATTAGCAGAAGTAGAGACTATTGGCCTGCCAAATTTAATTAAAAGCTCTGAGCAAAAATTATCATTAGGAACTCTAAAACCTATAGAATAACTATTACTTGACACATACTTTGAAATTTTATTTGGATTATTAAAAATAAAAGTGGTAGGAGATTTTTCAGATATTGATTTCAATTTTTTTAGATTTGAAACTTCTACATATTCGCCAACCATCTCAAAGCTAGAGGCAAGACATATTAATGGTTTTGAATGATCTCTTCTTTTGATTTCAAATACTTTTTTTACTGCAGTATCACAACAAGCATCACATCCAATACCCCATATTGTATCTGTTGGATATAAAATAATTCCACCAGATTTCAATACATCTACTGCATTTGTAATTTCATTATTCAATTTTTGATAATTTTACACGTAAAAGTATATAATTTAATTCTAAAGACACTTAATAAAAAAAATCAAAAAGTTAGAATCTTGTTAAATAAACAACTAAGTAAATATCTTGGAATTGACTTTGGAATAAAGAAGTCAGGTGTTTCCATATCTGATTCAAATAAACTTATCTCTTTTCCATTAGAAACAATAGAAACAAAAAATCTACTAGATTATATTAAACAAATATCTATTGATGAAAATATTGAAATAGTTGTAATTGGTAAACCATTAAAGCTAAATAATGAGATTCATGATCTTGAAGAAGAGATTGTAAAATTCATTAAATCCTTAAAAAATTATCTTCCAAATATTCAAGTTGAGAGGATTGATGAAAGGTTTACATCAAAGATTTCTAAACAAATAATTATTAATTCTGGAGTAGGAAAAAAAAATAGAAGAGATAAATTAATAATAGATAAAATAAGTGCATCTTTGATTTTAGAATCATATTTAATTCTAAAAAATAAATGATAAGACCTATTATTGCATATGGTGATCCAATTTTAAATTTAAAAGTTGAAAAAATAAAATATAGTGAGTCAAACAGTATTGATTCTCTTGTTAACGATCTGTGGGATACTATGTATAACGCAAATGGGGTAGGGATTGCCGCTCCTCAAATTGGAGTATCAAAATCAATCTTTGTTGCAGATTTTTCTTTTTTTGAGGACGAGGATAGTTTTAATAAAGATGAACTTATAAATATTAAACAGGTATTTATTAACCCAAAAATTATAAAAGAATCTGGTGATGATTTTAGTTATTCTGAGGGCTGCCTAAGTATACCTAATATATCAGAAGAGGTAATTAGAAAAGAAAAGATCAAGATTAATTTTTTAAATGAGCAATTTCAACCTAAACAGATGAACTGTTCTGGAATAATTGCAAGGGTTATTCAACATGAATATGATCATTTACAAGGAATACTTTTTACTGATAGAATTTCAAAGGATGCAAGGATTTCAATAGATAGTGAATTAAAAAACATATCTACTGGCAAAGTTGAGTCAAAGTATGAAATGAGTTTTTATAAAAACTAGCTATTTTTCTCAATTTTGTTTCGTCTTTTTCTCCAAAACTCAATTTTATTGTTTATAGTATTAATTTTGGTTGAAACATTTTTAAAAAGAGGATTATCACTACTTGAATCAGAGAAGAATTCCAGATTATTTTGAAACTGATTTGATTCATCTTCAAGTTCAGAAATCTTTCTTTTAATGAACTGAAGTTTTTTGTTCATTTCATCGGAATTATTTTTTAATAATTCTATTTCTAACTCAAAACTAAGATTATCCTTTTCATCATTTTTTAGATCAAGTGACTTTAAGATTGAGTTAATTTTTTTATTAAGGTTATTATTTAAAATGTTATTCGAATTAAGATTAATAGAATCAAAACTATTCCATTCAGAAATAATTGACTTAAAGAACTCATCTACATCATCTACTGAATACTTTTTTTTAGAAAACTTAAGTTTATCAATAAATTTTGTTTTGTTATCATAAGTTTTCTGTTCTTCCTGGCTTAAGTTTATTGCACCAGACTTATGAATATCATAAAATCTATTGATTAAAGGTCGAAATTCATCCCATAGTGAATTTGAAATTTTTCTTGGCAAATAACCAATTTTTTTCCACTCTTCTTGAATTGCTTTTACTCTACTTGAATTTTCAGCAATCTTGTTCTCCTCAATTATTTTTTGAACCTCCATTATTAATGCTTTCTTCAATTCAATACTCTTCTTGAGTTCCTTTTTTTGGTTTTTATAAAAATTATTTTTACCTGTATTAAATTCTTTTGTGACTACTCTGAAATCATTCCAACATTTTTTATTCTTATTTCTTTGAAGGTTTTTAATACTTTGAAATTCATTTTTTAGTTTATCAAATTCTTTAATTTTATTTTGCCAATCTGAATGTGAATTCGGTACAGACTTAACTAAATCTCTCATCCTAAAAATAACGTCTTCCTTTTTCTTAAAGTTTTCTTGTTGAATACTTGAGATTTCTTTCTGAAAATTTTGTCTTTTGGAGTGTATTTTATGAGATGCTGCCTGAAACCTTTTCCATAAATCATCACTATGTTCTCTAGATACAGGGCCAAGTTCATTCTTCCAAAGTCTGTGAAGATCATTTAAATCTCTGGAAGCTTTAACAATATCATTTATTTTATCTAGTTGTTCAGCCCTTTCAATAATTTTTACTTTTTCCTCGTAATTGTGCTTAAAGTCAAGTTCTCTCAGATCTCTATTAAGATGAAGGAAGTCATAAAATTTGCTTACGTGGTGTCTGTAGGTTTCCCAAATATTGTTTCTTTCGGTAATTGGAACCTGTCCAGTGTTATGCCACTCCTCCTTAAGTACTTTAAATTTTGAATATAGTTTATTTGGATTCTCATCTACAATAATAAGATTTTTAATCTTTTCAATTAGTTCTTGTCTTTTCTCTAAATTTTCTTTTTGATTTGAACTTAGATCTTTGAAATATCTTTTCTTTTTAAATGAGTAAGTTTTTAAGGTTTGAAAAAATAAAGATTTAGATTTTTTAAATTCATCTGTATCAGATTCAGATGATTTTAAAGTTGAATTGATTTTTGATCTTAATTCTTCAATATCTTTTCTTTTGTTAAACCAATCATCAGGATCAATCTTTTCAATAAAATCAGAAACTAGTTTATCCAAACCAGATGTTATTGTTTCAGATTTAGAAACTTTTTTTGAAGATTTTTTTTCTGATTTATCTGATGTTACCTCTTGAACACCATACTGCTTCACCCATTCTTTGTATGCCTTAGTTCTTTTATCTTTAGGCATATCAGGAATTTCATTGGAGTCTGAAGCTTCTTGACCATATTTTTTCACCCATTCTTTGTATGCCTTGGTCCTTTTGTCTTTAGGCATTTCAGGAACTATTTTATTAACTAGATTTTCAGAATCCGATGAAGACTTTTTTGATATTGAATCTGAGTCTTTCATTTTTAGCTATTAAACAATAAATGTAACAAAAAAAATGTAAATCTATTTTATTGATTTTTCCCAAAGGTTCCATGACTCATCTGCTTGAAATTTTAACATTTGGTATCCATTTATTGTCCTACAACCAATTTCTTTACCTTTTTTCATAAATAGAGTTTCTGCAGGATTATATACTAAGTCAAAAAATATGCTTTTATCATTAACTAAATTATACGGCAAATCAGGAGAATAATTGATATTAGGAAATGTTCCAATTGGAGTGCAGTTTACAATTAAAACACTATTGCTTAAAATGTCTTTGCCTATATCTTTATAGGATAAATAATTGTTTTTCTTATGTCTAGATACAATTTTATAGGATAGATTATTTTTTTTACAAAAATATTTTACTGTTTTAGAAGCACCTCCTGATCCGAGAATAAGAACGCTGTCAAAATTATCTAAACTATTAGTTTCCAAGGTTTTTTGGAAACCTAATATATCAGTATTATATCCTTTTTTTTTTTGATTTTCAAAACATATTGTGTTTACTGCACCAATTTCAAGGGCTAGATCATCAACTTCATCCAGATAATTAATAATGTCTTCCTTGTAAGGTATAGTTACATTTAATCCAAAAAGGTTTTTTCGGCTAAAAATAAAATTAACTTCCTCTATTGACTCAATATCAAAGTTTATATACTCATAATTTGAGAGTTTTTCAATAGAATTAAATTTATCCTTAAAGTAGTTTCTTGAAAAGGAATAATCAATATTCCTGCCTATTAAACCAAATTGTTTTATCTCTTTCAATGTTTATTTGCAAATCTTTCCAATAAAACTACAAACAAAATACCAATAATAATATAAAACAGTGTTAGCCAGGTTTCTCCTAAAGAAAAATCAGGAAAAAATAAAGAAACTTTACCATTTAGTGACTCAGTCTTCCATGGCCAAACCCCTCTGAGGGATCCTGCAATAAATCCAACAATAATTGATATTGTGATTGACTTGAATCTTTTGAGAAGAGTACTTAATATATTTGATAAAAAAATTAAACCGCAAACTGATCCAATTGTAAAAAAAAGTATAACCTTTAATAAATAAATCCTTTCAGGATCATAAACAAAGTCAAAGTTAAATGAAAATATATCAGTTAAAGTAAAGTATAATGCATTTACTGAGTCAACCATTATCAAGGTATAACTTCCCATTAGTAGAAGAAGATATGACCCAGAAAGACCTGGTAAAATCATTCCTGATATAGCAATCATTCCTGAAATAAAAATTATAACATTTGAATCTGTTACCTCAAAATTGTCAGCGAAACTAATTAGAAGACCAATTGACAAACCAACTAAGATCCAAAAAGTTGTTTTAATATTTAACCTTTCTAGCTGATAGTAAATAACATAAAATGAGCCAACAATCATTCCAAAAAATAGTCCAAATACATAAAGTTCGTAATCTTCTATTAGTCTATCTAGTACTAGTGAAACACTAAAAAAACTTGCAATAACACCTGAAAAAAGAACTGTAAGAAATTTACCGTTTATTTCTTTATAAAAATCCTTAAATCCTCTATTAAATAAAATTTTAAAAGATTTAAAATTTATTTTTTTAATAGAATTTATAAGATCTTCATAAATTCCTGTAATGAAAGCAACAGTTCCACCAGAAACTCCAGGAATTTTATTAACTGCACCCATTGCAAGTCCTTTAAGAAAGAGAAATATGTAATTTTTCATTGTAAATTAATATAACAAAAATCAAATAAGTAGTGCCTTATTATCTGTAAATTCAGGAAAATATTTTCTAAGTTTTGATGGTATTTTAGAGGATTTGCTTCCACTTTGATAAAAATATATAGCCTCGTTTAACTTTCCATCTTTTAGAAGACATCCACTTATTGTGAAATCAAGAAAAGATTTATTCGGAAAATATTTTTTTGCTCTTAAACTTAGTCTTAATAACTCTGACCACTCTTCAATTTCTAAAACACATTTCAATAAACTATTCCAAATTCTCCAAGACTGATTTTCTTGAATATCGATGATTTCTTTGTAATACCTAATGGCCTCAATTCTGTTTCCAACAGATATGCTTGTAATTGCATTAAGCTCTATTATTTTTAGACTATTATGATTGTTATCTAAAGCTTTTTTAGAAAGATATCTAGACTGTCTTAAATTATTTTTCTTAAGATAAAAATTAATCAAATAGACCCATGCCTTTTCATTACCAGGTTCTTCCCTTAATGCTTTTTTAATAAATTCAATAAATAGCTTCTTATTATTTAATTTTTTATAGCATTTTGATATTCTGAAAAATATGTATGAATTAGGTTCACTTAGTTGTAACGATATTTTATAATTTTCAAGTGCATCTTTATATTTCTTGACTTTTTCAAGAATTTTAGCTTTCTCAATGTATGCTGAAACAAATTGATCATCAGAAATAATTGCAAAATCAAATGCTGAAATTGCTTCCTTTAATTTGCCTTGCTTTTTATAAATTTTCCCAAGTTGATGCCAAGCTATTTTTGAATAGGGTCTTTTTTCAAGAATATTGCTAAGCTCACTTATGGATTCATCTATCAATCCTAAATTTTCATAGCAAAAAACTAAATTATAAAGAGATTGATAATCTTCATCATCATAATCTAGGCATTTTTTAAAAAAAGGCATAGCGGATTCAAAATCTTCAATTAATAAGAATTCCATTGCTATCATATTCCAGATATCTACCTTATCATCAATAAATGAAAGAGCACTTTTAAGTATTTCAATTGCTTCATCACTAAGATTATTTTTTGAATAAATAGTCGCCTTTTGGAGATAAACCTCTCTATTTTCAGGGTCTATTTCTTGAACAAAGTTTAAAATCTCATAAGCAGCATCATATTTTGAATTGAAAATTAATAATTCAGAGTTAAGTAACATTAGATCTAAATTGTTTGGATGTTGATTTAATCCCATTTTTATGGCTTGATCAGCTAACTTATAGTTTGCTTGATCAATGTAGTGGTGAGAAATATTTATGAAGTCATTAGAGTCAAAGTAAAAAACACTATTTGTTTTTAACATTTGCTCAAACTTAATAATAGAACTACTATTGTTACTCAAGAATATTATTTTGTTCTAAAGTACACATCTAGTTAAGTCATATTTAGATGGATGTTAATTTATTTTCAACAAAATAATTAACAAGTTAGATTACTCTATTTTAACAATTTCAAGCTCTTTATCACTCTCACTGAATAAATCAGATATCTTATTTGGTCTTTCACTCTCTCTCCAAATAAAACCTGGAAGTTTCATTTCGTTAGTAAGAATTTTATTTTCAGATAACACATTTCCATCAGGTGTTCTGTAAAATGAGACTTCAGATATTTCATTATCAAGAAATTTAATTAAAATTGAGCTTGCTAAAGTTTTGTTTAAGCCAATTAATTCTGCATCATCTGAATACATGTAGTAAAGTAAAGTACTATTCTTTACAACATAAACATTATCTAATTTTCCGTCTGAAAAGAAACCATCTAATTTTTCTCCCTTTATTTGATTAAACCGATCACTATACAAAGAATCTTTTTGACTCATAAATACATTACCTCGAATAATTAGAGAATCCAATTCTTCTGTTTTAACATTTGATTTTAAAAATATTTGGTCACCTGTTATCTGATTACCTCCAAACCATATAATTGGATTAAGTTTATTTTTTTCCTCGTCAGTTAATGATTTTAGGAATCTAGAACTTTTAGGTTTCTTTAATAGTTTAATTAATCCAGTTTCTTGGTTAAAATGTATTGAGTCAGATAGACCTCTAACATCCGATTTAAGAATTCTTACATCATAATAACCTTTTAAAATCTTTTTTTCGTCTGTACCTGTAATTGTAATTGTATCAGAGTGAATATAGAGTGAATCATTTTTAATTATATTAACTGCTAATGCATTTTTGGTAACAATAGCGGAATCTTTGTCTCTAAATATTTCTCCATAATGCCCAGTAATTATTGATTTATTTATTGTATCATTAATTTTGACATCATATGAAGCTGATGCATATGATTTTTCATTTTCAAAAAATATACTGTCTCCATTTATTATTTTTCCATCATAATTAATAGTAGCATCTTCTCTAAAAAATCCTCTTTGAAGATTAGTATCATAAAATCCATTTCTACAAAATATATTATAATCAATACCAGTAATTATAGTTTTATCATTGAAGAAAGCTTGATTGCTTTCAGTGAAGTATTCTAATTCTTCAGAGTTTAAGTTATATTCTGGATTATCAATGGTTACATTAGACCTAAAAATATATTTTTTAGGTCCCATATAATATGTTCCTGAGTTACTTTCAAGAGTATTATCATTATCAATTATTTTACCCTTTGAATTATAAAATGCAATATTTTTTGGTCTATCAAGATAAAGTGTATCAGTCTCCAGCTTCATATCTGGTCTTGTTAGCTTTACGTTTCCATATGCAATAGCTTTTTTTGTCTTTCCATCATATTCAAGAAAATCTGAAGTCAGTAACAGTGAATCCCCTTGATTAAAATTTACTTTTCCACTTGCCTTAAATGAATTTTCATTAAAATAATAGTAAGATACATCTGACTCTATCCTTGCTCCGTCATGAAATAAAATAACTCTAAGATTTTTATCCCTTTGAAGAATATTAGCATCAGGATATTCTGTAGAGTTTCTAATTGACTTTCCCGCTTGAATAATTTCAACTATTCTTTGTTCTTGACTATATAATGAAGCAGAAATAAAAAAACAAATCAAAATTATATTTGGTCTCATTTATCTCTATAAATAGTTTGAATTCGGTCTGGCCCAACTGAGATCAATTTTATAGGTACTTTGACAAAGGATTCAATGAAACTAATGTAATCTCTTAACTCTTTAGGAAGGTCAAATTCACTTTTAACTTGAGTAATATTTTGATCCCATCCATCAAATTCAATGTATTGTGGAATAACCTCTTTAGATTTTATATCGAACGGAAAATAGTTAATCTCTTTATCACCAATAAGGTAAGATGTACAAACTTTTAATTTACCGATTGAGCTTAATACATCTGATTTCATTATGTTTAATTCAGTAACCCCATTAATTTGAACAGAATATTTTAAAGCTACAAGATCCAACCATCCGCATCTACGATCTCTACCAGTTGTTGCGCCATACTCATTTCCAACTTTTCTGATCCTTTCTCCAGTTGAATCAAATAATTCTGTAGGAAATGGTCCAGATCCAACTCTGGTGGTATATGCTTTAAATATTCCAATAATATTTTTAATCTTATTTGGCGCTACACCTAAACCTGAACAAGCACCAGCTGCAGTAGTATTTGAAGAAGTTACGTATGGATATGTTCCAAAGTCTATATCTAGCAATGAGCCTTGAGCACCTTCAGCTAATATTTTTTTTCCTTGCTCAATAGAATTATTAAGGTAGGTCTCACTATCAACCAGATTGAAAGACTTTAAGCATTCAATACCATTAAAAAAGTCTTTCTCCAATTCATCTAGGCTTATTTCAACAGATTGATTGAAATTTGAAATAATATTCAGGTGTTTCTCCTTAAGAATTTTATATTTTAATTGCCACGAATCATCAATAATATCTCCCACTCTTATGCCATTTCTTCCTGTTTTATCCATGTAGGCAGGACCTATTCCTTTAAGTGTTGAGCCAATCTTTTTTTTTCCTTTTGATGCTTCAGATGTTGCATCTATAATTTTGTGAGTTGGCAATATTATATGAGCTCTTTTGGATATATATAATTTTTTTCTAAGATCAATTTTATATTTATTTAGTCCTTCAATTTCTTTGAGAAAGATTCCTGGATCAATTACAACTCCATTTCCAATTAAATTAATAGAATCTTTGTTAAAGATACCCGATGGAATAGTATGGAGAACATGTTTATTTCCGTCAAACTCTATAGTATGCCCAGCATTAGGTCCTCCTTGAAATCTAGCAATAATATCATAATCAGAGGTTATTACATCAACTATTTTTCCTTTACCTTCATCTCCCCATTGAAGACCAAGCAATAGATCTAAAGACATATATTAACTATTTTTTCTTTTTAGTTGTGGCGTATAAATATAGTGAATGATCCTTAATATCAACATTAAATATTTCTTCAATATTATTTTTTATTGATTGAATTCGAGGATCACAAAACTCTTTAACCTCTCCTGTATCTGTAATTATTAAATGATCATGTTGATTGTTGAAGTAACACTTTTCATATTGAGAAAATGAATCACCAAATTGATGCTTCCTTACGAGACCGCTTTCTAGAAGAAGCTCAATAGTATTGTATAGAGTTGCTCTACTAACCCTATAGTTTTTTTTATTCATTTTTTCATAAAGTGAGTCAATATCAAAATGACCTTCAATGGAATATATTTCATTTAGTATACTAAATCTTTCAGGAGTTTTTCTGTGATTGTGCTTATTGAGAAAATTTGTAAAAACCTCAGTAATTTCCTCGTTATTTTGCTTATTAATTTGGGCCATAAATTTTATTTTCTAGTAACTTTTTCAATTCCTTTGATATCAGACAACCTTTTTAACAATTTATTCAAAATTACTTTATTTTTTACATCTATACTTATAACACCTGAAAAAGTCCCATCATTAGTTTCAAAGGAGATTCTATTCATATTAACATTCATTGAATTTGAAATTAGAGAGGTTATCTCATTCACAAGACCAATATCATCAAATCCTGTAATTTCAATTTTTGCATTAAACTCGTGACTTTCAGAATCAATCCATGTTGCAGATATAATTCTGTAGGCGTAATTGGATCTTAAAGCTATTGAGTTTGGACAATTCTTAGAATGTACCTTTATACCATCTTTTACAGATATGAATCCAAAAACATTATCTCCAGGTATTGGACTACAGCATGGAGCCATTGAATATTTTAACATCTCTTTTTCTTTTCCAAAAACTAGCTTATCAAACTTGATTAAATCTTCATTGTCATCAGATTTTTGAGCTTTAGATGTTGTCCCAGTAATTCTTCTTCTAAAATAACCTATATAACTATTGTAATCATTTGCAAAATTTTTAATTTTTTTATTATCTATATCTCCAGTGGCGACATTATAAAAAAGATCATTACTTGCATTAATTTTAAAGAATTTCATCATCTGACCAGAGACTTTATCATTCAACTTAATTTTGAATTGTTTGAGCTTTCTCTCTAGAATTTCTTTGCCATCTGAAGCAATTTTTTTCTTTTCATCATTTAATGATGATTTTATTTTAGATTTTGCTTTTGAAGTTTCAACAAAATTTAACCAGTTTCTGTTAGGTTTAACATTTTCAGAAGTTATAATTTCAACTTGATCACCACTTTTAAGAGTGTGACTTAGCGGAACTAACTTACCGTTAACTCTTGCTCCCCTTGTTTTAATTCCAACATCCGTATGAACATGAAAAGCAAAATCTAATGCAGATGATCCGCTTTTCAAAGACATTAAGTCTCCATTAGGTGTAAAAACATAAATTTCTTTTGAATAAAAATTTAATTTAAAATCCTCAACAAAATCAATAGCATGCTCTGCATCATGATTTAAGACCTCTTGAAGTTTGTTTAGCCAAAGATCAACTTCACTTTTTTTAGATTCATTATGTTTATAACCATAGTGTGCAGCGTAACCTTTTTCAGCAATTTCATCCATTCTCTCTGATCTAATCTGGATTTCTACCCATTTATTTTTTGGCCCAACTACAGTAAGATGAAGTGCCTCGTACCCATTATTTTTTGGAAGAGTAATCCAATCTCTTAGTCTAGTAGGGTTAGGAGTAAAGTGATCTGTAATTATAGAATATATTTTCCATGCTGCAAATTTTTCATTTTTTTGTATTGATTTATATATAATTCTAATTGCAAATCGATCATAAACCTCTTCAAATGATATATTTTTAGTTTTTAGCTTATTATAAATTGAGTATATAGACTTATATCTTCCTTTGATCTGATATTTAATTTTTTGATTTACAAGACTCTCATTAATTAGTTTTTCAAAGGACTCAACATACTTTTCTTGATTTACTAAATCCTTATCAATTTTATTTTTTATCAAATTATATTCTCTAGGCTCAATAATTCTTAGACTTAAATTTTCAAGTTCATTTTTAATATTGTAAAGTCCCACTCTATGTGCAAGCGGAGCATAAATGTATAATGACTCTGATGCCATTTGATCTTGTTTTGCTTTTGATAGAAAATCAATTGTTCGCATATTATGAAGTCTATCAGCTGTTTTAATTAATATTACCCTTATATCATCGTGAAGAGTAAGCAACATTTTACGATAATTCTCAGCTTGAACAGAATAATCTTCATTTTTTTTTAGGGTTGAAATTTTAGTTAAACCATTAACAATCTTGCATATTTCAGAACCAACTGTTTCATCTATATCTTCAAGTGTTACCTCAGTATCTTCAACCGTATCATGAAGAATAGCTGCAGCAATAGAAATATAGTCTAATCCAATATCTTTGGCTACAATTTTTGCAACTTCAAGAGGATGGTAAATGTAGGGTTCTCCAGACTTTCTAGCCTGACCATCATGACCATTGAATGCAATAACTAAGGATTCATGAATTATTTTTTTTTCTTTGGATGTTATTTTTTGATAACTACTATCAATAATATCATCAAATAATTCATTTATTTCTTTAGGCAGTATTTTATTATCAACTAACAATTGTAAATTTTGCTACTTAAATTTACAAATAATAATTCTTGATTTAAAGTTTATATTTTACTGAGAGCTCGAATATTTATTGGAATACCTTCTCCAAAGTCTGGTTTGATGTGTTTCTAAGCTTATATTTCTTCCAGAAATAAATGCATGAGTAACATTATTCGATACAATATCTAATGCATCTCCCTTGGATATAAATAAGGTAGCACTTTTACCAATTTCAATAGAACCAAATTCATCATCTATGCCAAGAATTTTGGCAGGATTAATAGTTATTAAACTAAGAGCTTTCTCTTTGTTAATGCCATAGCTAGAAAAACTTCCTGCATAAAATGGTAAATTTCTTGTTAACACCCTGTCAGATGCTGTCCCTGTGGGGTCTATGCTTACAAGTATATTGTTGTCTAATAATTCTTTTGCAAGTCTAAATGTGTTTCTTGGATCAGCATCTTCAGAAGAGGGTAGTCTGTATGGCTGCTTTAAAATAACTGGAATTTTATTTTCTTTAATAAAATCTATTTGATCCTTTGAACCTGTTCCACCAACAATAACAATTTTTTCAATTCCGTAATCTTTTAGAAAACTAACTCCATCAACAATCTCTTTCTCGTCATCTGCATTAAGGTAGACAGTTGTTGTTCCCTCAAACACCCCTTTCATAGCCTTGCTTTTCAAGTTCATTGATTTTTTAGTATTCATGTTTGCAAATGACTTGTCAAAAAAATCTCTTACATTTTCAATTTGTGAACTATAATTCATGTTTCTCTTTAAACCTCTATCTTCTCCTAACCACCATCTTCCGAATGTATATGGGCTTGGCCAGTTAAGATGAATGCCTTGATCATACTTAATTGTAGCGTCCTCCCAATTCCACGCGTCCAACTGAACTACTGATGAACTACCTGAGATAATCCCACCATTAGGTGTAATTTGTGCAATAAGAACTCCATTAGGCCTCATACTTTCGACTGCTTTTGACTCTGCATTGTATGCTATTATACTTCTTACATTTGGTAGAAATGTACCTGATTCATCGTCATCCACAGATGCTTTTACAGCATCTACCTCGACTAGTCCTAAGTTAGAGTTAAGAGCTATAATTCCAGGATAAATATGATGATTAGTAGCATTAATAATCGTATCGTATTTTGTTTTATTGTTATTTAAAAAATTCTCAAGCTGCTGATTATTTTGTATTTCATTTGTTGAACTAATCAAATCAAATTTTCCATTTTTAAATCCAATTACACTATTTCTAATAAGTTCCCCATTACCTACATGTGTTGTTGCACCATATATTAGTATTGACTTTGATTGTTCATGAGCAGGTGTTTGCTGGGCAAATAATAGGTTTAAAAATAGTATGTTTAAAAAAATAAACTTTTTCATATTAATGTATTTCAATAGTTTCACAATTAACTTCTAATTCAGGAAAAGATATAATTTCAGCACCAGACATTAAAATGTTATCAGGAATTGGAAATTTTTGATTTCCATCCGAAATATTATCCTCAAAAATCTCTTTTAAATTCTTTTCTCTTTCAGCTTGAATTTCCCTAAACATTAAGCTAATTAACTCAGACTTTTCCTTTTTAATTTCTGAAATCCTTCTTTCATGATCATTTTCATCAAAGTATAATGCTCCTTCTATAAATGTCATTTCTACCCTTGAGTATAGGGACATTGGATGACCACTCCATAAAACTATATCAGCATCTTTACCTTCTTTAAGACTTCCAACTTTATGATCTAAATGCAACATTTTCGCTGGGTTTAGTGTAACAAACTTCCATGCTTCGGTTTCGGACACTCCGCCATACTTAACAGCTTTTGCAGCCTCCAAGTTTAGTCTTCTGGATAATTCAGAGCTATCAGAATTTAAGGCTACAAGAACTCCAGCATTGTGCATTATGGACGCATTATATGGAATCGCGTCATTAACTTCATATTTATATCCCCACCAATCAGAAAAAGTTGAAGCAGCAACGCCATGTTCTTTCATCTTATCAGCAACTTTGTAACCTTCAAGTATATGAGTAAAAGTATTAATTCTAAAATTATACTTTTCAGCAACCTTCATTAACATATTTATCTCACTTTGAACATATGAATGGCTAGAAATAAATCTTTCACCTTTCATTATTTCCCATAATGTTTCAAGCTCTTCATCAAATCTGGGTTTTGGTGTTCGTGACTTTTCCCTCTTATTTAAAGAATTGTATTCTGTCCAATTATTTGCGTATTCAGATGCTCTATCAAAGTGATCAATAAAAACTTGTTCAACTCCCATCCTTGTTTGAGGAAACCTTGAGCCTCCCCAATTTGATTGTTTTACATTTTCCCCCAAAGCAAATTTTATGAAAGGTGCTGCTCCTTCAAAAAACATATCTTCTATCTCTGAACCCCATTTTAATTTTATTATTGCAGATTGACCGCCAATAGGGTTTGCTGACCCATGAAGAATTTGAACTGTTGTTACTCCACCCGCAAGATTTCTATAAATGTTAACATCATCTGGGTTGATTACATCCATAATTGATACTTCTGCAGATGAATTATGCCCTCCTTCATTTATACTAGAAGCAGCCATGTGAGAATGCTCATCAATTATACCTGAAGTAATATGTTTTCCGGTTGCATCAACAACTTCATATCCTGGAGGTGTATTAATATCTTTACCAATTTCAACAATTTTACCTTTACTAATCAAAATATCATAATTCTCAACTATTCCTAGATCTTCATTAGTCCATAAAGTTGCATTCTTAAAATGTATTGATTTACTTTTTGGGACTTCAGTTAATCCAAAACCAACATTTGGGTATGTCAACTTTGAAACTTTTTGCGCTTCAAGTCTTAAATCTTCTCCCTTTGGTTTTTTTAATTTACGGTTACTTGTAGTCTTGAATTTAAATTCATCATTATTAAAGTCAATTCCTAAACCACTAATTGTATTTTCTGAAATTATTTTGGCAGATAATTGCGCATAAGAAGCTTTACTTTTGTATTCATCAAAAATAGTCAAATACAGCCAATCATCCTGAAGTGAAGTTTTTGATTTCAGATTAATTGAATCTTTTTTTACTCTGGTGTTGATATTATCTTGACTATTAGAGATTATCAAATTATAATTATTGCCATTTATGTTAATCTCATATTCTCCGTCAAAATTAACTGTATTGATAGGATTTATTATATGTCTATTCCCTTTTACCCAATTTTCATCAATTTCAGTTTCATCATCAAATAATGGTCCGGATGTAATTATAAAATTTGCAAGAAAGTTTTTTTCAATTTTTCCTAATTTATCACCAAGGTTTAGAGATCTAGCAGGAACAATAGTTAGAGATTCAATTGCTTTTTTCATGTTGAGTCCGTGCTTAACTGCTGTTCTTAAATTTTCTAGAAAATCGTCAGTTCTATTTATTCCAGAGGAGGTAACTATGAATTCAATGTTATTTTCGTCTAATATTTTTAGATTAGCAGGTGCTTGATTCCAATATCTTAGCTGGTTTATTGTTAGTTTTTTATTTAATAGTGGATTAGATACATCGTATGCTTTAGGGAAATTTATTGGAACTATTATTGTATTGTCAAATTTTTTAAGTTCCCTTATGTTTTCATACTCCTTTCCAGACCCCTTTATCACAAAATTTAAATTGAATTCATTTGAGAGTTTAGCAGCCCTAATTACATTTAATTTCTCTCCTGCATCAAAAAATTTTGGTAAATCTTTATTTTCTATTAGTGCTTCAAGTGCCAAGTCTTTTGTGTTTGATACTCCTTGAGAGTACCAATTAGCATCATGAAATAGTTGTCTAATTAAAGCGATTGCTCCCATAGTTGAGCTAGGATATGACTGATTATACCGAGAACTCTTAGAAAAGGAATAGTATTCAGAGGATTTATCTTGAATTAACCTGTATGATTCATTCTTGTCGTCTATTAGAGCTACTGTAAAACTTGTTCCTCTATGCACTCCATCATTACTATTCGAATTAACAACACCAAAGCCCATCTTTCTCATTTTGTCAGCATCAGATTTGTTATACATATAATTATCAAAAGCATTAAAATCACTTAAAATGTGATCATTCCAATAATAACCTTTTCGACTAGGCTCGTATTGAGAGCTCCTTGAAAAATCAGATCTACTATATTTTTCTATACCAAAATTTGAGAAAGTCTCAATAAAGGATGGGTATATGTATCTTCCACCAAGGTCATATATAACAGTATTTTTAGGTATTTCAATGTTTCTTCCGTAATTAATTATTTTTCCATCATTTATAATTAAAGTAGAGTTGCTAATTACACCTTTATCAGTATATATATTGGCATTTGTAAATGCTGTATTTCCATATTCTTTAGTTTTAACTCCATCATTAACAATAAAGTAGTCCTGACTGTAGAGTCCAAATGATAAGAAAAAGGATAATAGGAAGAATCTTTTCATTTTATTAGTTTTTTAATTTGACCCTAAATGATAGGGATAGTTTGCTAATATAGTAAATCAATTAAAGAAATCTGATAATACTTCTCTTTGATAATAATCAATTATAAAATTGGAAACTTTATTGTAAGACAGAATACCATGTTCTTGTTTATTAGACTTTAAATAAAAGTCATACACATAGTTTGCAACTCTATCAAAAAAGTTATTGTAATATTTACTCCAGAATTCCATGTTATAATTAATGTCAGATATAACTCTATCATTGAGTTTTGAGGTGTAGTCTTCTAATTTTTCTTTATGATTCTTATTAATTTCGTTTAGAAGATTTAAAAGCGCATTAAAATAGCCAGAATATCTAACATTTGCATTATTGCTTTCAACTGCTTTCATAAATGCAATAAAACTCGCTTCAGCTTCATCTGCATATCCCATTTGATGAGCATATTCATGAAAAATAACCACAGGTAAATCCACTTTGGGAATATTAACATTTACTACTGATTCTGATGTAAATGGAATAAAGTGCCCAGATACTGTTTGAAAAAGAAGAATACTAGGTACTAAAGACTGTTTCACATTTAAGTTAGTCATGTTAGTTATTTCAAAAAAATCTATTTCATTATAATCCTTGAGTAATGGAACTTCTTCGTTTATCTTTGTGATAATAATATTCAAGGTATTATCTAACTCTTCAAATTCATAATCATTTTTGATATTTAATTCATCAGAGATTGAGGTTTTAAAATAATTTAATCCCCAAAAAGAATAAAAAATAAAGTAAACTAATGAAATAAATGCCAGAAGGTTAATTGAATCATTTAGTTTGAAAGAAAAAACTCTATAAACAAGATAAATAAGAATAATAACAAGAATTATATATAAAATCTCACCTATAGGTATGTTTATATTAGAATATACAAATGAATTTATTTTGAGAATATTATTGTATATATAATATGAATAATATTCATCAATGATTGATGGATTATTTTTAATGAAATTAATTAATAGTATTTGAGGTATTAGAGCAAGAGCAAAAATACTTTTTAACTTCATTATTTTATATCGACTAATTCAACTTCAAAAATTAATGTTGCATTAGGAGGAATAACTCCATTCCCCGCACCAGTTGATCCGTAACCAAGTTCACTAGGGATAACTAACGTAGCTTTTGAACCTTTATTAAGTAGTTGCATAGCTTCATCCCACCCCTTAATAACTTGTCCAACACCACACGTGAACTCAATTGGTTCTCCTCTAGTAAAAGATGAATCAATTTCTGACCCGTCAACAAGTTTAAGAGAGTAATGAACTGAAAGGACATCATCGATCTCAGCATTAGGACCACTTCCTTTTTTTGAAACTTTATATTTTAATCCACTTTCAGTTTCAATCATTCCTGATGTTAAATCATCTAGAAGTTTAGCTTCTTCTTCAGCTTTTAAGATATCTGCTTGACTCTTATTTGTTATATAGTCTTCAAATATCTTAGTAGCATCAAATTCCTCAGCATCTTTACCAATTCTTATGATCTTTACGCTTTTAATAATATCATCTTGAGCAATATTATCAACAACATCTTGGCCAGAGTTAACTTTTCCAAAGATAGAATGCTTTCCATCAAGCCATGGAGTTTCTACATGAGTTATAAAGAATTGGCTTCCATTTGTTCCTGGTCCAGCATTAGCCATCGACAAAATACCTGGTCCTGTATGTTTTAATTCTTCACTAAATTCATCATCAAACTGAAAGCCAGGTCCGCCTGAGCCAGTTCCAGTAGGGTCACCACCTTGAATCATAAAATTGTCAATCACTCTATGAAATTTTAGACCATCATAATATGGTTTTCCCGAAAATTGTTCATCTGCTGCAGGGTGGTTTCCTTCAGATAATGCAACAAAATTAGATACAGTTAATGGCGTCTGCTTAAAAAATAGTTCTATTAATATATCACCTTTTGAGGTTTCTAAGCTTGCGTATATTCCTTCATTTAGTTCAGAGTAATCATTCATATTACATGAGTTTAAGATTAGTATTGATGTTATAAATATGATAGATTTTTTAATCATAATATTCTTTTAAGTATTGTTTAATATCACTGATAAATTTCTTTTCAGTATCTATTAAATTTAATTTTGAGATTCCACCAGCAGCATGAATATGCCCTCCACCATTAAAATATCTTGAAGCAAATATATTAACTTTAAAATCACCTTTAGACCTAAATGAAATTTTAATTAATTCATCCTCTTTTTTTTCTATAAATAAAACAGAACACAAAATTCCTTCAACACTAAGTCCAAAATTTACAAAACCTTCACTATCTCCTTTCTTAAAATTACTTGACTTTTGATCTTCGTCAGTTATTAAAGTATACAATACAGGTAAATCATCAATTCTTTTAAAGTTATTTATCGTGGTTCCAAGGAGTTTAAGTCTATCAAATTGAAAATTATTATGTAGTTTTTCAAAAATATGAGTAACATCTACACCATGATCAATTAATTTGGAGCCAACAAGTAGTGTTTTAGAAGTTGTTGAAGGAAAACGAAAAGAACCAGTATCTGCAACTATTCCAGTATAAAGACATGTTGCAATGTTATTATCAATTTTATTTGAATCTATGTAAGCTATGAAATCATAAATCATCTCACTTGTTGAACTCATTTTAGAATTAGAAATCATAATGTCAGCATAATCATCTGGATTCTCATGATGATCAATCATAATAACTTTTGCAGATGATTTTGATATTTTATAAGAAACATTTTTAGCTCTTCCTAAACTATTAAAATCTAGTGTAAAAATAATTTCAGCATTATCAAATAAAATATCTGATTTCTCTTTCTGAGATTCGTAAACTATGACATTTTCTGAGCCAGGAAGAAAGTTAAGTATCTCAGTAAATTCATTTGGTGAAATAATACTTACATTATGGTCATTTTTTAAAAAATGAAACAAAGCAAGACAACTTCCAAGTGCATCTGCATCAGGACTACTATGTGGTATTAAAATGATTTTCTTATTTGTAGATAGAATACTTTTAATACTTTTAAGAATCTTCTTATCCATGAGTGGGCTAATATAATATTATATTGAAAATTAAAATAAACTAATTACTAAAACTTTGATTAATGTCAGATATTATTAAATTTGCCGCATGAATTCAAATAGAACATTTACTATGCTTAAGCCTGACTCAATTGAGCAGGGGTACATGCTTCCAATTCTAAACATGATAAAAGAAGCTGGGTTTAAAATAATTGCACTGAAGTACAAAAAAATGACTAAAGAAGAAGCTGAACAATTTTACTCAGTTCACTCAGATAAGCCATTTTTTAAAGATTTAATTCAGTTCATGACAAGAGGTCCAATAGTTGCAGCAGCATTAGAAAAGAGTAATGCAGTTGATGACTTTAGAAAGCTTATTGGTTCTACTGACCCAACAGAAGCTGAGGAGGGTACAATTAGAAAAAGATATGCTAAATCTAAAGGAGAAAATGCAGTACATGGATCAGACAGTGATGAGAATGCTTCTATAGAAATAAGCTTTCACTTTAGCGACAGCGAAATTTTTAGTTAAGGACTAACTCTTTTACATATTCTTTTCCTAATTCCTGATTTATAAGTTTAATTACCTTATTCTTTTCAAAAATTAATTCTTCTTTAAGTACTGATGATTTTAGTTTTATAAAAAGTATACCCCTTTTATATTTTATACTGTATGTGTATTTTTGAATGTTTTCTCCCATAGCCTTAACCCATGCATCTTGAACTCTTACATTGTCAATTCCAATTTTAAAGTGTTTTTGTGAAATAACTTCGTCTAAAACTTTAGAAATTTTTTTAATCTCTCCTCTTCTATTCATTTGAGTATATTTTTTCTAAATCAAATATTTCTTCTTTATTTTTCAGTCCAGATAAAGCATCTTTTACTCTATCAATATGAGTATCTGTTATAAATATCTGACTAAAATCTTTCTTTTCTAGTATTTGTACTATTTGTCTGACTCGTTCTTGGTCAAGTTTATCAAAAATATCATCTAGTAATACAATTGGTGAATTGCCAAATTTTGTTTTATAATAATCAAATTGAGCAAGCTTTAAAGCAATAAGAAATGATTTCTGCTGTCCTTGACTTCCGAAATTTTTGATCTTGTTGTTTTCAATTATAAAGTTTAAGTCATCTCTATGTATCCCTTTGGAAGTATACTGCAAAAATCTATCTTTAGATAAACTTTCAATTAAAATCTCTGAAAAACTTCCAGAATTTAAATCACTTTTATAATTTATGTCAACA
>CACECH010000007.1:0-32921 GCA_902558025.1 uncultured Bacteroidota bacterium | reverse complement strand
TTTAAGTAAGCTCTGTGAATACGCAAAACCTTTAGGAATAAATATTATAGTTGAGAATCACGGAGGATTTTCTTCAAATGCTGATTATTTAGTTAATGTAATTGAGAACGTTAACTTTAAAAACATAGGAACTCTTCCAGATTTTGGAAACTTTTGTTTAAAACAAGATGAAAAAAAGTTAGCTGAGACATACAAGTTGTTTACTGAAGGAGCGGAAAAAACTTCAGGTAGACCTCCTACTCTTTATGATACATGTATAGAAAGATTTGATATGTATGAAGGTGTTGAAAAACTTATTAAATATGCCAAAGGTGTAAGTGCAAAAACTCATGGTTTTGATTTAGAAGGCAACGATGTAGATATCGATTATAAAAAAATGCTTCAAATAGTCAAAAAATCTGGATATTCTGGATTTATTGGAGTTGAAGCACAAGCATTTACTATGGATCCAATTGAAGCAATAAAAGCATCAAAAAAATTATTATTAAATTCATATAGCTAAAAAAAGAAAATGAAAGTATTATCAAAAATTTTATCAGTAGTTGTTGGATTAACAGTCATCAATGTTTGGCTTTTTAGATCCAACAGGTCAACTTCTTACAGAGGCGGTGATGCAGCCAGTCTTCTGGAAGAATTTCAAGTTTATGGACTTGAAGATTATTTTTTAATTATTGGAATTATCAAAGTTTCTCTTGCAATTATGCTTCTTTTGAGTTTATATTTTAAGAAACTGAGCTTTTTCGCCTCTTCAGGTATTGGCATTATGATGCTTGTTGCGGTTTATATGCATATTAATGTAGGAGATGAACTCATTAAATCCATGCCCGCATCATTAATGCTAGCAAGTTGTCTAATCATAGCATACTCTTCAAAAAAATCTGTTAAATGATTTTACAGCAATTGTGATATATAATATATTTGGGCAAATCAATAAATTATAGAAAATGGAAATAAGAAGTATTCAAAAATTTAATTTAATTAACTCAATTGCACTTATCTCAATGTCAGCTTGGGGGTATATTGACACTAATTCATTCACAGCTCTGATCCCCGCTTTTTTTGGAGTTCTATTATTTATTCTTGGAACAATGCTCACAAATGAAAAGCTTGTAAAATTGTCTGCTCACTTAGTAGTCTTATTTACTCTATTAATTTTACTGGCATTAATTATTCAAGTTTTGCCAGGTGTTGTTGAAAGAGGAGGTGTTGGCTTAATCAGAGTTATACTTATGATCTCAACTTCAGCAATTGCAATGATTATTTTTATCAAAAGTTTTATTGACAATAGAAAATCTCGTCAAAATTAAAATTCAATTTTGTAAATTATATGTATGAAAAAAATGGATAAATCATACCTTAAACGAAAAATTAATAAGCTTAATAAAAAAATTCATAGAGCAGAATCTCAAGACCAGCAAAATAAGGTTTGGTGGAGAAAAATAAAAATAAATAAACTAAAGGAGAAATTATTAAAAATTGATTAAATATGAAGCAGATACTTCTAATTCTTATTCTTTTAACTACTTATTCATGTAGTTCAATTAAGTTTGATTATGATTATTTAAATTATTCAAGTTCTGAAATTGATAAAAAATTTAATGAATCTCAAAGAAATAATTGGCATAATCTTGATCTAAATTATGATTCTATTCCAGGGATGAGTGTAGAAAGAGCATATAATGAATTGTTAAAAGGAAGAAAAGCAAATAAAGTTATTGTTGCAGTAATTGATGCAGGTATAGATATTAATCATGAAGATATCAAAGATGTAATATGGGTAAATAAAGATGAAATTCCGAATAATAATATTGATGATGATGGCAATGGATTTATTGATGATACCAATGGATGGAATTTTTTAGGAGAATCTTATAACGAAACTCTTGAGATGACGAGGTTAATTAGAGACAAATTGAATGAAAATCGAAGATATGATTCGGCTAAAAAAACAATTAAATCAAAATTAGATGACAGTAACAAGAATATTGATTTTTACAATAATTTAATATCCCAAATCGAAAATGCATCTGAAATTATAAAAACATTTCTAGAAAAGGATTCTTTTTCAGATGAAGATCTTGAAAATCTTATCACAAACGATAGCATAATTTTAGATTCAAAAAAAATGATTCAATATTATAATTCAATTGATGTGGATGTTGATTATCTAAAAGAAGGAATTGAATACTTTTCTGATCAAATCAATTATCATTATAATGTTAATTTTAATGGTAGAGAGATAGTTGGAGATGATATTTATGATATTAATGATACAAATTATGGAGATTCCAAAGTTTTACATTCTAAAAAATCTGAGAATCATGGCACTCATGTAGCTGGTATTATAGCTGGAATTAGAAATAATAATATTGGAAATAATGGAGTAAATAATAATCTAGAAATAATGGCTTTAAGAGCTGTTCCTAACGGTGATGAATATGATAAGGACATTGCTCTAGCTATAAGATATGCTGTTGATAACGGAGCAAGAATAATTAATATGAGTTTTGGTAAGTCCTATTCTAGCAATCCTGAATGGGTTATTGATGCAATAAAATATGCTGATGAGAATGATGTACTTATTGTTCATGCTGCAGGAAATGATGCTGAAGACCTAGATGTTATTGAAAATGAAAATTATCCAAATGATCAGTATCTAGGAAAAGAAGAGTTTTCAAATAATTTTATTACTGTTGGCGCAAGCACAATAAACTATAATAAAAATCTAATTGCAAACTTTTCTAATTACGGAGCAGATAATGTTGACATATTTGCACCTGGATATAATGTTTATTCTCTTTTGCCAGAAAATGATTACGAATCATTAAGTGGGACTTCTATGGCTGCCCCTGCTGTATCTGGAGTTGCATCTCTAATTCTTTCATATTTTCCAAAAATAACAGCCCAAAAATTAAAAAGTATAATATTAGAAAGTGGCATAAAAGTGGATATTAAAATAGATCATGATGATAAAGAGAATATTTATCTTGATTCCATTTCAAGAACAGGTAAAATAGTAAATGCTTATAATGCTTTGATTCTAGCCTCAAAAAGTAGAAGAAAATAAGTTACTTATTAGCTAACTGGCCACATGCAGCATCAATATCTTTTCCTCTAGATCTTCTTACTGTAACTGTAATTCTGTTTTTTTCTAAAATGCTCTTGTATAAGTTTATCATATTATTACTGGCTGATTCAAATTGGGAGTCTCCAATAGAATTATACTCAATCAAATTAACCTTTGATGGTATAGATTTACAATAATTAACTAATGCATCAATATCCTTTATACTATCATTAATATTTTTCCAAACAATATATTCAAATGTAATCTTTCTCTTTGTTTTTGTATACCAATACTCAAGTGACTCCTTAATATCATCAAGAGGAAATTTTGATGAAAATGGCATAATCTTATTTCTAGTTACCTCAATTGCTGAGTGAAGTGATAATGCAAGATTCACTTTGAGATTTTCATCAGCTAGTTTTTTAATCATCTTAGGTATACCAGATGTTGAAACAACAATTCTTTTTTGTGAAATATTTAATCCTTTATCAGAAGAAATCATTTCAATAGATTTAACAAGATTGTTATAATTCATTAATGGTTCACCCATGCCCATAAATACGATATTTGAAAGTGGGCGATTAAAATATTGAAGACTTTGTTTATTAATTGTTACAACTTGATCATAAATTTCGTCAGGATTTAAATTTCTCATTCTTTTTAGCTTTGATGTTGCACAGAAATTACAATCAAGACTGCATCCTACTTGAGAGGAAACACATGCAGTTGTTCTATCTTCGGTTGGTATTAGAACGGATTCAACTATATAATCATCAAATAGTTTAACTGCGTTTTTAATTGTTCCATCAGAGCTTTTTTGAATTTTATCAACTTCAATATGATTAATTACAAAATTTTCATTGAGCATAAGTCTTAAGTCTTTTGAAATATTTGTCATATCATCAAAAGTATGTGAGGACTTTTTCCAAATCCATTCATAAACTTGTTTGCCTCTGTAACTTTCAAAACCTTTATTTTCAAAGAATTCACATAACTTATCCTCACTAAGACTTCTAATATCAATTTTCATTTCGAGGGTAAAATTAAACTAATTACTTAGATTTGTTGACATGAAAAATTCTTATGCCCTAATAACAGGAGCAACATCAGGAATAGGACTCGAGATCTCAAAAGATCTTGCTAGAAGAGGTTTTAATTTAATATTAGTTGCAAGAACAACAGAAAAACTAGTTCAAACATCAAATGATTTGAGTCAAGAATTTAATATAAAGTGTGATTATTTTTCCTCTGATTTAACACTTATTGATTCACCTGATGAAATTTATAAGTTTACTAGTCAAAAAAAATATGATATAGAAATACTAGTCAACAATGCCGGATATGCATTGCCAAACGCTTTTCATAAAAATACAATGGAAGATGAAGAAAAATGTCTTAGAGTCCTAGGCACTTCTGTTATTGCACTCACAAAAAAATACATAAATGATATGATCTCAAATGGGGGCGGCAAGATTATGATTGTCTCATCAGTAGCTGCATTTGCACCGGCTTCATCTCTTCAATCTCTTTATGGACCTGTTAAAACTTTCATGAATAGATTTAGTGAATCATTAAGCTTTTACAATAAATATGGAATCACTTCAACTGCAGTTTGCCCAGGATATACGGTAACAAATTTTCATACAGCAAGTGGTGTTCAAGCAGAAATGGACAGCGTTCCTAGTTTTCTTAAAAAAAGTGCAAAAAGGATTGCAGAAGAAGGAGTAGAAGCAATGATGAGGGGAAAGAAAGTATCTGTTCCAACAAAAACATGGAAAATAATTGTATTCTTATTAAAAATTATACCTCATTCTGTTTTTAGATTGGTAAGTGGGCTACTAGCACCTGGAAGGTATAACGAGGTTTAATAAGATTTTAAAAGACCTCCATCAATCGGGATTGAAGCCCCATTTATATATGCTGCTTTATCTGAGCTAAGAAAAGAAACAAGATATCCGTATTCATTAATCTTTCCTAATCTGTGAACTGGAACTAAAGATTTCATTTTTTCTAAAACCTCATCCTCAGATATATTCAAAGATTTTGATTTTTCTTTGTTTAACTCTTTAATTCTTTCAGTATCAAAATAGCCCGTCAATATTGAATTAACAGTAATTCCATCAGAACCAAGATCTACTGAAAGACTTTTTCCCCATGCAACAACTGCAGACCTTATACTATTCGATAGGACAAGATAGTTGAGAGGCTCCTTAACTGATACTGAGGTAACATTAATAATTCTTCCCCATTTGTTCTTTTGCATATTTGGAATGACTAATGAAGCAGTATGAACAACACTCTTAAATAATAAATCAAATGCTTCTTGATAAGAATCAATATTCTTTGATAAGGAATTTCCTGCAGGAGGTCCCTGAGTATTGTTAACTAAAATATCTACATGATTATTCTTAGTATATTCTTCTATCTTAATTTTATACTCTTCAAATTTTGAAAAATCTACAACTAAATAACTATGATTACTTGAATTGGGAAGTTGATCAACAATTTCTTTTAATCTCGATTCATTTCTTGCCATTAAACAAACACTTGCACCAGATTCTGCAAGCTGTCTAGCAATTCCAAGACCAATTCCCTTACTACTACCACCTACTAGCGCTTTTTTTCCAGTTAAATCTATTTTCATCTTAAATCATCTCTTTTTGGACTGAACACGTCCATTAAAATACAATCTGTAATTGCTTTTCCAGAATGGGGAACATTTGATGGAATCAAAAAAGTAGACCCCTTTTTACAAATATTTTTTTCTCCATGAATTGTAAATTCAAATTCACCCTCTAAAACATGCATCAGTTGTTCATTTATATGATTATGCTCCTGTAAACTTGCTCCTTTTTCTATCTCCCAGTAGACCCATGTAAAATCTGAGCCATGAATTATTCTACCTTTAAATCCTGGCATTACTTCAATTGATTTAATTTTCTTTATATCCATTTTTTATTATTAATTCAATTTACAAAGTTTATTACTAAAAAATACCAAGCATAAAAAACATTAGCACCATAACTAAAATTATAATTATAAAGCTGAGTAATATCCTTTTAGCAACCTTAACAGCTATACTATTTTTACCTCTTTCCTTAATAATCTCTTATCGTATTATTTTTTAAATTAAACAAAAATTCTAATTTTATAAACATCTAAAAAGAATCAACATCTCTTTTTAATAAACATTAAGTAAAAATTTATTTATGAGCGGAAGTTTTGAATTAATAGACTATTTAATTTTTGGTCTATATGCTGTTACAATTTTATCTATAGGGCTTTGGGTTTCGAGAGATAAAAAAGGAAAACAAAAAAATGCTGAAGATTATTTTTTAGCTAGTAAGTCTCTGCCATGGTGGGCAGTAGGAGCTTCTTTAATTGCAGCAAACATATCTGCTGAGCAATTTATCGGAATGTCAGGATCAGGTTTTGCTCTAGGATTAGCAATAGCATCTTATGAATGGATGGCAGCAATTACACTATTAGTTGTTGGAAAGTATTTTCTACCAATTTTCATTGAAAAAGGGCTTTATACTATACCTGAGTTTATTGAAAAAAGATTTAGTACTAATTTAAAAACTATACTTGCTGTATTTTGGATTGCTCTTTTTGTCTTTGTAAACCTTACAACAGTTTTATTTCTTGGAGGTAAAGCGTTAGATACTATTATTGGTGTTGGCGATGGGTCGATTATCTTAAATAGTATAATTGGATTAAGTTTGTTTGCACTTGCATACTCTCTTTGGGGAGGGCTTGCTTCAGTAGCTTGGACAGATGTAATTCAAGTTGTAATATTAATTTTTGGTGGACTATTAATGACGTATTTTGCGCTTACTAATGTGACAGATTCAGGAGGAGTTATCGATGGATTAAAACACGTATTTGAAAAGGCACCTGAAAGATTTTCAATGATATTATCAAAAGGTGAAATAATAACTCCTAACGGAAGAGACGCATGGTTCGACCTTCCAGGCATTGCAGTTTTAATTGGTGGAATGTGGGTTGCAAATTTATATTATTGGGGTTTTAATCAATATATTATTCAAAGAACTTTGGCTGCAAAGAGTTTAGCAGAAGGTCAAAAAGGTATTGCTTTTGCTGCATTTTTAAAGTTGATTATTCCTGTAATTGTTGTTCTACCAGGTATTATTGCATATGTAATGAATTTAGATGATACAGGCATGCTTACTACAGCTTCAGTTGATCCAGGTTTTATATATTCAGACGGTAGTTTTGCGAATGATAATGCAGCTCCATGGTTAATTAAGAATTTTATTCCTGCTGGAGTTAAAGGTTTGATTCTTGCAGCTTTAGCTGCAGCTATTGTATCATCTTTAGCTTCAATGCTAAATTCAACTTCAACTATCTTCACAATGGATATATATAAATCTCATTTTAATAAAAACGCATCTGACGCTAAAATGGTATCTGTTGGTAGAATAACTGTTGTTGTTGCTTTAATAATTGCAATATTAATTGCACCTCAACTTGAAGGTTTAGGTCAAGTATTTATATTTATTCAAGAATATACGGGGGTTGTTAGCCCTGGGATTTTAGCAGTATTCTTAATGGGATTATTCTATAAAAAAGCCACTAATAACGCTGCTATATGGGGGGCGATATTATCGATACCTATTGCAATGTATTTTAAAGTTGCTCCAAAGGGCTGGAGTGATGCATCTATTTTTATAGATCTTCCTTTTATGCATCAAATGGGGTATACTTGTATTGCTACACTTGCTGTTATTGCAATAATCAGTTATTTGGAGGGTAATAATAATGATCCTAAAGGAATTAATCTTACAAAAAAACTATTCTCAACAGACAGTACTTTCAACATTGCAGCATTTGGAGTTCTACTTATAACGGCATTCTTATATGCCATGTTTTGGTAAGAAATAATCTACTGTAAGTTATTTAGTCTTGTAAAATAATTTCCATAGCAAAACCTCCTCCAGGAGCCATTCTTAATTCAAGTTTAGAGTTAGAATCTATTTCTTGATTAGAAATTTCATATTCCATTGGGTTATCTTTCCAGTGAGTATCAGAAGAATCACTGAATAAATTTAGTTTATAGTTTTTGTTTTCATCCAGAAAACTAAAGTTAAAAGATATTATTTTTTCATTTTCATTAGTTATTCCTCCTACATACCAATTTTCAGAGTATTTATCTTTTCTTGCAATTATTAAATGGCTTCCAATTTCACTATCGATTATTTTTCTTTCAGACCAGTCAACAGGAACATCTTTTATGAATTCAAAAGCTTTTGGGTGAGCTAAATAATGATCAGGAAGATCAGCAGCCATTTGCATTGGGGAATATAAAACCACATAAAGAGCTAATTCCTTTGTAATTGTAGATGGAACAATTGCATTTTTGTCAATAACTCTATTATCTGGAGATACATATCTAAAGTTATTTAATTTAAAAATACCAGGTGTGTAATCCATTGGACCACTCAACATCCTAGTAAATGGAAGTATCGTTATATGATTAACACCATTAGAAGAAAAGCCATTGAATTCTTGTCCCTTTGCCCCCTCTCTTGAAATAAAATTCGGATATTTTCTTCTCAAACCAGTATCCTTAATTGGCTCATGTTTAATAATACTAATTTCATATTCAGCAGCTTTTTCTATTACTCTTTGCATGTGATTAATCATGTATTGTCCATGATGCCACTCAAACACAGTTTCTCCATTTTCATCAGTTCTCTTTATGTTTTTACTAACATCATTTACATAACCTGTTTTAATAAATTTGATACCATGTTTTTGATATAGACTAAAAGCATCGTCTAGTTGATTTTCATAATTTTGAATTTGTCCTCCGGTCTCATGATGACCAACGAGTCTAATACCTTTATCAAGAGCATATTCTGATAAATATGGTAGATTGAAATCTTTCTGAGTTTTAGTAAAACTAAATGGATTTCCATTACCTGAACAACACCACCCAGGATGCCAACCTTCATTCCAACCTTCAACTAAAAGTCCGTCAAATTCATGCTCTGAAGCGAAGTCAATATATTTAGTTACTTTTTTATTATTAGCTCCATGATTTGCTGAAGGCCACCATGTTGACTCATTTGTTCCTATCATTTCCCACCAAACTCCCATATACTTTCCTGGTTTTACCCATGAATAATCTTTTCCTTGATCAGGATCATCATTTAGGTTTAATATCATGTTTGATAATAAAAGATCAGAGCTATTTTCTGCGATTTGGATTGTTCTCCATGGAGAAGAAATATTAGAATTAAGTTTAACTTTAGTTCCATCTGACCATGGATATAATTCTGCTTCTAGTAAACCGTTTCCTTTTGGGGCTAACGTCATAGAAGAGTAATTAACAAGATTAGCTTCATGAATACTAACGTAGAATCCATTTTTCTTTTTTAAAGTAAAAGGAGTATGTGCAGCGTCTATACCTAGGGAATCATATGATATATCTTCAACTTTTTCAGAGAAATATTTCTTGGAAATACTATCAATAGATGAAAATGCATGGAGAAACTCATATCTCCTATAAGAAAAAGCTGGAATCCACCATGCTTTATCATCAGATGATAAATTAAACTCAGTTTTCTCATCGATTATATCATAGTCAATTATATTTTTTTGGTTTGGAACCTCATATTTAAAAGCTACACCATCATTGAATATTTTAAATAGGAGCAACATCTCTAAACTATCTTTAGATAATAATACTTTGATCTGGTTATACTCATTTAAAATATTTTTTTCTTCACCAAAAGCTGGAGACCATTTAGATGAGTGAGACGAACTTGAAATACTTTTAATTTTTAGATCATTTGTAAAATCTAAATTATTTTTTAGCATAAGTCCTAATAGTGACTCATCGATAATAATCTTATTATTTTTTTTAATTGAATAAAATGGGTTTCCATCATCAACTTTAAAAGTCAACTCTAAAGATGAATCAGGAGATTTGGTAACTTCCTGATTGTTCATTTTACATGATATAAATAATATTAGTGTAAATACTAGAAATATTTTTTTCATATTTAAGATTTTTTAATTCTGAGCTACTTCTTGAGTGTTTGATAAAGTAGTTAGATTTTGTGATATATAATCCCCAACTTTTTCTCCCTGTTCAACACCATATTCAATTGCCATTCTATAATGGATACCACCATAAAGTCTGGAGATAGCTGCCTCATCAGCAGCATGCATAAATGAATTAAATGACCTTACAGGCAAACCATATTTAACCTCTGTTGTGTCATCAAATGAAAAATTGTCACCATATATTTTAGTTAAAACAACTGCTGAAGCTTTCGATATAACTGAGTGACCTGAGGTATACTCTGGAAATGGAGGTGTTTGTAGCTTTGGCAGCCATTCTTCATCAAGGTATTGATTTATTAAAGTTTCTGGTCTAACCACCAAAGTATTCCATTTTGTATCCCAGCATGAGATAAATCCTTCAAATAATGCTACAGAAACTTGCAAGTATGAATTAATTGCCTCATCAAAAGTATCTTCTGCAATTTCAGTAGCAATTTTGGTAATTCCAATCCAATGACCTCCAGGAGTGATTTTTTTCGTAGCAAACATTGCATGACCTTTATGATGGGAGACATAAGGATTGCAATCCCAGAATGCAGCAATTTTAGCTTCCTCACTATCATTATTTTCTTCTGTAACCTGTTTACCTAGGTCATACACCTCCATTAGCTCATTATAAAATTTACTATTTGGATCCATATCAATTTCTAAGGGTGGAGGAGGATTAAAGATATCTGCAAAAGGAAGAACCATTGGTCTAATTTTATTCCAATGTGGTTCTATACCCTCCATATAATCAGGTGGAGTAGGTTTCCAGTATTTATCATCTTGCTGAATAGTATATTTAGGATATGTTCTAGTTTGTTTATAAAAATCAGTATCAGCCCAACTTAATATTTCTGCAGCTACTATTTCACCATATTGTATAGATTTCTCATATTGTTTTTTGGGGAGTCCCAAATCTTTTAATTCTGCATAAAGGTTTTCTCTATATTCATCAATTTTGTTTTCAGAAAATATTAATGCTTTACCAACTACTAAAAAAGCATGAATTGCAGATAAATTTGGAATAATATTTGGATCATTGATATCAGTTATACCAGGAAAATCAGTAAGCTGACCCTTAAGACTAATATACTTTTCTGGATATGTTTTTTGCATTATCGAATATGCAGCCACGGTTGGATAGGCATATACTCTAGAAGCAACAGGAGGTGAAAAAATATCATATACAATGACATCTGTTAGCTGCTGCATTGAATCATTAAACAGTGATGTTTCATTTAACCTGTCTAAATATCGATTATCATTCTCACAGGCATTTAATAGAAATACGAGTGTAACTAGGTAAAATGCTTTTATACAATATCTTAACATGATGCAAATTTATTACTTTTCATCTAAATTTAATCTGAATGCGTTATTGTTGTTTCCTATAATTAATAAAGTATTATTATTTATTTTGTCAATATGTCTTCCTTCATAGTTAATTGGAAGATCCAAAGATTTATGATTAACAAAATCATAACCATCAAAACCAATAAGGACACCACCAGAATTAGACAGAGAGGGGCCAAGCTCTGAAACATATCCACTAAAATTACCAACATAATAAATCTTATCATCATCTACTAGAAAATCTTCAATTGATGAAATCTGAAGTTGATTAGGCAGTGGCTGAGAAATGAATTTATTTTCTTGATCCTGAATATATAGCATTGATCTCATTTCATTAACAAGTTTAGTTTCAAAAATCTTTTTTCTATCTGTTAATGATACAATATCTCTAGCATCAACAAAATCATTGTATTTTAAAAATTTTTTCTTTAAATATGGAAGAGAGTTAACCAATTTATCTCTAGAGGCAAATGGAACAGGGTCTCCAAAAAAATTATAAAATATAATTGGATCTAAAGAGGAGTTATCATCAAAATCATCTAGATATACTTTTACAGGAAATTCTTCATCAGCTTTCCATTTATGATTTAAACCTGAGTTACCTGCAATTATATCTAATTTGCCATCTTTGTTTATATCCACAACCTCAACTGTATTCCAAAATCCAGATGATTTACCAAGATTGTAATTAGTTGTTTGATTGGAAAATTTATTATCACCTTCACCAATCAGAATTGAAATTGGCATCCAATCACCAACTACAACCAGGTCCATTATTCCATCATTATTTATGTCAGCGTATTTACTATCGGTAACCATACCAAGTGGAGATTGAGCTACAACTTCAAAGTATGAGTCAGTATCAGGAGTACTTTTAACAATTATACTTATTGGGGACAATCCATAACCTCCTGGAATAGATCTACTACCAATAAATAAATCTGGATAGCCATCATTATTGAAATCAGCTGATGAAATTGAACCTCCATTTGTGCTTGGTAAATTTGCTGGAAACTTGTTAAATACTGCATTTCCATTATTAATATAGAGTCTGTCCATCAAGTTCGGGTCACCATCTACATACTCATTACCTCCACTCATAACATAAATATCCATGTCTCCATCTTGGTCAAAATCAAATGCAGCAGCATCTACATCTTCAAATTGCGAGTCTTGACTAAAAGCTAAATTATTGACTTCATTGAAAAGACCTTTTGATGTTTGAATAAGTAATTTAGGCGACTGAAGTTTAGCCCCTCCTATAAAAATGTCTTTAACTCCATCTCCATTAAAATCAGTGCTTACATATGCAGGACCTTCTATAGATAATCTTTCAGGCATTAAAGGTTCTCTTTCATAATCTAAATAATTATTTTCCCTGTGTTTAAAATCAATTTCCTCTAGTTCAAATAAATCTGAATCTTTATTAAAACCTGATGTTAGGTCTGAATATTGAGGTGAAATATTGTGTATTTGATTAACTTCTAAATCATAAAATTTGTTTGATGTACCATCGAGCCATTTAACCTCTATGGAATCAACAATTTCACTATTTGAAAGACCAAAATGAACTATAGACGAGGATGTAGATGCAAAACCTCTTGAATTATTAATTTCTTTTTTAAGAGTCTTTTCGGCAGCATGAACAATAACTTTGGCTCCTAGTGATGGTGAACCATTATTGTTTTTAATATTCAATTTTATAAATGAATTATTTAAGTTATTTGATTGATTTTCTAAAATTTGAGCTTCTTCATTTATGTTATTTGAAACTAAATCAAGATCACCGTCATTATCTAGATCAGATACTGCAGAACCATTGGAATATGAAGGTGGGATACCAATAGATTCTCCTAACATTCTAAAATTAAACTCAGATTCTTGAAGAAATAAAGTATTTGAAAGTTTCAGCATAGGCATCTGATCAATTAAGTCCTGCTCTAATTTGTCATCGTCACCATTATAATTTTCATAAAGAACATTACTTTGAAAGTTAATAAAGTCCAAATCATTTGGTCTCTTAAAAATGCCATTTGTAATAAAAATATCTGTATCTGTATCATTATCAAAATCTTCTAAAAGAACAGACCAACTCCAATCTGAAGCATACGTATTTGTTATTAATGCAACATCCTTGAAAATTCCCTGTTTTGAACCTAATTGCATATGATTCCTAGCAAACTGTTCATTATATCCATAGTCTTTCTTAATTTGAGACACCTTATCAGAATCCTCTCCACCAGATTTCATAAAAATATCAGATTTATATGGCATCATGTCAAGAGTAAATATATCCTGAATTAAATCACCATTAATATCAGCTATATCAACGCCCATAGTAAATCTACTAGTATGAGAAAGTTTCTTATTAGAAAGCTCGGAAAAGGTTTTATCGCCGTTATTGATATACAAGTAGTCGTTTTCATGAAAGTCATTACCTACATATATATCTATAAATCCATCATTATTTATATCTGCAGTTGATAAAGCTAAACCATATCCTAGAGAGCTTGAAAAAATTCCTGCTTTATCAGTAACCTCAATGAATTCAAGAGTACCCTCATTTAGTAAATTCTCATACAATCTATCTCCTGATTTTTCATCTCTTGTAACTCTTCTATCAGATCTACCATAATTTCTTGGAGTATGAATTGTATGATTTAAAAGATAGACATCTAAATCTCCATCGTTATCATAGTCAAAAAAACTAGCATGAGTTCCAAATCCTTTAAAATCTAAACCTGTTTTTTTTGATGATTCTGTAAATGTTAGATCTCCATTATTAATGTATAACCTATTATTTCCCTTGAGGTTTTTGTAATCACTAACTGTTGAAACATATATGTCAATAAAACCGTCATTATTAACATCAGCCATACTTACACCTGTGGACCAATTATTTTGATTAGCAATACCTGATGATTTAGAGATATTTTTAAATACCATATTTCCTTGATTTAAATAAAGCTGATCATTAACCTCATTTCCTGAAAAGAAAATATCATCTAATCCATCATTATTAATATCTCCAAGAGCTACTCCTCCACCATTGTAGTAATATAAATACTCTATAATGTTTAGGTCATTCTTTGATTTAAGCTCATTATTAAAAGTTACTCCGGTAACTTCTGAGTCTAATGCAGTAAATTTTAAATCAATTTCACTTGATTCACCAATGTTAGAATTACATCCAACAAAAAAAATAATAGCAGATATTTTAAAAAAAAATAATTTATTCATTTAAATATTTAAAAATGGCTATGCTATCTGAGTTTCTACCTACAACTATATTTGAATTTGAAAAAATAATAGATCTGACTTCACCTTTTAGTTTAAAACCATAACCATTATCTGGAACTTCAAATTTACCTTTACCATCATTTTCGAGAAATAATCCGAAGCTAGCATCATATCTTCCAATCTCAGGTTTGGTATTATAAAGATTACCTCCTGCGATAATATCCAAATCTCCATCTTTATCAAAATCTTTTAAATATAAAGCGTATAACGGAGAGAATTGAGCCTTTTGAGGAAGTTCATGAAAATCAAATTTACCATTTCCCTTATTTATAAAAATAGAACTTGAGAGTGTATTTACTTCAGCTTTAAGACTTTCATCTAACTGATCGTAACTAAACATATCTTCAATACTAGCTGTTCTAAATGATTTATAATCAGGGAAAACTTTTTTCAATGGTTTCATTTGATCAATTAAATTATGCCTTAAATCATAAGGATAGAATTTACCATTTTCTCTTTTAAAAGTTAAAACCGGGTCAAGTTGGTCATTTAAATCAAAATCATTTACATAAAGTCTAATAGGAAATTCTTCACTTGCACTAAACCTTGAATTTAACCCATGATTTCCAACAACTATATCCATTAATCCATCTCCATTGAAATCTCCTGCTTGAATTGATTGCCACCAACCCTTATAATTTGATAATTCTGATTTAGATAATCTAAAAAAACCATTTTCATTAAGTAAGATATTAATACCCATAAACTCGCCAATGACAATTAAGTCTTCATCATTATCATTATCAATATCAACAAATAAAGCATCAGTTATCATTCCTATTTCTTCAAGTTCTGGTGCATTTATAGATGTTACATCTTTGAATGATCCTTTACCATTATTCAATAAGATTACACCTGACCCAGGTACTCCATAAGAATCAGAGATTAATCTTTCTCCAACAAATAAATCAATATCACCATCTTTGTCAACATCTGAAGCTTCAACTGTTGAAGAATTGAAGAAATTTGAGTTAGTTGGAAGTTCTAATTCACTTTGTGTAAAATTACCATTACCATCATTAAAGTATAGATTATCAGCTAAGTAAGGTATAAATTTTGAAAATTCAATTCCTCCATTAGCAGTATATAAATCGAGATCACCGTCTGAGTCAGCATCAAAAAATAAAGATTCAATAGTCTCAGACTCAGTGTCATTCATAAGTTTAAATTTATCATCTTGTATTAATGATTGGTCATTCCAATAAAATAATGTACTTTTTGAGTCCTTTGAACCTGGGACAAAAATTTCATCTAAACCATCACCATTTATATCACCATTAATTATTTTCGGACCAGGTGTACTTAACATGTGAGGCAACAACCTATTCCTATTAAAATCAATAAATAAATTCTCATTATGAATAAATTTTGAACTATTATCAAGTCTTTCGAATAATTCTTTTGAGTAAATAGGATTATTATCTGAAAGCTTAGTTTTTGGAGTATTACTTTGACTTATTGAAAGTATTTGATTCACTTGAACATTTTCTAGATAGCTTTTAGTTCTATCAGGCCATGTTATTTCTATATCAACATTCCTATTAGATGGAAGACCAAGATGTGGTCTTAAATCCATACTTGACTGAAAACCTCTGATTGGTTGGTGTTGTATGTAATAATTTCTATTTCCATCTTTAACCATAATTTGTGTTCCAATTGCCATTGTATTTTGTCCAGACCCCCTTAAATCAAACTGAATATAATTTCCACTTTCTTTTTTATCAGTATGATTTTCATATACAAATGATGGCATATTTACGTTACTTACTACAAGGTCTAAATCTCCATCATTATCAAGATCTCCATATGCTGAACCATTAGAAAAACTTGGCATTAAAAGGCCTGTACTATCATCATTACTAAATGTTAAATTTCCTTGATTGATGTATGCGTGATTCTTAACAGGTCTTGATGGAATTATCTCTACTAATTTTGCATAGTCTACTTCCTCACCAGACATAATAGACATTAAAACTTGTTCGCTTGAAACATATTGAAGATAGTCTTGATCTGTCAAATCTCTAAAAATTCCATTTGCAATATATAAATCACGTAAACCATCATTATTCATATCAAAAAAAAGAGCTCCCCAACTCCAATCTGATGCTTCAACGCCTGCAAGTCTTCCAATTTCACTAAATGTGTTATCACCATTATTAAGTTGCAGAGTGTTTCTTGTAAATTGATGAAAATATCCATTATCAACATTATACTTATACTTATCCCAATTTTCAAAAGTTGTAACTGATTTAAGTCTTTCATACTCAGAAGGTAACATTTCGGTAACAAAAATATCAGCTGAACCATCATTATCTATATCTGCCATATCAGCTCCCATAGAAGCAGCACTGATAGAGGATATAGCATCAGTTAACTTTTCTGAAAATGTACCGTCCTGATTATTTATATATAGATAGTCTCTTTCAAAAAAATCATTGGATACATATATGTCTTCCCAACCATCTGAGTTAACATCACCTACAGTCACACCTAGGCCAAATCCAATTACTGAGCCATAGATACCAGCTTCTTCACTGACATCAACAAATTTTCCATTTTGATTTTCAAGTAGCTTATCTCCACCATCTTTGTCTCTTCTTGGCCTTTCATTTCTTCTTAGATCGAAACTTCCAATGGCTTGATAAGAGTTATTAAGTAAATAGACATCTAAATCTCCATCTTTATCATAGTCAAAGAAACTTGCATGGGTTGAGTATCCAGGATCAGCAAGACCATATTTTGTTGCTTCCTCTGTAAATGTCATATCTCCTTGATTAATAAATAACTCATTTTGCTTATTATCTCCCTCTACATCTCCAGAATTACAAACGTAAATATCAAGAAATCCATCAGCATTGATATCTACCATTGTAACTCCTGTTGACCATGCTCTATTTCCACCAACACCAGAGATGTCCGTAATATCTTGAAATTTAAAATCCCCTTTATTTAGATATAATAAATTTTTAGATTGATTAGATGTAAAGTAAATATCAGGTAATCCATCATTATTTATATCTCCAATAGAAACTCCACCTCCATTATAAAAATTTCTGTAGGTATACACATTAAAATCTTGATCAAATATTAGATTATTCTCAAATTCAATGTTCGTCTCAGAAGATGATTTTAATTCAAATAAAAAATCATTTTTTGATTGACAACTTAATGCTAGTAATGTAATAGATATAAATTTTATATTTTTTTTCACGTTATCTAATAAGGTTTGGATATTTATATCTCAAGTCCAACAACTGAGCTCTAACATTCTTTTCATCCAATATATGAATTACAATTTGCCTGTTACCATCGATCTTTACAAAAAAATCATTTGTTAAATTTTCATTTTCAATCTCAATAAAATCATTACCTGGATACCACTCCAACAATTTTTGCATAGCTATAGGTAAAACAGAATCTGATTGAAGTTTATCATTCCATGGAGCCCAACCCAAAAAATAGAATCTCATATCTAACCCTGTCATAATATTGTCTTCATTAAAAGTGCCATAGAATAAATGATTCATCCTCTGACCTTCAGGCATATCTTCAAGTTCATATAAAATAAAGTCATTATTTGGTCCATGAGTTACTTTTCCTTCATTATTAAGTTCCCAAGCTTTTATAAAAAAATTCTTTTTGGAATCACCTAATTTTAATCCAAACTGAATACTATCTTGATAACTACCATTTGCCATTTCATCTTTTACCCACTTGTCATAGTTACTATTTGTTTGGCATGAGTATAAAAATACAATTGGTATAATTAATAATCTATTTAACATTTTTTGTTATAATTTTTGAATCAGAGATTCCAGCTATTAAAATTAATGAATCAGAAGAATTTAAATCTGTTACTATAGAAAAATCTCTAATTTGACCATATATATTTAGTGGCTTAAAATTATCAAATAATTTATTTGAATTTTTACTCCCATACATTATCCAACCCTTTGATGCATCATATGCTCCAAATTGTGGTTTTACTAAAAATTGATTCCCCCCAAGAATAAGATCTTTTTTACCGTCCATATTTACATCTTCAATACTAATTGCATGCACACTTGAATATTGAATTTCATCGGGCATGTAAATAATTTCATAGGATTGAGATCCTTCAGATAATAAGATTAAACTTTTTGTTTCATCTAAATATCTAATATATGATGATAATAGTAAATCTTTATCAAAAACATCATTGATTGTTTGAACTGAGTAGTCCTTATAATAAAGAAGCTTCTTTTTTAATTCTGGTAATTGTTTAATCAATTCATCTCTATCATGAATTGGGTAATCATCGCCATTAATTTTGTAGGTATAAATTGTTTCCAACTTTCCGTTTTTATCAAAATCATTTAAGTAAAACTTCATATTAGGTTTATAAAAACCGTTTTGCCCCATATTTCCAACTACAAAATCTGGTATTCCATCATTATTAAAATCATCTGATTCAATACTCTGCCAAATTCCATTAGTATCTTTTAAACCTATTTTATCTGAAACTAGTTCCCATTTATTATCATTATTCATATAAACACTAATCTGCATCCATTCTCCTACAACAATAATATCTTTCTTATTATCTGCGTTTATATCTGTAATAGAAATATCTGTAATCATTCCTATATTTTTTAATTCAGGAGGATAGGTAGTTTCAAAAGTGCCATCACCTCTATTTATTAAAACTGAAATAGATCCAGGAATTCCATAAGTATCAACGTCAAATCTTTCTCCAACAATTATATCTAGATATCCATCATTATTAATATCACCTACTTCAGCATCGCCCGTACTAAAAAAATTTGAGAAACTTAATGCTGATGAATCATACTTAAAAATTCCTTTCTCATTTCTGTATAATCTATCATTTAATGTTCTTGAAAGCTTTGAGAAAGCCTTACCTCCAGATGCTACATATAAATCTTGATCACCATCATTATCTGCATCAAAAAATATAGATTGTACATCCTCAGAATCTTTATGAATTTCAAATGGAGTTGATATTTTTTCATACCCAGATGATTTACTCATAAAAATATTAGAGGTTTGTCCCTTTGCTCCACCAATGTAAAAGTCTTGTATACCATCATTATTTAAGTCATAATTTGAGATACTAGGACCTTCATTTGAAAACATTTGAGGAAGTAATCTTTCAGTATCAAAATCAATGTAATAGTTTTCTTTATGAGTGAAATCAATTAGATTTTTATCGTCTTTATTTTCTACAATAAAAGTTGGTTTAGGGTTAACTACTTTTGATTCAATTTGATTGAAATCAATTTCAAGCATCTGATTAGAGCTAACATTTTTTAATATTGATCTTCGTCTGTTTGGCCAAAAAATCTCAACTGAGTCAATATTAACTTCTTTACCAAGCCCAAAATGAAGCCTATATGGGACTGAACTTTGAAATCCTCTAGATGGAAATTGTTCTGACATAATATTATTACCGTCAGATTTGTATAAAATTACTTTTGAACCAATTGCATTTATATTTTTGGGAAATCCCTTTAATCTAATTGAAAGAAAATTGTTATTATTTTTTGTTTTGTTTTCAAATACAAATGCCTTCGAATTTACATTGTTAACCACTAAATCAAGATCTCCATCATTGTCAAGATCTCCATATGCAGACCCATTACTAAAACTAGGTTCATCTAAACCCCAATCTTTTCTTTTATCATCAAAAGTAAAGTCACCATTATTTCTATAAACAGAATTTTTTACAGATTTAGATGGCATCAAATCAATTAGATCAGTTATTACTTCAGTACCTGACCTAAGCAATTGACTAATTCTTTCATCATTTGCTTCATAAGTTAAATAGTCTCTATCCAGTAAATCTTTATAAATTCCATTACTTATATATACATCTTTATACCCATCATTATCCATATCGAATAAAAGTGCAGCCCAGCTCCACTCTGTTGCTGATAATCCAAGCTGTCTACTCACTTCATAAAAAGTATTGCCTAAATTTCTTTGAACAGCATTTCTAGGATATTGTTTATGATATCCTTTTGAACCAGCAAGTGAAAATTTATCATATGATTCATAAACTTGTTTACTCTTTTGCCTTGAAAGTGTTTCTGGTAACATCTCAGTTACAATTAGATCGGGGATTAAATCATTATCCATATCTGCAGCATCTGCCCCCATTGACCCCATTGATAGAGCATCAAAGTATTTAGATGACTCTTCAGAAAACCCTTGACCATAATTATTTAAATACAAATAATCCTTTTCAAAAAAATCATTAGATATAAAAAGATCTGGCCATAAATCACCATTAAAGTCAGACATAGTAATTCCAAGTCCAAAACCAATATTTGATGAATAGATGCCTTTATCTGAGGAAACATTATAAAATATATTATCAATATTCTCAAGAAGCTGATTGCCATCATCACTTGGAATATTTCTTTGCCCTTCAATTAAATCATATGTACCTACAGATCTAATAGAATTGTTTAAAACATATGCATCTAAATCAAGATCTCCGTCATAATCAAAAAATGAAGCATGAACAGAGAGTCCTTCGATATCAAGGCCATATTCTTTGGAGGATTCAATAAATGTTAAATCACCTTGATTGATAAAAAGTTCATTATGCCTGTTATCACCTCCAGGTTTTCCTGATTTAGCAACATATAAATCTAAAAATCCATCATTATTTATGTCAACAAATGTTGCCCCAGTAGACCAGTTATCTCTACATAGAACACCTGCAGACTCAGTAATATTTTCAAATTCCCAATTTCCTTTATTAAGATAGAGAGCATTATCAACAATATTACCTGTAAAATAGATGTCAATTAACCCATCATTGTTAATGTCTCCTAATGCAACTCCTCCCCCGTTGAAAAAATTTCTGTAAGTATAGGGGTTGAAGTCCTCAGTATAGGTTAAATTATTTTGAAAATCAATACCAGTTTGATTAGAACTTTTCTTTACAAATCTAGTATCAGATTCATTGCAGGAAATTAACCCTAGAGGCAATAGTATTAATATCCATAATCGCATATTGTAAAATTAGATAATTTAATTTTTTTAAAAAAAAAAGGCCACACATGGTGGCCTTTTATTTTTTGATTAAACCTTGAAGTTAGTATCCAGGGTTTTGCTGTAAGTTAGAGTTAGCAGTTAACTGCTCTGTTGGAATAGGCATTATAGTTCTGTAAGAATCAGAATTAGTTTTTTCCCACCAAGAGTCACCCCACTTGCCAAATCTTATAAGATCTGTTCTTCTTGAAGCTTCTTGAAACATTTCACGACCTCTTTCTGCTAAAAACTGCTCAGCAGTAATTGAGCTTAAAGCAGAAACTCCTGCTCTTGCTCTAATAGCATTTACTTCAGGTAGTGCTAATGCCCAGTTTCCTGCAGCACGAGCAGTAGCCTCAGCATGAACTAGATGAACATCACCCAATCTTACAATAGGATAATCATTATCTAAATCTGGTCTAGCAAATTGCTTGAATGAAAATTTACCAAGACGATATCCACCAGTACGAGCACCATTTGGTTCAAGCTCATTAATACTTAAAGTGTATACAATTTCTGGTGTAGGAGAATCAGATGCTAAATCTACAAGAGCATTACCACCATAGTCTAATTGTGGACCAGCGATAAAATTAGCTTTCTTTCTTGCATCTCCTGCCTCATAAGAATTTACAAATTCTTCCAAAGCAACGTAACCATTCCATGGCTGAGCTTCAAAGTTCCAAGTATATTGAGAAGCATAATGCAGTGTCATATGATGGAAATTCATTCCACCTGCAGTTGCTTCGTCATACTCAACTGACCAGATTATTTCTGGATTATTCTCATTGTTAGAAGCAAAAATTGCTGCATAACCAACAAGATTGTCAGGGTCTGTTGAAACAGAAGGACGTTTTCCTAGGTTTGGAACAGATACACTGCTATCAGATAAAGTGTATGGACCATTATCAATAATATATCCAGCAGCAGCAGCAGCATCATTATATCTTTCATTTCCAGTATAAACTTCAGCATTTAAATATAACTTAGCTAAAATACCTAAAGCAGAGTATTGATTTATTCTATACTTTACATCGTTAGTTCCTAAAGAAGAACTAGATAGCTTAGTTAAGTCAAATGAAGAGCCCATTCCTAGAGCAGAAAGTAGTTCACCTTCAATCCAGCTGAATACAGCAGATCTTGAAGATTGAGAAGAAGAACCTGAACCATCAGCGATAACAACATTACCATATAAGTCCATAAGTCTCCAGTGTAGATAAGCACGTACAACTTTAGCTTGAGCCATTTGATTAGCATCTAAACCACCGTTTGTAATTGCATTATTAACCTGACCGATAGATCCATACTGCTGAGACCAAGTCCCAGTTACAGGTCCGTTTGCAGGTGTAAATGTATGACGATGCATATCAAGCCAAACTCCACCATCATACCAGTCACCTCCTTTTTGAGTTACTGCCATTTCATCAGATGAAACAGACTGAACAGAGAAATAACCACCATGATTAGCAGTACCAGCGTTTCTTACTGCGTTAAAAACTCCAGTAAGTGCATCACCACCTCCACCTGATCCTCCTGTAGAAATTCCTTCAACAGAGAAGTCAGAAGTAAGATCTCCAACAAGATCCTCCTCAAGGTCAGTACATGAATAGGCTAAACCTATTAATGCTATTCCTAATATATATTTATTTATAGTTTTCATAGATTTTGGGATTAAAATTTAACGTTTAAACCAAGTGTGAATGATCTATTAGAGTAATAACTATTTCTACGATCAATACCAGGAGCAAGCGGATTTCCATCTAAAAGATCGAAAAGTGCAGGCTCTGGATCAGAACCAGTATAACTAGTGATTACAAATGCATTTTGAACATTCAGCGATAAATTAATATTATCTGATATAGGTCTAGATATTGTTAAGTTATCAAGCTTAAAGAAATCTGCTTCTTCAACATATAATGATGAAAAATTAGCATTTTTGATTTCTGAATTAGCTAACTCAGTGTTTATGTAATTATATGATTTCTGTGAACCAACTCTTGGCTCATAGAAAGCACGGAATGTATTAACAAGACTATGTCCGAATGCTCCTCTAAAGAAAGCATTTATTGTATAGTCACCTAAAGTGATTTGGTTTGACCAACCTACTTCTAGATCAGGAATACCATTTCCAAGAACATCAAAATCAACATTATCATCCAATGCATTATTTTGACCAACAACTAATTGTCCGTCACCATTTACATCCTTGAAATTTTGTGAGCCATCAGTGACTGTACCATCGAAAACTGGACCCCAAATTGTTCCAATTTCTTCACCAACTTTTACACGAATCACATTAGTACTATTTTGCCCAGGAGAACCTAGGTTTCCAAAAGTATCAGCATCTTGAACATATTCATCAAGAACTACCTTATTACTAGAAAGTACTAAACCAGTATTCCAGTTATCGGTAACATCATAGTTTAAAGCTAACTCAAAACCATCTGATGAAATTTGACCAGCATTTTCAAATCTTCTATCAAAACCATAGACTGCAGCATCAACTACACGATTTATAATAAAGTCTTTTGAAGTTTGTTGGTAAATGTCTAATGTTGCTGAAAAACGATCCATCGTAAGATCAATACCAAAGTTTAACTCTGATTTTTCTTCCCATTTTAGATCTGGGTTTGCAGCTCTAAGAAGATTAGTTGAACCACCAGCAGAGCCTCCTCCACCCCAAGTCCATCCTCTGATCTCTTGAGCTAATCCAACGCCAGCAGGTAAATTACCTGTAACACCATATGATACTCTCGCTTTTAATTGTTGAACTCCATTTAGATCTAAAAATGAGTTTAAGTCAGCTCCTACACCAATAGCAGGGAATGTACCATATCTGTTTTCAGAACCAAGTTTAGTAGAACCCTCTCTTCTTAAAGAAGCATTTAAGAAAATATTATTATTAAATGTAAGGTTGACTCTCGCAAAGAATGCATCAATCTCAGTATCAGGATTTCTATCAGAACTTGCACCAATTTGACCAGAGTTTAATAGATCTTGAGAATACTCAATTGCATCTATATAGTCAATTTGATCTCCAGGAAAATCTCCTAGAGAGAAGAATACTTGATTAAAGTTTTCTTTTTGATAAGAATAACCTGCAGTTACTGCCATTGTCATATTGTCAGTAGATTTTCTCCAAGTAGCATATAGCTCATTTAGTTGAAAATCAGTATTCTGCTCATAAAACTCTGCAGAACCTTTTCTCACAGGTGAATCAGCAGCTCCATTCCAAAGAGATGTTGTTCTATAATATACTCTATTAGCATAATCTGTAGATTGAGCAGCAGTTCTAAAGTAAGCAGTAATGTTGTCTGTTAAACTGTAAGTTAAATTTAATCCGTAGTTAAGTACTTTAGATTCACCATTATTAATATTTTGATTAATAATTGAAACAGGGTTGTATGAATCAAATAGTCCTAAAGTCTCAAAGTAACCTCCAAACTGTGCACCGTTAAAAGCATAAGGAGCATCAACAGCATAAACTGGAGCCGTAGGATTATAAAGTGTTGCATATCTTAGAGATTCATTAAAACCATTTTGTTGATCTCTCTTAGTGAAAGAAGAACTAAAATCAATTTTTAACTTATCATCAAGAGCAGATGTTGAAAAATTTAAACGTGTGTTAAATTGATCAAAACCACTATTCAAAAGAATACCCTCATTTTCTCTGAGGTTAGCAGAAACTCTATATGAAGACTTTCCATTTCCACCAGATGCAGATAAATTATGAATCATTGAGAATGCGTCCCGAGTAACTTCATCTAGCCAGTCAGTCTGTGATCCAAGATCTCGACCCCCAGCAGCAACAAACTCTCCAGGTGACATTACATCAATTTGATTTAGTACACCAGAGGAAGTAAATTGACCATTATATGAAATTTCAGTAGCACCTATACCACCAGACTTAGTAGTTACAAGAATAACTCCCGAGGAACCTCTTGAACCATAAATAGCAGCAGCAGATGCATCTTTAAGAACATTAATTGTCTCAATATCGCTTGGATCAACGTTTCCAAGTGAAGCACCAATAACTCCATCCACTACTACAAGGGGAGAAGCGTTAGCACCAATAGTTGATAAACCTCGAAGTCTAATTACACTTCCCGCATTTGGATTACCACCACGATTGTAAATTGTTAAACCTGCAACTTTTCCTTGCAGTAATTGAGATGCGTCATTAATTGCACCCTTATTAAAAGATTCTTCGCCAACTGAGACAACAGCGGAAGTTATTTCCTTTTGTTGTTGAGAACCGTATCCAGTAACAAGTACTTCTTCAAGTTCGTTGGAAGCCATAAGAACAATATCAATTGTACTTTGATTACCAACAGTAACTTCTTGTGCAGTAAAACCTACAAAAGAGAAAACTAGAACGTCACCAGTACTTGCAGAGATAGAATAATTACCATCAAAATCTGCAACAGTACCTGTAGATGTTCCTTGAACTACAACAGTAGCTCCAGGAAGAGGTCCAGTCTCATCAGAAATATTACCAGAAATTTGCTGAGCATATATTGTTCCGCTAAATAAGAGAGCGAAGACAAAACTCATTTTCAGTAAGTTTTTCATAATATTTAAATATTTGTTAATTTTTCGTTAAAAAACTGTTGCAATATATGATTCGGTTATGTTAATATCAAATTTTTTTGCAATAAAAATTAATATTTTCTTAACAAACACTATAGATAATACTTATGGCTGATAATTTTTAGTATAAAAAAATATGAAGTTGATAATTCTAGTTTTTAAGAATTTTATTGATTTCATGCAGTTTTATAGATGGTGATGCACCTATTTTTGTAGTAGCTAGAGCACCATATGCAGAAGCTATCATTAATGAATTTTTTATGCTATTTTTTTTAATAAAAAACTCATTTATAAAACAAGCTAAAAAATTATCGCCTGCACCTAAATTATCAATTGATTTAACTTTAAAAGAATCTACTGTAAATAAATTATTACCATCATAAATTGATGAGTTTATTGAACCGTTCGTTACACAAATAAATTTTAAGTTAAACTTTAAATAAATTGACTCAATTAATGTTTTTACATCAGAATACTTAAATTTAAATATTACACCAAGTTCGAGGAGTTCTTCCATATTTATTTTTAGAAAATCTGACTCATTTAATAAATAATTCACCTTTAATTTGGAATAAAAATTTTGTCTAAGGTTTAGATCAAAAATTTTAAATTTTGAAAAACTAAGAAGTTTTTTTAGTGTCATATAAGATACGTCATTTCTAATCCCAAGAGAACCATATACTATACAATCAAAATTATTATAATCTTTTAAATAGTCATTTTTAAAAGGAATATAGTCCCATGCAACATTTTCTAATATATCATAGTGAGGCTCACCAGATTTAAGAGTTATTAAGACTTGACCAGTTTGATAATCTTTATCAATATTAAGAAAGTTAGTGTTAAGATTATTTTTTTTAAAATAATTAATAACATTATTGCCTAACTTATCTTTTCCTACTGAAGAAATAAAGTTTACATCAAGACCAAATGAATGGAGTCTATGATATACATTAAATGGTGCACCTCCTATTTCAATTTTATCAGGATAAACATCCCAAAGGACTTCTCCAAAACAAATTATATTTTTCAATTTTTAATAAGTTTTTTACTTAAATCTTCAAGCGAAACACCTTTAGTTTCAGGCATAATAAAATGAGTAAAAAGTAATTGAAGAACCATCATGAATGCAAAGAACCCAAATACAATTCCTGGACCAATCCAGCTAAAAAGAAATGGAATTAGAGATGGTATAATCGCTGCAAGAACCCAATGAGTAGAAACTCCAAATGATTGACCATAGCTTCTTATATGATTAGGAAAAATTTCAGAAATATATACCCAAATTATTGCTCCCTGTCCAATTGCATGTGAAGCAATAAATAAAAACAAGAATATTGGGAGTAATATTCCTCCCCAATCTAAAATAAATGATAGGCTAATTAGTGTAAGAGATATTATATATCCTATTGAACCAATATACATAAGGCTTTTTCTTCCCAATTTGTCAATTAAACTTATTCCTATAAATGTAAATATTACATTGGTTAGTCCAATCCCTACACTATTAAGAAGAGCTGCACTTTGTCCTATACCACCAGCCTCAAAAATTCTTGGAGCATAGTATAAAAAGGCATTTATACCCGAAAACTGATTAAAGGCTGCTACTAAAAAAGCAAGCATTAAAATAAAGCTATATTTCTTTTGAAAAATTGACTCAGTGTTAACATTTAACTCTTTATCTTGAATTATTTCAGCTATTAGTTCATCAGCATCTCTCTTTGAATATGCCTCTCTAATAACTTTTTCAGCTTCTTTTTGTTGATTATTAAGATATAACCACCTTGGACTTTTAGGAATTGTAAGTACCAAGAAAGTATATATAATTGCTGGAAGAGCTTCAATACCCATCATGTATCTCCAATCATTCTCTCCAAGCCCACTTAAAAGATAATTTGATAAAAATGCAACTAAAATTCCTGTGACTAAATTAAATTGATATAATCCAACTAGTTTACCTCTATTTTTTGCTGGTGCAATTTCTGATATATATGCTGGTGCAGCAATACCTGATATCCCTACTCCAACACCCCCTAAAAATCTAAATGCAGCGAAAGTAAACGGATCATTAGCTAATGCGGATCCTACAGCTGATAGAGTATAAAAGATACCTATCCAAAGTAAGGTTTTCTTTCTACCAATTTTTCTAGTTGGGAAACCACCAAAAATAGCCCCCACAACAGTCCCCCATAGAGCCATTGCCATTACAACACTTCCATGAAAAATATCAGATGAGTTCCAAAGTTCTTGAAGTTTTTGATCGGCACCTGATATAACAACTGTATCAAAGCCAAACAGAAAACCTGCCAGAGCAGCAGTTAAAGACCACTTTGTTAATTTATTCATTCTCAAATATAAAGAAATGAAAGATTAATCAAATATTAAAAGCTTAGGCTTAAATTTATTTGCTGATTCATAATCTATCTGGGCATAACTATTTATAATAATTAGGTCACCTTTCTTTATCTTATAAGTAGCAGGCCCATTAACAATGACATCACCTTTGCCTCTTTCACCCTCAATTACATAAGTCTCTAATCTTTCACCATTATTTACATTAAGTACCTGTATTTTTTCTCCACTAATAAGACCCACTTTTTCCATGAGATCAATGTCAAGTGTTAGACTACCAATGTAATCAAGATTTCCATCTGTTACCTTAATTCTATGGATTTTAGATTTTAAAACTTCAATAAGCATTATAAGATTTGGTTTTTATAAATATGAGCCAATACCGAGATTTGAACTCGGGACCTTTTCCTTACCAAGGAAACGCTCTACCCCTGAGCTATATCGGCAAAAAGTAGAGCGGGAGACGAGGGTCGAACTCGCGACATTCAGCTTGGAAGGCTGACGCTCTACCAACTGAGCTACTCCCGCTTAATATGTGGGGAGAGCAGGATTCGAACCTACGAAGGCGAAGCCAACAGTTTTACAGACTGCTCTCGTTGACCGCTTGAGTATCTCCCCAATTTCAAAATTTCAAAGAGCCGATAGAGGGACTCGAACCCACGACCTGCTGATTACAAATCAGCTGCTCTAGCCAGCTGAGCTATATCGGCCTGATATAAATCGATTGCAAAATAAATGCTTTTTTTGCCTACAACAAAGTAAAAAGAAATAATTTTTAAATATTATTTAGCCCTAGGATGAGAATTCTGGAAGACCTCTTTAATTCGTTCCATGCTAGTATGACTATAAACTTGTGTAGCAGATAAACTTGCATGACCAAGTAGCTCTTTTACAGAATTAATATCTGCTCCTTCGTTGATTAAATGAGTAGCAAAACTATGCCTTAAAACATGTGGAGCTTTTTTGACTTTAGGTGAAACAAGATTGAAATATTCGTTAACAGTTCTATAAACAAATTTCTCAGATAGCTGCTTTCCATCCTTTGATATAAACAGAAGATCTAAATCTAAATTTTTAAAACTTTTAGATTTTAATTCTTGATAGCAAATAATTGATTTCTTTAGCTTAGGAAGAATAGGAATTATCCTTTCTTTATTCCTTTTTCCTATAACTTTTAAGGTAGATGATTCAAGGTTAATATTTGAGGATTTTAGGGAAATAAGCTCAATTCTTCTTACACCAGTAAAATAAAAGAATAAAATTATTGTCTTCTTAAGAGTTCCATTGTAGTCTTTATTAAAATAATCATTATCAAGTAAAGTATTAATCTCTTCTTTTGAGAATGGTACCTGAATCTTTTTTGATTGTTTGAGAGGGGAATGAGCAATCAAAGGAGAAGACTTAATAGTATCTGTTCTTATTAGAAATTTATAGAATGATTTTAAACTAGATATCTTTCTATTTATTGTACGATTTGATATGTTATCATTTACCATTTTCACAATCCAAGATCTAATAACTTTATAATCGATATTTTCAATTTTAGTTTTATTACCAGATTGGATTAAGAAATCATTGAAATTATTCAAGTCAGTCTTATAAGCTGTAATTGTATGATTTGAGTAATTTTTTTCTACTCTGAGGTATTCAATAAACTTTTCAATAAGCATTACACATCTAAATTACGATGTATAAAGAAAATATTAAGTAATTTAAAGGTTTTCTTGATCTTTAAGTCTCTGAATATGGCGAGCTTTTAGAATTTTACTTCTATGTTCAACTGATGGCTTAACAAATTGCTTTCTATCTCTAAGAGATCTCATGACACCAGTTTTATCAAACTTACGCTTGAATCTCTTAAGAGCTTTATCAATGTTTTCGCCGTCTTTGATAGGTATAATTAACATATAAAATTAATTTCGCAGGCAAATATAACTAATTGTATTAAATAAGCTTATTAATTTTTACCATTTATTGCAGCAACATACTTGGCAAGTTCCTCTTTAACTTTTGGAAATAGTATAAATAATCCAATCATATTTGGAAAAACTAGAGCAAGAATCATCGCATCAGAAAAAGCCCAAACAGATGACATATCTCCTGCTGCACCAATTACAATAAATACAAGGAATAATATTTTATAAGTAAGATCAGAGATTTTTCCTTTACCAAAGACATACATCCAAGACTGCAGACCATAGTATGACCAAGAAATCATGGTTGACAAGGCAAAAAGAACAACTGCAATTGCAAGGAAGGGTCCGGAGAAAGAAATATATTCAGCAAATGCAGCTGAAGTTAAACCAGCACCTTCAAGTTCTTGTCCTCTCACCATAACAGCTGACGAACCTTCTACGAGGTTTCCATATGTAAATAAGCTGTTGTCACCATTAAAGATAATTATTACAAGCGCAGTCATAGTACAAATAACAACAGTGTCTATAAATGGTTCAAGAAGCGCAACTAATCCTTCAGAAGCGGGGTAACTAGTAATTACAGCTGAGTGAGCAATTGATGCAGATCCTGCACCAGCCTCATTTGAAAAAGCACCTCTTCTAAAACCTTGCACCAGTACTCCGATAAAACCACCTACAGCAGCTGAAGGTGCAAAAGCTTGATTAACTATCATAGCAAATGCATCATCAACAAATGATAAGTTTGAAAAAATAATATATAAACATGCTATTACATACATACCTGCCATAAAAGGCACTATTTTTTCAGTAACTGAAGCAATTCTTTTAATACCTCCAATTATTATAATTCCAACAACAATCATCATTATAATCCCAACAATTGTTCTAGCAGACCCTCCACTTAAACCAAAAAGACTAACCATTTGAAGTGCAGCTTGATTAGATTGAGCAGCATTTCCACCACCAAAAGATGCACCGATACATAAAATAGCAAAAATTACTGCAAGGATTTTACCTAACTTGGCAAAACCACGCTCTTTTAAACCTTTTGAAAGATAATACATAGGCCCACCATATACAGTTCCATCTGAACCAACATCTCTATATTTTACACCAAGGGTACACTCAACAAATTTTGATGACATACCAAGTAATCCACACAAAATCATCCAGAAGGTAGCACCAGGACCTCCAATAGCAATTGCCATTGCAACTCCTGCAATATTTCCGTTACCAACAGTTCCTGAAACAGCTGTTGCTAATGCTTGGAAATGACTTACCTCTCCACTATCTTTTCTCTTCTTGTCAAGCCCATCATATTTACCCATAACAGTTCTCAACGACAAGCCAAAACCTCGAATATTGATGAACCCAAAATATAATGTAAAGAAGGCTGCACCTCCAACTAGTAAAAAAATGATTGTAGGAACACCTGTTCCAAAAAACTCATGAAGAATTAATCCCTCCCAAAAGTTTGAAATTGGTTGAAAAGCTTCATTTATTCTTTCATCAATTCCTAATTTCTCTTGTGTAACCATAATTTTTTAATGTATTGTATTTCTGAATAATTTATGACCAATTAAACATGGACGAGTTCCAAATATAAAATAAATAGTATGAGATGAGAAAAATTATTAAATAAATTCTGAGATAACTTATTTAAGAGTTATTTTTTTCACCTGTCCATTCAGATATTCCTCCAAGTAAATTGAATAAATTTTCGAATCCAAATGTCTTCATTATTTGGCATGCTTGAACACTTCTAACTCCAGAGTGACAGTAAACATAATAGTTTAAAGACTTATCCATCTTTTCAAGACCATCCATAAATAATTGTGGATTTCGGATGTTTAAAAGTTTGGCATTAGGAATATGTGATTCTTCAAATTCTTCTTCAGATCTGACATCTAATAAGTATCCATTATTATCATCTTTTAGCTTGTCAATAAGTTCTTCTGAGGTCAAATCAATCATAAGTTTTTATTTTAAAAATAAGTAAATACAATAGTATATTAAAAAAACTTAATGATTAGTTTTTTTAATTCAATTCTATTTATGTATTTTGGATGCAAATAAATTATATATGAAATATTTTCAAAAATCTGACATATTCCTAATAGGTGCCGCATTTATTTCTTTTGTTTTATCTGTATCATTATGGTTTTATGGATATAAAGACGAAGGTCTATTTGTTGGACTTTGGGTTCCATCAATTCTTTCTTTTG
>CACECH010000006.1:0-34623 GCA_902558025.1 uncultured Bacteroidota bacterium | reverse complement strand
TTTTGGATATTAGTATCGCTGATTTTATTTGTTTGTGTTTTATTAATACTTGTGATTATGGTTCAAAACCCTAAAGGAGGAGGTCTATCTTCGACTTTTGGTGGAGGGCAACAACAAATTGGTGGTGTAAAAAGCACTACAGATTTTCTTGATAAAAGCACATGGGCTCTTGCGATAATTATTCTTGTTTTGATTCTTATTTCAAACGTAACATTAATGAATGATTCAGATAATTCTGATTCAATTCTAATTGATGATTCGATTCCTGAGCAAACCATTCCAGAAATTCCAGAACAAAGTATACCTGAGATTCCCACTGAAACTATAGATGATTAGTGTCACTATGTCATGAAAAATACTTTTTCACAGATGTTAAATCGTTTGGCATAGTTTATGAAAATTCTAAAATATTAAAATTAAATAAAATGAGTAAAATTAATATTAAACCACTTGCAGATAGAGTTTTAGTTCAACCCTCTGAAGCTGAAACAACTACTTCATCTGGGATTATTATTCCAGATACTGCAAAAGAGAAACCTCAAAGAGGTAAAATTGTTGCAGCTGGGCCTGGAACAAAAGAAAATCCAATAACTTTAAAAGCTGGAGATATTGTTCTCTATGGAAAGTATGCTGGAACAGAACTTCAACATGAAGGTGTTGATTATTTGATAATGAAAGAAAGTGATATTCTTGCAATTGTATAACTTAATTTAAAACAAAATGGCAAAAAAAATTGAATTTGATATCGAGGCACGAGATGGCATTAAGCGAGGAGTAGATGCTCTTGCAAATGCTGTTAAAGTTACATTAGGTCCTAAAGGAAGAAATGTAATTATAGGTAAATCTTTTGGTGCACCTCAAGTAACTAAAGATGGAGTTACTGTTGCAAAAGAAATTGAACTAAAGGATAATTTAGAAAATATGGGTGCTCAGATGGTTAAAGAAGTTGCTTCTAAAACTAATGATCTAGCTGGAGATGGAACTACTACTGCTACTATCCTTGCTCAGTCTATTGTTACAGAAGGACTTAAAAACGTTGCAGCTGGAGCAAATCCAATGGATTTAAAAAGAGGTATAGACAAAGCTGTTATTTCTGTTGTAAATGCTCTAGAGAAACAATCAGTAGAAATTGGAAGTGCATCTGAAAAAATACTTCAGGTTGCAAGTATTTCTGCTAATAATGATGAAACAATTGGAAAATTAATTACTGAAGCATTTGAAAAAGTTGGCAAAGAGGGAGTAATAACTGTTGAAGAAGCAAAGGGTACTGAAACTTATGTTGATGTGGTTGAAGGTATGCAATTTGATAGAGGGTATATTTCCCCTTATTTTGTGACTGATTCGGAAAAAATGGAAGCAGATTTGGATACTCCCCAAATTCTTATAACAGATAAAAAAATATCTGTTATGAAAGACTTACTTCCAATTTTAGAGCCAGTAGCCCAATCAGGTAAACCTCTTTTGATAATCGCAGAGGATATTGATGGAGAAGCATTAGCTACTTTGGTAGTAAATAAATTAAGGGGATCTTTAAAAATTGCAGCTGTTAAAGCACCTGGATTTGGAGATAGAAGGAAGGCAATGCTAGAAGACATTGCTATTTTAACTGGTGGTACTGTTATATCTGAGGAAAGAGGTTTTACTCTTGAAAATACAACCATAGATATGCTTGGAACTGCAGAAAAGGTAACAATTGATAAGGATAACACTACTATAGTTAATGGTTCCGGAAATAAAAAAGATATTAAATCTCGTGTAAGCCAAATTAAAGCTCAGATTGAAACTACAACTTCAGATTATGATAAAGAAAAGCTTCAAGAAAGACTAGCAAAACTTGCTGGTGGTGTTGCAGTTCTTTATGTTGGTGCTCCGTCAGAAGTTGAGATGAAAGAAAAAAAGGATAGAGTTGATGATGCACTTCATGCTACTAGAGCTGCAATCGAAGAGGGCATTGTAGCAGGTGGTGGTGTTGCTCTTCTAAATTCAAAGAATGAATTAGAAAAGTTGAAATCATCAAATGCTGATGAATTAACAGGTATTCAGATTGTAAACAAAGCAATTGAAACTCCTCTAAGAACTATTGTTGAAAATTCTGGAGGAGAAGGATCAGTAGTTGTATCAAAGGTTCTTGACGGAGATAAAAACTTTGGATATAATGCAAAAGAGGGAAAATATGTTGATATGTTAAAAGAAGGTATCATCGATCCTAAAAAAGTAACAAGGGTTGCTCTTGAAAATGCAGCATCTGTAGCTGGAATGATTTTAACTACAGAGTGTGCATTAGTGGACATTAAAGAAGATAATCCTGCTCCAATGCCACCAATGGGTGGAGGAGGAATGCCGGGCATGATGTAATAGATTAACCACAAAGATAAAAACCTGCTTTTCAGCAGGTTTTTTTTGTACTTTTGTTTTCTTTATGAAAAAAATTTCTTCAGCACTTATTTCTGTTTTTAATAAAAAAAAAATTGAGCATTTATGTCAAATTCTCTCAGATAATAATGTTAAAATTTATTCTACTGGAGGGACTTTTCAATATATAGATAGTCTGGGTATTAAACTAGAAAAAGTAGAGGACTTAACAACATACCCCTCTATTTTAAATGGAAGAGTAAAAACCTTGCATCCTAAAATATTCGGCGGTATATTAAAAACAAACTCAAAGTCTGACATTGATGAATCAAAAAAATATGAAATTCCTGATATAGATCTTGTTATAGTTGATCTATATCCTTTTGAAGAGACTGTTAAGAACTCAAATAATCATGAGGATATAATTGAAAAGATTGATATAGGGGGAGTTTCTCTTATTAGAGCTGCAGCAAAAAATTATGAAAATGTTGCATGTATCTCATCTAAAGATCAATACGATGAACTGATCAGTATTTTAAAGAATGATTGTAAAACAGATATAGAATACAGAAAGAGACTTGCATTTGAAGCATTCCAAAAAAGCTCAGATTATGACTACAAGATTTCATCTTATTTAAATAATAAGAATATTGATACAATTTCTGATAAGGATATTGTAAAAGAGCTAAGGTATGGAGAAAATCCTCATCAAAGTGGAAGATTTATAGGGCAAATCAACAAAATATTTGAACAAATACATGGTAAAGATATTTCATACAATAATCTTTTAGATATAGATTCAGCAATAGGACTTCTTAAAGACTTGGAAACAAAAAAATCAGTTTTTTTGATACATAAGCATAATAATCCATGTGGTGTTGCTATAAGGGATAATTTATTAGACGCTTATTTAGATGCACTTTCATGTGATAATGTATCTGCTTTTGGTGGAATTTTAACTTCTAACCAAGCTATTGATATAAAAGTTGCTGAGGAGATTAATAAACTATTCTTTGAAGTTTTAATTGCACCTAATTTTAGTGAGAGTGCATTGGATTTATTAAAATCTAAAAAGAACAGAATAATCATAAAATTAAAATCTTATCCAATAAATAAACTTCAAACCCGATCTTGTCTTAATGGTATACTTGAGCAAGATATAGATGATAAAATTGAAAAATTTGATGATTTTAAAGTTGTTACAAAAATATCACCAAATTCTACAAAATCTGATGATCTTGTATTAGCATCAATTATTGTAAAGCATACAAAGTCCAATTGTATAGCAATTGTAAAAAATAAACAATTAATTGGATCCGGAATGGGACAAGTATCAAGAATAGACGCATTAAATCAAGCAATTGAAAAATCTAAAAAATTTGGTTTTGATCTAAATGAATCTTGTTTAGCAAGTGACGCATTTTTTCCATTTTCAGATTGTGTTGAAATATCGCATGCAAATAATATAAACTCGATTGTTCAACCAGGAGGTTCAATCAAAGACCAGGATTCCATTGATTTTTGTAATAAAAATGGGATGTCTATGGTTTTTTCAGGAATAAGACATTTTAGACATTAATTAGCATTATTTAACTAACTTTGCAAACTATTATGGGATTTTTCACAGAAGAAATAGCTATTGATCTTGGAACAGCAAACACTTTAATTATTCATAATGATAAAGTTGTCATTAATAGTCCTTCTATTGTTGCAATGGATAGGTCTACAAAAAAAATAATAGCAATTGGTGAAGAAGCAAAATTTATGCAAGGAAAAACTCACGAAAACATCAAAACAATTAGGCCTCTTAAAGATGGTGTTATCGCTGATTTTGAGGCATCAGAAAAAATGATTAGTGAGTTAATTAGAAGTATCCCTACTCTAAAAAAAAGATGGTTTTCACCTTCTTTGACAATGGTAATTTGTATTCCTTCAGGGATTACGGAAGTTGAGATGAGAGCTGTAAAAGAATCCGCGGAAAGAGTTAACGGTAAAGAAGTATACCTGATTCATGAGCCAATGGCAGCAGCTATTGGTATTGGAATTGACATAGTAAAACCAAAAGGCAATATGGTCGTAGACATTGGAGGTGGAACAACTGAAATTGCTGTTATAGCACTATCAGGTATTGTTTGTGAAAAGTCTTTGAAAGTAGCTGGTGATGTGCTTACCAACGATATAGTATACTACATGAGGACCAAACATAATTTATATGTAGGTGATAGGACAGCAGAAAAAATTAAAATTGAAGTAGGATCTGTAACTGAAAGTTTAGATGATCCCCCTGAAGATATGCATGTCCAAGGAAGAGATCTTTTATCCGGTAAACCTAAAGAAAAGGTAATATCATACATAGAAGTTGCAAAGGCAATTGACAAATCTATAATTAGAATTGAGGACTCAATCATGGAGACTCTATCTCAAACACCACCAGAACTTGCAGCAGATATTTATAATACAGGAATATACTTAGCTGGAGGAGGAGCACTACTTAGAGGCTTAGATGAAAGGTTGTCAAAGAAAACCGATCTACCTGTTTATATTGCTGAAGATCCACTTCAAGCAGTAGTTAGAGGAACAGGAATTGCCCTGAAGAATATAGAAAAGTTTAAGTCTGTTCTAATTAAGTAATTTTTTAATGCAGTCAATAATTAATTCCATAATTAAAAATAGGAACTTAATTATATATCTTTTCCTATCATTTGTTACTTTCAATTATTTATACAATAATAGTTCAGTTCACTACTCTGGCTTAGGAAAAATTGGAACGTTTATTTCAGGTTCAACTTCTAGTATTTACTCATACATAAATTCTTATTTTAATCTTAGACAAGAGAATAATAAGTTAGTTCAAGAAAACCTAGAATTAAAAAAATATGAATCTCAAATTATTTATAAGTCTGATACCATAGATATTTCTGAGAGTAAAACTGATAAAACCATAAGTGCAAAAGTGATATTAAACTCAATTAACAAGAGTAAAAATATTATAGTAATCAATAAAGGAGAAATTAATGGAATAACCAAAGAAATGGGAGTTATATCTTCAAAAGGGGTTGTTGGAATTATAAAAAATATAACAGATAATTACTCTTCAATTGTTTCATTACTAAATACAGATTTAAAAATAAATGCTATTTTGAAGAACTCTTCTACTATAGGATCAATAAGTTGGAATGGTTTAGATCCTAGAATTGTTCAACTCAATGATATTCCTCTAAGTAGTTCAATTAAAATTGGAGATACAATCGTGACCGGGGGTATGTCATTTTATTTTCCTAAAGGAATACCGATTGGAAGAATAGAAGATTACAACAATACGTCACTTGAGGGATACTATTCTATCGATGTATCTATTTTCAGTGACTTTTCTTCACTTTCTAATCTTTACATATTACAAAGAACTGATAATGATGAAATTAAATCCCTATTAAATGAATAGAGAATTAGTCAAAGAAATAATTCTTTCATCAATAATTGTATTATCTCAACTATTGATTTTCAATCATATTAATCTTTTTGGAACTGTAGATACCTTTATATATGTTTCTTTATTTATACTTTATAAAACAACATATGATAAAACGTATTTAATAGTATTTGGATTTTTAGTTGGACTAATAATTGATTTATCATTGCAGACCTATGGTGTTCATACCCTGGCTTCAATTACAGTATGTTATTTGAAAGAAAGAATAGAAAAATATTCATTTGGAGTAAACTCTACATTACCATTAGCAATGATAAGGGGTACACAACAAACAAACAGAGTAAGATATTTCTTTCTTATTATATTTCTACATTCATTAATTTATTTTTCTTTAATCTTTTTTAAGTTCGAATTTGCATTAACTATATTTTTATATACTCTTATTAATTCAATTATTAACTTTATAATTATTTGGATTATATCCATGTTAATTTTCGATAAATAAAAATGATAAGAAAGAATCTCTTAATTTGGATTACTGTAATTAGCTCTATAAGTTTTGTTATTCAGCTTGCTTCTATCCAGCTTTCTGGAGATTCGTTTGATAGCGATTTTGCAATACAAGAAATTTCAGTATACCCAGAAAGGGGTTTAATTTTTGATAGAAACGGTGAATTATTAGTAGCGAATCAACCAATGTATGAGTTGATTGTTATACCTGAAAATACAGTTGAATTTGATACGGTTCAACTATCAAATTTAATTGGGATTGAACAAAATGAATTATCTAAAAGAATATCATCTGCAAGAAAATATTCCACAAAACTACCTTCTGTTATACAATCTCAAATTTCAAAAGAAAAAAATGCTTATTTACAAGAGAAAATATGGCTATTTGATGGATTTTATCTTAGAAAAAATTCTGTAAGAGATTACATAAGACCTTTTGCTAGTAATGTAATAGGTTATACAGGTGAGGTTGATCAAAATGATATAATCTCTAATCCAAATTATGAGAAGGGAGAGATGATTGGTAAGCAAGGTATTGAAAGCTATTATGAAGATAGATTAAGAGGAGTAAAAGGTAAGAGATATTTTCAGAAAGATAGATTTAATAGAATTATAGGCCCATATAATGATTCAAAAAAGGATATACCGCCAAAAAAGGCCGACAATATTACTTTAACTATTGATATTAAACTTCAAGAATATGCTGAAAGTTTATTAAAAAATAAGAAAGGAGGAATTGTTGCAATTGAGCCATCTTCTGGAGAGGTACTTACATTAGTTAGTGCTCCAACATACCAATCTAATCAATTTATAGGTCAAAATAGAAGTGTTAATTTTCAAAGCTTACTAAACGATACAATAAACAAGCCCTTATTCGATAGAGCCTTGCAAGCTCAATACTCGCCTGGATCTCCAATGAAAATACTTAATGCGTTAATTGGATTACAAGAGGGGGTAATTGATGAAAGTACTACTTTTACATGCAACGCAGGTCATTATTACGCTAGTAAAGCTTTTATGGCTTGTCATAACAAATTTGGTACAATCAGTGATCTAAGAAAAGGTATTTATAACTCGTGTAATACATATTTTGCCAAAACTTATAAAATGATAATTGACAAGTATGATTCACCTAGCCTAGGTTTAGATAATTGGAGTAAGCATATAAAGAGTTTTGGCCTTGGAGATTATCTTGGATATGATTTATCTATCGGTAAAAAAGGTTTTATTCCAGAGTCTAACTATTATAATAGATTTTATGGGAATAATCGATGGAGTGCCTCAACAACAATATCAAATTCTATTGGTCAAGGTGAAATTTTGACAACTCCTATTCAAATGGCCAATTTTGCATCTGCTATTGCAAATCGTGGATTTTTTTATAAACCTCACTTTGTAAAAAAAATTAATAATCAGGCAAATATTAGTTTCGAAAAAAATCTCACATCTATTGATAAAGAAAACTTTGAGGTAGTAATTAATGGAATGGTTGATGTTGTGGAGAGAGGTACGGCAAGAATTGCTAAAATTAAAAATATTAATGTAGCTGGAAAAACTGGAACTGTAGAAAACTTTATATTAATTGAAGGAGAAAAAAAACAACTAACTGATCATTCAACTTTTATAGCTTTTGCACCTGCAGAGGATCCAAAAATTGTTGTTTCAGTTTTTGTTGAAAATGGATATTGGGGAAGTAGATGGGCTGCTCCTATAGCCAGCCTTATTATAGAAAAATATTTAACTGGAAATGTTGAAAGAAAATGGCTAGAGACTAGAATGATAAATGGTAGCCTATTAGCTGAATATGAAAAGCCATATAAATTTCAAAATTTTACAATAAATGAATAGACTAGGTATATTAAAGTATGATTTAGTTTCAATTGGTCTATATATTGGTCTGGTATCATTTGGTATAATTAATATCTATTCCTCAAGTTTTAGTGGATCTTCTTCAAATTTATTAGATTTAAGCTCTATAGTTGGAAAGCAAGTAATATTTTTTTTTCTATCTCTTGTTGCATTCATATTTATACTTTTTACAAAAAATAAGTTTTTTGATAATTCTGCATCCATAGTTTATTTTTTATCAATAATATTTTTGCTGGGTCTATTTGTTTTTGGTGTTGAAAGAGGGGGAGCAAGATCATGGTATGCGCTTGGTCCAATAAGTTTTCAACCAAGTGAACTTGCAAAATTCGGAACAGCTTTATTTTTATCAAAATTTTTAAGTATTATTCAGACAGATTTAAAGAGAAACAGAGATATATTATTTGTATTGATAATTATACTAGTACCTCTAATTTTAACTACAATTCAACCTGATCCAGGCTCAGCATTAATTTTTTTAGCTTTTATCTTTCCAGTTATTCGAGAGGGATTAAATCTTAATTATTTTTATTTTGGATTATTTATTATTTCAACTTTATTACTGACATTAAAATTCAATTTTCTTGTAAGCTTAGCCATACTTACTATAATTTTTTTTACATATCTAATTTATTTAAGAAATAAAAAAATTAAAGTTTCATTACTTAAATATATATTTTCACTTTTCATATTAATTTCTATTTCCTTCTCAACTAATTATTTATTTGAGAATGTCTTGGAGCAGAGGCATAGAGATAGAATAAATTTAGTTCTCGGAAAAGAAATAGATACTAGTGGAATTGGATATAATATCAATCAATCTAAAATTGCATTAAGTAACGGTGGATTTTTTGGTACAGGTTTTTTAGAAGGAACTCAAACTAAAGGAAATTTTGTTCCAAGACAACATACTGATTTTATTTTCAGTACAATTGGAGAAGAATGGGGTTTTATTGGCACCCTTACTACTATTTTAATTTTTTCATTTCTAATAATTCGAATTATTACTAGGGCAGACAAGCAACCAAACCATTTTAGACGTATTTACTCTTATAGTTTTGCAAGCCTAGTTTTTTTTCACTTTTTTCTAAATGTTGGCATGTCAATTGGATTAATTCCATCCATTGGTATCCCGCTTCCATTTATAAGTTATGGTGGATCAAGCTTACTAATATTTAGCCTAATGTTTTTTGTTTATTTAAATTTTGACTCGAGTAGATTAAAAGAAAGCTAATCAATATTTATTTGAGATAGAATTTCATTTGATTTTAAAGAAGATAGATCCCTGAGAAGATTCATAGCTTCATTGACATAAATATCTTTTTTCAGAGACTCAATCCATCTATCTCTTTTTTCTTTTATATCATCATTATATGAATTATCTTCTTTGTCATTAGTATTATTCCATTGAAATATATAAGGTGATTCAAATTCTTCGATACGTTTTAATTTATCGTTCTGAGATTTTGAACCTTCTAAGTCACCTTTATAAGTAAGATAATCTAAAGAAACTATCTTATTATCTTGTTGAGATTTAATCCAAGATGCGTGTTCATCAATTAAAGCAAAATATTCATTATTATTTATTCTCTCTTTACTATCAGAAATAACCTTTGAATAATTAAATATCTTACCTGAGTTATTATACCTAGCTGGATCTATTTTATCCCAACTTAACGGGTTTTCTAAATCTTTTTCTCCTATATCTATGTAAGAATATCTATTAGGAAATATTATATCACTCTTTACTCCTTCTAGCTGAGTAGATCCACCATTGACCCTATAAAATTTATCTGTTGTAATTTTAAGAGATCCTAAATCACCATAGGTATTTCCTGAAATAACGTTATTTAAATCAACAATATTCTGAACAGTTCCTTTTCCATAGGTTTGTTTACTCCCTAAAATAATAGCTCTGTTGTAGTCTTGAAGAGCTGCAGCAAGAATTTCAGATGCAGAAGCAGAAAATTCATTAACTAATACCACAAGTGGACCGTCCCACAATATGGAAGGATCATTATCTCTTAAAACCTCTCTTCTACCACCAATGCTTTTAACTTGTACAACAGGACCTTTTTCAATAAAAAATCCTGTAATGTCAACTACAGTTTTAAGAGATCCACCTCCATTATTTCTAAGATCTAAGATCAATCCATTAATACCTTTGGATTTAAGATTTAAGATTTCTTTTTTTAAATCAGTTGCAGCATTTCTCTCACCATAGTCATCAAAATCAACATAAAATCTAGGCAGATTTATTAGTCCGTATTTTGATAGATCATCATTTATTATTGAGGATTTTGCATAAGTTTCTTCAAGTTCAACAACGTCTCTGGTAACAACTACCTGTTCTACTCCACCGTCAACTCTTTTAACAGTTAAATAAACTTTTGTTCCTTTTTCACCTTTTATAAGATCAGTTGCATCACTTAATTTCATCAATGATATTTCTGTTGGTTCTTCATCCTCTGACTGAGCTACAGAGATTATTATATCACCAACGTTTAATAGATTATCCCTCCAGACTGGACCACCAATAATTATCTCTACGATTTCAACCTGTTGTTTAGTTTTTGATAATCTTGCACCAATTCCTTGAAACTTTCCAGAAATATTTTGATCAAAAACCTCCTTGGCCTCAGGAGCTAAATAAGTAGTATGAGGATCATATTGAGTAACAATAGAGTTTAGATAAATCGAGAACCAATCAGATCTTTCCAGTTCACTAGTAAATTGGAAAAAATCTTTAAGGTTATCTTTAATTGAAGACCTAGACTCATTTTCAATTTCTTCGTCTGTTTTGGTTTGGCTTATTTCTGAATCACTTTTGTCATCATTTATTTCTTTTTTTGAAGCATATGCATCAAGAGCAGATAACTTTAGTCTTTTCCTCCAAAGATTTTTTAAATCATTAATATTTATTGCATAATTTATATTTTCATAGTCAAGACTAATCTCTTCATCAATATTGAAGTCAAAAGGTTCATCAAGGATTTCCTCATAAAATCCTTCAACCTCAGTAATTCTATTTATTAATGCTTCGTAGGCAGTGTTAAAAAATGTTATATCTGAAGAGTTAATCTGATCGTCAATAAGAAGTCTATAATTTGACAACATCTCAATATCAGACTCAAGAAAAAACCTTTTCTGAGAATCTATAGCTTCAATAAATTCATCATATACTTTTATAGAAAAATCATCATTGATTATTTTTGGATCATAATGCAACTTATCTAGAACATAAGAAACGAGATCAACTAATAATCTATCTTTATTTGGTTCTTCACTTGAAAATCTAAAGTTTGAGACTTCAAAATAAATTACAAGTGAAATTATACCTGATACAACTAACCCGAATATCCTTAAAATCATAATGCTAAATTAATTTAAAAAAATTTAAGGTAACCCTTATAACCGCAAAGTTTATGTTAAAGTTAAAAGAGTAAAACGTTTTCATATATTTACATGAAATAATTATAAATGAAAAGGCCACTTATTTTAGTTACAAATGATGATGGAATAAATGCCCCTGGAATAAGAACTTTAATATCTGTAATTAAAGATATAGGAGACGTTATTGTTGTAGCTCCGGATAGTCCACAATCTGGAATGGGACATGCCATAACAATAAATTCAACATTACATTCTTCTAAAATTACCCCAAAAAATTCTGAAACTATTGAGTATAGTTGTTCTGGAACACCTGCTGATTGCGTAAAATTGGCCATTAACGAATTAATGCCTAGAAAACCTGATTTATGTGTATCTGGAATTAATCACGGCTCAAACTCTTCAATTAATGTAATTTACTCGGGAACAATGAGTGCTGCTATTGAAGCTGGAATTGAAGGAGTTCCTGCTATAGGTTTTTCTCTTTTAGATTACAGTTGGAATGCAGACTTTAGTCAATCTAAAGATTTTATTAGAAAGATTACCTTAAATGCTTTAAATAATGGAATTCCAAAAGGAGTTGTTTTAAATGTCAATATCCCTGCAGTAAAGAAATCTGATATTATGGGTGTTAAAATTTGTCGACAAGCAAAGGCATATTGGGTTGAAGAATTTGATAAGAGAAAAAATCCTCTTGGTCAAGAATATTACTGGTTAACTGGAAAGTTTGTTAATAAAGATCAAGGAGAAGATACAGATGAATGGGCTCTAAAGAATAATTATATTTCAATTGTACCAGTTGAATTTGATTTAACTGCTCACCATGCTATTCAGGGTCTAAACGAGTGGGATTTTAAATGAAATATTATATAATTGCTGGAGAAGCGTCAGGAGATTTATATGGTTCTCGTTTAATCACTGAGATAAAATCACTAGACAAAAATGCTGAAATTAAATTTTGGGGTGGAGATAAAATGATTTTAAGTGGAGGAACTAATGTAAAGCATATTAGTGAACTTGCATTTATGGGATTTTATGAAGTAATTAAGAATCTTGATAAAATCTTTAGTAATATTAGTTTCTGCAAAAAGGATATACTTGCATTTAATCCTGACAAAATAATTTATATCGATTATCCTGGCTTTAATCTAAGAATTTGTGATTGGGCTAAAAAAAAAGGGTTCAATAACTACTTTTATATAAGCCCTCAAATATGGGCATGGAAGGAAGGTCGTATAAAAAAGATAAAAAGAAGTGTGGATAAGCTATATGTTATTTTTCCATTTGAAAAGAAATACTATAATGAAAAGCATAATATGGATACATTTTATTTTGGGCATCCGTTAATAGAGGCTATTAGTTCACACAATATAAATAATAGCTTTTTTATTGATAATAATATTCCTAATAATAAACCAGTTATTGCATTTTTACCAGGTAGTAGAACTCAAGAAATTAAAACTATGCTGCCAATTTTTTTATCTATAATTAGTGATTATCCTAATTACAATTTTGTAATTGCGGGAGTCAATAATGTTGATCCTAAGTTATATAATCTAGCAGCATTTTCTAATTTATATATCATATATAATAAGACCTATGACTTATTATCTAATTCTTTTGCTGCAATTGTAACAAGTGGTACAGCTTCATTAGAATGTTCTCTTTTTAAGGTACCTCAACTAGTTTGTTATAAGACTAGTGATCTTAGTTACTTTATTGGTAAATTATTTGTTAAGCTTAGGCATATATCTCTAGTAAATATTATACTAAAGAAGAATATTGTTAAAGAACTTATTCAAGGTGACCTTAATAAGAAAAATCTTGCATTTGAATTTAATAAGCTTTGTGAGCAAGAAACAAGATCAAAAATTATACAGGAATATTCTAAAATTTATGATTTATTATCTCTTAAAGATACATCTAAGAAAATTGCTTCATCAATAATATTTAGTTGATTCCATGCATCATACTTACAATCTTTTTATTTGCAGCTATCATTAACAATCCAACAAATGCAGGCAAAATTGTAAAAATTAAGAAGAAAACCGACATTCCATAATCTTCTACTATTGGATCTATATAACTTCCTGTAAAACCTGCACTTAAATTTGCAACAAAGTTTGCTACAAACCAAACTCCAAACATTAAACCAACAAGTTTCTGTGGAGCTAATTTACTAACATAAGAAAGTCCAACAGGAGATACACATAGCTCTCCTAATGTATGAAATAGATAGGCGAGAATAAGAAAAATCATACTTTGAGAGGCTGAAGAAGCTCCCAAAGGAATACTTAGAGAACCATATGAAAGAATTGCAAATCCTATTGATAAAAGCATTAATCCAATTCCAAATTTTACAGGTCCTGATGGATTAAATTTTGATTGCCAAATTTTAGAAAGAACTGGTGCAAATACAATTATAAAGAAAGAGTTCAAAATAGCAAACCATGATGCAGGCACTTCAGTTGCATCCTTTACAAATTCTCTATTTAACATCCATATGATGATACCCCAAATTATAACAAAACTTAGCGATAGAAATATATTAGAAATCGCATATTTCTGAAATGTGTTATTAAATAAATAATATAGAATTATTGTCAAAATAATCATTGGAACTATAACTAAAAGTGAGTTTATAATCTTAAAAGCTAGTGCTCCTGTTCCCATTAGATCTCTATTGGTATAATCATTTGCAAAAATTGTCATACTTCCCCCTGCCTGTTCAAATCCCCACCAAAAAAATATAGTTACAAAAGAAAAAATTCCAATAACAATTAATCTATCAACTATAGTTTTCCTTGGAGTTTGATTTTCCTTAACATCTAAATTTTTCTCATCTTTTTTTTCAATTGGTTTTAAACCAATTGATCCAAAAATATTTTGTCCATAATGAAATTGAAGCATTCCGAATAACATAAATATTCCTGCTAGACCAAAACCATAATGCCAATTAACAGTTTCACCAATATAACCACATAGAAGAATTCCTAAAAAGGCACCAGAATTAATGCCCATATAAAATATTGTGTATGCAGCATCTTTGATTTTTCCATCATCTTTATACATTTGGCCTACTATCGAGCTTATATTTGGCTTAAAAAGCCCATTTCCTAATATTAAAAGACTTAAACCAACATATAAATAGAAATCATAAAAAACCTCAAGGGCCATAGCTGCATGACCAAGTGTCATAAGAAGAGCCCCATAGACAACAGCTTTCCTGTATCCTATTAATCTATCTGCAATTAGTCCACCAAAAATTGGAGTAATATATACAAGCCCAGTGTACCAACCATATAATACTAAAGCATCTGATCTTTCCCATCCCCATCCCTCATTATCAATAGAGGAGATTAGAAATAAAACAAGTATTGCGCGCATTCCATAATATGAAAACCTTTCCCACATTTCAGTAAAAAAAAGTGTAAAAAGTCCTGATGGATGGCCAAGAATTGTTTTTTGATTTATTTCGTCTCCATTAAATAGATTAATATTATTCATTGTTCAATGCCTTAAATTATATTGAGTTTGTTTTCACTTATATTTACATAAAGAAAAGAAAATTATGCCAAAAAAAATAATTGGTTTTTCAAAACTTTCAAGAGAGGAAAAAATTGATTGGTTAAGTGAAAAAATGTTTGATAATTCAAATCAAGTTAAATCAATACTTGATAATTATTTAAATTCTAATAAAGACATCCAAGCTATACATGATTCATTTTCTGAAAACAGTATTTCAAACTTTTATCTTCCATATTCTTTATCACCAAACTTTTTAATAAATAATAAAAATTATACTATACCACTTGTAACAGAAGAAAGTTCAGTTGTTGCTGCATTGTCAAATGCATCTAAATTCTGGTTTGATAAAGGAGGATTTAAGTCTAAAGTTAAAAGTTTCACTAAAAGAGGACACATATACCTTTCTTTTGATGGAGATAAAGAAGCTCTTAAAGAATTTATAAATAAAAATAAAGTAGAAATACTTAAATCCACTGACAATATAACAAAGAATATGAAAAAAAGAGGTGGTGGTATATCTGCAATAAATATTGTTGATAAAACAAGTGATCTAAAAAATTATTTCCAATTATCAATTGATTTTGATACTTCAGATTCAATGGGAGCTAATTTTATTAATTCATGTCTAGAAGCAATGTCAAAAAAAATAGACAAATTGTCTAAACAATATGATTATTTCGTTAAAAGTGGTAATAGTATAAATATAATAATGTCAATATTATCAAATTATACACCAGATTGTATTGTTGAAGCCTATGCAGAATGCGATATTAAAGATCTAGTTGATATTAATGGTATTGAATCAGATGAGTTTGCAAAAAAAATGAAATATGCTTTTGATATTGCTAAAATTGATATCAGCAGAGCAGTTACTCATAATAAAGGGATTATGAATGGAATAGATGCAATTTTAATTGCCACGGGAAATGATTTTAGGGCAGTAGAAGCTGGTATTCACTCTTATGCATCATTAAATTCTAAATATGAGAGTTTATCTGAATGTACAATTTTGGATAATAAATTTAGATTAAGTATTAAAATTCCTCTATCAGTAGGAACAGTTGGAGGAATTACTGATTTGCACCCACTTGTTAAGCTATCATTAAGATTACTAGGTAATCCTTCGTCTAGAGATCTTATGAGTATTATTGCTTGTGTTGGACTTGCTCAAAATTTTGCTGCAGTTAAATCATTAATTACATCCGGCATTCAGCAAGGGCATATGAAAATGCATCTTATCAACCTACTGATTAAAAATAAAGCTAACAAAGATCAGATTAAAAGAGCTAATAAATATTTTTTAGACAAAGAGATCAATAATAGCTCAGTTTCTGAGTTTATTAAATCCAGTAAGTAAATATGAAATTTTATAGTAATGGTAAGCTTTTAATAACAGGAGAATATTTTGTTCTTAATGGAGCATTATCTCTAGCATTACCGACAGTCTATGGGCAGCATTTAGAAATAAATGACAATGACTCTAATATTATCAACTGGACAAGCTATAATAATGATAAAGAGATTTGGTTTAAGTGTGAAATAGATAAAGATAATCTAGATATCTTAGATTCTTCATCAAAAGAAATTTCAAGAATTATAAAAGAGCTAATAAGTTATATCAGAGAAAAAGAAACTAATTTTTTAAAATCAAATGGCTCAATAATAAATACTCAATTAACATTTGATAAGAATTGGGGTTTAGGCTCTTCATCAACATTGATCAATAATATCTCAAAACTTTCGGGAGTTGACCCATATGAGCTCAATAATAAATTCTTCAATGGAAGTGGTTATGATATTGCATGTGCTGAGTCAAATAGCTCGCTACTATATAGATTATATGATGATAAGAAAGAGATTAAAAAAATTCATTTTAACCCATCTTTTAAGGATAAACTATATTTTGTCTATCTAAATAAAAAACAAAATTCCTTGGATGAAATAATGGATTTCAAAGAGAAGGTAAATTCAAAAATTGGTGTTTCTGAGATTTCTGAAATTACAAAAAGGATTATTATATGCAAAGATCAATCAGAATTCAATAAACTTATAAGAGAGCACGAAAATATAATATCAAAATTAATCTCAAAAGAGAAAATTAAGGATAAACTGTTTAATGATTTTAATGGTGAAATTAAAAGTTTAGGTGCCTGGGGTGGAGACTTTATCCTTGCATCATCCAATGAATCTGAAACTAAAAAATATTTTAAGAATAAAGGATTTAACTTTATTTTTGAGTTTGATGAAGTAATATTAAATTAATAATAGAGACTTCTATTATCAACAATTTCTGAGTTGGATTCAAGAACCTCTGGGATTAATAAAGACATTCTTTCTAGTTCACTTTCGATTGATGAATTGGTTATATCTTGACTTAAATTAAACTCTTCAGCAGTTTGTTTTGACTTTAATCTAACTATATATATACCATTATTTCCCTTTAGCAATTCGGAAATTTCATCTTCCATTAGAGAAAACGAAGCACCTATAATATATGGCTCAGTACCAGCTCCAACTAAAATAGGGTCACTTTGAGTAACAGCAGATGCATTTTCTATCTCTATATTATTTTCAATTGCTATTGATTCAATATCAATGGTAGATTTATATTTATTTTTTAGATAACTAAATTTTTTATCATTTAAAATAATTTCAGAAATTTTATCTCTAACATTATCAATATCAGTTAATCTTTTTTTATTAAACTGAATAATCTTTGCAACAAGATATCCATCAGCTAAATCGAATCTTTTAACATCACCTACCTTTGATCCTTTCTCATATAACCATTTAATAATTTGTCTAGAATTATTAATACCTGGAATACCTTCATCAAACTCCTCAAATGATTCAAAATTATTAACTGAAAGTTCATCATAACTTTGATTAAGGGGAAGATCATTATTAGCATCAAATTCAGCTTGTGATGCTTTCCTGTAATTATTATTTGATGACTCGTTTGAAGGTAAAATCTCTTTAACAACATCCGCTAGTAAAACTTTATTTAAATTCCCTTCCCTTTTTTTGCCAACCATTCTAGAAATCTTGTAAAAATTATCATCCTCGTAAGGTCCAAAAACCTGTCCTATGTTTAACCCAAAAAGTATATCTTCGTAATCACTCTTTATATCTTCTCTTGTTACATAGATAGAGTCCCAACTTATATCGGAGTATATGTCAATGAATTCTGATATTTCTTTTGTGTCTTTGAAACCTTCGACATAATCAACATTATTTGTAACCCTGTTTAATTGACTAAATCCATCTCTAAGTTGTTCAAGATTTGATATGATATTATTTATATCAAGCTCTGAGGCTGTATCTTGAATATATATATATTCAATTTCTTTTGATTCACTTATTTCATATTCATCTTTGTTTTTCTTCATGTAAGATAAAATTTCAGAATCTTTAATTTGAAAAAGAGAGTCAGGAATGTTTTCATATGGAATCCTTAAATATTGAAGATTGACCTTATCATTTTCTAAATGATATTGAATTTTTGATTCAATATTTGTTTGGATAATACTTGACCTAATTAAATCAAAATAAATTTTTTGTTTTGCAAAAGTTATAAAATTTTCTTCCTGAAGCCTCCATGAATTATATAATGATGGATTAGTTGATTTGAGTTGTGTAATATAATTTGAGAAAAGGTTAAAATCAAAAAGACCAATTTCATTTTGAAATATGGGGTTTGAAGCAATAGATTGGTCTTGAGAAATAATTTGCTCTAATTGATTCTTTCCCGCATCTATACCTAATTTTTCAAGTTCTTGAGTTAAAATTTGATTTTGTAAACCTTGCTCCCAAGCAAGATTGACCGCTTTTATGGTGTTTAAACCATAAACAACTTGAGCTTGTTCAACCATGGAGTTAAACATTTCGAAGTCAATTTCTTCCCCATTAATTTCACCAATTGGTTTATTTGAACCAAACCCTCCATTTGATGTAAAAACTCCTGAAATGACAAATGCAAAAAGAGCCATCCCAATAACTAGAATTAAAAAAAATGATCTTTTTCTTATCTGTCCAAGTATAGCCATAGTTTCAAATAATTTTCGAAAATACAATTAAGTATTATAAAATACTATTTTGATTGAATTTTTTTTAAGAGTACTTTTTCTATTTTGGAAGATGATGCTTCAATTATTTTAATTGAGTATTTATCAATAATTATTTCATCATCAATATCAGGAATTTCTTCTTTATTAAAAACAATTAGTCCTCCCAAAGTATCATATGACTCACTCTCTGGAAGATCAAGATTATGCATTTTATTCAAATATTCAATTTCTAACCTTGCCGAAAACTCAAATAAATTTTCTGAGATCTTTTTTTCATAATAATCATAATTATCATGTTCATCCTCAATTTCACCAAATAACTCTTCAATTATATCCTCTACCGTAATTATTCCAGATGTACCACCATATTCATCAATTACCACTGCAATGCTCTTTCTTTGCCTAGTCAGGCGTTTTAAAACATCATTTACTATCATTGGCTCTGGAATAAACTCAATGGGTAAAATAAAATCTTTTAAATTATCAGGTTTTTTAAGGAAGTCAAATGAATGAAGGTACCCAATAATGTTATCAATTGAATCTTTATATACTGGAATCTTTGAAAGACCTGTTTGAATAAGAATCTCCTTAACCTTTATTAAGTCCGTTAATTCATCAATAGCAATTACTTCTGCTCTAGGAACCATAATATCCCTTGCTTTGATTTCTGATAATTCAAGTGCATTTTGAAAAATTTCTATTTCAGTATCAAGATTTTCATTAGAATTTTCTATTTCACTTTCTATATAATTTTCTAATTCTAATTTTGAAAATGAATTTTCTGATGATATGTCATTTACTTTAAAAAATCTTTTTAAAATAAAACTAGAAATAATTGTTACTAAACTAGTAATAGGATAGAATAACTGATAAAAAACATAAGCTGGAATTGCAAAAATTTTCATAAAAAGATTAGAATAAATCTGAAAAATTACTTTTGGAATGAACTCTGCTGCAATCAAAATTACAAAAGTGGATATAGTAGTTTGGATTAATAATGCTGATAATTCATTTAGCGATGCAAGGTTAATATATGGCATATTATCAAAGATAAATTGACCCATAAATATGCCATAGATAACTAAAGCAAAATTATTTCCAATAAGCATTGTTGCAATGAACCTTGATGGATTCTGTGTAATTATAGAAAGTGTTTTTGGGATTAACCCTGATTGATTTTTTTCAATTTCAAGATTTACTCTATTAGATGAAACATATGCAATTTCCATTCCTGAGAAAAATGCTGAAGAAAGAAGGCTAAATAAAATTATCATCTATCTTTTTTTTTAGAATACTTAATTCTAAAATATCTTCTAAATAAAGCCATGAATACAGAAAGTATAGTGAATCCTAAAAAAATATATGCTCTATTTTTATCAATATTCCAATTTTCAAAAACGCTAAATATGGAAATTATAGCTATCACCCAATAAATTATTTCAGATATTAAATAGTTTCTCATTAATCTAGTATGTTTATTGAACCTCTTAATTCTCCTGTTATCAAATCTGTAAAATCTCTGTTAGAGTCGAGCCTATTTCCAATAATTTTATTTGTATTATCAGTATATTCAAATTTTTGTTCAGTGAAAAGCCAATTATTTTCAGTATCATAAAACAATTGATCTGTTACTAATAACTCATTATCAGTTGTAGTAATTTCAACATTTCCATTAAACTCTATAAACTTATGTAAATTATAAATTATGGCATAATCTGATTTAATATTTGAAGTTTTATTCTCATCATAAATTGTCAGCTCTATATTATCATATAGTTCTGAATAATTTAGCTCATCATTTGAAAAATCATAATGCTTTTCTCCTGTAATTATAGACTTTAATATTGTTGAATCTGAATAAATCAAAGAGAAGTTTTGAGCAATACTTAGAGGGACTTTTTTAAGATAGGGATTAGATTTTAAAACAGTATCGGCATCTGTATTACATGAAAGTAATAAAGAAATAATGACAAAATATTTATAGTTCATTGATCAAAGGGTTGGGACCTTTACACTCCTTCTTATCCAACATGGAAATGTAATTGTTGTTCCTTGGTTACCTTCTGTGAATATGTCTGTTTTGGTTGGAGCTCTTCCTTCAAATGCTGCAGCTGTTCTATCTGATAATTTCTTCAAAGATGCATCTACTCTACCAGCTTTTCTAGCTGTTTGAGCAGCTAGCCAAAAAACTGCTCTTTTGTTAAACTGAGAGTCTCCACAACCATTGGCACTGTCTGCGTATAAATTAGAAATTAATAAGTAAGCCTTCCCCATTGATGGCTGAAATGATAGTGCTTGCTCAGCATAATCTCTAGCAGATACTCTTCTGCCAGCATTTCTAGACTTAACTGCAATTTTATATAAGATATTAGCCTTTTTATAATTATCTGATTCTAATGCAACCGATTCTTGATAATATTTTAATGCTTCTTCTGAATTACCTTTTTTATCATTTAGAATTCCAAGATAGTAAGCTGAGTCAGCAGATGGCTCTAAGCTATGAAGTTGCTCTACCAAAGTTACGAAAAGAGGGCTATCAGAACAATCTTTACCGTCTAATCTGCCAGCTGCTCTTCTAATCCAAAGTGAATTATTTTTATTTTCTTCAAAATTCTTGGTATATAATGGTATTAAAATATCACAAGTAGCTTCTTTTGCAATTGTTTGGTCTAATAATTTCAAATAAGATCCGACTGCATTTGTGTTAGTATTATAAATTTTTTTATTTCTAGCTTCAGATGAGGATAATGCAATACCAGATTCTTCTTTGTTAAGAATTTTATCTAAGTTTCTTGAAATATTTATTTGCAAGAGTTGGAACTTTTCAGTAAGCTCTTCGTATTTCTCAAATAAATCTTCGAGTGTAATATTAGAACCTGATTTATATAAATTATATGCGGTTATAAAATAATATGCGAGGGATTTTGGATTTGTGAAACTTGAAGAGTCATTATTGTATGCATATTCAAAGGTTTCATATATAAGAGCTTGATCTTTAATACCATTATCTAACATTGCTTGGCCTTTGCTACTAAATATTTTACCTACTTGATTAATACCTTTTCTGGTAGGAAAATTTTCAGCCCAAGCATCATAAAGGTTGATTAATTCGTTAACATATCTTTCTTTGCTTTCTTCATTAGAAGATTTTGAAATAAAATCTTTTAAAATTCTTTCTCCAAATTGATAAGTGGCAACATTTAGTTTAGGGCAATTAACAAGTACAGACTTCCATGGCTCGTAGGCTGCTTCATAATTTTTGATCTTTGCAGATTCAGCAAATATTGATAGTTGCTCCATGCATTCGTTAGAACTAAGCTGGGCGAAAGATTGGGAAGTAACAACTAGAAAAACTAAACTTTTAAAAAACTTTAAGTGATTCATAATTTAAATTTAACTATATATAATCTTTTGTATCTTAAAAAATAGTTAATTAAACTTTCTTTTAATAAACCAAATATCATTCAACGATAAACCTAATCTTATACTAAAATAGTTTTCTTTTAAAGATTTGTTTTCGTCTTCAACAGTACCGAACTCAAGGCCAAAATTAGCTTTCGAAAACCCTGAAAGAGGTAAACCAAGTCCCAAATTTAAACTAAATTGATTTACAGGCAAATTATTTAATAAAATACTTTTTTCTTCATTTCTAACCCCAAATCTGTATTTAACTCTTTTCCAATAACTAGTTAAAGATGAGGCATCTGGAATATAATGTGCTCCTACTGAAAACACTTTAGAGTCACGATAAGAGATATTTGTTAAACTTAAGAATTTATTATCAAAACTTGAAGACAATTTATCTTCATACTGAAGCCCAAAAAACCATTTATTCTTCTTTTCCAAACCAATAGAATAAATCGATCTGTCAGAAATAATAAGATCAGTATTTTCCAGGCCACTTGAACTAAGATCAACATCAATGAAGTCTCCAAGTGTTTCTAGGTTTATGGTAGAAGATGTCGAAGTGTAAAGGGATTCAACATTATAAGAGTTTAATTTAGAAGATGGATTATAATTAAATATAAAACTAGCTTTAAGATCATTTTTTAATGGAATTATTAAGCTTGATGAAATTATATAATTAAAACCAGTAATTTCCGAACTACTATTTGAGTATAGACCATAGTTAACATTTTCGTACTGATTATATTTTTCATAAGAAAATTTTCCAAAATTATAATTTAAAGACCCTCCTACAGAAAAGAATTTAAATAATGGCATCCCTAAGGAAAAAAATACCCTATTTATATTGCCTTCAGCAGCAAATAATCTTGAAATTAGAGTGTTATTAGAATTATAATCATCCGAAGTTTGCAAGTTAAATCCTACAGATGAATAAGGTAGAACCCCAAAACCAAAGCCAAATTTTTTTGTTGGTATACCAATAGCAATATAATTAATATTCGCAGAGTTAAATTTATCAGTATTTAAATTATTTGATATAGACGAAGATTTATAAAATGTTCCAACATGATAATTTGTAAGTTGAAGTTTTGCTAGCGACGAAGGGTTATTTATATTAAATTCAAGTGAATCAATTAATGAGTCAACCCCACCCATTGAAATATTTGATACGTTTCCAAGAAAGTTAATTTCTCCTAATTCATTTAAGGAATAAGGTGAACCAGTATTTTGAGAAAAAGCATAACTATTAAAAAAAATAATTATTAAGGTAAAAATATGGCTTCTATAAGTTCTCATTATAATTAATAATATAATTTAGACCAATTGCAAGAAAATCTTGGTCCGCAAATATTGCATTTTTTATCCTATTTAACAAAAACTTTGAGGATCCACCAGTTACAACTACGTTTGGGGCAATATAATTAGAATAAAGCTTTTCAATATGATCATTTATTTCCGCAATAACACCATTGTATACACCTGAATGTATTGAATCTTCAGTATTTGTACCAATTAGTGTATCAATTTCTTTAAATTCCAATAATGGAAGATTTGAAGTATGTTCATTTAAGCTTGAATACCTTAAGTTAATGCCAGGAGATATAGCACCCCCATAATATACGTTTTTTGAATCTACGAAATCATATGTTATACACGTACCAACATCTATAATTAGAGTGTTAGAATTAGGATAATTAAATACTGCAGATGAAACTAGAGCTAATCTATCTTGACCTAATGAATTTAATGTCTTGTAATTATTTCGAAAAGGTAGTTTCAAATTTTTATTTGATAATTTAAAATAATTAGAATCTTTAAAGTTTATTTCAATTATATCATTGTAGTTTGTTGAAACAGTAGATGAGATAACATTAATTATTTCTTTCTTATATGGAAGAGTTTGAAGTGTTTTAATAAATTCATTATGATTACAAATGTTACGAAAAGTTATTTTATCATTTTTAAATAAAAATAATTTAACTCTCGAATTACCTATATCAATCACCAAGTTCATACTACATTTTTTTATAAAATTACAGAAACATTTGAATAGAGCTTTATTTAAAATTAATATATTTGCCTCTGCTTTAAGGTACCATAGCTCAGTTGGTAGAGCAAAGGACTGAAAATCCTTGTGTCCCTGGTTCGATTCCTGGTGGTACCACAAAAAACCCTACATGTGTAGGGTTTTTTTGTATATTTCAATACCTAAATCTTAAAAGTTGTCCTATTACATAGATCAATTTTATTTTAGTAAAAATAAGCTTTGGATGTTTAAGCTCATGGGTACTTATACATTTAATAAAAACCTTTTTAATTGTAGTGGTTTAAAGTTTATAAAACTTATGGGAACTGGATCTAATGATGGTTTTAGTTTAATCCCTGACTTTTCAACATATGTAATGATATCATCTTGGGAAAATGATCATTATAGAAGAAAGTTTATTAATGAGAATAATATCATTAATGAGATTCATAGTAAATCCTCTAAAAGAATAGAAATTAAAATTGATCCCTACAATTTTGTTGGATTATGGAATGGTATAAATCCTTTTAAAAATTCCAGTTTATATAGTGGGGGAAAGATTATAGTTATTACAAGAGCAAGAGTAAGATTGAACAAGCTAATTAATTTTTTAATTAATACTTCTTTAGCTGCTAAATCTATAAAAAGTCACAATGGAGCGGAGTTTTACAAAGGCATAGGTGAACTTCCCGTAATAGAACAGGCAACTATAAGTATTTGGAAAAGTGAGCAGAAAATGAAGGATTATGCTTACTCTGATAAAAACCATTTAAAAATAATAAATAAAGCTAGAAAAGATAAATGGTATTCAGAAGAGCTATTTGTTAGATCTAATATTTTATCCATAAAAGAATACAATTGAAAAAGAAGGTAATAATAATTGGCTCAGGAATTGCTGGTCTTGCTATATCAATTAGACTAAAGTCTAAAGGATATGATGTTGAGGTTTTTGAGAAGAATGAAAATGTAGGAGGAAAACTGACTGATTTCTACCTTGACAATTTTAGACATGATTTTGGACCAAAATTATTTACAATGCCTAATCTTATTGAAGATATATTTGAAGATGCTGGAGTAAATATTGATAAATATTTTAAGTATGATAAACTTAACATAGCATGTAAATATTTTTGGGATGATGGTCATGTTTTTAACGCCTATTCAGATAGTCAAAAGTTTATTCATGAAGTTCATAAGAAGTTTAATAAAGAGGAAAACAAAGTTGAAGAATACATCTTTAACTCAGAGAAAAAATTTAATCTGATAAAAAAAATATTTTTAGAAAAGTCACTACATAAAATTTCAACATACTTATCATTAGATTCATTAAAAGCAATATTAAATTTTTTACAGTTAAACATATTTATCAGTTTAAACTCATTAAATAACAGATATTTTAAGGATGGAAAGTTAATCCAACTATTCAATAGGTTTGCAACTTACAATGGATCAAGCCCCTATCTGACTTCTGGAATAATGTCAATTATTCAACATTTAGAGCATAACCTTGGTGTTTTCATGCCTAGAAAAGGCATATCTGATATCTCATACTCTTTATATAATATGGCAATAGATCTTGGTGTGAAATTTCATTTTAATTCAGAGGTTGATAGTATCATAATTAAAAATAAGTCTGCAGTTGGAGTATTAATAAATAAAATAAATCATAAAGCGGATATCATAATCTCTAATATGGATATAAACTTGACTTACGATAGACTTTTAAGAGGATATAGAAAGCCTTTTTTTATCAAAAATTACCAACCATCAAGCTCAGCAGTTGTTTTTTATTGGAATATGAATAAAACTTTCTCAAATCTTAATGTGCATAATATAATATTTACTAAAGATCAGAAGAAGGAATTTGATTATATATTCAATAAAAAATCAATTTTTAATGATCCGACTGTTTATATATGCTCTACATCAAAAGTTGTAAGTGGAGATGCTCCAGAAGGATGTGAAAATTGGTTTATACTCATAAATTCTCCACATGATAGCGGACAAGATTGGGAAAAAATTAAGAAAGAGCTAAAAAAATGTATCATTAGAAAAATTAATTCAACTTTAAATGTTGATATTGAAAGCAATATAATTGGTGAAAAAATATTAACTCCAGCTGATATTGAGACCGAGACACTCTCTAAATTTGGTTCATTATATGGGAGTTCAAGCAACTCATTGCAATCTGCCTTTATTAGACATCCCAATTTTTCTAGAAAAATAAATAACTTGTATTTTTGTGGAGGTAGTGTTCATCCTGGAGGTGGAATACCCCTTTGTTTAAATTCAGCAAAAATTGTTTCAGATTTAATTAGCTAATATGTTAAAGTTACTTGATAACAAGGAGTTAAGAAGTTTTTCAATTTTTACAGTTTGGCTAATAAATATTAGTGGATTTTTTGGAATATTATCTGACCAAAAAGATTTTTTTCTTTCATCTACACCATATGTTCTAACTTTGACTTTATTTTTATTAACAGTAAATAACTCTATTAATAAAAAGTTCCTAATAAGACTATTTTTGATTTTTTTATTAGGATTGACTGTTGAAATTATAGGAGTAAATTTTTCAATTTTTTTTGGTGAATATAAATATGGTAACAATCTAGGTATTAAGATATTTGATGTACCTATAGTAATAGGTTTTAATTGGGTTTTATTGATAATTTTAACTGGAAACTTTGCTCATAAAATTTTCCCAAAGTCAATTATATTAAGGGTTTTAACTGGATCAATTATGATGATTCTGTTGGATTTACTAATTGAGGTTAGTGCTCCTAAACTTGATTATTGGGAATTTACTGTAAATCCTGTTCCTCTTTCAAATTATTTATGGTGGTTTATCTTCTCAATCTTATTTCACTTTATTTATCAATCAAATAATAAAAAAGAGTACATAGTCTCTACAAATATTCTTATAATACATTTCTTATTTTTTGGTCTCTTGGCTCTTTTTCTATAGATTTATTAAAAAATAAAATATTATGAAATATATATATTCAATATTAGCAATAACTCTAATTATGGGCTGTGAAATGCCAGCTGAAAATACAAGTTCAACTGGTGAACCAGATGCTCCTCACACATCTGCTGAATGGCAAATATGGGCATATTCCACAGCTGCTCCAGCATATATTGCTGCTAACGCTACAGTTTATGATGGTCCTCCTGCTATGGGAGGTAATCTTCTTAGAGAAGGTTCAAATGAATGGACTTGTCTGCCTGCAAACCCTAGAGGACAATCTGACCCTGAAAATGGATGGGTTGATGCTCACGAGGCAATGCCTCTTTGTGGAGATGCAGAAGTATTCAAGTGGATTAGTGCATATTTTGCAGGCGAAGTACCTGTAATGGATAAAGATGGATATGCATGGATGCTGCACGGAGATATGGGAGAAGATAATACTATTGCTGGTGTTATGACTAAAGAAGAATCAGCTGAAGGTCAATGGATTGAATCAGGTCCTCATTTAATGAGAATGCCTGCTGATCCATCAACTTTAGATGGTATGACTACTGACTTTACATCTGGTGCTCCATATGTTATGTTTGGCGGTACAACATATGCTCATGTAATGTACCCTATGGCAGGTTACTATGACTATCAACCAGAATCTGCACCAGAGTAAAAATAAATTACATTTTAAAAAACCCTCTTAAATGAGGGTTTTTTTTTAAATACTCTTTTAATAATTGTGTTTTGATTAAATTTAAGTAATGGAATATTTATTTACTGTAATAGTTCTTGCTGGCTCTCTACTTGGTCTATATTTTTTGATTAAAAAACAAATTAATAAGAACTCTCAAGATAATAGCAAAGAGATTGAATCTAAGCTTGAATCTTTTATTGAAGCATTTAAATTAACCTCTGCTGAAAACTTAAATAAACAACTTCAAGATTCTAAACAAGATCAAAAAAATATGGAGATTAGATTCTCTGAGACAATAAATAAGTTGACTAAGGAACTTGAAAAGATTAAAGGAACCAACGAGCAAGTTTTAACTTTTGCCAATCAAATGAAAACACTCGAGAAAATTCTGGGTAATCAAAAACAAAGAGGGATTCTCGGAGAAATTCAACTTGAAAACTTATTAGCAAATGTACTTCCTCCAGAACTCTTTCAAATGCAATATTCTTTTAATAACGGAGAAGCAGTGGATGCAGTTATTAAAGTTGGTGAATTTATAATTCCAATAGATGCAAAATTTTCCCTAGACAACTATAATAAAATGATAGAGAGTGATGAAACAGAGACTGATAAACTGAATGATCTTGAAAAAAAATTTAAAAATGATATAAAGAATAGGATAGATGAAACTGCCAAATATATAAGACCAAATGAGGGAACTGTTGATTACGCATATATGTTTATTCCTGCTGACGGTTTATATCAAGATCTTCTCAATAATAAAGTAGGTTCATTAAAAATTAACCAAAGAGACCTAGTTTCATATGCATATCAAAAGAAAGTAATGATTGTTTCTCCTATGAGTTTATTTCCAATGCTTCAGGTTACAAATAAGGCCTTAAATAATATGAAAGTTGAAGAGTCAATTAATGAAATTCAAATGAATATTGAAAAATTGGGTAACCACTTAAACTCATACTTAACTTATCATGAAAAGCTTGGCAATAGTATAAGCACTGTTGTAAATCAATATAATATTACAAATAAGGAGTTTAAAAAAATAGACAAGGATATAACTAAATTAACATCTAGCAGATCAACCATTGGAATTGAAACAGAGAACATCGAAAAACCATTTGTAGAAGAATAAAAAAAGCCCCCCAATTGGAAAGCTTATTTAGTTGCCTATAGCAACACACAACATGCAAATTTAATCAATTTTATGAATTTGACTTCAAATAAATTAAAAAGTCAACTATTGCTTCTTTAATTTTACTCAAGTCGTTAGTAAAATGATTAATCATTATACTAAAAATATAAATTCTGTTTTTATCAGTAATTAGATATCCAGAATAGTTGTGATTATTTTTAAGAGTACCTGTTTTCCCCCATACAAAATCTTCTTTATTCTTAATTATATAGTTTTTGGGAAATATCTTTTTTATTCTATCAAACCCAATCAAGTTATATATATCATGTAAGGATAAAATTATTGATTTAGGAGTTACCAAATTATATCTTGACAACCCAGATCCATCAAATAATTCTATTTGTTTTGATATATTTTGAATTAATCTTACCCCTTTATCAACTGAAATAGTGTCATTTAATCTAAGAGAAATATTTGCTGTTATACTCTCTGAAATCAAATTGTCAGAATCCTTGAGAATAGCTGAGTATACATCATCAACCTGGCTACTATTAAGCACGTTGTAATCTTTTAATTCTTCCATTTTAAATTCTACTTTTATTCCTAAAGCATTTTCAAGTAAGCTAATAGTATTTTTTCTTGATGTTATAAATGGAGAGTATATTGTATCTCCAGATTGAAATAAAGAGGGATTTAAAGAAAAATTATTCTCTATTTCTGATCTATCTATTTGTTTCTTTTGTTCAAAATCAAAGACAATTTTATATTTATTGGGAGTAATTTCTATATCTCCATTGGATTTTTTTACTGTTTGAATTACATTTCCATAAATCGGCATCTCTGATCTTTCGGCTTGGTAGTAATTATTATAATCATCCCAGGCCCACCCTGGCCCATATTTATCAAGATCAATTTTTGGGATATGATATTCTATGTATTTAAATTTCTTTAAAAATTTTTCTAAATCTTTATCTCTATATTTTGGGTGTGAAAGTAATGGATAACCTGTAGGTGAAATTTTCAAAGTATCACTATATGCTTTATAATTTATGATTGGGATAGAGTCTCCATAATATATTGAACCTAATACAGTCAAAATTTTAACATTTGAAGCTGGTGTCATGTAGATATCTATTCCTGATCCAATAATTTTTTTGTCTTTATCTATTCGCTTAACTGCTATAGATACAATACTTCCGTCTAATTCATTGTTTTTTGATATCCAATTTTCAATTTTTTTATTAGATATCTGTGAGAATAAACTTGAGGAGAAGAGCACTAAAAGAATTATCTTTTTCATTACATCAAGTTAAAAAAAAAGCTCTTACAAAAAGAGCTTTTTAAGCGGTCTGGACGGGACTCGAACCCGCGACCCCCTGCGTGACAGGCAGATATTCTAACCAACTGAACTACCAGACCAAAAGGGATGCAAATATAATTATTTTGATTTATAAAGCTGCATTTATTGCATCTTCATATGTTTTTTTTGGAGCAACTCCTACTTGTCTTGAGATTAATTCTCCATCTTTAAATAACAAAACAGTTGGAATGTTTCTTACTCCATACTTAGCAGCAAATTCTTGATTTGCATCAACATCAATTTTTCCAACAACAGCTTTACCTTCAAACTCTTTACTTAACTCATCAATAATAGGTCCAACCATTCTACAAGGCCCACACCATTCTGCCCAAAAATCAACAAGTACAGGTTTATCTGATTTTAAAACTTTTTCTTCAAAAACTGAATCATTTAACTCTAATGCCATAATAATTATTTTAAGGAGCAAATCTAATATTTATTATTCAAAGAAATACAATTTGATTTAATTTAATTTATATAAAAATTCGTCTTCTTCAAGTGATATCAGTAGTTCTTTAGATATATTAACCTTAGTGTCTTCAGATATCATATTTAATTTAAATTCATTTTTAGAATCATGTATATCAAAATATACTGGACTAGAACCTTTAAATTTAGACAGAGTAGATTTTAGTTTTTTTATGTCATCATTGACTATTGCACTCGAATCAACTCTAAGTGTTATTTTTTTAGAATTAGAGTCAATTATTCCATCCATTAGCTCTACATTCAAAAATTGAATTCTTGGCTCACCAACTCTTCCTGTATCCTTATTTACCCATCCTTCTCTAACAGTTAGTCTTAATCTAAGAATTTTATTTTCCTCAAGTAGATGTTTATACTTAAGATATTCTTCACCAAATATTCTAAACTTATACTGATCATTAAAATCTTCAAATGAAAAAACAGCAAATCCATTACCCGTTTTTGAAACAAGATGTTCAACTTCGTTTATTATTCCTCCAACATAAAAATCTTTATTTACAAGTTTATTTAGATCATTTAAGGTAGTTAATCCTGTAGAGGTAAAGTTATTTAGTTCTCTTATGAAGTCATCCAATGGATGAGCTGAAATATAGATACCAACAACTTCTCTTTCTTTTTTTAACTTCTCTAAATTTATCCATTCATCACATTCTGGTATAACAGGATTAATTGACATGTCATCGCTATCCTCTCCAAAAAGATTTATTTGTGAAGAATTAACAGACTCTTGATATTTTGATCCAAATTTTATAGCTTTTTCAATATAACTTAAACCTTCATTATCTAAATTAAAATATTGAGATCTATTAAGCTTAAATGAGTCTAGACCACCTGCCAAAACAAGGTTTTCAAAAGTCTTTTTATTTGCTAATCTGAGATCTATTCGTTTTGCAAAATCAAATATATCATCGTATTTATCGTCTTTTCTATTCTCTACAATTGTCTCAACAGCACCTTTTCCAACACCTTTAACAGCACCCATTCCAAATCTAATTGCTTTATCATCGTTAACATTAAATTTATAATATGATTCATTAATATCAGGACCTAACACTGTAATTCCCATTCTTTTACACTCTTCCATAAAAAAACTTACTTGTTTTATATCATTCATGTTATTAGATAACACTGCAGCCATATATTCGGATGGATAATTTGCTTTTAAAAATGCTGTTTGATATCCAATCAAAGCGTAACATGTAGAGTGAGATTTATTAAATGCATATGATGCAAATGCTTCCCAGTCTTTCCATACTTTTTCTAAAACTTCTATTGTGTGTCCATTCTCTTGCCCACCTTTCATAAACTTAGGTTTCAATTTTTCAATTAATGAAAATATTTTTTTACCCATAGCTTTTCTAAGAAGATCTGCTTCACCCTTTGAGAATCCAGAAATTTTTTGAGAAAGTGACATTACTTGTTCTTGATAAACTGTTATACCATATGTTTCTTGAAGAAACTCCTCCATTTCAGGAATGTCATAGGTGATTGGTTCAGAACCATTCTTCCTTAAAATATATGATGGAATATATTCAAGTGGGCCAGGCCTATAAAGAGCATTCATGGCTATTAGATCATTAAAATCTGTAGGTTTTAGATCTTTCAAATACTTTTGCATTCCCGGCGATTCATACTGAAAAATACCAACAGTTTCACCTCTTTGAAACAATTCATATGTCTTCTTATCATCCAGTTCAAACTTTTCTGGATCAAGATCTGTATCATATTTATACTTAATTAGCTTTACAGTATCTTTAATGATAGTTAAAGTCTTAAGACCAAGAAAATCCATTTTAAGTAATCCTGCATCCTCAACAACTGAATTATCAAATTGAGTGACATAAAAATCTGAATCTTTAGCTCTGGTAATTGGAACAAACTCTGATATATCACTTGGAGTAATTATAACTCCACATGCATGAATTCCTGTATTTCTTAATGATCCTTCAAGTAAGCTTGCTTGTTGCAATGTTTGTGCAGATAAGTCAGAAGCCTTAAATAATTTTTTTAGTTCATTAACCCTGCTAAATTCATCGGTTCTTAATTCTGATTTTAAATCAGACTCATTCATTGAAAATATATCATTTAGTTTCATGTTTGGAACTAATTTTGAAATTCTATCAACCTCAGATAGAGATAAATCTAAGACTCTACCTGTATCTCTTATTGAAGATTTCGCAGCCATTCTTCCATAAGTGATTATCTGTGCAACTTGGTCAGAGCCATACTTGTCTACTACATATTCAATAACTTTATTTCTTCCCTCATCATCAAAGTCAATATCAATATCTGGTAGGCTTACTCTATCTGGATTTAAAAATCTTTCAAAAAGTAAATTATATTTTATTGGATCTATACTTGTTATTCCAAGAGCATAGGCAACAACAGAGCCAGCTGCTGAACCCCTCCCTGGACCAACAGATACATCCATCTCTCTTGCAGCATTAATAAAATCTTGAACAATAAGGAAATATCCTGGGTAACCAGTCTTTGCTATTACATCCAATTCAAAGTCAACTCGTTCTTGAAGATCTTTAGACATCTTACCATATTTATTTTTAACTCCCTCAATAGTCAGATGTCTTAGATATAAGTTTTGACCTTTTTGATTATCAAAATCATCCTTTTGCAAGAATTTTTCAGGAACTTTAAAATCTGGCAGTAAAACTTCTCTTGCAAGATCAAATGATTCAACTTTATCAATTATTTCTGAAATATTATAAACACTCTCAGGTATATTGCTAAAAATCTTTAACATCTCATCCTTAGATTTATAATAATATTCTTCATTTGGTAGACCATATCTAAATCCTCTACCTCTTCCGATAGGAACTGATTGTTTTTCACCGTCTCTAACACAAAGTAAAATATCATGAGCATTTGCTTCAGACTTAGAGGTATAATAAGAATTATTTGTTGCAATAAGTTTTGCACCATACTTTATACTAAAATCTTTAAGAATTGGAATTATATAGTCTTCATTTTCTTGTTTGTGATTTTGAATTTCCAAATAGAAGTCATCTTTGAAATTATCAATCCACCATTTTAAACATTCTTCTGCTTTTTCTTCACCTTCATTTAAGATTTTGGAGGAAATTTCACCATTTAAACCTCCTGACAGCACAATTAGATCTTCAGAGTAAGTTTTTAAGATTTCCTTATCAATTCTTGGTACATAATAGAAACCTTCAATATTAGCTATAGAACTTAATTTTGATAAATTTCTAAAACCATTTTTATTCTTTGCTAAAAAAACCATTTGGTATCCATTATCTCTGTTAGATTTATCTAGATGATTTTCACATACATTTAATTCACACCCAACAATTGGTTTAATATACTTTTGACCGTCCTTTAGGTTTTCATTATAATTTTTAAGAGTTTTTATAAAGTGAAATGCTCCCATTAAGTTTGACTT
>CACECH010000005.1:0-42607 GCA_902558025.1 uncultured Bacteroidota bacterium | reverse complement strand
TTCGTTTAACTCGTCAATGGTCATATTTCTAATTTCAGTTATTTTCATAATTATCCTTCAAAATCTCTTGCTACTATAAACTTAGTTGTGACAGGTAACTTTTGTGCAGCTAATCTTAGTGCCTCTTTAGCAACAGCAATTGGTACACCCGAAACTTCAAAAAGAATTCTTCCAGGCTTTACAACTGCAACAAAATATTCAGGAGCACCTTTACCTTTACCCATCCTAACTTCAAGAGGTTTTTTTTGTAATTGGTTTATCTGGAAAAATTTTGATCCACAGCATACCCTCTCTTTTCATATACCTTGTAGCTGCAATCCTAGCTGCCTCTATTTGTCTTGAAGTTAAAAACTTAGACTCTAAAGATTTAATTCCAAACATACCATTAGATAGTCTATGTCCTCTCTGGGACAAACCTTTCATTCGGCCTTTCTGAGCTTTTCTGTATTTAGTTCTTTTTGGTGTTAACATATCTAATTAACTTTTTCTTTCTCTTTGTCTATTATTCTTCTTAGAATTACCAGAAGACTTTTTCATTCCCACTAATGGAGATAATTCTCTTTTTCCATAAACTTCACCTTTCATTATCCAAACCTTAATTCCAAGTCTACCATAGGTAGTATGAGCTTCAACGATAGCATAGTCAATATCCGCCCTAAAAGTAGAAAGAGGAATTCGACCTTCTTTATATGATTCTGACCTAGCCATTTCTGCACCATTCAGTCTTCCTGATATTTGAATTTTAATACCTTCAGCATTCATCCTCATTGCTGCTGCAATAGCCATTTTTATTGCTCTTCTGTATGAAATTCTATTCTCAATTTGTCTTGCAATACTGTTACCTACAAGGAAGGAGTCTAATTCAGGCCTTTTAATCTCATGTATGTTAAGCTGAACGTCTTTTGAGGTAATCTTTTTTAATTCCTCTTTTAATTTATCAACTTCTTGACCAGCTTTACCAATTATAATTCCAGGTCTAGCTGTAGTAATAGTAATGATAATTAACTTAAGTGTTCTTTCGATTATTATACTTGAAACACTAGCACGTGAAAGTCTTGCATAAATATACTTTCTAATCTTATCATCTTCTGCAAGCTTATCTCCATAATCTCTTCCACCATACCAGTTAGAATCCCAGCCTCTGATAATACCTAATCTATTTCCTATTGGATTTGTTTTTTGTCCCATTTAATTTATTGTTTTTGATGAAAGTATTAATGTTACATGATTAGATCTTTTTCTAATTCTATGAGCTCTACCCTGAGGAGCTGTTCTAATTCTTTTAAGCATACCTGCGCTATCAACTCTTATCTCTTTAACAAATAACTGAGCTGAGTCTATATCAGAATTTTCATTCTTAGATTGCCAATTAGAAATAGCTGAAACAAGAAGCTTTTCTAATCTTCTTGAAGCCTCCTTTGGACTAAATTTTAAAATAGATAGTGCGCTTGAGATATCTTCACCTCTTATTTGATCAGCTACTAATCGCATCTTTCTAGGAGAAGTAGGGCAATTATTAAGTTTAGCAAATACTAAATCTTTCTTTGCCTCTTTTATTTTTTCAGCGCTATTTCTTTTTCTTGAACCCATTATCTTTTATTTCCAGAATGTCCTTTAAACGATCTTGTCGGAGAAAACTCTCCTAGTTTATGACCAACCATATTTTCTGTTATATAAACAGGAATAAATTGTCTACCATTATGAACAGCAATAGTCTGTCCAACAAAGTCAGGAATAATCATAGAAGATCTTGACCATGTTTTAATAACAGTTTTTTTATTATCCTCTAAATTCTTGTTAACCTTCTTTAGAAGGCTAAGATGAACATATGGTCCTTTTTTTAATGATCTAGACATACTTTTTTATTTTTTTCTTCTTTCAATTATAAATTTTGAAGATGCTTTCTTCTTCGATCTTGTTCTATACCCTTTTGCAGGAATACCTTTTTTAGACCTAGGATGACCACCGGATGCTTTTCCTTCACCTCCACCCATAGGATGGTCAACAGGGTTCATAGCAACAGGTCTAGTTCTTGGTCTAATACCTAACCATCTCTTTCTACCTGCTTTTCCTGATGATACTAACTGGTTATCTGAATTAGAGACAGCACCTATTGTGGCATAACATGTATTTAATATCATCCTTGTCTCTCCAGAAGGTAACTTGATTGTAACATACTTACCATCTTTAGCCATTAATTGGGCAAATGATCCAGCACTTCTAGAAATGCTAGCACCTTTTCCTGGATTAAGCTCAATACATGAAATTATTGTACCAAGAGGAATTTTACTTACAGGCATCGCGTTACCAATTTCAGGTGTTGCTTTGTCACCAGAAATAACACTCTGTCCAACTTTTAAACCATTTTGAGCAATAATATATCTCTTCTCACCATCTTTATATTCTAATAGAGAAATAAATGCAGTTCTATTAGGATCATATTCAATAGATTTAACTTCAGCAGTTACATCAAACTTATCTCTTTTGAAATCAATAATTCTATATCTTCTTTTATGACCACCACCACGGTACTTACTTGTCATTTTACCATGGTTATTTCTACCACCAGTTCTCTTTTTTGTAGTTAGTAACGACTTTTCAGGTTTATCAGTTGTGATGGCATCAAATCCATTTACAATTCTGAATCTCTGGGAGGGTGTTACTGGTTTTAATTTTCTTACAGGCATAATTATAGATTGGCGAAGAAGTCAATTCTATCTCCTTCAGATATTTTTACTACCGCTTTCTTGTATGAACCTTTCTTACTATTTTGAATACCTCTTTTGGTATATCTAGTTCTAGACTCTGCTCCATATATCATGGTTCTTACTTTCTTTACTGAAACTCCATAAGAAGATTCAACTGCTTTTTTAATCTCAACTTTATTAGCATTTTTAGACACAAGAAAAGTGTAGGTATTTCTTACTTCACTTTCGTTGGTTGCTTTTTCAGTTAATATTGGTTTTATAAGTATATCCATAATATAATTTATTTCAAGGTTGATTCTATTCCCTCAACCGCACTTTCTAAAATCAAGATGTTATTTGCATCAGTAATTTCATAAGTGTTTAATTCTGAGTTAATTATAACTTTAGAATTTTTAATGTTTCTTGATGATAAATAAATGTTATTATTAAGTTCATTTATTACCAATAATGTCTTTTTTGATTCCAATCCAAATGCTTTGATGATTTTCAAATAATCAGAAGTTTTTGGATTTGATAGCTTAAAATCTTCTAATATTAATATCTCATTATTTTTCGCCTTGTAGGCTAATGCAGATTTTCTAGCAAGCTTTTTTACCTTTTTATTTATTTTTTGATCATAAGATCTAGGTCTTGGACCGAATATTGTACCACCTCCTCTAAATAGTGGGTTTTTAATACTTCCTGCCCTAGCAGTACCTGTACCTTTTTGCTTTTTTATCTTTCTGGTACTTCCTACAATCTCAGCTCTTTCCTTTGACTTATGAAGACCTTTTCTATTGTTTGCAAGATATTGTTTAACATCAAGATAAATAGCATGATCATTTGGCTCAATACCAAATATAGCTTTGTTAAGCTTAATTTTTTTATCAGTTTCTTTACCCTTTATGTTATGTACTTTAAGCTCCATTATTTTCTAACTGTTATATATGAGTTGTTGTGACCAGGAACACTTCCCTTTACAATTAAAATGTTATCCTCCGACATTACTTTTACAACTTTTAGATTCAATACCTTAACTTTTGAATTTCCCGTTTGACCAGCCATTCTCATTCCTTTAAATACTCTTGAAGGATCAGAACCAGCACCAATAGAACCTGGAGCTCTCATCCTGTTATGCTGACCATGCGTTGAATCACCTACACCAGCAAATCCGTGTCTTTTAACAACACCTTGAAAACCTTTACCCTTTGTTATACCAGAAATATCTACAAATTCTCCTTCAACAAAATGATCAACAGTTATCTTATCTCCCAATTTATAGTCACCATTGAATCCCTTGAATTCGACAAGCTTGTTCATAGGTTTAGATTTGCTTTTCTTGAAGTGACCTTCATATGACTTGGTAGTATTTTTGATTTTTTCATCAAATCCAAGCTGAAAAGAAGAATAGCCATCTTTATCATCAGTTTTAATTTGAGTAATAGTACAAGGTCCTACCTGAAGTATAGTACAAGGAATGTTCTTACCACTTTCGTCGTAAATACTAGTCATTCCTATTTTTTTTCCAATTATACCTGACATAATGATTACACTTTAATTTCAACTTCAACTCCACTAGGAAGCTCTAACTTCATTAGAGCATCAACAGTTTTTGATGAAGAACTATATATATCTAATAGCCTTTTATAAGAACACAGTTTAAATTGCTCTCTTGATTTTTTATTTACATGAGGAGATCTAAGAACAGTAAAAATCTTTTTGTGAGTTGGAAGAGGTATAGGTCCAGTAACAATGGCACCAGTATTCTTAACCGTCTTCACAATCTTATCAGCAGACTTGTCAACTAAGTTGTAGTCGTAAGATTTTAATTTTATTCTAATTTTCTGACTCATAATTTATTTTTTATTCTGTTGTATTTCCTCTTATTTCAGAAATAACAGTTTCTGATATATTAGAAGGAGTTTCTGCATAATGAGAAAATTCCATTGTTGAAGTTGCTCTACCTGATGATAGTGTTCTTAATGATGTAACATATCCAAACATTTCTGATAGTGGAACCTCACCTTTCACAACTTTTGCTCCTGCTCTATCATCCATAGAATTAACCTGACCTCTTCTCCTATTTAAATCTCCTACTATATCACCCATATTTTCTTCTGGAGTAATAACTTCTAATTTCATTATAGGCTCCATAATAACGGCTTTTGCAGCTTTAGCTGCTACCTTAAATGCAAGTTTTGCAGCAAGTTCAAAAGAAAGTGAATCAGAATCTACAGGGTGGAAAGAACCATCCTCAAGAGTTACCTTCATAGAATCAACTTCAAATCCAGCAAGAGGACCATTTTTCATTGAATCCTTAAATCCTTTTTCAACAGATGGAATATACTCTCTAGGGATATTTCCACCTTTAATTAAGTTTACAAATTCAAGACCAGATTTACCTTGTTCACCTGGTTCAATTGTAAATACAATATCAGCAAATTTACCACGCCCTCCAGTTTGCTTTTTATAAACTTCCCTGTGGCTTGCAGATTGAGTTAGAGCTTCTTTGTACTCAACTTGAGGTTGACCTTGATTAACTTCTACTTTAAATTCCCTTCTAAGTCTGTCAACAATAATATCTAAGTGTAACTCTCCCATACCTGAAATAACAGTCTGACCAGAAGCTTCATCAGTTTTTACTTGGAATGTTGGATCTTCCTCAGCAAGTTTTGAAAGGGCTAACCCAAGCTTATCAACATCAGCTTTTGTTTTTGGCTCAACAGCAACACCAATTACGGGATCAGGGAATACCATACTCTCCAGAATAATTGGGGCTTTTTCAGATGAAAGAGTATCACCTGTTTTAATATCTTTAAATCCAACTGCCGCACCAATATCTCCAGCTTCGATAAAGTCAATAGCATTTTGCTTGTTGGAGTGCATTTGGTATATTCTTGAAATTCTTTCTCTGTCACCTGATCTGTTATTTAGGACATAAGAACCTGCATCAAGTCTTCCAGAATAAACTCTAAAGAAAGCAAGTCTTCCTACAAATGGATCAGTGGCAATTTTGAATGCTAGAGCAGAAAATGGTTCTGAAACGTTTGGTAATCTTGAAATTTCCTCTTCAGAATCTGGCTTAGTCCCAACAATTGCATCTTTATCTTCAGGTGAAGGCAAATATCTACACACAGCATCCAAAAGAAATTGAACACCTTTGTTTTTGAACGCTGAACCACAAATCATAGGGATTATACTAATATCTTGTGTAGCAGCTCTAAGTGCATTGTGAACTTCATCTTCAGTAATAGAGTCTGGATCATCAAAATACTTCTCAAGTAAATTTTCATCATATTCAGCAACAGCTTCAATCAGCTCACCTCTAAGTCTTTCAGCTTCTTCTTTTAAATCATCTGGAATATCAACAATATCAAATGTTGATCCAAAATTATCCTCGTGCCAAACCATTGCAACATTCTTTACAAGGTCAACAATACCCTTAAAATCCTCTTCATCACCGATATTAAGTACAATTGGTACTGCTTTAGAACCTAGCTTTTCAATTACTTGATTACAAACACCTAAAAAGTTTGAACCTTGTCTATCCATTTTGTTAACAAAACCTATTCTAGGAACTTTATAATTATCAGCTAGCCTCCAGTTTGTCTCGGACTGAGGCTCAACACCATCAACAGCTGAGAATAAAAAAACAAGACCATCAAGAACTCTTAATGATCTATTTACTTCTACTGTGAAATCAACGTGACCTGGGGTATCTATAATATTGAAATGATATGATTTGGTTGAATCAATAGATTTTCCTTGATCAGTTGGGAAATTCCAATTACATGTTGTGGCTGCAGATGTAATTGTAATACCTCTTTCTTGCTCCTGTTCCATCCAATCCATAGTTGCTGCACCATCATGAACCTCACCAATTTTGTGGCTTACTCCAGTATAGAATAAAATTCTTTCAGTAGTGGTAGTTTTACCAGCATCAATGTGAGCTGCAATACCAATATTTCTTGTAAATTTTAAATCTCTTGCCATAATAATGTATTAAAATCTGAAGTGTGAGAATGCTTTATTTGCTTCAGCCATTTTGTGAGTATCAACACGCTTTTTAACAGCAGCACCTTCTTCTTTAGCAGCTGCTAATATTTCTTGTGCAAGTTTTACAGCCATTGACTTTTCATTTCTCTTTCTTGAAGATGCTATAAGCCACTTCATAGCTAATGAAATTTTTCTGTCAGGTCTAATGGGTGTGGGTATTTGAAATGTAGCTCCTCCTACTCTTCTACTTCTAACTTCAACTTGTGGCATAACATTTGAAAGAGCATCTTTCCACAATTCAATAGAGGTCTTTTCTTTATCTTCTTTTTTACTTTCAATAATATCTATCGCATCATAGAAAATCTTATATGCTGTAGATTTTTTTCCCTGCTGCATAAGGTTATTAACAAACCTTGTTACCAATTGGTCATTAAACTTTGGATCAGGAATAAGGTCTCTTTTCTTGGATTGTTTCTTTCTCATTATGGTTTATTTTTTTGGTTTTTTACCACCATACTTGGACCTTCGTTGCAGTCTCCCTTCTACACCAGCAGTGTCTAATGCTCCTCTGACAATATGGTATCTAACTCCAGGGAGATCTTTAACTCTACCTCCTCTTACCAAAACGATAGAGTGTTCTTGAAGATTGTGACCTTCACCTGGTATGTATGCATTAACTTCTTTTCCATTAGTAAGCCTAACCCTTGCTACTTTTCTCATAGCAGAATTTGGCTTTTTTGGAGTAGTGGTATAAACCCTTGTACAAACTCCTCTTTTTTGAGGCGATTTATCAAGTGCAGCGGACTTACTCTTTTTCGACTGTGAAGTCCTTCCTTTTCTCACTAATTGCGATATTGTTGGCATACAATAATTATTAAATTCCGTATTAAAGCGTGCAAATTTAAAATTTTTTTTTGGTTATTGTATGTATTATTGCATGTTTTTTTTAAAAAAAAACAATAATAAAAGTTAAAGAATTACACCAGAGGCAATTAATTGATTTTTCTGGTAAATAGCTACAAATTGACCTGGAGTTATAGCAGATTGAAATTCTTTAAATTTTACATAAAGAAAGTCTTCAAATTTTTCAACATTTATATCTTGAAGTTTTTGTCTGTATCTTATCCTTGCTTTCAATTCTAAATCCTTTAAAATCAAGTAGTTATATGTATTATTTACCCAATTAATCTCAGAGTATTTTATTTTTAATACTTTTTTAAGCAACCCAGGGTGACTTTTTCCTTCACCAACATAAATTTCATTTGAAGATGTATTTGTAGAGATAACAAACAATGGATCTTTATAACCACCTATTGACAAACCTTTTCTCTGCCCAATTGTAAAAAAATGAGCTCCATGGTGTTGACCAATTATTCTTCCATCATTTTTTTTGTAGGAAATTCTAGTTGAGAGAAACTCTAGTTCTTCATATTTGTCAAGTTGATTTATATCATTTTTATATAAATCTGACTCCGAGGATATCTCGATAACATCACCTGTTCTTTTCTTTAATTTCTGTTGTAAAAAATCAGGAAGACTTACCTTTCCGACAAAACAAAGTCCCTGTGAGTCTTTTTTCTCAGCTGTAATTAAATTATTTTCTCTAGCAATCTTTCTTACTTCTGTTTTACTTAGATCACCTATTGGAAAAATTATTTTTTTTAATTGACTTTGATTAAGTTGACATAAAAAATATGATTGATCTTTAAGATTATCAATACCAGCATGAAGCTGGTAAGTAACATCTTCATTATTATTGTCCTCAATTACTCTACAATAGTGACCAGTTGCAACATAATCCGCACCTAGTGAAATAGCAATATCCATGAACACATCAAACTTTATTTCTCTGTTGCATAAAATGTCAGGATTTGGTGTATTTCCTCTTGAATACTCATCAAACATATAGTCAATTATTCTTTCTTTGTACTCTTTACTTAAATCAACTGTTTGGAATGGTATATTTAATTTTTCTGCAACAAGCATTGCATCATTACTGTCTTCTAACCAAGGACATTCATCAGAAATAGTTACATTTTCATCATGCCAATTCTTCATAAATAAACCTATCAAATCGTAGCCTTTCTTTTTTAATAAAAAGGCTGCAACACTTGAGTCTACTCCTCCAGACAAGGCTATAACTACTTTATTTGTTTTCATTGAGACTATTGACCTCTACTTTTCTTTTGTTTCTCTGCTTCCTCAAGAGCCTTTTGTAGCCTAGCTCTAAATCCACCAACTTTTAATGGCTTCTTTTTATTCTCTTCGATTTCTGATAATACTTTTTGGTCATCAATAATAAAGTTTTTGATAACTAGCATTAATATAATGGTTAATACATTTGAGATGAAGTAATAGAGACTTAGACCACTAGCATAATTGTTAAAGAAAAATAGCATCATTATAGGCATCATATACATTATTACTTTCATATTAACACCACCTGTTTGAGAAGGAGACATCATTTGCTGACCAGTAGTCATTTTTGTATAAAAGAAGATTGCTACAGATGCTAAAATTGGGAATAAACTAATATGATCACCATATAAAGGTATGTAAAATCCAAGGTCTAGAATTGAATCATAAGATGATAAGTCATCAGCCCATAAAAAGCTTTTTTGTCTTAGAGAAAAAGCTACGGGGAAAAATGTAAATAGTGCAAAGAAAATTGGCATTTGAAGAAATGCTGGCAAACAACCAGACATCGGATTAGCTCCAGACTTAGTATAAAGGTTCATAGTTTCCTGTTGCTTCTTCATTGGATCATCCCCAAACTTTTCATTAATAATTTCAAGTTCAGGTTTTAAAATTTTCATTTTGATCTGAGATAAATATGACTTATATGTTAGAGGAGATATAGCAACCTTAACAATTATTGTCATTAAAATTATTGATATTCCGTAGGAAAAATAATTTGTTAAAAATGAAAATAGTGGAAAGAAGATAAATCTATTTAACCAGCCGAAAATACCCCATCCTATTGGAACTGAGTTTTCAAGATTTAAATTATACTCCTTTAAAATTTCATAATCAGTTGGGCCATAATACATGCTAAAACTTAGCTGATTATTTGAGTCAAGACTTAGTGGAATATTTGCAAGAAATCTTTTTGTAAATTTTTTATCCAAAGCATCATTTCCGGAAAGATCCTCTGAGCTAATTTCAACTTGATTAGATTCATTATTTAAAATTAAAATTGAACTAAAGAAATGTTCTCTAAAAGACACCCAATTAACGTTGTCTATTACCTTATTTGTAGTACCAGCAACAGATAAGTACGAATCTTTATTGTTTTCAAAACCATAAGATAATGCAGTATATCTGTTTTCATAGTCTATACTTTTTGAATTTCTAAATGAATCTCTACCCCATATTAACTCAACATTTTCATAATTTGAATTTGTATTATCAATTATATCTAATTCAAAATCAACTATGCTAGAATTATCTGCTAAAAAAAATGACAGCTCGAGTTCACTCCTAGAATCAATTTGAGCTTTTAGTTTTACAGATGAATTTTCATCAATTATTTCTGCAGTATAATTTAGATCTTGTGAATTAATATTTGAATTTCTTCCAACAGGAATATTAAAGCTAAAAATTGACTTATTGTTATCAATTAAAAATAGAGGGTCATCATTATAGTTATTAAAATCTTTGAGCAAAAGCTTCTTAATTTCAGCTCCCTTTGTACTTACTTCTAATAAAATGTTTGAGTTTTCAAGAACAATAATTTCCTCACTAAATTCATCATTATCTTCATAGTCATTGTATGATGAATCAACAATGTTCGAAGGCTGCTCAACTACTTCAATTTGGCTATCATCAACTATTTCCTCTTGCTGATTTTCAATCATATTTGATTGATTATCATAAAACCAAAACATTAGTATTCCAGATATTAATAAAAATCCTATAAACTGAAGGGGGTCAAACCTGTTTTCTTCCATAATTATTTTTTTAGGTAGTTTTTTAAACTAGATTTTACAAAGTTTACAAAAATTGGATGAGGATTGTATACACTGCTTTTATATTCTGGATGAAATTGAACACCAACAAACCATGGATGATCTTTATTTTCAACAATTTCAACTAGATTAGTCTCTGGATTTTTACCAGCAACAATAAAGTTTTCATCAAAAATCTTTTTTGAATATTCATCATTAAACTCGTATCTGTGCCTATGTCTTTCGGAAACTACTTTTTTACTATAAATTTTATTAGAAATTGTATTCTTAAGAATTTCACAATCCCAAGCCCCTAATCTCATTGTACCTCCCTTATTAATTATTTCTTTTTGAGATGTCATTAAATCAATAACTGGATCTTTACATTTTTCTGAAATTTCTGTTGAATTAGCGTACCTTATCTTTTTTACATTTCTAGCATATTCGATTACTGCCATTTGCATACCAAGACATATTCCTAGGAAAGGAATTTTATTTACTCTAGCATATTCTACAGCTAATATTTTACCATCTAATCCTCTTTGGCCAAAACCTGGAGCAACAATTATTCCATCGAGATCAATTAACTCTTTATTAATATTTTCTTTATCAAGATACTCAGAGTGAATAGACTTAACATTGACTTTTACTTCATTTTCAGTTCCAGCATGAATTAATGACTCAAGAATTGATTTATATGAATCATTTAACTCAACGTATTTCCCAACTAAACCAATATTAATCTGATGAGTAGGATTTTTTAGTCTGTGTAAAAAGTTTTTCCATTTATCTAAGTCTGGTTCAGATTCTTTAATTTTCAATTTTTGAAGAGTTACTTTATCAAGGCCTTCATCTCTCATCTTCATGGGAACATCATAAATAGTTTCAACATCAATAGATTGAATTACACAATCTAGTTTTACATTACAGAAAAGCGCAAGCTTATTCTTGACTTCATCTGAAAGATCTCTTTCTGATCTACAAACTAGAACATCTGCTTTTAGACCAAGCTCCATCAAGGTTTTTACTGAATGTTGAGTAGGCTTGGTTTTAAGTTCACCAGTTGCAGATAAGTATGGTATTAAAGTTAAGTGAATTACCATAGAGTTTTCAGGGCCTTCTTCATAAATAACTTGTCTAACTGCTTCTATAAATGGTAAAGATTCAATATCCCCTACAGTACCACCTATTTCTGTAATAATGATGTCAAGATTATTTTTATAATCAAGATTTCTTATATTTTCTTTTATCTCATTTGTTATATGAGGTATAACCTGAACTGTTTTACCCAAAAACTCTCCTTTCCTCTCCTTTTCAATTACATTTTGATATATTTTACCTGTGGTAATATTGTTTCTCTGTGAGGTGTTTCTGCTTAAAAATCTTTCATAATGGCCTAAATCAAGATCGGTTTCAGCTCCATCATCTGTTACATAACATTCTCCATGCTCATATGGATTAAGAGTTCCTGGATCAACATTTATATAGGGGTCTAATTTTTGAATAGCAACATTTAAGCCCTGAGCTTGAAGAAGACGTGCTAGAGAAGCAGAGATAATACCCTTCCCGAGGGATGATGTAACACCACCAGTAACAAAAATATATTTTGGCTTATTCATCCGGATAGAATAACATTTCCGGACTCAAATTTACAAAATAATAAGGTATTATATAATTTATTATTCATTAATCTCCTCAATACTATAGTCAACATGCTTTAAAAGAAAAATAGATGAATTAAATAAACCACCTAACGTATCTTTTTTATAGAGAAATTTAGATTCATTGTAAGTCTGCTCATCATATTTTACAGTTCTATTTAAATTATTATCAAGTAGCTTTCTAAGTAGAATATCCCTAGTAACATCATAACCCCTAGCAATATCTTTGTTTGGAAAGCTACCAAATAGATTTATATAATTACTTTCAAAATCTGTTATTGAATCCTGATTAATTTTTCTTGAAATAGAGGCATATGTAAATCTTAAGTTACCAAGATCCTTGATGTTTATACTTGGGTCGTCATATTGATTTCCCCTGTAAGTTGTGTAGAGTCTAACATCTCTCTCAGATGTAATTTGAGAGTTTAATTGAGATATTACACTGGAGATAAGAGTAAATATTTCAGATTCAACAATTACTTTATTAGGAAGTGTATCAACTAATAGAGAGTCGAGTAGCTCTGGTAATATGTATCCTTCAAGCTCAGGTTTAATTTTGGTTGCATTAGGAAAAATATTTGTAAGCCTGTTTTCAATATCTACATTAAGTGAATCTGCTATTATGACAATATTTTCATCTCTGTTTAAATTAGTATCCAAGTAATCTAGCATTTTTTCCCTCAATAGATTTTTAGGAGTAACAGTCTGTACAACTCCTTTTAATATTTTTATTGGGATGGTTGAAAGGGGGAAAACTTTTGGTATTGCTTCTAAAAAATCAAGACTAGAAAAAGTCTCAAAATTCCTTGGAATAAGGGGGCCAATTACTATATCAGAGTTAATAATTTTTTCGTTATTAGATATCTCAAAAATTTTATTTAATGAGTTTTCCGTATCAAAAACATTTAAATTAATTAAGACACCCATTTTCCTTAAATCATTAATTGCATAAAGAATTCCGGAGTAAAAATCTAAAGCAATGGTATAAAGATTTCTATCTTCAAAAAGTGATTCAACCTCTTGAATTGAGTCAAAATTAACTTCAGATGATCTAAATGGTAAAAGCACAGATACATTCAATTCATCATTTTTTCTTTTCTTTTGAATGTAAATAGAGTCTAGAGAGGTTAATTCTGTTTCGATCAATTCATTTTCCACAACTTTTAAATTTAAATCCTCTGGAGATTTAAATACAGGGACAAGTATAGTTGATCTTCTTCTAAGTCTTGAGTCTCTAAGCTCTGGATTTAAGCTTAATAAATCATTGATAGTTATTTTATATTTCTGAGAAATTGAAAAAAGAGTTTCTTTTCTTTCAACCTTATGAAAAATTGTATCTGTAACAATATTTTGAGAAAATATTGAAGTACTTGATAAAAGGAATATTATTAGTATAAATCTTCGCATTTATTTTTGCTTTTCAAGTTTCCAGCTTTCATAGTCCTGATTATTAACTATATATGACCAATGTAATAAAGACTGTTGAATTCTAGGTGAAATATCTTTTGAATTTTCAATTTTTAAACCTGATTTGAAAATTTTATTATAAATAGCATTTCTAAATCTGCCTTTAGGACCACAAAAAGCTAGCCATCTTTTTATCTGTCTAATGTCATCTTCGTGACGTCTTCCGATGTAGTACTTACAATACCATTCAAACCAGCCTCTTGGATCATCTTGATGAATCCATCCTTTTTCCTCCCACTCTTCTTGAGTTTGTCCTGATTTAATTTTAAATAAATTAATTTTTACTAAATATTTTTTTGATAGGTAATAGGATTCATCAAGATCCTTGAACCAATCTTTTGGAAAAATTCTATAATCGACAAGTTGATTAAAATATGTACCTCCAAATATACCCTTGTGTAGCATTTGTTTTGGAGTTAACATCGGTTTAAATGAATTATGAAGTTCTTTCATTTTTATTTTATTCCCACTCAATTGTGGCAGGAGGTTTAGAACTTATGTCATAAACAACTCTATTTATTCCTTTAACTTTATTAATAATATTATTGGAAACCTCTTTCAAGAAATCGTTTGGAAATTCATACCAATCCGCTGTCATTCCATCAGTTGAAACTACGGCTCTTAATGCGACACATCTTTCATAAGTTCTTTCGTCACCCATTACACCAACACTTTTAACTGGCAAGAGTATAGAGCCAGCTTGCCAAATTTTATTGTAGAGATTCCATTTTTTTAAAGCATCAATATATATTTTATCAGCCTCCTGAATAAGTCCTATACTTTCATAGTCAACTTCGCCAAGAATTCTTATTCCTAGACCTGGACCTGGAAAAGGATGTCTAGATAGTATCTCTTGAGGCATTTTTAGAGAAGTACCAATTTTTCTTACTTCGTCTTTAAATAACATCTTAAGAGGCTCAATAACTTTAAGATTCATTTTTTCTGGAAGTCCTCCAACATTATGATGAGATTTAATAGTTGCTGAGGGCCCCTTTACTGATATTGATTCAATTACATCTGGATAGATAGTTCCTTGTGCAAGCCATTTTGCATTGGATATTTTTTTTGATTCTTCATCAAAAACATCAATAAATTTATTACCGATTATCTTTCTTTTCCTCTCAGGATCAGTCACACCTTTAAGACCATTAATAAATTGATCTGATACGTCAACACCTTTTACATTTAGGCCCATTCCAATATATTGATCTAATACTTCATCATATTCATTTTTTCTTAAAAGACCATTATTTACAAAAATGCAATGTAAATTCTTACCTATTGCTCTATCAAGTAGAACAGCAGCTACACTAGAGTCTACTCCACCTGAGAGTCCTAAAATTACTTTTTCATCTAATACTTCAGATTTCAACTCTTTAACTGTCCTGTCAATAAAAGATTCAGGATTCCACTCTTTAATAAATTTTAATTCCTCTATGAAAAAGTTTTCAAATATTTTTAGACCATTATCTGTATGAAAAACCTCAGGATGAAATTGTAGAGCATATAAATTAAGAGAGTCGATTGAGTAAGCAGCATTTTTTACAGAGTCTGTACTAGCAATAACTGTTGCACCATCGGGTAAAACTGTAATTGTATCTCCATGACTCATCCATACTTGATTATTAATTTTTATGTCATTGAAAAGCTTACAATCTTTTTCAATAAATGACAGATTAGCTCTTCCATATTCTCTTGAGTTTGAGCTCTCAACTTTTCCATTAAAGGTTTTTGCAATTAGTTGTGCTCCGTAACAAATTGCGATTACAGGTTTATTACCTAAAATACTTTTAAGATTAATTTCAGGAGCATTTTCTTGATTAACTGAAAAAGGAGAACCAGAAAGCACAATGGCCTTATATTGGTTTAAATCTTCAGGGAGGTTGTTAAATGGTGAAATCTCACAGTAAATAAAAAGCTCTCTAATTCTTCTTGCAATTAATTGAGTATACTGAGAGCCAAAATCAACAATTAAGACTTTATTATGCATGGACAAAAATACAATTATAAATTAATCTTCAAGATCTATTATTAATATTTTATCGTCCATTATTGAGATTTTCTCAACTATGTAATTTATGAATGAAGGCCCCTTACATGAGTAGAAATTTCCAAAATTTAAGTATCTCTCTTGATTAATATTACTAGGGTTAAGATAATTGTAAATAGACCTTATTGATTCTATTTCAGCTTCATGATTTTTCTTTTCAGCTTTTTTAAGTTTTTTTTCAAGATCATCAATTCCCTTTTTTTGTTTTTTTTCTTGAGCATTAAGGGCACCAATAAATGACTTGTCTGTTTCAAGTGAAACCTTTCTTAACTCATCAAATTGTGATGATAAATTTGATCTTAAAGAATCAAAGTTAAGCTTCAAACTAGAGGTATTCTCTATCTTGTAATTTACTAGTTCATTTATTTCTCCTATAAAATACTTGGTTTCAATTCCAGAGTTTTTAATTTTTTTTGAAGTCTTAGAATCAACTATATATGCACTATTCCTTAACTTAAGAATTGGAAATTGAACTTTGTTATCTTCAAAATAAGTTTTTAATTGCATCCAATATCTCAATTCATTTGGACCTCCAACATAACAAACATTAGGCAACACAATTTCTTGATACAAAGGCCTCATGATTGCATTTGGAGAGAATAACTCTGGACTTCTATCAATTAAATTTAGTATCTCATCTTTGTTGTAAGAATTCTCATCATCTACATTGTATAACTTTTTATCATATCTGATTCTTTTTCTTCCTTTATCAGTAAGTTTAAAAAAATTAATATCAGATGGATTAACCTGAACCTTATATGATTCAAAATCTTTTTTAAGTTCAGATATTTGAGAAGAGGTGTTTTCTTTACATGAAAAATTGTCTATTTCATTTTTTAGTTGATCTATAAATAATGACTTTAAATCTTTTTTATAAGCATCAATTATTACTAATCCATGTTCTGAGAATAAAGAATTTATGAATTTAATAGTTGAAATGGATAGGGTATCTCCTTCTTTATAGGAATTATCAATAATCTCCTCAATTTTTTCTTTAAAATCATAATCAATTATTGAGTCCTTATAGTCTCTCAACACATTCTTGAAATTATTAATCTCAATTTCACCAACAGGTAAATTATTTGAATTGATTTCCCACTTGATGTTTTTTTGATTTAGGTTAACCTCTGAAATTTCTTCAAAATCATGATCTTCAGAAGCTAACCAAAGGACTGGCACATATTTAAATTCTTTAGAACCTAAGTTTAACTGATTGCTGATACTAATTACTTGAGCAATTTTAAAGATTACCATTAAAGGACCAGTAAATAAATTAAGCTGGTGACCAGTGGTAATACAGAAAGTGTTAGATTCTGAGAGGGAGCTTATGTTTTCAGAAGTTTTTTTTGAAATATCAATATTAGAATATTGACTTTTTAGGGATTTAACCAAAATTTGTCTTTGTTCTTTAGTGAAGTTTTTACTTTTATTCTCTGAGTGTTTTTTCACGCTCTCATTACTGTAAAAAGAATCGATATACTTCAACACCTTTTTATCTTGTGAAATAAATTTTTCAATTAGTTCATCTCCAATGAGTTTAGAATCTCTTTGAATTATTTGACTTCTCATCCCTTAATTTTTGTAAATATATCTGAATTTTTCAAAATTGGATGTAACTTAGTATATCTAACTATAAACTATCAAATTGATGAATAATTTAAGATTACTTTTTGCTTTAATAATAATTTCACCCCTTTCCTACTCTCAAAACTTAGAGGAAAAACTTGATGAGGTAAAATATAGAAATATAGGACCTTTTCGTGGTGGTAGATCAGTATCCTCAGTTGGGGTTATAGGAGATCCACTTACATACTATATGGGAACTGTAGGAGGAGGTTTATGGAAAACAACTAATGCTGGTGTTAATTGGTTTAACATTTCAGATGATTACTTCAAAACGTCTTCAGTTGGAGCAATTGCAGTTGCTGATAGTGATAGTAGAATAATTTACGTTGGTATGGGAGAGCATGCTCCAAGAGGAGTAATGACTTCTTATGGTGATGGGGTATATAAGTCAACTGATGCAGGAAAAACATGGGAACATATGGGTTTGAAAGATACTCAACAAATTTCAAGAATAATAATTCACCCAGATAATCCTAATATAGTTTTTGTTGCTGCTCAAGGAGCCGTTAATGGACCAACTAAAGATAGAGGTATATATAAATCTGTTGATGGTGGTAAAACCTGGAGTAATGTTCTTTTTGTAAATGAATTAACAGGTGCCTCTGAACTTTCAATAGATTATAACAATCCAAATGTATTATATGCTACTATGTGGAAGCATCAAAGGCTTCCTTGGAAGGTTATTAGTGGAGGAAAAGGTGACGGGGTATATAAATCTGTTGATGGAGGAGATAGCTGGTTTAAAATTGAAAATGGTTTACCATCTGAGTTAGGTAAAATGGCTATATCAGTATCTAGAGCTAACTCTGATAAGGTATATCTTCTAGCTGAAGGTAATTCAAACAAAAGGTCTGGAGGTTTATTTGTGTCCAATAATGCTGGTGAAAGCTGGGTTAAAGTTAGCTCTTATGCAGAACTAACTTCAAGGGCATGGTACTATATTGAAGTTTTTGCCGATCCTAATGATGAGGATACAGTTTATGTGTTAAGTGCTAGAGCGTTTAGATCAATAGATGGAGGTAAAACATGGAAAAGAATATATAGCGGTCATGGGGATTATCATGACCTTTGGATAAATCCGGATAATTCTAAAAATATGATAATTTCTGATGATGGAGGTGGTGAAATAACATTTGATAATGGAAGCACTTGGTCTAGTATCTATAATATGCCGACTGCCCAATTTTATAGAGTCAATGTTGATAATTTATTTCCATATAACCTTTATGGTGGTCAACAAGATAATTCCACTGTTAAAATTTCAAGCATAGGATCTAGAGGAGGTATTTCTGAAAGAGATTGGTCAGCATCTGCTGGAGGAGAAAGTGCATTTCTTGCTTTCGACCCGGATAATCCAACTATTGTAATGGGTGGTAGTTATCTTGGGAGTGTTAACATATATGATACAAAAGCTAATGCTAGAAAAAAAGTTATGATTGAACCAATAAATTATATTGGAAGAGCTTCAAGAGACATGAAATACAGGTTCAATTGGAATGCACCTATTATTTGGTCTCAACATGAACCAAATACTTTTTATCATGCAGCTCAACATCTATTTAAGACAAATGATCAAGGTAAATCTTGGAAAGTAGTTTCTCCAGATTTGACAAGAGATGAAGATGAAAAACAAGGAAATGGTGGTGGTCCATATACAAACGAAGCTGTTGGTGCTGAGAATTATGGAACCATCAGTTATGTAGTTGAATCTCCTCATGAACCAAACACAATTTATGTTGGATCTGATGATGGATTAGTTCATATTACTCAAGATGGTGGTGAATCATGGATTGATATTACACCTAAAGGTCTTCCTGAAACAATAATTAATGCTATTGATGTTTCACCTCATGACAAAGCAACGGTATATATTGCAACGACAAGGTATAAGTTTAATGATAAGACACCTGGACTTTATAAGTCTACAAACTATGGTAAATCTTGGAAAGATATTACAGGTGATATTCCTTATGGTGCCTATACTAGAGTTGTTAGAGAGGATGATAAAAGAAAGGGACTTCTTGTTGCAGGAACTGAGTTAGGGGTTTATATATCATTTAATGATGGTAAAAAATGGGAATTATTTAATCTTAACATGCCAGTACTTGGTGTTACTGATCTAATGATTAAGCATGATGATTTAATCGTAGCAACACATGGAAGGTCTTTTTGGATACTTGATGATATGGGACTTATAAGGCAGCTGGATGGTGATATTAATACAAAATTATATGATCCTGAGAATTCAACAATCGGAAACTGGTATAGTCAACTAAATTCAAATTATTCAGATGGTACTTCGTCATTTACTGGAGTTAATCCAGCTAATGGTGTTGTTATATATTATAACATTGGAAAAGAAGACACTGGCAAAAAAGTTTCAATTAAGATTTATGATCAGAATAATAAACTTGTAAGGGAAATTACTAGTGAACCTGACAATAGTTTTATTTCATATAACGGAGGACCTTCAAGAGAACCTGTATTATCAAATAAATCTGGATTGAATAGATTTGTCTGGGATTCTAGACATTCTTCTTTAAATGGAGTCCCTTATGCATATATTGAAGGTAGCTATAGAGGACATAAGGCTATTCCAGGAAAATATACGTTAACATTAGAAGTTGGGGAAACATCATATAATTCTGAGTTTGAAATTTTAAAGAATCCCAATTTTAGTGTTTCAGATAAGGACTATTTAGATCTTGATAAATATGCTACTCATATGGAGAATAATTTTAACGAGATGGCTAAATATATAAATAGCAATAAAGAACTTATAGATAAGTTAGGTGTTCTCGTTAAAGAATTAGATGAAAATCCAGAAGTTAAGGAAAATGGTAAAAAATTACTTGAGTTGATGGATAACTGGGACAAAAAAATGATGCAGAGAATGTCTAAAGCATATGATGATGTAGAGAATTTTCCTAATAAATTTTTAGCAGATTATCTTTTTATTCTTGATGAAATCAAAGGAGATATACCAAATGTAAGTGAAGGAATTCTTAAATCACTTAAGTCTCATGATGAAAAGTGGGTTGAACTAAAAAAAGAAATAGATGAAATAAATCAAGTCAATATTCCTGAATATAATAAGGAACTTTGGAGTATTGGCATTGGTGCGTTGAATTAATGGGCAGAAACATTGTTAAAGTTTTAGAGAAAAAATTTGCTGACATGAAGGCAGGAGATAGGATGTATATCTCCTCACCCGAGGAGATTAAAAGCTTTATTATTAATATTCCTAGAGGTACATCAAAATCACTTAAGGAAATGAGGCTTGATTTAGCAAATACTAAAGGTGCAGACAATACATGCCCTGTTACTACAGGAATTTTTTTGAGAATGGTAATTGAGGATAATATTGAAAACTTTCCTTACTGGAGAATTATTGATCAAAATCATTCTTTAGTCACTAAACTAAACCTAAATAAAGAGTTTATAATTAACCAAAGGTCTTTGGAAACAATAGAATCAGATTAACAAGGAGATAAATTATTATTCAGCCTTATCTTCTGCAGATGGCTCTTCAGCCTTTACTTCTTCTGCAGCTGGCTCTTCAGCCTTTACTTCTTCTGCAGCTGGCTCTTCAGCCTTTACTTCTTCTGCAGCTGGCTCTTCAGCCTTCGCTTCTTCTGCAGCTGGTTTTTCAGGTTTAGGTTGTTCTTTTACAATTGGCTTTCCAGCAAGCCAATCATTAACAAGATCTTGAGGTAATATTTTTTCATCAAAGGAATAAGAATCAGAACCATCTTTTTTGATCATTCTAATTGCTTTCGTAAGTTTTTTCGAGCCAGTTTGTAAACTAGCAACAGCTTTTTTTGCCATCTTATTTAATTTCTTTGTGAACAGTCATCTTCTTCAAAATAGGATTGAATTTTTTAATTTCAAGTCTATCAGGAGAATTCTTTTTGTTTTTTGTAGTAATATATCTAGAAGTACCAGGCATACCAGAATCTTTGTGTTCTGTACACTCTAAAATTACCTGAACTCTATTACCCTTTTTTGCCATGATTACTTAATTTTTCCTTGTTTTCTTGCCTCTTTCAAAACTTCAGAAATACCCTTCTTATTTATAGTCTTTAAAGCAGAAGCAGAGATTTTAAGTGTTATCCACTTATTCTCATCTGGAATAAAAAAACGTTTCTTAATAAGATTAACATCAAACCTTCTTTTAGTTCTGTTTAGAGACTTTGAAACATTGTTTCCAAACATGACTTTCTTTCCAGTAATTTCGCAAGTTTTAGACATGACGTACTAAATTTTATGACGTGCAAAACTAATGTATTTAACTTTAATAAAAAAATAATTATTGTATAATAATTTTATCATAGAACAGTTGAAATGAGATATTTTTAACTGCCTCAATAAAATCTTCTCTTGACTGATTTATATTGAATTTTTCACAGAAAATTTCATTTTCTGATGAAATAGCTATAAAACAATCACCAACATTTGATTTTTGCCCATCAGTTGAGGGTCCAGCATTACCGGTAATAGAAATAGAGTAGTCAGATTTAAATTGTTTTTTTACATTCTCAGCCATAGTTATTGCAACTCTTTCACTTACGGGAGAGTATTTATCTAGATCAGATTTGTCAATATTTAATAATTTTTGTTTGGAATAAGTACTGTAACTAACTATTGAACCAAGAAAAACTTTAGAAGCACCTGGTATCATTGTTAAAGAAGATGATAAGGCCCCACCAGTACAACTTTCAGCAAATGAAATTGTTTTATTTGTTTTATCCAAAAAATTAAAAATCTCATTAACCATTGTTATTTAATTTTTAGTGAAAACATTTTTTTGGAATTAATAAACCCTTCTAGAAAATCCCCACTTATCACTTTGGAGACTCCAGATGGTGTTCCAGTAAAGATCAAATCACCAATCTTTAATGTAAAATATTGAGAGACATATGAAATAATCTCATCTATTTTCCAAAGCATATTAGAAGAATTACCTGATTGAACAATGCTACTATTTTTTTTGAGCTCAAAATTTATGTTTGAGATATTTTCAATTTCTTCAACGTTAATAAAATCTCCTACCATACAAGAGTTATCAAAAGCCTTAGATTTTTCCCAAGGATGACCTTTCTCTTTTAATTTATTCTGTATATCTCTGGCAGTAAAATCTATTCCTAGACCAATTTGATTATAGTACTTATTTGAGAATGATTCATCTATATATTTACCAACTTTATTAATCTTTACAATTAATTCAACTTCATGATGTATCTCATCGGAAAACGCGGGTATTATAAAGTTTTGATTTTTAGCTATTATTGAGGAATCAGGTTTAATAAAAACAACAGGTTCTTTTGGTCTTTCATTAGATAATTCTTTTATGTGATCGGAATAATTTCTTCCTATGCAAATTATTTTCACTTTATTTAGAATTTAATAAACTAAGTTTTAATTGTGTAAAAATTTTCTTTGTATACTCAGGGAAATCGCCATTCATGATCCATGAATAATAACCTGTATCAGTTTTAAATACATCAATAACTTTTTGACCAGTATATTTACCAAAAGCAAATACTGCGTCATTATCAGAGTCTAACCTTATTTTTCCTGCAAAATCTAAATTATCATTTCTCTTTGTGAACTCACTCAGAAAATCAATATTTGGTTTAAGATCATCATATTTTTCTAATTGAGCTTTAAAAACTTCATATGTAGCTATTGTATCATCCATTGCTGAATGAGCATTTTCTAGATCTTTATCACAATAAAATTTTAAAGCTGCTGTAAGATTTCTAGGCTCCTTCTTATGATATATTACTTGACTATCAATTAATTTAATTTTTGTAAAATCAAATTCTATTTCTGCCCTAATTAGCTCCTCCACAAGTATTGGGACATCAAATTTAATTGAATTAAATCCAGCTAAATCACATCCTTTGATAAACTTATAAATTTCTTTTGCATAATGCTTAAAATTTGGCTCATCCTTAACCATTTCATTTGTTATACCGTGAACATTAGTAGCCTGGAATGAAATCTCCATTTCAGGATTTATTCTCCAAACCTTCTGTGACTCAGATTTGTCAACGTCTACTTTAAGAATTGCTATTTCAACAATTCTATCTTTACCAACTTTAGCACCAGTTGTTTCAAGATCAAAAAAACAAATTGGTCTATCTAGGTTTATTTTCATTTTAAATTGTTTGATTCATATCCCATTCTTCAAGATATTCAGCAACTCTTTTTACAAACATCCCTCCTATTGATCCATTAATAATTCGATGGTCATACGTATGTGAGAGTATTAGTTTCTTTCTAATTCCAATAAAGTCTCCTTTGTCAGTTTCTATTACAGATGGAAGCTTTCTTATTACTCCTATTGCAATTATTCCTACTTGTGGCTGATTAATAATCGGTGTACCCATTATTGATCCAAAATTACCAACATTTGTAACGGTATATGTGCCATCTGAAATTTCCTCAGGTTTTAATGAATTTGACCTAGCCCTTTTTGAGAGATCATTAACGGCTATTGTAAGTCCTTTTAGGTTCAGATGATCTGCATTTTTTATAACCGGAACAATTAAATTACCGTTATCAACAGCAGTTGCCATTCCGATATTTATTGATCTTTTAATAACAATTTTATCATCAACTACAGAACTGTTTAAAATTGGAAAATCCTTCAATGACTTGACTACTGCGCTAATAAATATAGGAGTGAATGTAAGCTTTTGTCCTTCATTTTCTTGAAATGTTCCTTTATATTTTTCTCTCCAGTCCCAAACGTTTGACACATCAACCTCAACAAAAGACTGGACATGAGCAGAAATTTTCTTAGAATCAGACATATGGTTGAAAATAATCTTACCCATCCTATCTAATTCTATAATCTGATCACCAACTGAGGATTGTGTTGGCGCATAACTTTCATTAGTAATTCCAGATTTTATATCACCTTTTATATAATTTAATATATCCTGTTTGGTTACTCTACCATCTTTTCCTGACCCAGATATCTGATCTAGTTCCTTTAAACTTATATTTTCCTTTTTAGCGATACTTTTTACTAATGGTGAATAAAATCTATCACTTTTACTTATTTTATTTTCAGATTCAATTTTTTTCGAATCGTCAAGCAGTTTAATTGAAGGTATTTCCATTTCAGGAATATTAGACTCTACCTCTTCAACATTCTCGTTTTCAACTAAAATATCTTCTTGTTTTTTTGGAGAATTATCTATCACTTCATCATCATTGTCAATTGAATCGGTTTCTATCTCTGCTATTGTATCACCAACTTTCACAATATCATTAACCTTAAAATTCTTCTTAATTAACTTTCCTTTAAATTCAGAAGGGACATCTGAATCTACTTTATCTGTGGCAATCTCAACAATTGATTCGTCAACTTCAACTATATCTCCAACCTCTTTCAGCCATTTAGTTATAGTAGCCTCAGCAATACTCTCTCCCATTTTTGGGAGTTTTAATAGATATTTTCCCATTACTTAAGTATTTGCAAATTTACAATATTAATGATTAATGATTTGAAAGATTACTTTCATAAGGGCGTCTATTCTGAATACTTCTTGCCAATGTAACTTCGTCAGTATATTCAAGTTGGTCACCAACAGGGATTCCTCTGGCAAGAACAGATACTTTAACATCAAGGTTTTTCAAAGTTTTAAAAATATAAAAGCTTGTTGTATCTGCCTCAATAGTAGCACTAAGTGCAAAAATGACCTCAACTATATTTTTTTCAGATATTTTTTTTTCGAGAGTTGAAATGTTAAGATCCTCAGGGCCTATTCCCTCAATTGGAGAAATCACACCACCAAGTACATGGTAAACTCCCTTATAAAGGTTAGTGTTTTCTATTGCAATTACGTCTCTAATATCTTCAACTATGCAAACTAGTGACTGATCTCTTGAAGGATTTAGACAGATATCACAAACATCTTTATCAGATATATTATGACACTGTGAACAAAATTTAATTTGAGTTTTAAAATCATAAATACTCTCTGAAAGATCTCTCGAATATTCTTTTGGTTTTCTTAAAATTTCAAGAGCAATTCTTAACGCTGACCTTTTTCCAATTCCAGATAATTGGGAAATATTATACACTAAATCCTCAAGAAGTTTAGAAGGGAATTCCATTGAACAAATTTAGAAATATTCATGTAAGTTCTTTTGTATATTTACAAAATGTTATCTCCACAAATAATTTTAATTGCAATTATATCCTACTTTGTGGTCCTAACTGCCATTTCTTACTTTACAGGAAAAGAAGACAATAATGAAGTTTTTTTCAATGCAAAAAGAAGCTCTAATTGGGCAGTAGTTGCATTTGGGATGGTAGGGGCATCTCTTTCAGGAGTAACATTTATATCAGTCCCAGGATGGGTTGGTGACTCTCAATTTACTTATTTTCAAGTAGTTATTGGTTATCTAATTGGATACCTAATTGTAGCTAATATTTTATTGCCATTATATTACAAGCTTGGATTAACATCTATATATGAGTATTTACTATCAAGATTTGGTAAAAATTCCCATTATGTAGGGTCTATTTCATTTTTGATTTCAAGAATATTAGGTGCTTCTTTTAGATTATTCCTAGTTGCAATTGTTCTTCAAGAATTTGTTTTTAATGATCTTGGAATTCCATTTGAAATTACTGTTATCATATCAATTCTACTAATTTGGCTGTACACTAGAAGAGGTGGCATAAAGACAATTGTTTGGACTGATACAATTCAAACTACATTGATGATACTGGCTGTAATACTATCAATATATTATATAAATGATAACCTAGGCTGGACCTTTAATGATTTTTTATCATCCGCAGAATTTAATGAATACAGTAAAATCTTTGTTACTGATAGCTTCATGGATCGTAGTTATTTCCTAAAATCAATAATTGGAGGGGCTTTCATTACTATATGTATGACTGGATTAGATCAGGACATGATGCAGAAGAATTTGACTTGTAAGAACATTAATGAGGCAAAAAAGAATATGATAGTATTTAGCTTTATTCTTACCGCAGTTACATTTTTATTTATTGTTTTAGGTGCATTATTATTTATTTATGCAAATCAAAACGGAGTTAACATTCCCTTGCTTGATAACTCACCAAGGACAGATTTATTATTTCCAGAAATTGCTTTAAGATCAGGATTAGGTGAATTTTTAGGTATTGTATTTATTTTAGGGCTTATTGCTGCTGCATATAGTAGTGCAGATAGTGCTTTAACATCCTTAACTACTTCATTCTGTGTTGATATATTAAAAATCGACAGCTCTAAAGAATCATCTAAAAAAACTAGAAAAATTATTCATGTATTGATGAGCATTCTCTTAATCATAGTTGTCATAATCTACAGATATGTATTGGATAAAAATGTGATTGATTCGCTATTAACAGTTGCTCAATATACGTATGGGCCTCTTCTAGGTCTTTTTGCTTTTGGAATATTTACTAAATATAAAATAGATGACAAAAATGTATTTATTGTCGTAATTATCAATATTATTATAATTATAGTAATTGGAAATCTTCCTAAGGAAATGCTAGGAGGTTATTCCATAGGATATGAGCTTTTACCTTTAAATGGTCTCCTTAATTTTGTTGGACTTTACTTAATTAGAAAATAATGCCAAAATGTCATAAAAAAACATTGGTATTTTTTTTGATAAATATTAATTAAAAAAATTATGGCAAAAGGAAAAATTAATGTTTCAGTTGAGAATATATTCCCACTTATAAAAAAGTTTCTATACAGTGATCAAGAAATATTTTTAAGAGAGCTTATTTCAAATGCAACAGATGCATTAACTAAAATTCAACATTTATCAAGTATTGGAGAAGTTAAAGGTGAGATTGGTGATCTTGGTGTTGAATTAAAAATTGACAAAAAGGCGAAAAAACTTCACATTATTGACAATGGTGTAGGAATGACTTCAGATGAAGTTAAAAAATATATAAACGATGTGGCTTTTTCAGGAGCAGAAGAATTTCTAGAAAAATATAAAGAAACTTCAAAAGACACAGGTATAATTGGACATTTTGGACTTGGTTTTTACTCCTCATTCATGGTCTCAGATAAAGTTGAAATTATTACAAAATCATATAAGGATGAGCCAGCTGCTCACTGGATATGTGATGGGTCACCAGAATATAGCCTAAAGAAATCTGAGAAAAAAGAAAGGGGTACAGAGATAATTTTACATATATCTAAGGATTCTAAGGATTATCTTGAGGAAAGTAAGATTTCAGAGTTACTTAATAAGTATAATAAGTTTATGCCTCACCCAATTAAATTTGGCACAAAGGAAGAGATTATTCCTGGAAAAGAAGGTGAAAAAGAAGAAAAAGTAACTATAGATAACATAATAAATAATCCTAATCCAGCATGGACTAAGCCTCCTGCAGATCTCAAAGATGAAGACTATAAGCAATTTTACAGAGAGCTTTACCCTTATCAATTTGAAGAACCATTATTTCATATTCATTTAAATGTAGATTATCCATTTAACCTTACAGGTATTTTATATTTTCCTAAAATATCAAATGATCTTAATCTACAAAAAGACAGAATTCAACTTTACCAGAATCAAGTATTTGTTACCGATAACGTTGAAGGTATTGTACCTGAATTTTTAGGTCTTCTCAAGGGTGTGATAGATTCTCCTGATATACCACTTAATGTGTCAAGGAGTTATCTTCAGTCTGATGCATCTGTAAAAAAGATTACTAATTATATCACCAGAAAAGTTGCAGATAAATTAAACTCAATATTTAAAAATGAAAGAGAGAGTTTAGAAAGTAAATGGAATGACATAAAAGTTGTGATTGAATATGGTATGCTCACTGAAGATAAGTTTTATGATAAAGCTGAATCATTTAACCTTTATCCAACAGTAGATGATAAATATTTTACTTACGAAGAATTAGAGAAAAAAATTAAAAAGCTTCAAACAGATAAAGATGGAAATTTAATTATTCTTTACGCTCAAAATAAAGATGAGCAGTATACTTACATTGAGTCTGCAAAAGAAAAAGGTTATGAAGTTCTTCTTTTAGATTCTCCTATAATTCCCCATTTAATGCAGAAACTTGAATCAAAGAAAGAAAAAATTAAATTTTCTAGAGTTGATTCTGATACTTTAGAGAACCTGATAAAGAAGGATGAGGAAGTAATTTCAAAGTTGACTGATGAAGAAAAAGAGAAATTAAAACCAATGATTGAGACTGCAGTTGAAAATGAAAAATATACTGTACAGTTAGAGGCCTTAGATAGTAATAGTATGCCTTTTATGCTTGCCCAACCTGAATTTATGAGAAGAATGAAGGAAATGCAACAAACAGGTGGGGGAGCAATGGGTAATTTGCCAGACATGTATTCATTGATTGTAAATACAAATCATGAATTAGTTGGTAAAATTTTAAATACTAGAACTGAAAAAAAGAGAAACAGTTTGATAAAACAATCAATTGATTTAGCAAAACTTTCTCAAAATAATCTTACTGGTAAGGATCTTACTGAATTTATTAATAGAAGTATAGATTTAATCAAATAGGTAGTTAAGAACTGAGGCTAATCTTAAACCTCCTTTTAAAATTAGATCTCTTACAGTCTGAAAGTTTTCATACTGATATTCATATCCTAGATTATCATCAATTGAAACACCATTGTAAATCTTTCTTGTGTAAGAATGGATTTCGTTGACCCAACCGATTAGATCATCTCGTTCAAATTCTATTTCAAGTTTTTCAGGAGTAGGTAGGTTTTTAGCAAGTTCACTATAGCTCATATTATATCCATTTATCATTTCAGAATCCCATACTCTATGTAAATTTGAGTTTCTTCCAAACCACTTTACATATACTCTATTCCCACCCCTATCTTCATACCTACCAATGTGCATTGGTTGATGAAGATCTCCTATAAAATGGATAAGTAGTTTCAAGTAAAATGATTTTTCTGAATCTGTTACTGAATCACTTTCAAGGATATCAAGACATTTATTTATTGCAATGAAAACATCTCCTTTTTCTGAGGGAACAGTATCCTCATAGTCTTCATCTAATTCCATGTTGATAAAGTGCCAGTTGTAATATTCATCGTATCTACTATCTGATTTAATATCATCTGCATACATAGATGCCGTGACAATAGTTTCACCATCTAGGATTTCATTTATTTTTTTCTTTGCATTTTCAGTTAGATAAAATGAAGCAACCTCAGCCAAAGCCCTATGACCTGTGGATCCCCAATTTAAAAATGAAAGAGTTCCAATAAGAGATATTAAGATAAGTCTCATCAACACATTAAAAAATTAATCAAATATAATATTCTGTAAAGTATTATTTATTTAGTTTTGAAATATTACTTTAAAAAAAGCCTTTTTTTGAAAAATAAATTAATTCTATTTGTTATTTGTTTTTCCCTAAGTTATTCATTTTCTCAGGACTATTTTATAAAATATATAAATACAGAAATAGAGATTGATGGGGTTGAAGATAAATTATGGTCTGAAGTAAGTAAAAGTTCTGATTATTGGCAATGGAGGCCTAGTGACTCAATAAGAGCTAAAAATCAGACTAATTTTAAAGCTTTATACGATAATAAGAACCTATACTTTTTAATTAAATCAAATATAAGTGGTAAAAAGTTCACTGTATACTCTTTAAAAAGAGATTTTGAAACCGCAAGTGCTGATTATGTTCAGTTAATTTTTGATACGTTTAGTGATGCTACAAATGCATTCCAATTTCAAACTAATCATATCGGCTTGAAAGGTGATCTTTTGGTGTCTAATGGTAATAGAGATCCAAGGCTTGATAGGAATAAGTCCTGGGATGCAATCTGGTATGTTGAGTCTAAACTATATGATGATTTCTTTTTAACTGAGTTAAAAATTCCTTTAGATCAATTGTATTATGGTAACAACTCTAAAAAATGGAGATTTAATATGTATAGAAGTGATACAAATGGTCAAGAACATTCAGTTTGGTCTAAAGTACCTCAAAATCAAAGCATTGGAAATCTGGCATTTATGGGTAATTTAATTTTTGAAGAACCTTTGGGTAAACAAAAGAAACCCGTTGTATTAATTCCATATATTAATGTTTTAAATGGTAAAGAATTTATACCTAACAACAAAGTAAAAAGAAATCAAGTTGGAGTTGATATTAAAATACCAATTGCAAATTCACTTAATCTGGATTTTACATTAAATCCTGATTTTTCTCAAGTTGAGGTTGATGACAGAATTGTAAATACATCTCAATGGGAAATTAAACTTCCGGAAAAGAGACAGTTCTTTACTCAAAATTCAGATTTATTTTCTGACTTTGGTACAAGTAGGGATGCTCAACCTTTTTTCTCAAGAAGGATTGGTATTTCTTCAAATAAAGATGGAGAATTAATTGAGAATAAAATTATATCTGGTATTAGATTAAGTGGAAAGATAAATGATAAGACAAGAATAGGTTTGCTTAATATTCTCACTGATGATGATATAGAAAATGAAATAGCACAAGACAATAATACACTTTTGACTTTTAGAAAGAATGTTTTTAATGGCTCAAATTTTTCATTTTTTTTCTTAAATAGAGAGTCTGTTAAAGAATATTCATTTTTGAATAATAAAGAAAAATATAATAGAGTATTAGGTGGAGAATATAATTTAGCTTCTGGAGATGGAAAGTGGTTTGGTAAAGCTTTTGTTCATAAATCTTTTAGACCTTCAGAAACTAATAATAAACAAAATATATCATCTGGTATAATGATTACTAGAAATACCAAAAAAAGTCTAATTATGTTTTATTCCGCCTACGTTGGTGATGATTTTAGATCAGACTTAGGTTATTACAGAAGATATGGTATGTATAAGTTTGAACCTAATTATAGATTTCGTATTTATCCAAAGAATCCAAAAATTCAAGAGATTGAATTATCTCATTATGCCGCATGGGTTTTCAGGACAGAATTAGAGAATAAATATGAGGGAAATATTCATTATTCTCAGATTCAATTAAAATATTTAAGTACAAGTAGATTGAGTTTTCAACGGAGGCAATCAAAGACATATTTATATTACGATTTTGATCCAACAAGATCCTTAAATGGGAAGCCTTTACCCAAGAATAATTTTTATGATTATGTCGATTACATTTTTTCATATAAATCTTCCTCAAGAAATATTTTTAATATTGATTCAAGTATTTCATATGGAGGTTTTTTTAATGGAAATAAATTTTCATTTTATAATGAATTAGCTTTCAGAAGACAACCAATATTTAATACATCATTAAAGTTTAATTTTGACTCTATAAAACTACCAAGTCCTTATTCTTCTAAAGACATATGGTTAATTAGTCCAAAGTTTGAATTTACATTTTCAAAAAAGACTTTTTGGACAACTTATATCCAATATTCCTCACAATCAGAAGATCTTGGGATAAATTCTAGACTTCAATTTAGATTTGCACCTTTATCTGACTTATATTTGGTATATAATGATAATTACTACGCTTCAAACTCAATTATGCCTAGATTTAGATCTATTAATTTAAAACTGACATACTGGTTTAACATTTAAAAAATGAAAAAAGAATTTTTAATATTTAGCCTTTTGATTTTAACTTTTAGTTGCTCGACTAATGAAAAAAAGATGATTGTGTCAGGAAATATAGATGGGCTAAAAAAGGGTACTATATATCTTCAAAAACAACAAGATTCTATCATAGTATCAATTGATTCAATTCTTTTAGAAGGAAATAGTAATTTTAAGTTAGAAACTGAAATTAATGAACCTGATATTTACTACTTATACCTTGATAAAAATGATGGCGATTCACTAAATGATATTATTACTTTTTTTGGTAATAATGGAGAAATTAATATACAAACCAGTCTTAAAAATTTTGATTCGAGTTATGAAATTTCTGGATCAAAAAATACTGAACTTCTTCAGGAATATTTTTCTATTATAAGGAAGTTCAATCTTCAAAATCTAGACTTACTTGAAATATTCTATAAAGCACAAATTGAAAACAATCAAGCAAAAATTGACTCAGTTAACACACAGATTGAAAATCTAATAAAAAGAAGGTATCTATATACTTTAAATTTTGCTACAAATAATTCCGAATTTGAAATATCTCCTTATTTAGCAGTCAGTCAAATTGCAGATGCGAATCAAGAGTTCCTCTTAAAGCTTTATGATACTTTACCTGAAAAAATAAAAAACTCTAAATACGGTAAAATTCTAAAGACATTTATACCAGATTAACCGCTATACTCTACGAAATTTCTTGGAGTCTCATATAAAGTAATTTTTAACTTGTATGAGTCATCAAAATATTTAATCAATCTATTATAGATCAACACAGCTATGTTTTCTGCAGACGGATTTAAATTCTGAAAATCATCGATATCTAAATTAAGATTTTTGTGATCTAAGTAATCTTCGACTTCAGATTTTATTATACCCTTTAGCTTTCCAAGATCATAAACATAGCCAGTTTCCTTATCAATTTCTCCGGTAAGACTTACAATTAACTCATAATTATGACCATGAAAGTTTTTATTAGCACATCTTCCAAATACTTCATGATTTTTCTCATCTGTCCAATCAGGTCTATATAATTTATGAGCTGCATTAAAATGAGCTCTTCTACTTACTGTGACTTTCATTTTTTTAAATAATTATAAAAATAGTCAAAAGCTATTTTAAACCATACAGTATATTGATCTGGATTCTTATCAATATCATTTTTAAGTGTTTCCATGTCAATCCACTTATAATCATCAGCTTCTTCTTTATTTAAAACTGGATCACTGTCATAAATACCATAAAACACATGATCAAACTCATGTTCAATTAAACTATTACCAACCTCTGCTTTGTATATGAAATCGTAAACTTTTCTTAAACTTGTTTTTATACCCATTTCTTCATCAAGTCTCCTATTGGCAGCACTTAATGTATCTTCACCTTCTTTTGGATGACTACAACAAGTATTTGTCCATAATCCGCCTGAATGGTACTTGGAAATAGCTCGTTTTTGAAGCAAAAGTTGATATTTGTTATTGAAAATAAAAATAGAGAATGCTCTATGAAGAAGACCTTTTTCATGAGCCTCAAGCTTTGGCATTACACCAACTTGATTATCCTTTTCATCAACAAGAATTACATTCTCTTTTGACATATTGCCAATTAAAAGTTTAATTCTTCTTCTTTGTTTATAAGCAAACTATTATACTCATCTTTTGGACCAACAATAATATCATCGTATTCTCTAATACCTGTTCCAGCAGGAATTTTATGTCCTACGATAACATTTTCTTTGAGACCTCCAAGATGATCATTCTTAGCATTAACTGCTGCTTCATTTAAAACTTTAGTAGTTTCTTGGAAAGACGCAGCTGAAATGAAAGATTTAGTTTGAAGAGATGCTCTAGTAATACCTTGTAGCTGAGTAGATGCAGTTGCAGGTTTAGCATCTCTAGCTTCAACCAGATTTTTATCATCCCTTTTAAGAATTGAATTTTCGTCGCGAAGTTGTCTTGCTGAAACAAGTTGTCCAACTTTTAAATTTTCGCTGTCACCTGCCTCTTCGATGACTTTCATTCCATAAAGCTTATCATTTTCAGAAATAAAATCATCTTTATAAGCTAATTGATCTTCAAGAAATAATGTATCACCTGGATCAATAACTTTGACTTTTCTCATCATTTGTCTTACTACAACTTCAAAATGCTTATCATTAATTTTAACACCCTGGAGTCTATAAACTTCTTGAACTTCATTAACCAAATACTGCTGAACAGCAGATGGACCTTTAATATTTAGGATATCATTTGGTGTAATAGAACCATCTGATAAAGGCATCCCAGCTTTAATGAAATCATTCTCTTGAACAAGAATTTGATTAGAAAGTTTTACGAGATATCTTTTAATATCTCCAAATTTTGATTCAACAATAATTTCCCTATTACCTCTTTTAATTTTTCCAAAAGACACAACTCCATCAATCTCTGATACTACAGCAGGGTTTGATGGATTTCTTGCTTCAAATAATTCAGTTACACGTGGTAGACCTCCTGTAATATCTCCTGATTTAGCAGATTTTCTAGGAATTTTTATTAAAATTTTACCTTTATCGATTGTCTCATTTTCTTCAACCATAATATGAGCTCCTACAGGTAAATTATAGGATCTAAGAGTAACTCCTTTTTTGTCTTGTATTAAAAGTGTTGGGATAAGTTTTTTATCTCTAGTGTCCGTTATTACTTTTTCTTTAAAACCAGTTTGTTCATCAATTTCAACCTTGTAAGTTTTACCAACTTCAATATTCTCATAAACAATTTTACCAGCAAATTCTGATACAATAACACCATTGAATGGATCCCATTGACATATGACATCACCTTTAGATACTTTTTGACCATTCTTAATATTTAAATAAGAACCATAAGGGATATTATTTGTACTTAAAACATTTTTAGTTTTGGAGTCAAGAATTTTAATTTCAGTAGTACGAGAAATAACTATATTAGAGCTGTTACCATCGCTGTCTTTAGACTTAACTAGTTTTAAATCTTCAATTTCTGAAGTTCCGTCAAATTTGGCTATCAATGAGTTTTCCTCAGAAATATTTCCAGCAACACCACCAACATGAAATGTTCTTAATGTTAATTGAGTACCTGGCTCTCCTATGGACTGAGCGGCAACAACACCAACAGCCTCTCCAATTTGTACTGCTTTTCCAGTAGCAAGGTTTCTACCGTAACAATTTACACATATGCCTTTTTTGGATTCACAGGTTAAAGGAGATCTTACTTCAACGGAGTCAATTAAAGTATTTTCAATCTTGGAAACAATCTCCTCATCAATTAGCTTTCCACCTTCTAAGATAACTTCATTTGAAGATGGATCAATTATATCATTTAGAGCAACTCTACCTAAAATTCTTTCACCTAGAGTTTCAACAATTTCTTCATTTTTCTTTAGAGCAGTAACTTCAATACCTCTTAATGTCCCACAATCATGTTCATTTACAATTACATCTTGTGATACATCAACTAATCTCCTTGTAAGATATCCAGCATCTGCAGTTTTAAGTGCAGTATCAGCTAAACCTTTTCTTGCTCCATGAGTAGAAATGAAATATTCTAAAATTGAAAGACCTTCTTTGAAGTTTGAAAGTATTGGATTCTCAATAATTTCTCCTCCACCTACATTAGATTTTTTAGGTTTTGCCATCAAACCTCTCATACCAGTAAGTTGTCTAATTTGTTCTTTTGAACCTCTTGCTCCAGAGTCAAGCATCATATAAACAGAGTTAAATCCTTGCTGATCTTCACTTATTTGCTTCATTGCAAGCTCAGTAAGAGTTGCATTTGCAGATGTCCATACATCAATTACCTGATTATACCTCTCATTATTTGTAATTAGCCCCATATTATAATTACTAATAATTGTATCAACTTGATTGTTGGCATCATCAATTAAATTCTGCTTTTGTTGAGGAATAATAATGTCACCTAAACTAAAAGACAATCCACCTTTGAAAGCAAATGAATAACCAAGATCTTTTATTTTATCAAGGAATTCAGCAGTCTCAGGAACACTTGTGTTTTGAAGAATTTTACCTATAATTTCTCTCAAATTTTTCTTTGTAAGAACTTCATTAAAGTAACCAGCTTTGGAAGGAACTACTTCATTAAAAAATACTCTACCAGGGGTAGTTTCAATAATTTCATAAGAATTTTCTCTATCAGATGTTTTAACTCTACACTTAATTATGGCATTTAGATCAACTTTTTTCTCATTATAGGCCATTGTTACTTCATCAGAAGAAAAGAAAATTGAGCCCTCTCCTTTTAACTTTAATGTATCTGATGATCTTCTTGACTTAGTCATATAATATAGTCCTAAAACCATATCCTGAGATGGAACAGTAATTGGAGACCCGTTAGCAGGATTAAGAATATTATGCGATCCTAGCATAAGTAGTTGAGCTTCCAATATTGCTTCAGGGCCTAATGGAAGGTGAACTGCCATCTGATCACCATCAAAATCTGCATTAAATGCAGTACATGTTAATGGATGAAGTTGTATTGCCTTACCTTCAATAAGCTTTGGTTGAAAAGATTGTATACCAAGCCTATGAAGAGTGGGTGCTCTGTTAAGAAGAACAGGATGACCTTTAAGTACATTTTCAAGTATATCCCAAACAACTGGCTCTCTCCTATCAATAATTTTTTTTGCTGACTTAACAGTTTTTACAATACCTCGTTCAATAAGTTTTCTAATAATAAATGGTTTATATAGCTCTGCGGCCATATCTTTAGGTAGTCCACATTCATATAATTTTAGCTCTGGACCAACAACTATTACTGATCTTGCAGAGTAATCAACCCTTTTACCAAGTAAGTTTTGTCTAAATCTACCTTGTTTACCCTTTAATGAGTCTGATAAGGATTTAAGAGGTCTATTAGATTCTGTTTTGACTGCAGAAGCTTTTCTTGTATTATCAAATAATGAATCAACAGATTCTTGAAGCATCCTTTTTTCATTTCTTAATATTACCTCAGGCGCTTTAATTTCAACTAACCTTTTTAGCCTATTATTTCTAATTATAACTCTTCTATACAAATCATTGAGATCAGAAGTAGCAAATCTACCACCATCTAAAGGGACTAGGGGTCTTAACTCAGGTGGAATAACAGGAATTACTTTAACAACCATCCACTCTGGCAGGTTCTCCTTTCTCTCATTACCTTCTCTAAAGGACTCTACCACCTGAAGCCTTTTTAAAGCTTCTGTTTTTCTTTGTTTAGAGGTTTCATTATTAGCTTTATGTCTTAATTCATATGAAAGAGACTCTAAGTCAATGCGTGATAGCAGTTCAATTAAACACTCAGCACCCATCTTAGCAATAAATTTTCTCTCATCACTGTCTTCAAGAAATTGATTATCAGCAGGAAGTGATTCCATGATAGATAAATATTCTTCCTCAGTCAAAAAGTCCATTTTATTTATTGCTTCTCCTTCTTCACTCTTAGCTTCACCAGGTTGAATAACTACATATCTTTCATAGTAGATAATCATATCAAGTTTTTTTGATGGTAAACCCAAAAGATATCCAATCTTATTTGGAAGAGACTTAAAATACCAGATATGAGCAACTGGGACAACAAGGTTTATATGACCTACTCTGTCTCTTCTAACCTTTTTTTCAGTAACCTCAACTCCACATCTATCACATACTATACCTTTATACCTAATTCTTTTATATTTACCACAAGCACACTCATAGTCTTTTACAGGGCCAAAAATTCTTTCACAAAACAATCCATCTCTCTCAGGTTTATGAGTTCTATAATTAATAGTTTCAGGCTTAAGAACTTCACCTCTTGAGTTCCCAAGAATAACCTCTGGAGATGCAAGTCCGATTGAAATAGTATTAAATTTTTTTTGAGTAATTAATTCGTTATTTTTTGACATCTTTATATTTAATTTTTATTTTTCTTCTAATCTAATATCTAATCCAAGTCCTTTAAGTTCATGCATTAAAACATTAAATGACTCTGGAAGACCAGCTTCAGGGAGATTTTCTCCCTTAACAATAGATTCGTATGCCTTGGCTCTACCAATAACATCATCTGATTTAATTGTTAAAATTTCTTGGAGTGCGCTAGATGCTCCGTAAGCTTCTAAAGCCCATACTTCCATTTCACCAAATCTTTGACCACCAAACTGAGCTTTACCACCTAATGGTTGCTGAGTAATTAAGCTATAAGGTCCAATTGATCTTGAATGCATTTTATCATCAACCATATGACCTAGCTTAAGCATATAAATTACACCAACAGTTGCTGGTTGATCAAATTTTTCTCCGGTTCCACCATCGTATAAATATGTATGACCAAACCTTGGTACATTTGCCTCATCAGTTAATTTATTTATTTCATCTAACGTTGCTCCATCAAAAATTGGAGTTGAAAATTTTCTACCAAGATTCTTACCTGCCCAGCCTAATACTGTTTCATATATTTGACCAATATTCATTCTAGAAGGAACACCTAATGGATTTAAAACAATATCAACTGGTGTTCCATCCTCAAGAAATGGCATGTCTTCTTGTCTAACAATTCGTGCAACAATACCCTTATTACCATGTCTACCAGCCATTTTATCACCAACTTTAAGTTTTCTTTTCTTGGCTATATAAACTTTCGCCAATTTTTTTATGCCTGGTGGCAATTCATCACCTACACTAATTGTGAACTTTTCTCTTCTTAATGATCCCTGAATATCATTTTCTTTAATTCTGTAATTATGAAGAAGAGAGCTTATTAGGTTATTAGTAGTGTCAGATGTAGTCCACACTCCTTTAGTCAGGTGAGTATAATCCTCGACATTAGCTAACATTTTTGTAGAGAACTTTTTGCCTTTTGGTAATACTTCATCCCCAAGATCATTAAATACACCTTGACAAGTCTTACCACTAACAATTGATGAAAGTTTATCAACAAGTTTTAATCTGTGATCATCAAGAATTTTCTCAAACTTAGTTTCTAAAATTTCAAGATCAACCTTATCTTGTGATCTTCTTCTTTTGTCCTTAAATGATCTTACAAATAATTTTTTATCAATTACAATTCCATTTAAAGAAGGGGGTGCCTTCAAGGACGCATCTTTAACATCTCCTGCTTTATCACCAAATATTGCTCGTAAAAGTTTTTCTTCTGGAGTCGGATCAGACTCACCCTTAGGTGTGATTTTTCCAATTAATATATCACCTGGTTTAACATCTGCACCAACTCTTATCATTCCATTTTCATCCAATTCTTTTGTTGCTTCCTCGCTAACATTTGGAATATCATCAGTAAGCTCCTCTGAACCAAGTTTAGTATCTCTTACATCAATGGCGTATTCATCAATATGAATTGATGTAAAAACATCATCTCTTACAACTTTCTCAGAAATCACAATTGCATCTTCAAAATTGTAACCTTTCCAGGGCATAAATGCAACTTTAAGATTACTTCCCAATGCAAGTTCACCATTTTGAGTTGCATAACCTTCACAGAGTACTTGACCCTTAACAACTTGGTCATTTTTTTTAACAATTGGCTTAAGGTTTATACATGTACCTTGATTCGTTTTCTGAAACTTAATAAGGTTATATATTTTTCTATCTTCATCAAAACTTAAAAGTTTTTCTTCTTTAGAAAAATTATATTTAATGATAATTTTCCTGGAATCAACGAAGTCAACAACACCATCTCTTTCTGCATTTAATAAGACTCTTGAGTCAGAAGCAACTGATTTTTCTAAGCCCGTACCTACAATAGGTGAATCTGGTCTCAAAAGCGGTACAGCTTGACGCATCATGTTTGAACCCATTAATGCACGGTTAGCATCATCATGTTCAAGGAAAGGTATTAAAGATGCAGATATTGATGCTATTTGATTGGGAGCAACATCAGTATAATTAATTGTATCGGGGGTTACAACTGGAAAATCTGCTTGGTCTCTAGCAATAACCTTTTCTGATGTTATCTTTCCATTTTTATCATAGTCAATGTTTGCCTGAGCTATTAATTTATTTTCTTCTTCCTCTGCAGTTAAGTATGTTACTTTATTTAAGTTGATTTTACCATCTTTTACTTCTCTGTAAGGCGTCTCTATAAAACCAAGATTATTTACTCTAGCATACACGGACAATGAGGAGATTAAACCAATATTTGGACCTTCAGGGGTCTCAATTGGGCAAAGCCTTCCATAGTGTGTATAATGAACATCTCTTACCTCAAAACCAGCTCTTTCTCTAGAAAGACCCCCTGGCCCTAATGCAGATAAACGTCTTTTATGAGTTAACTCTGCAAGAGGATTTGTTTGATCCATAAACTGAGATAATTGATTTGTACCAAAGAATGTGTTTATAACCGAAGATAATGTCTTGGCATTGATCAGATCAATTGGAGTGAATACTTCATTATCCCTTACGTTCATTCTTTCCCTAATTGTTCTAGCCATTCGTGCTAAACCAACTCCAAACTGAGAGGATAACTGTTCTCCAACAGTTCTAACTCTTCTATTAGATAAATGGTCTATATCATCTATTTCTGCTTTGGAATTAATAAGTTCAATAAGATATTTTATAATTGTAGTAATATCATGACGAGTTAATGTCCTCTCATCCATGTCAACTTCTAAATTAAGCTTCTTATTCATTCTATATCTTCCAACTTCACCTAGATTATATCTTTGATCGGAGAAAAATAATTTATCAATAATACCTCTAGCAGTTTCTTCATCTGGTGGCTCGGCATTTCTTAACTGTCTATATATATACTCAACGGCCTCTTTTTCAGTATTTGTTTGATCTTTTTGAAGTGTATTGTAGATGATTGCATAATCAGAATTTTGGGAATCTTGCTTATGAAGCAATACAGTTTTGACATCTGCATCTAATATCTGTTGAATATGCTCCTCTTCAATTTCAGTATCTCTATCAAGAACAATCTCATTTCTTTCAATAGAAATAACTTCACCTGTATCTTCATCAACAAAATCTTCATGCCATGTTCTAAGAACTCTTGCTGCTAATTTTCTATTTAAAATCTTTTTAAGACCAGTTTTTGTAACTTTTATCTCTTCTGCAAGATCAAAAATTTCTAAAATTTCTTTATCCCCCTGATAACCAATTGCTCTAAAAAGTGTAGTAACGGGTAACTTCTTCTTTCTGTCAATGTATGCATACATTACATTATTTATATCTGTTGCAAATTCAATCCAAGATCCTTTAAATGGAATTACTCTTGCAGAATATAATTTAGTTCCATTTGCATGAAAAGATTGTCCAAAGAAAACTCCAGGAGATCTATGAAGCTGAGACACAACAACTCTTTCAGCACCATTAATAATAAATGTTCCACTTGGAGTCATATATGGAATAGAGCCAAGAAAAACATCTTGAACTATGGTTTCAAAATCCTCATGTTCTACATCAGTACAATAAAGCTTTAATCTAGCTTTTAAGGGAACAGAATAACTCAGGCCTCTTTGAATACACTCATGCATAGAGTATCTGGGTGGATCAACAAAATAATCAAGAAATTCTAATACAAACTGATTTCTTGCATCAGTAATAGGAAAATTTTCCTTAAAAGTATTAAATAGTCCTTCTTCTACCCTTTCATCGGACTTAGTTTCAAGTTGAAAAAAATCTTGAAATGATTTTATTTGAATATCTAAAAAATCAGTTTCAATATTTGGATTTTTTGAATTTGAAAAATTTGTTCTCAGTTTATTATTAGTCATAGTTTAGAGTTTAATTCAAACAAGCATAGGCCTTTAGAATTTATCTAAAAGCCTAATAATGAGGTTATTTTAATCTACTTAAGTTCAACCTCGGCTCCAGCTTCTTCAAGTGATTTCTTTAGTCCTTCAGCATCATCTTTAGATACTGCTTCTTTGATTGAGCTTGGAGTGTTGTCAACAAGATCTTTGGCTTCTTTTAGCCCAAGACCTGTTAACTCCTTAACCAATTTTACTACTGCAAGTTTTGAGCCACCAGCTGATTTTAATACAACATCAAATTCTGATTTTGTATCACCTGAATCCTCCCCACCAGCAGCAGGACCTGATGCTACCGCTACTGCTGCTGCTGCTGCAGGTTCGATACCATATTCATCTTTAAGAATATCAGCAAGTTCGTTAACTTCCTTAACTGTTAAACCGACTAACTGTTCTGCGACTTTTTTTAGATCTGCCATTATTAGAGTTTTAAATTATTAATTATACTTAACTTTTATTTAGACTCATCATTAGATTCGTCTTCAGAGGTTTGTTCCTCTGGTTTATTTTCTTCTGCTGCAGGCTCCTCTGCCTTAACTTCTTCTGCTGTAGGCTCCTCTGCCTTAACTTCTTCTGCTGCAGGCTCCTCTTCTACCTTATCACCCTCCATTGGATTCTCACTTAATGTTTTTACAAGACCAGCAATTTTTCCACTACTTGACTTAAGAGCAGAAATAACATTTTTGGCTGGTGACTGAAGAAGAGTAATAATCTCACCTATTACTTCTTCTTTTGATTTAAGGTTAAATAGAGCTTCGATTTGATCATCACCAATGTAAATGGCCTCATCAACAAATGCACCTTTTA
>CACECH010000004.1:0-47905 GCA_902558025.1 uncultured Bacteroidota bacterium | reverse complement strand
TTTAACTTTATTCTTTATAAATACCCTAATTTCATTACCATTTTCATATTATAACACATTTGTAATTGAAGAAAAATTTGGTTTTAATAAGACTACAAAAACAACTTTTTTTCTGGATATAATTAAGTCTTCTGTTCTCTCCATTTTAATTGGAGGAGCTTTACTTTTTCTTGCACTATACCTATATGATAAAATAAATCAAGGTTTTTGGCTATGGTTATGGATAGGTCTATCATTATTAATGATATTTATTAATATGTTTTACGCAGATTTGATTGTTCCAATATTCAACAAATTGAAACCACTAGAGGATGGAGAGTTAAGGAATAAGATAGAAGATTACTCAAAGAAGGTTGGATATTTATTAAAAAATATTTATGTGATTGATGGTTCAAAAAGATCAACAAAAGCAAATGCATTTTTCAGTGGTCTAGGTCCCAGAAAAACTATAGCGTTGTATGACACTTTGATAGAGAAACATACTGAAAACGAATTGGTAGCCGTTCTTGCCCATGAGGTTGGTCATTTTAAGAAAAAACATATTTTTTCAGGTTTAATATTCTCAATAATTCAAATTGGAATAATGACTTTTTTCTTTGAACTATGTTTAAGCCTTCCAGAAATTTCTTTAGCATTAGGAGGCTCTGATATTTCTTTCCATCTTGGATTGATAGGATTTAGTATAGTGTTTTCTCCAATCTCAATGTTATCAGGAATTTTAATGAACTATATAAGTAGAAAAAATGAGTTTGAAGCAGATGCCTATGCAAAGCAGACTTTTAATGGAGAAGATTTAGCACTAGCATTAAAGAAACTATCTGTTGATAGCCTTTCTAATATCTATCCACATCCCTTGTATGTATTTTTTCATTACTCTCATCCTCCACTTATAAAAAGACTTAGAGCATTAAACTAAAACTATGAAAAGACGAAACTTTATTTTTGATATATTTAGTGTTGGTATAGTATCTGCTATGTCAACTAAATTAAGAGCTGTAAACTTAAATTTTACCCCAATGGTAAGATCAATATCAACATGGAAAACAACTGAAGCGAATCAAAAAGCTGGTCAGTTGCTAGATAAAGGTGAACATGCATTAGATGCTGCTGTTGCAGGTGTTGCAATCGAAGAAGAAAATCCAAAAAATACAACTGTTGGTTATGGAGGTGCTCCTGATAGAACCGGAAAAGTTACGCTTGATGCATGTGTTATGAATCACCTTGGAGATTGTGGTTCTGTTGTTGCAGTAGAGAATATAGTAAATGTTGCAAGATTAGCTAAAGATGTTATGGAAAAAACACCACACGTAATGTTATCAGGAAAAGGTGCTGAAGAATTTGCAATTTCTCAGGGATATAAAAAAACAGATTTATTGACTGATAAATCAAAAAAAGAATGGGAAGAGTGGTTAAAAGATCAAGATTATAGACCTATTATTAATATTGAGAATCATGATACAATTGGAATGTTATGTATTGATAAGAATAATAACTTATCTGGAGCATGTACAACTAGCGGACTAGCATATAAAATGAAGGGTAGAGTTGGGGATTCCCCTATTATTGGTTCAGGTCTTTTTATTGATAATAAAATTGGAGGAGCAGTTGCGACAGGTTTAGGTGAAGAGGTTGTTAAAACTGTTGGATCTTTTCTAGTCGTTGAGCTAATGAGACAAGGTTTATCACCTCAAGAGGCATGTGAGAAAGCTGTTAAAAGAATAGTTTCAAACAACTCACAAGAAAATAAATTCCAAGTAGCTTATATAGCTATTAATAAAAAAGGTGAAGTAGGCTCATATAGCATTGAACCAGGTTTTACATACATGGATTATGTAAATGGAGAAAATAAAGAAATTTTTTCTAAGTCTGAATTATAATTTAAGAGAATATTGACTTCATCTTTTCCATCTCCTCCTCAGCAAGTTTTGGATCAACTAAAATTCTTCCACTATATTCGTCGGTAATTATTTTTTGTCTTGAAGCAATTTCCATCTGAACTTGAGGTGGAATAGTAAAATATGAACCACCAGAAGCATTTCTCTCTACTGGAACAATTGCTAGCCCATTCTTGACATTTGACCTTATTCTTTTGTATGCAGATATTAAGTTATCTTCAATCTTTTTCTCAAACTCTTTAGATTTTTCTAGAAGAGTTTTTTCTTCTTTCTCAGTTTCTTTAAGAATCTCTCCTAACTCAGAGTTTTTATTTTTTAAATGAGATTTACGATCTTTAATTTTATCTTTTAGTTCATCTATAACTGTAGTCTTACTATCTATAGTTTCCTTGTATTGTGCAATCTTCTTCTCAGATAATTTTATTTCAAGTTCTTGAAACTCTTGCTCCTTGACTATTGCATTATATTCTCTATTATTTCTAACTTTTTTTAAATCAGCCTCATATTTTTTATGATTGGCCTTTGAAGTTGTAATAGCATTTTCTTCAAATTTGATACCATCTTGACTTTCTTTAATCTCATTTTCGAAACTCTCAAGTCTTTTATTTAGTCCAGCTATTTCATTTTCCAGATCTTCTACTTCTAATGGTAGCTCACCTCTTATACTTCTTATTTGATCAATTCTTGAATCAATTAACTGAAGATCAAAAAGTGCTCTTAATTTTTCCTCTACTGATGTTTCAACTTTTTTTGCCATTTTAATAATAGTTTACCGGGTTAATATTTTGTTCGGATAAAAGGATCGTAAAATTAGGTAATTTTTTATTAAGAAATTCCTTAATAAACAATTTTATGTGTTTTTCACTTTCATAATGTCCAATGTCAATTAGTATAGCTTTGTTATCAGCTTCAAAGAAGTTATGATATTTGAAGTCTGAAGTAATAAAAGCATCAACATTTGATTCAATTGAGTCTTTTATTGCAAAACTTCCTGAACCCACAACAACTGAGACCTTAGAAATCTTCTTATTTAACTTATTAGAATGTCTTAGATACTTTAAACCTAATTTATTTTTAAGTAAGTCAAAAAAGGGAATTTCATCCATAGGTTTTTCTAGTTCTCCAATAGACCCCATACCTATTTTAATTCTATTTAATTTTTCTTCTTTGGGTAATAGAACAGAAATATTCTTTAAGCCAATTAAATCAGATAATAGATAACTAATACCTTTTGGGTAATTATCCAATGAAGTATGAATCGCATAAACTGAAATATTATTTTTAACTGCTTTTATAACAGATTTTTGAACATAGTTATCATTAGTGATTTGTTTCAAACCATTAAAAATTATGGGATGATAACTAACTATCAAATTACAGCCTTTATTTATTGCCTCTTCTACAACATCCTCAGTAGTATCAAGAGTAACCAAAATTGAGGTTATTTTTGATTCAGGATCACCTATAATAAGACCTACATTATCAAAATCTTCTGCAATAGAAGTTGGCATCCAACTGTCAATAATTTTTGCAATTTCAATAACTCTCATTGGTATTAGATTGATTGCAAATATAATACTATCTTTTAGGTGAAAAAAAATGAAGTTTCTGTTATACCCTTTATCAATTTTGTATGACTTAATCACAACTTTAAGAAACTTTTTATTTGATATAGGCTTAATTAATTCAGTTCAGTACAAAATTCCAACTATTGGAGTTGGAAACTTATCAACGGGAGGGACAGGAAAGTCAATGTTAGTTGATTATTTAATAGAACTTTTAAAAATAAAATATAGTTTAACTACTTTAAGTAGAGGATATAACAGGGATACTAGTGGTTTTATTCAAGCTACCTCAAAATCTTCGGCATATGAGATTGGAGATGAACCCTATCAATTTTATTCAAAACATCCTGAAATTAATGTTGTTGTTTGTGAGGACAGAAGAAAAGGAATGAAGTTAATTTTAAATAATTTGCCTAATACTCAAATCAGTATTTGGGATGATATATTTCAACATAGATATGTTAAGCCTGGATTAATGCTATTAACTACAACTTTTAAATATCCATATTACAAAGATGAAATTCTTCCTGTTGGTAATCTAAGAGAGAATAAAAATTCATCTAAACGAGCTGATCTTATAATTATTACTAAATGTCCAGATGATTTGTCTTATAAAGATAAAATAGATTTTATAGAAAAGTTAAATCCAGATGAAAACCAAAAAGTATTTTTTAGTACTATTTCTTATAAGAAAAAACTGAAATCTGATAATTTAACTATTAATTTGGATGACCTTGAAGAAGAGGAATTCATTTTAGTTACTGGAATTGCAGATTCCTCTTATTTGGTTAAATACCTTGAGAACAAAAACCTTAAGTTCAGGCACCTAAAATATTCAGATCATTATAATTTTAAAAAATCATCAATTGATAAAATACTTTCTGTCTCAAAGAATAAAAAAATTATTACAACAGAGAAAGACTTTGGTAGACTAAAGCCAAAAATAAATAGAGGTGAAATATATTATTTAGAAGTATCAATTGAGTTTCCAAAGAATCTGAATCAAACAAGTTTTGATGAAGTGGTTAACGAGTTTGTAGAAAACTATTAATGAATGTGTTTGTGTGCCTTGTATGAAGATCTAACTAAAGGACCACTTTCAACATGCCTGAAACCCATCTCTTTGCCAATAAATTCGTACTCTTTAAACTCGTCTGGTGTAATAAAATCAATAACAGGAAGATGTTTTTTTGAAGGCTGAAGATATTGACCTAAAGTAACTATATCAACTCCAACTCTTCTAAGATCATCAAGAGTTTCCAGTACTTCTTCTCTCTTTTCTCCTAAACCAAGCATAACACCTGATTTTGTCCTTGATATACCACTTTCTTTTAAATATTTCAAAACCTCTAGACTCCTGTCATACTTAGCTTGTATTCTTACTTCTTTGGTTAGTCTTCTAACAGTTTCCAGATTATGTGAAACTACTTCAGGAGAAACTTCAATTATTCTATCAATATTTTCAGTTTCTCCTTTAAAATCAGGAATTAAAGTTTCAATAGTTGTATTTGGATTTAGATCTCTGATTGCGTTGACAGTTTCTGACCAAATAATGGAACCACCATCTTTAATATCATCTCTATCAACAGATGTAATTACTGCATGTTTAACACCCATTATATTTATTGACCTGGCAACTTTGAAAGGCTCAAGCTCATCAACTGGCAATGGGCTTCCTGTCTGTACATTACAAAAACCACATGATCTAGTACAAATGTTTCCTAATATCATAAATGTAGCAGTACCTTCAGTCCAGCATTCTCCCATATTTGGGCAATTTCCAGAAACACATATTGTATGAAGTTTATTTTCTTCTACTGTTGATCTTAGTTGAGTATACTTTTTACCTATTGGAAGTTTGACTCTAATCCAATCAGGTTTTTTAGTTCTAACCTTTTCTTTAGAGTCAGATTTTGGCAGATTTAGTTTTACCCAGCCTTGATTTACTGTTTTTGTCTCAGACATATCATGCAAAGATACAAACTATATAAACCTGGTCAAAATATATCCAAATGCAAAAAGACTTAAAAATAAAATTCCAGCTATACTTAAAATTCTTAATGATTTAGAGGGCTTATGCTGATCAGGCATATTTTTACTTGTAACAAGCTTATAATTTAATATTGCATAAAATGGTGCAGTAATAAAGGATAATACAGTTGCAATTTCAACTAAGGCACCCATTTCAGATAGTAAGAAATAAAATATTAACATTGTGCCTATAGCTAATATAGATATCCAATGAAAATAGTAATTCTTATTAGAATTTTTTGTTAATAATTGGGTAGCTCTTGACATAGTTCTTGGAGATGCATCAAGGGTAGTAATTGTAGTACTAAGCATAGTTGTAAATGCACAGATTGATATGATTAAATATAAATTGTCTCCTAGGTTTGAAGTATAAAGTTCTATAAGCTGACCTGCAAATACACTTCCACTGCTTGAAAAACTAATTCCTGAGTTGTACATCACAAGTGTTCCAAGACTTACAAAACAGATGCCTAAAAAAACGGTTGCTATATATCCAACATTGAAATCAAACAGACTATCTTTTTTTGTTATTTTTTGAGTTTTAGTTTTTTCTATAGCCCAAATAGAATGCCAAATAGAAATATCCAGAGGAGCTGGCATCCATCCCATAAAAGCTACTAAAAATACTAAACCTGCACCTGTAGGAAATACCTGTTCGAAAGTATATGTTTCTATAGTATTTAATGAAGCTACACCAGTTGAGAAAATTGTACTAATTGCTAGAATTAAAATAATAATCTTAATCATCCTATCTAGTAGATTATATTTACCAACTAGTAGGATGAAGTAGCACGATACAGTTATAATTAAACTCCAAATAACCATATTATCAGTAAAACCAAAAAGGCTTGAGGCAAGTCCAGCGGTAACAATGGTAACTGCAGTCTGTATAGTAAACATTGTTAAAATATTTAAAATAAAATATGCTATTAAAAAAAACTTACCAATTTTATAATATCCATCTAATAAACTTTCTCCTGTTGCAATTGCATATCTAGGTCCATATTGGAAGAAAGGATATTTAAATAAATTGACTAAAACAAGTGCCCATATTAACCCAAAACCAAAATCAGCTCCAGCTCGAGTGGACTGTACAAGGTGAGATACCCCAATTGCAGCTCCTGCAAAAAGTAACCCTGGTCCAAGTTTTGAAATAGCTTTAATCATTTGGAATCATTTGCACATTCGGAACTTGATGGAATCTTACCACATATTCCGCATGGCTCATTAGAATTTTGAAGAAATGGGCTTTGACTAGCACAAGTTCCTGAAAACTCTCCATTTTTCTTAAAGATCAGCTTTATAGCTATTCCTGAAAATGCAATAGCAACTAGTATAATTGAGATTAGAAATATCTCCATTGGACAAAGCTATAAAAAAATCGTAATTTTAGTTGTGCTTAACTTAATTAAGAATAACATTAAGTTCTCAAATAAATGGTTAATAATTTTAATCATTAATTATTCCTGTACCAATAATCTTAAAGTTTCAGAATCAGAGATTTTATCAGCTTCTTCTTGGTCTAAAAATGATCAGTTACCTACTTTTGAGGAATGTGTTGATCTTAAAGGTGATGAGGGTTTATTATGTTTTAGAAATATAATTGAAACTGAAATGAATGAGTTTATGTCTAATAAGACTTTCCCCTTAGATACCACTCAATATAGATTAACAATAATGATAGACTCAGAGGGTAATTTTATTTTAGATAAATTATCTCCAGATAATAAATTAGATAGTGAGTCTTTAACAATATTAAAAGATGCAGTAAATGGAATTAAAAAAGCTCTTCCTGCTGTTAAAACAAACGTAGGAGAATACGTTGAAGTAAAATTTAATCTACCTTTTAGGTTTAATTATGAATAATAAAGTTCCTGATAATACAATAATAATGGGGATAGATCCAGGAACTAATATTACAGGATTTGGAGTAATTAGAATAAAAAATAATCAGATGAAACTTGTTGATTTGATTGAATTTAAACTCTCAAAAAAAAATGATCATAGTGCAAAACTTTCAGAAATTTTTAATAAGACCTCAGAACTAATAAAACTGCATAATCCTAATTTTGTAGCAATTGAATCTCCATTTTTTGGCAAAAATGTTCAGTCTATGTTAAAACTGGGAAGAGCTCAAGGTGTATCAATGGCTGCAGCACTTAATCTTGATATTCCAATTACAGAATATTCTCCAAAAAAAATTAAAATGGCAATTACAGGCAATGGTAATTCCTCCAAAGAGCAAGTTGCCAAAATGCTTAAAACCATGCTTGATATTAAAGAAATGCCAAAAAATCTTGATTCTACTGATGGGTTAGCAGCTGCAGTTTGCCATTATTTTAATTTTGGTAACTCTAGCTCAAAGAAAGAATTTTCAAATTGGGCTAGTTACATAAGTAAAAACCCTGACAAACTAGTCTAATTTCCAAAATACTTATAGAAATTTTGAATCGTATCAATACCAATAAAGAAATTTTTTATTCCAAAGTTCTCGTCTGGAGAGTGAATTGCGTCACTATCTAATCCAAATCCCATCAGCACTGTTTTAATCCCTAAAATACTCTCAAACATGGGTACAATTGGAATACTTCCACCATCTTTTTGAGGTATTGGATCTTTACCAAAACTGTCTCTATATGCATTGATAGCAGATTTATAACCTTTAAAATTCTCAGGAGTCACATATGGATTACCGCCATGATGCGTTAGAACTTCAACTGAAACAGATTTTGGAGCAATATTTTTTACGTGATCTTCAAATAGTTCACTTATTTTTTTCCAATCTTGATTAGGAACAAGTCTCATCGAAATTTTTGCACTTGCTTCACTAGGAATTACCGTTTTAGATCCTTCGCCAGTATAACCGCCCCAGATCCCATTTACATCCAGAGTTGGTCTTATAGACTTTCTTTCCAAAGTAGTATAACCTAATTCTCCCTTTACTAGCTCTAGACCTAAAGATTTTTTAAAATTTTCTTCATCGAAATTTGATTGTTCCTCAATAAAATCTCTACTTGATTTATCAATTTCAATAACATCATCGTAGAAACCGGGAATTGTAATCTTGCCTTTATTGTCAATAAGTGAGCTTATTATATCTGATAAAATATTTATTGGATTCGCCAGAGTACCACCATATGTTCCTGAGTGAAGATCTCTGTTTGGGCCTTTAACTTTTAATTCCATATAGGCTAATCCTCTCAATCCAACAGTTAAAGTTGGATTATTTAGATTGCTAAGACCAGTATCAGAAATTAAAATGACATCTGCCCCTAATTTATCTTTATTCTCTTTTAAAAAACTTTCAAGGTTTTCACTTCCTACTTCTTCTTCTCCTTCAATCATAAACTTCACATTACAATTAAGCTTATTATTTTTTATTAATTGTTCGAAAGCTTTTAGATGCATAAATACTTGACCTTTATCATCACATGCACCTCTTGCAAATATTGCACCCTCTGGATGAATATCAGTTTTTTTAATTACAGGTTTAAAAGGAGGATTTGTCCAAAGTTCAATTGGGTCAGGTGGCTGAACATCATAATGACCATAAACAAGAATAGTTGGCATTGATTCATCTATTATTTTTTCTCCAAATACAATTGGATGTCCATTAGTTGAGTATATTTTAGACGAATCACAGCCTGACTTTATAAGTTGATTAGATAACCACTTGGCAGTCTGTTCCATAGTCTTCTTGTATCTTGAATCTGCACTAATAGATGGCAATTCTAGAAATTCAAAAAGTTGATTTAGATAATTCTGTTTTTCCTTATCAGATAATGTACTCATAGTTAATTTATATTTAAAAACTTATTTATATTTGTTCTCCTTTTGCGGGTGTGGTGAAATTGGTAGACACGCTAGACTTAGGATCTAGTGCCTAACAGCATGGGGGTTCGAGTCCCTTCACCCGCACTTTTTTATCTTCTTTAATTCTATTTAACTCATTTATTATCTTGTCCATTTGTTCCATCTGATGCTCATGAGATAGATAGTGATTCTCTTTTCTATATTTTTCTTGTTCAATCTCTTCTAATGGTCCAAAAAAAAATACTCCAAGGCTAAATATTGTAATAATTGAAACAGTAAAAATACTTGCAATAATAGAGATAAATGTTAGTATAATTTTTATGTAGTTTTTTGATTTATAGAATTTAATCAAATTCATAATTCTTGAATTTCTTTTAAAAGTTCAATTATTTCGTCAAGCTTTTCAGCTTCTTCTTGGTGCTGAATTCTATGCTTTTCAGTTGGGCTAATCTCAGTATCATCATAATAAATATCAGAGATCAGTGCATATGAAATCATCGATAATGCAAATAAACAAACAAGAAAAATACATGATGCAATTATTGTAAGATTAATTCTAATATACTTATCGGAATTAAAAAGTTTATTAATCATTGCGTTGGAGGATTATATCCAGAACCTTTAACAAATCTTCCAGGGAAATTACCAGTATGATCTCCGTTCGATAATACTTGAATTCCATTTACAAAAACATGTTCAACACCTTCAGCAAATTGCAATGGATCTTCAAAAGTTGCTTTATCCTGAATTTTATCAGGATCAAAAACAACAATATCTGCAAAATATCCAATTCTTAAATATCCTCTATTTTTAATTCCAAGATTATCAGAAGGAAATCCGGATAGTCTTCTAATTGCCTCTTCCATTGAAATTAATTTCTCCTCTCTAACATATTTCCCTAAAACTCTTGCAAAACTTCCAAAAGCTCTTGGATGAGTTATAAAATCTTTTGATATATCTGAATAGGAACCTGCATCTGAATCAAATGAAACCCATGGAAGCATTATTTTTTTTCTGACATTATCTTCTGACATGCTAAAATATATACACTGTATTCTGCTTCCATCCTCAATTATAAGATTCACAATTGCTTCTTCAGGAGTCTCACCTCTAAGTTCAGCAGCCTGAGCAATGGTCATGCCTCTATACTTATTAGACATAGATTGTTTGTTAAATCCTACCATTAAAATATCTTCGGGTGGCTGTTCTGAAAGTTCTTTTCTTATATCCTTATAAAGCCTTTCTCTTATATCTGGCCTCTTCATTCGGTTAATCCATGCTTGCCTTCCTCCTTCCTGAACCCAGGTAGGAATAACTCCAGTTAATCCAGTTGATGATGCTGGATATGTATACATATCTGCAGTTATTTTTAGACCACTATCTCTTGCTTTTTCAACCTTCTTTATAACTGAATCCAATAGATGCCAATTTGGTTTTCTTGAAGCTTTAAGGTGATATATCTGAGAGGGTATGTTTGCTCTTTCAGCAATCTCAAGCAATTCATCTACCGCCTCTAAAACTCTTGAATCTTCATTTCTAATGTGAGATATATAACTACCACCATAAGATGATGCAATTTTTGATAATTCAACTAACTCGTCTGTATCAGCATAATCTCCTGGAGCGTATATTAATGATGATCCGATACCCATTGCCCCTTCTTCCATAGCAATTCTTACAATATTCTTCATTGAATCCATTTCATCTGCTGTAGCCTTTCTATTAGCAAAACCAATTTCTTGAATTCTTACTGTTGCAGCACCTAGGTATGAGGCAATATTTGTTGAAACTCCAATTTGTTCAAGCTCTTCCATGGCTTCTCCAAATCCGACAAAATTATTATTTTCTAAGGACCCTCTTGGACCAGGAGATGTGCCTTCTCCAAAAACCTCAAGGGTAACACCCTGTTTTATATCACTAAGAGATCTTCCATCCTGCATTAAAGTATTATATCCCCAACTAAGCATATTTACAAAACCAGGTGAAATAATTTTATTGGAAGCATCAATTGTGTCTTTTGCGATGAAATTCTGTTTTTTGCCAACATAAAAAATAGTATCATTTTTAATTGCAATATTTCCAACAAAACCTTTTTTTCCTGAGCCATCATGAATAGTCCCACCAGTAATTAATACATCAACATCATAAGTATTATTTGCGCAAGAAAGAGCTAAAAAAATAATTACGAATAGAAATTTTTTCATTGATTAACAATTTGAATCAATTTATTAAAAATTTCAGTATTATCATAAACACCCTTAAAGTTGTGGGCCTTATATCCAGAGCTAAAAACTGGAACCATAGTAGCAGTGTGACTTCCAGATACATATTTATTTTTAACTTTGGATTTTAATAAATCACCTCCTGTAATTGCAGCCCCTCCAGTCTCATGATCAGCAGTTATAACAACAAGTGTATTGTCGTCATTATCGATAAAATCAAAAACTGTTTTAATTGTATTATCAAATTCAATCATCTCGCTGTTCATGTGCTTAGGATCATTATCATGACCTGCCCAATCTATTTGAGCTGATTCAATAAGAAGAAAAAAGGGTTTATCCAGATTCTCTAACTTTTGAATTGTAGATTCAACCAGACTTGGTAAAGATGGTTCTCTACCTTTATGCTTTTCAATAGGGTCATCATAACTAGTTAAGTATCCAATTTTATTAGAATTATTATTCTTATATGTCTCAATACTGGTTGCAAAAAAATAGTCTTCCATTTCAGCTAGTAAATTTCTATTATCTGATCTATTATTAAAATATCTTTCACCTCCTCCAACAAAGAAATTTATTCCACTTTTTGCAAGCTGACTAGCAATATCTTCGTACTGATATCTACTTTTTACCTTTGAATAGTATGATGCAGGAGTTGCATGAACTATAGTAGAGGTAACTATTATTCCAGTTGAGTAGCCTAAATCTTTACAAATTTCTAAAATACTTTTTACCGGTTTATAATTATTATCCATTCCAACCACTCTATTTTTTGTTTTTACACCAGATGACATTGCAGTACCAGCTGCAGCAGAATCGGTAATTAAATTACTTGATGAATGAGTCTTAATCAATCCTACATATTTGGATCTCTCCAAAGATGTATAATTATTATTAGAGTACATTCCAGATGAAATTTGGGAAAGGCCCATACCATCTCCAATCATCATAATAATATTTGGTTTTTTTGAATTTTGACTTTGGACAGTAAAACAACTTAAAGTAATTAAAAGAAAAAGGGTTTTTTTAATCATAATGCAAAGTTAAATTTATAAATAAGATCATTGTAAATTTTTTATTAATGAATTAATAACTTTTCTGTTGTTTTTTTCATTTTCGTATACATAGTCTAAATTGATTTTACCTAATTTTTTTTCTTTTTCTTTTTTAAGGCACAGCTCACTAAATACTTTTGAAAATTCAACAGAATTGTTGATTGATAATACACCACCTAAATCAATTAAATCTTCAGCCTCTTTAAATCCATAATATAAATTTCCTATTATAACTGGACATGAAAAAACTGAAGGCTCTAAAATATTATGAAGACTATTTTTTGAAAAACCTCCGCCCACATAACAAAAGTTTGCATATTTATAAATGTACCTAAGTTGACCAATTGAATCAACAATTAATACTTTTTTTTGAAAGTCTTCTTCTTTTTTAAGGCATGATAGTTTGACACATGAATTTCCAAAAATATTCTCTAACTCATTTATTTGTTTTTGGGATACTTCATGAGGTGCAACAATAGACTTAATATTACTGTTAATTATAGATTCTTTTATAATTTTTATATCTCTACTCCAAACACTTCCAGCAATAAAACATTTATTATTATCAATAAACTTTTCAATACTATCGATTCTTTTATTTTCATTGAGTGTTTTAATAACAGATGTAAATCTTGAGTCACCTGATTTAATAACATTTTGGATGGAGTACTTACTAAGTATTAATTTCGAGTTATTGTCTTGAACAAAAAAATAGTCGATCATTTTTAGTCTACTTAAAAACCATTTACCAAAAATTCCAAAATGAAAATTTGACTGCTTAAACTTTGAAGAAACTGAATAAATAATTGAGTTGTTCTCTTTTAATTCAGATATATAATTAGGCCATAAATCATTTTTGATAATTACCGCAACTTTAGGATTCACATATTTAATAAACTTTTTAGAGTTATTTGACGAATCAACTGGCAAATAAGTAATTGAATCCGCGTGCTCAAAATTTTTAACATTTTCATAGCCAGATGGTGAGAAAAATGTGATAAGAATTTTTAAGTTTTTGACTTTTATTTTTAATTCTTGAATTATTGGTCTGGCAATTTCAAATTCCCCTAGTGATGATACATGAAACCATATATTTTTTTCATTGGGATTAATTTCTTTTTTTAAAATTTTATAGGTATTTTTTCTGCCTTCGTGAAATAGATCTATTTTTTTTGAAAATAATCTAAATGGTATGCTTAAAGCATTAATAGTAATGATAAATATTTCATAAATAATTTTCACCAGTTCCTTTTTCCAAAAATACTTTTTTAATTTTGTTTTCGATGAAAAAAATCAACATGGTTGACCTTAACGGTCAATATAGAAAAATTAGATGGCAGGTAAACAAAGAGATTAAAAAAGTAATTAAATCATCATCTTTTATAAATGGTCCTTCAGTTAAAGAATTTCAAGATAATTTACAGAACTTTTTAGGTATTAGGCATGTAATTCCTTGTGCTAATGGTACAGATGCTCTTCAGGTTGCGTTAATGTCTCTTGAATTAAATAAAGGAGATGAGGTCATCACAACAAATTTCTCATTTGCATCAACTATAGAAGTAATTCTTCTTCTTGGATTAAAGCCTGTTGTCGTAGATATTGATCCAAAGACCTTCAATATAAATCCTAGCTTGATAAAAGATAAAATTAGCAATAAGACTAAAGCTATAATTCCAGTTCACCTGTTTGGACAAACATGTAATATGGAAGAAATTCTTGAAATAGCTAATAAACATAATCTATTTGTTATTGAGGATAATGCTCAAGCTTTAGGGTCAAAGTATAAATTTTCAAACTCTGAAAAACAAATGGCGGGGACTATTGGAGATATTTCTACTACATCTTTTTTTCCTTCAAAGAATTTAGGTTGTTACGGTGATGGAGGTGCCATAATGACAAACTCAGACAATCTAGCATATAAGATAAGAGGACTCGTTAATCATGGAATGTATGAGAGATATTATCATGATGAGGTTGGAGTAAACTCTAGACTTGATTCTATTCAAGCTGCAATTTTAAATGTAAAGCTAAAGTATCTTGATAAATACAATAATAGCAGACAGGAATCTGCTAAATTATATAACGAAAAGTTTGAAAACATTGAGCTTCTTGAGACTCCATTTGTCGAATCTGACTTTGACACTCATGTTTATCATCAATACACTTTAAAGGTTAAAAATGGAATGAGAGATAAACTCGCTGAACATCTTTCAAAAAATAATATTCCATTTGGCATATACTATCCCCTTGGATTCCATGAACAAAAGGCATATAAACAAGAATTTATGTCTGAGAATGACTTTCCAGTTACTAATCTGGTAAAAAATGAGGTGATTTCATTACCTATGCATACAGAGCTTTCAAAAAGGCAGATAACTTATATCACAGACACTGTTTCTAGTTTTTTTGAATAATTATCCATTTCTTTTACTTTAGTAAAAAACTAAACATGAGAATAATACTTTTACTTCTATCTGTATTGACAGTTTCAGCACAAGACATTTATATACATGCTGGAAAAATTTATGATACTGACTCTGGAAAATTAAGTTCAGAAAAAACTATTATAATTTCAGATAATAAAATCAAATCAATAGAAAATGGATATAAAGAAGCAGGTGAAGATGATATAAAGATTTATGATTTAAAATCTAAAGTTGTATTGCCAGGGTTGATTGATTTTCACGTTCATATTGAAGGAGAGTCTGGTGGACCTGAAAGGTATATTAGTAGATTTCAAGATAACAAAGCAGATGTTGCTTTCAAATCTTCAGTTATTGCAAAGAAGACTCTTATGGCTGGATTTACAACAGTCCGTGATGTTGGCGGGTCTGGTGTAAATATCTCACTAAGAAATGCTATTAATAGTGGAGTAGTTCCTGGACCAAGAATTTTTACTTCTGGAAAAACAATTGCCTCTACAGGTGGACATGGAGATAGGACAAACGGTCTTAGAGATGATTTTGTTGATGATCCAGGTCCTGAGCAGGGAGTTGTAAACTCTATTGCAGATGCTAGAAAAGCTGTTAGATATAGATATAAGAATGGAGCTGATTTAATTAAAATTACCGCAACTGGAGGAGTAATGAGTTTAGCTAAAAATGGACAAAACCCTCAATTTACTGAAGAAGTAATAAGAGAAATTGTTAAAACTGCAGATGACTACGGTATGCATGTTGCAGCTCATGCTCATGGAGACGAAGGCATGTTTAGAGCTGTAAACGCAGGTGTTACTACTATTGAACATGGATCAATTATGTCAGATAGAACAATGAGACTTATGAAAGAAAAACAAACTTATTTAGTCCCAACTATAAGTGCTGGTGAACATGTAGCTAAAATGGCTAAAATTCCTGGATATTATCCTGAAATAATAATACCTAAAGCCCTTGAAGTAGGAGTTCAGAATAAAGCTACCACAAAAAAAGCCTTTAAAATGGGTGTTCCAATTGCCTTTGGAACTGATGCTGGTGTTTTTCCTCATGGAGATAATGCCGGAGAATTTGTATACATGAAAGAAATTGGAATTCCAGCTGAGTATTCCTTAAAATCTGCAACAATAACAAACGCTAAACTATTGAATATGGAAAGCCTTCTAGGTCAATTAAAGGAGGGATTTTACGCTGATATTATTGCAGTTGATGAAAGTCCGATAGAAAATATTGCTACTTTAGAAAATGTAACTTTTGTTATGAAAGACGGTATAGTCTATAAAAACTAAATTTTTGAGACTAATACTTCAGGATTAATTTTTCTTATTAAACCCTGAAGGGTATTACCAGGCCCAACCTCGACAAATTCATTAATTCCGTCGTTTATCATTTCATTTACACTCTGACTCCAGAGTACTGCTCCTGTTAATTGATTCAATAGATTCATTTTAATTATTTCAGGTTCTGATACTGGCTTAGCACTAAAGTTTTGATAAATTCTACAGATTGGCTTTCTAAATTCAGTCTTATCAATTCCGTCTTTTAGCTCTTTCTTGGCTGACTCCATAAGATCTGAATGAAAAGCACCATTAACTGGAAGTATTAAAGCTCTTTTAGCACCTCTATCTTTGAGAATTTGGCAAGCTTTTTCAACTTGATTATATTCTCCCGAAATTACCAACTGACCTTGACAATTGTAATTAGCAGGTTTCACATTTTCACCTATTTCATTACAAACATCCTCAACAATTTTATTTTCTAGCCCTAAAATTGCTGCCATTGTTCCGTTAGTTTTTTGACAAGCTTCTTGCATAGCATTTGCTCTAATTGAGACTAACTTTAATCCATCCTCAAAACTTAATGCCTCAGATGAAACTAAAGCAGAGAATTCACCAAGTGAATGTCCTGCACAAGCTTGAGGCTTAAACTCCTTTGAAGTAAGAGCAGATATAACGGAATGAATGAAGATTGCTGGTTGAGTAACTTTTGTTTGTAAAAGATCCTCAGGTGTTCCCTCAAACATTAAGTTGGTAATATTAAATCCTAAAATATCATTTGATTTATTAAATAAATTTCTAGACTCAGATATATTATCATAAATTTCTTTACCCATTCCAGGTTTCTGTGATCCTTGACCAGGAAAAACAAATGCTTTCATATTATTTCTTTATATATGTTAAAAAAGAATATTTTGTATTACTATCATCATCTAAATAATTAACTAACTCGTTAGCAAGCTCAAATTTATCCAGAGGAATGTCAGGAAAAAAAGCATCCCCTTGATAATCTTTATAAACCCTTGTTAATTCTATTTTATCAACAAGATTAATTGTCTGTGAGTATATCTCCCCTCCACCAATTATAAATGGTTGTAGATCCTCTTTACAAACATCTAAGGCATCTTCAATACTACTAAATACCTCAATACCTTCTGGAGAATAATCTTCATTCCTTGTAACAACAATATTTCTTCTGTTTGGTAATGGGCTAGATAAAGATTCAAAGGTCTTTCTACCCATAATAACTGAATGACCTTGAGTCAACTCTTTAAATCTTTTTAGATCCTTTGGAATATTCCAAATCAACTTATTATCAAACCCAATAACATTATTTGTTGAAGCTGCCGCGATAATTGTAAGTTCACTTTTAATCATAATTAAATAGAAATCTTACCCTTTATTGATGGATGTGAATTGTAATCTAAGATTTCTATATCCTCATATTTAAAATCTTCAATTTTTTTTACAAGAGGGTTAAGTTTAAGTTTAGGTAATTTCATTGGCTCTCTTGTTAACTGAAGATCAACTTGCTCTAAATGATTTAAATAAATGTGAGTATCACCGAATGAATGTATGAAATCTCCAACATCATATTCACATACTTGAGCTATCATATGAGTTAAAAGAGCATATGAAGCTATATTAAAGGGAACACCTAGAAATACATCTGCACTTCTCTGATACATTTGACAAGATAGTTTGTTATCAGAAACATAAAACTGAAAAAATGCATGACATGGAGGTAAAGCTGCCTTTCCATTTTTAACATTATCACTAAATGATTTTGAACTGTCAGGAATAATATTTGGATTCCATGCTGTTACTATCATTCTTCTACTTGATGGGTTATTTTTAAGCGAATAAATTACATCTTGGAGCTGGTCTATACCATCAGAATTCCAATTTCTCCATTGGTGCCCATAAATTGGACCAAGATTTCCATTGTTATCAGCCCATTCATCCCATATTGTTACACCATTTTCTTTGAGGTACTTTATGTTTGTTTCACCATTTATAAACCATATAAGTTCATGTATTATTGATCTTAAATGCAGTTTCTTAGTAGTAACAAGAGGAAAACCTTCTTGAAGATTAAATCTCATTTGATATCCAAAAACACTAATTGTGCCAGTGCCAGTCCTGTCCTCTTTTTTTACTCCTTTTTCTTTTATATGTTGAAGTAAATCTAAATATTGTTTCATTATACCTTTTTTCTAAAATCTAATTCATCTCTTAATTGAGCAGCTAATTCATAATCTTCATTTTGAATACTTTTTTCTAGCATCTTTCTAATATTTCTGGTAGAGATTTTTTTAATATCCTTAGTATTTTCACTTTTAGAATCAGTTGAACCAGATAAGTTATCCTTAAAAAAGTTTTCATCCGTAAGATTAATACCATCTGAGTATCTTTTATCATCTTCAAACCCTGCTTCATCTAAAATTTTTTTAGTAACAAAAATAGGAGCATTAAATCTAATTGATAAAGCAATAGCATCAGATGTCCTTGAATCAATTTTTACAACTTCACTATCTTTTTCACATACCATATTTGAATAGAAAACACCCTGGCTTAATTTATGAATTATCACATGGTTTAAACTAATATCAAACTTATCAGCAAATCCTTTAAATAGTTCATGAGTAAGAGGCCTAGAAGTTTTAATTTTTTTTTCAAGTGCAATTGCTATCGATTGTGCTTCAAAGCCTCCTATTACAATAGGTAATTTTTTATTGCCGTTAACTTCATCTAAAATTAATGCAAAGGCTCCAGAAGTATTATCACTATATGAAATTCCATGAATTTTTAACTCTACCAATTCCATGTAAAATTATAATGTCACAAATTAATTAAATAAAATTTAAATCTCATTAATGGACTATAGGAAATATTTTTTTTATGATTAAATTCGCATAAATTTAAATTTATGAAGACAGTTCAATTTAGAGAAGCTATATGTGAAGCAATGTCAGAGGAAATGAGAAGAGATGAGAGTGTCTATCTTATGGGTGAGGAAGTTGCTGAATATAATGGTGCTTACAAGGCATCAAAGGGAATGCTAGATGAATTTGGTGAATTGAGAGTAATTGATACACCTATTTCTGAAGCTGGTTTCTCTGGAGTTGGAGTTGGTTCTACAATGGTTGGAGCTAGACCAATTATTGAATTTATGACATTTAATTTTTCACTGGTTGGAATTGATCAAATAATAAATAATGCTGCAAAAATAAGACAGATGTCTGGTGGTCAATTTCCATGTCCAATTGTTTTTAGAGGTCCAACAGCTTCTGCTGGTCAACTTGGTGCAACTCACTCTCAAGCATTTGAAAGCTGGTTTGCTAATTGTCCTGGTCTTAAGGTAATTGTGCCATCTAATCCATATGATGCAAAAGGACTTTTAAAGTCTGCAATCAGAGATGATGATCCAGTTATTTTTATGGAATCTGAACAAATGTATGGTGATAAAGGTGAGATTCCAGAAGGTGAATATACTTTACCAATCGGTGTTGCTGATATTAAGAAAAAGGGAAAAGATGTAACACTGGTTTCATTTGGAAAGATTATAAAAGAAGCATATATAGCTGCTGATATTCTTGAAAAAGAGGGTATTGAATGTGAAATTATTGATTTACGAACACTTAGGCCTATTGATTATGATACCGTACTAGAATCAGTTAAAAAAACAAATAGATTAGTAATACTTGAAGAAGCTTGGCCTTTTGGAAATATATCTACAGATATTTCGCACAAAGTTCAGAATGAACTCTTTGATTTTTTAGATGCACCTATTGAAAAAGTAAATAATGCAGATACTCCTACTCCTTACTCTCCAGTTTTATTAGAGGAGTGGCTTCCAAATAGTGAGGAAGTAATTAAAGCAGTTAAAAAAGTTCTCTATATTTAGCCTACTAGAAGTGGAGCTATAACTAGAGCAACAACAGCAATTAATTTAAGAAGAATGTTTAGTGATGGTCCAGATGTGTCTTTGAAAGGATCACCAACTGTATCACCAACAACTGCTGCTTTATGAGCTTCAGTACCTTTTCTTCCATCTTCTTCAATCATTTTCTTTGCATTATCCCATGCACCACCAGCATTTGATTGAAAAATAGCCATTAGAACACCACATGATGTAACACCAGCCAAAAGACCACCAAGCATTTCTGCACCACCAGCAAATCCAATTATTACTGGAACTGATATAGCCATTAATCCTGGTAGAACCATCTCTCTTAATGCAGCTTGTGTTGAAATTTCAACACATTTACTATATTCTGCAACACCATCAGCATCATTAAAAATTTTTAGATCTTCTTTTGATGCTTTAGAAAGATCTGAGTCATACTTTCTCATTACTTCAAGAGCTGCTTTCAATTTTGGAAGGTCTTTAAATTGTCTTCTTACTTCTTCAATCATACTCATTGCCGCCTTACCAACTGCCTTCATTGAAAGGGCAGAAAAAACAAATGGCAGCATTGCGCCGAGTAAAAGTCCAGCCATAACAACTGGTTTTGAAATATCAATAGCAGTAATTTCTGCAGTTTGCATAAATGCTGCAAATAAAGCTAAAGCTGTTAGAGCAGCTGATGCAATAGCAAAACCTTTTCCTATTGCTGCAGTTGTATTTCCAACTGCATCAAGCTTATCTGTTCTCTCTCTAACTTTAGGATCTAACTCTGCCATTTCGGCAATACCTCCAGCATTATCTGAAATAGGTCCATATGCATCAACTGCCAACTGGATACCTGTATTAGCAAGCATACCAACAGCAGCAATTGCTATTCCATATAGACCAGCAAACTCATAGGAGAGTAATATTGCTGCACAAATAAATATTATAGGAAGAGCAGTGGAAATCATTCCAACACCTAAACCAGAGATTATAGTAGTTGCAGGACCAGTTTCTGACTGTTTAACTATTGAAAGAACTGGATTTTTACCAGTTGCAGTGTAATATTCAGTTACTTTACCTACAAGAAGTCCTGCTATTAATCCACTAATCGTAGCTATGAAGACACCATTTGAAGTATATTCAATATCATTGAAAACCCATGACTCTGGAAGTAAATACTGTATCAAGAAATAAGTAACGGCAATCATTAATCCAGCAGATATAAACTCACCCATATTTAAAGCCTTATGAGGATCTCCACCTTCTTTTACTTTAACGAAGAAGGTTCCTATAATAGACATAATTATTCCAGATGCAGCTATAAACAATGGAAGTAATACAGCATTTATTTCAATTCCAGAGAATTCACTTAAACTAATAAAAGCAGCACCTAATACCATTGCCCCAATAATTGACCCGACAAAAGACTCAAATAAATCTGCTCCCATTCCGGCAACATCTCCAACATTATCTCCAACATTATCTGCAATAGTTGCTGGATTTAGAGGATGATCTTCAGGAATACCAGCTTCAACTTTCCCTACTAAGTCAGCACCAACATCTGCAGCTTTAGTGTATATTCCACCACCAACTCTGGCAAACAATGCGATAGAAGAAGCACCAAGAGAAAATCCGGATAAAACTTGTATTACAGTATTTATGTCATCAAACATTGGTCTGTAAATTATAAATAGTGAACCAACTCCTAAAACTCCTAAACCAACTACACCCATTCCCATCACAGAACCACCAGAAAATGCAATTTCAAGTGCTTTTCCAAGAGAATGTTGAGCAGCATTAGTTGTCCTAACATTGGCCTTGGTTGCAACTTGCATACCAATAAAACCTGCTAGACCAGAACATAATGCTCCAACAACAAAAGATACTGCAACCAACCAGCTGCTTCCCTCATTAATACCTTTGAATGCTAGAAGAACAGCAGTAATTATTACAAAAACTGATAATATTTTATATTCAGCTTTTAAAAATGCCATTGCACCATCCGCAATATTTTTTGCAATTTTTGCCATTTTTGCATTTCCAACTTCTTTTTTTGAAACTGATGCATTTTTTATAAAAACAAATATTAATGCAATTACACCAGCTAATGGGATAAGATTTATGTAGTCCATTTTTTAAATTTTTTTCAAATATAATACAATGCTAAAAATGGAAAGCAAAAATATGTAGAAAGATATGATTAAAGTTCTTTTTTAATCATTGATAATATTGATTCGTAATCTGATTTATTCTCGACAAAATCCATATCATCAACATTTATTTTTAAAAGCTTACCGTTGTCATAATTTGTTATCCAAGCCTCATATCTTTCGTTTAATCTACTTAGATATTCGATACTAATAGTTTTTTCATACTCTCTACCCCTTTTATGAATTTTATTAACTAGGTTAGGGATACTACTTTGAAGGTAAACTAAAAGATCTGGTGGATTGACAAGATTAAGCATTGTATCAAAAAGTGATAAATAATTTTCATAATCTCTTTGAGGCATTAAGCCCATTGCATTTAAGTTGGGAGCAAAAATAAATGCATCCTCATAAATTGTTCTATCTTGAATAACGTCCAAATTGCTTTTTTCAATATCTAGTAACTGTTTGAATCTACTATTTAAAAAATAAATTTGAAGATTAAATGACCATCTTTCCATGTGACTGTAAAAGTCATCTAGATATGGATTTGCAATTACATCTTCATAATATGGTTTATACTTTAAGCTTTTTGATAGCTGCTTAGTTAAACTTGTTTTCCCGGCACCAATATTTCCTGCAATTGCTATTCTCATAATTCTTGCCAAAATAGTAGGTTTTTTTTAAAGAAAAAAGCAGAATAATTTGAAATAATATTTTTTTAGTTAATTTTGTGTAAAACAGAGGAAGGATTTGACTGATTGCAACCTCTCAAAAAAATTGCTAAAGCAGTAATTCTTCTACAAGCAATCACGTCTTATTTTTTCTCACAAAATTAAAACTATGTCGTATTTATTTACGTCTGAATCCGTGAGTGAAGGTCATCCTGACAAGGTCTCTGACCAGATTAGTGACGGGATCTTAGATAATTTTTTAGCTTTTGATCCAAATTCAAAAGTTGCCTGTGAAACATTAGTTACAACTGGACAAGTAGTTTTGTCTGGAGAGGTTACTAGCTCTACATATATTGATGTGCAAAATGTTGCTAGAGAAATAATTAAGGACATAGGGTATAATAATGATTTGTACAAGTTTTCAGGAGAATCATGTGCAGTTATGTCATTAATTCATGAGCAGTCAGAAGACATCTTAAGAGGAGTAGAAAGAGATACAAAGGAGGATCAAGGTGCAGGAGATCAAGGAATAATGTTTGGTTATGCGTGTAATGAAACTAAAGAAAGTATTCCTCTTACCCTAGATATTGCTAATAAATTACTTTTCGAACTCTCAAGTCTGAGAAGATCAAAAATAATTCCATATTTAAGACCTGATTCAAAGTCTCAAGTTACTATTGAATATGATGAAAATGATAATCCGTTAAGAATAGATACAATTGTAATCTCAACTCAGCATGATGATTTTGATAGTGATGATAAAAAAATGCTGAGTAAAATTAGACAAGATATAACTGAGATATTAATTCCAATAGTAAAGGAAAGTTATCCTGAAAGTATTCAAAAATTATTTAATGATAGTATTAAATACCATGTTAACCCGACTGGAAAATTTGTTATCGGTGGACCTCACGGAGATACAGGCTTAACTGGGCGAAAAATAATTATTGACACCTATGGAGGAAGAGGAGCGCATGGAGGAGGAGCCTTTAGTGGAAAAGATCCAAGTAAAGTTGATAGAAGTGCAGCATATGCGGCAAGACATATATCTAAGAATCTAGTTAAAGCAGGTGTATCTGATGAGATTTTAATTCAAGTAGGATATGCTATAGGAGTTGCTGAGCCAGTATCACTTAATGTAAATACATGTGGTAAATCAAAATTAAATATTTCAGATTCAAAATTATCGAACATTGTCAAAGAGATATTTGACTTAAAACCTCACTCGATAGAATCAAGATTTAAGTTGAGAGATCCAATATATCTTGAAACTGCATCATATGGACATATGGGTAGAAAATCTGAAAAAAAAACCAAAACGTTTAACTCAAAATATTCTGGAGTTAAAAAAATTGAGGTTGAGCTTTTCCCATGGGAGAAGCTAGAATATGTTGAACAAATTATTAAATCACTAAAACTATGAATCATAATGATCAAACACTTGCACTTCATGCAGGTCATAACACAACAAAGACAGAGGGGACAAGAGCTGTTCCAATCTATCAAACTACATCTTATGTATTTGATGACACTGACCATGCTGCTAATTTATTTTCACTAGCTGAGCCTGGATATATATATACAAGACTTAATAACCCAACAGCTGATATTCTTGAACAAAGACTAGCTTCATTGGAGGGAGGAATTGCTGCAGTTGCTACATCGTCAGGATCTGCTGCTCTAGCTACAACCCTTTTAACATTATTGAAAACTGGGGATCACATTGTAGCTTCAAACAGTCTATATGGAGGAACTTATAATTTATTAAACGTTACACTTCCAAGGTATGGGATAACTACAACATTTGTAGACCCTGATGATCCAGATAATTTTTCTCAAGCAATAAATGATAATACTAGGGCTGTGTATATTGAAAGTATTGGTAATCCTAAACTGGATATATTAGATGTTGAATCCATATCCAAAATTGCCAAAAAAGCAAAACTCCCACTAATAGTTGACAATACTGTAGCTACTCCATATTTATTAAAACCAATTGATTATGGTGCAGATATTGTAATTCACTCTACTACAAAATACATAACAGGAAATGGAACTTCAATAGGGGGTATTATAATTGATGCTGGTAAATTTGACTGGAGTAGTGGACTTTTTAATGAATTTACTGAACCATCTGCTGGATATCATGGTCTTGTATATCATGATGCACTTGGACCTGCAGCATTTATTGCAAAAGTAAGAATTGAGGGACTAAGAGATCTTGGTAGTGCTCCAAGTCCATTTAATTGTTTTCAAACAATTCAAGGATTAGAAACCCTATCTGTAAGAATTAAGAAACACTCTGAAAATGCATTGAAAGTTGCAGAGTGGCTTGAAACTCAAGATGAAGTAGCATGGGTGAATTATCCAGGTCTCAAATCATCTAAATATTATGATCTTTCAAAGAAATATTTAAAGGGAGGTCAAAGTGGAATTGTTACTTTTGGATTAAAAGGAGGGTTTGAGTCTGCAAAAAAATTGACAGATAGTACCAAAATATTTTCTTTGCTTGCAAACTTTGGTGACTCCAAATCTCTAATAATTCATCCTTCAAGCACAACTCATCAACAATTAAATGAGGATCAGCAAAAATCCACAGGGGTTACATCAGATCTAGTAAGACTAAGTATAGGACTTGAAGACACTAATGATCTAATTAATGATCTAAAAGAGGCAATTAAGTCTATATAATTTGGAAGATGAATTAAAACATATTTTAATCGAAGATTTTGAAATTCAATCAGGATTCAAAATCAAAAAGATTGAACTTACATATCAAATCTTTGGTATGCCTATTGGGAGTTCTCCAGTTATTCTTGTAAATCATGCTTTAACTGGAAACTCAATTGTTTCAGGTAAGAATGGATGGTGGAGAGATATTGTAGGTGATAATAAACCTATAGACACTAAAAAATTCACTGTAATATGTTTTAATATCCCAGGTAACGGATTTAATGAAAATTGTTTTGACTATTCTATAAATATTAATTTGGGTGATGTAGCCTTATTATTTATCAAGGCATTAGAAATATTAAAAATTTCTAAATTATTCGCTATAACTGGAGGCTCAATTGGAGGGTGTCTTACTTGGGAAATGTTAGCTATTAAAAATGATATTGCCGATAAAATAATTCCTATTGCTGCAGATTGGAAGGCTAATGACTGGTTAATTGCGAATACCTATCTCCAAGATAGAATCCTTGAAAATTCTAGAGACCCAGTTGCAGATGCTAGAATCCATGCAATGACTTTTTACAGAACACCAAAGTCTTTAAATGAAAGATTTAAAAGAACTATAAATTATGAGAAGGGTGTATTTAATGTTGAATCATGGCTAGATCACCACGGTGTTAAGTTACATCAAAGATTTAGTCTTGACTCTTATAAATTTTTAAATAAATTATTAAGATCATCAGACATAACTAGAGACGGTATTAGTTTTGAGAGGAAACTTCAAAATGTAAAATCAAAAATAGATATAATATCAGTTGATACTGATATATTTTTTCTTCCTGATGAAGATTTTGAAACTACATCTATTTTAAAGTCCAAAAAAATTCCCGTTAATAATCACATTATTAACTCAATTCATGGACATGATGCTTTTTTAATTGAAACCAAACAAATTTCAGATATCTTTACAAAAATTTTAAAATAATGGCAATTTACTTAGATAGAGTTAATGACAAATACCTATTTGAATTATCAAATGAAAATGGTCATAAAGTTCATTTAGATAGAAAATACTCACCAGACTATCAAGTTCAAGGAGCTAGCCCTATGGAGCTTCTACTTATGGGAGTTGCAGGCTGCAGTAGTATAGATATCATTTCTATTTTAGAAAAACAAAAGTTAGATCCTAAATCATACAAAATGGAAGTAGAGGGTGAAAGAGAATCTGAACCTGGTAAACCATATAAGAGGATTCATGTAAAACTATTGATTGAGGGAGAAATTCCAGGTGATAAAATAATTCGTGCAGCATCACTAAGTTTTGATAAATATTGTTCCGTTTCAAAAAACCTTGAGAAATCAACTTTAATAGAGCACTCAATTTATCTTAATGGAGAGCTAATCAAAAAATAGTCTAAAAAGTTTGATATTTTAAATACCTATTATACTTTTGTTAGGCTATGAAACAAAATTTTAATTTTTATTATACATATTACTTCTCTCATCAGAAGGCAGGATAATTATGTATAATTCAATTAAAATATAATAGTCCTGTCAAATCAGGACTTTTTTTTTATATGAAAGTGTCAATACAGGGAATTAAAGGTTCTTTTCACCATATGGTGGCAAATGAGTATTTTAAATCTTTTGAATTACTAGAATGTTCAACCTTTGAAAATCTAGTTAAATCAATTGATAAAGAAGAATCTGACTTTGGTGTCATGGCAATTGAAAATTCAATTGCTGGATCAATACTTCCAAATTATGCACTAATTGATGAGTATAATCTTTATATAACAGGAGAACATTATTTAAATATAAATCATAATTTAATGTGTCTGGCTGGGCAAAAAATTGATGAAATATATGAAGTGCAATCACATCCAATGGCTTTACTTCAATGTTCCAAATTTTTTAACAATTATCCTCATATTAAACTTATTGAGAGCGAGGATACAGCTTTATTTGCAAAAAAAATCAAAGATGAAGAAATGCTAGGTGTTGGTGCCATTGCAAGTAAAGATGCTTCAGAAATATATAATTTAGAAATTCTTAACGAATCAATACAAACTATTAAAAATAACAAGACAAGATTTGTGATTCTTGAAAAAAAGAAAACCAATGATGAATTCAATAAAGCTGCACTAAAGTTTATTCTTGATCATAAAAGAGGAAGTTTAGCTTCAGTTTTAAATTTGATGAGTGATTGTAGTCTAAATCTTACTAAGATTCAATCTTTACCAGTAATACAAACACCAGGTAAATACGCTTTTTTTGTTGATATTACTTTTAACTCAGTAGATAACTACAATAAAGCAAAAAAAATTATTGAGATTATGGCTCAAGAATTTAAAGTTTTAGGTGAATATAAAATTAAAGAATTATGAATGTAGGAGTAATTGGCTTGGGATTAATAGGAGGGTCTATAGCTTTAAAGATTAAGGAAATTGATACAAATACAGTCATTTATGGACTTGATAACGATATGGATTCAATGAGTTATTCTTTAAGCAAAGGTATTATAGATAAAAAATTAGATATCAACTCAATTGATAACTTAAAATATATTTTTATTGCAATACCTGTAGATGCTATCAAAAATGAAATAGAGTCAATATTGAATAAAATCTCAAATAACACTTTGGTTGTTGACTTGGGTTCAACAAAGTATGAAATATGTAAAAAAGTAGTAGATCATACTAATAGAAAAAATTTCCTCGCAGCTCATCCAATAGCTGGTACTGAGTTTTCAGGTCCTTCAGCTGCAACAAAGAATCTTTTTGATAATAAGGTTTTAATTCTCTGTGAGACAGAAAAAACTGATCAAGATTTATTATCAGATGCTTTAAAAATTTTTGATTTAATGAATATGAATATTATTAATATGGACTCTATTGAACATGATAAGCATATAGCGTATGTGTCTCATCTTTCTCATATTTCGTCTTTTATGTTAGGAAAGACTGTAATGAATAAAGAAGAAGATCAAGATACAATTTATGATATGGCTGGAAGTGGATTTGAGTCTACTGTAAGGTTAGCAAAAAGTTCTCCTGAAACATGGGCATCAATATTTGTGGAAAATAAAAACAATATTGTTGAATCACTTAACGAGTATATCTCCAATATTAATAATTTTAAGATTTTAATTGAAAACGGTGATAAAGAAAAATTAAGTGCCGAAATGAAAAAAATAAATGGTATTAAAGAAATACTTAACGGAATTAAATAAATAATTATGGAAAATAAAAAAGAGTTTAGAAGTTGGTTAGACAAAATGAATCTAGGGCACCCATTGGTTATAGCTGGACCTTGTAGTGCTGAAACTGAAGAGCAAGTTTTAAAAATTGCCCATGAACTTAAAGATTCAGATGTATCAGCATATAGGGCAGGTATATGGAAACCTAGAACTAGACCTGGTATGTTTGAAGGTGTTGGTGCAATTGGTCTAAACTGGTTAGAAAAAGTTAAAAAGGAAACAGGTCTTATGATTGCAACAGAAGTTGCAAATTCAGTTCATGTAGATCTTGCACTTAAACATGATGTTGATATATTATGGATTGGGGCTAGGTCTACAGTATCTCCATTTATTGTTCAGGAAATTGCAGATGCACTAAAAGGAACTGACAAAATTGTTTTGGTTAAGAATCCAGTTAATCCTGATTTAGCTCTTTGGTTGGGAGGTATTGAGAGAATTTACTCTTCTGATATAAACAAAATTGGAGTTATACATAGAGGATTCTCATCCTATGATAAATCTAAATACAGAAATAATCCAGAATGGCAAATTGCAGTTGAGCTTCAAAATAATTTTCCTGACCTACCTCTAATATGTGATCCATCTCATATTGCTGGAAGAAGAGACTTAATTTTTGATTTAAGTCAATCTGCACTAGATTTAAATTTTGATGGTTTAATGATTGAGACACACTGTGACCCAGATAATGCTTGGAGTGATGCTGCTCAACAAGTAACACCAAAAAGATTAATAGAAATAATGAAAGATTTAAAAATTAGAGAAAGGACTTCAGAAGTTGAAGCTTATATAAAAAAACTTAATAATCTTAGATCTCAAATTGATGTTGTAGATCAGAACTTGTTGTCAACATTAGGAAAAAGGATGGAAGTTGCAAAAGAGATTGGTCAGCTAAAGTCTGATAATAATGTAGCAATTTTACAAAATAAAAGATGGAACGAAATTCTCGGAAAGATGATTTTAGATGGAGAGGAGCATGGTTTAAGTGAAGAATTCATTTTAAGAGTTTTTAAAGCAATTCATCAAGAATCAATCAATAATCAAAAAAAAATATTAAATAAATAATCTATAAAATGTTATCAGAAAAAATAAAGACTTTACCGATATCTCAGACGGTTGCAATGACAGCTAAAGCACATGATTTAAAAAACCAAGGAATAGATGTAATAACTCTAAGTGCAGGTGAGCCTGACTTTAATATTCCAGATTACATAAAGGAAGCAGCAGTTGAGGCTATTAACGATAATTATCACAAATATTCTCCAGTTGATGGTTATCTTGATTTGAAAAAATCAATTTGTATAAAATTCAAAAGAGATAATAATTTAGATTATGATGTAGACCAAATAGTTGTTTCAACAGGAGCGAAACAATCAATTGCCAATGTTTGTATGTCACTTATAAATAAAGGGGATGAAGTCTTAATCCCTACTCCATATTGGGTAAGTTACAGTGCCATGGTGGCATTAGCCGAAGGAGTACCTGTATTTATAAATCCAGAGGAGGACTCAAATTATAAAATTACTGCTCAACAACTTGAATCTGCAATAACAGATAAAACAAAAATGTTAATGCTTAACTCACCTAATAACCCAAGTGGATCAGTTTTTACTGAACAAGAATATCTTGAATTTTCAAAAGTTCTTTTGAAGTATCCAAATATAATTATTATATCAGATGAAATTTATGAACACATAAATTATGGAGTAAAATCTGTAAGTTTTGCAAGCTTACCTGGAATGTTTGATAGAACAGTTACTGTAAATGGAATTTCAAAAGCTTATGCAATGACTGGATGGAGAATAGGTTATTTAGGAGCCCCTAAAGTAATAGCCAAAGCTTGTAATAAAATGCAAGGCCAAATAACAAGTGGAGCAAATTGCATTGCTCAAAGAGCTACAATTAAAGCACTAGAAGAGTCTCCTGAAAAGATCCAATACATGGTCGACGAATTTAAGATTAGAAGAGATTTTATAATAGATCTTGTAACAAAAATCAATGGCTTTAATATAAAACAACCTCCTATGGGAGCATTTTATATTTTCCCAGATATCTCAGAATTATTTGGTAAAACTTTTAAAGGTGTAACTATCAATGATGCAAATGATTTATCAATGCTTATTCTCGAAAAAGCTCATGTTGCAACTGTTCCTGGGGATGCTTTTGGTTATCCTAACTGTATTAGAATTTCTTACTCAACTTCAAGAGAACAAATTGAAGAAGCAATAAAAAGAATAAAAGACTTATTATCTTGACTGAAATAGATAAATATTTTCCAAAATTAACTCAAGAACAAAAAGAAAAGTACTCCAAACTAGTTCAATTATACAAATACTGGAATTCAAAAGTAAATTTAATTTCTAGGAAGGACATAGATAATCTAGAAATTAATCACATTCTTCATTCATTGTCTATTGTAAAAATTGTAAGCTTTAAAGATTCAACATCAGTACTTGATGTTGGAACAGGTGGAGGTCTTCCGGGTATACCTTTAGCAATTTTTTTCCCAAAAGTTAATTTCACATTAATAGACAGTATTGGGAAAAAAATAAAAGTTGTAAAATCAATATGTAGCGAGTTATCAATAAACAACGTAAATGCTATAAATGATAGAGTGGAAAATCATCAAGATCATTACGACTTTATATTATCAAGGGCTGTTACTAGAATGGATAAATTTTATAAACTAGTTTATAAAAATTTTAGATATGATTCATCAAATAAAATGAAAAATGGAATAATTTCATTGAAAGGTGGTGATTTAGATGAAGAGTTAAAAGATTTCAATAAGAAAAATATTTATGATATAAATGAATATTTTAATTATGAATTCTTTCAAACAAAAAAGATCATATATATCCCTTTTCAAAAATAAATTATGTTTCAAAAAATAATTTTTACATTTTTAAGCCTTCTGGCCCTTTTTAGTTGTAAAAGAGTCGACGATAAATCAAAAACTAAAATTGAACCTTCAGAAGAATTAAATGTTGAAATAATAAATGAAGAAATAATTGAAGATCCTAAAAATGATTTAAAACTTACTGATGAAAATATTATTGAATTTTTATATGAGTATGAAAAAAATAATAAAGAGAATAAAGTCAGAATTTATACTGACTTTGGACAAATTGAAATATTATTATATAATAATACGCCCTACCATCGATCAAACTTCATTTTCTTGGCCAAGAAAAAGTATTTTGAAGGAACTCAATTTTATAGAGTTATAAATAATTTTGTTATTCAAGCTGGAAATAGTGATAATATTTCTGTTTCCAAGAAGAGAAAAAATATTGGAAAATATCTACTTCCAAATGATTTCAATAAAGGACACTTCCACAAAAGAGGAGCTATAAGTATGCCAAGTAGCTCACTGGACAATCCATATAAAATGGCGTCACCTTTTGAATTTTTTATTGTCCAAAAAAAAGAGGGAGCAAATCATTTAGACGGGAACTATACTGTTTTTGGAGAAGTTATAAAAGGAATGGATACGGTTGATAGAATAGCATCTATTCCAACAGATGAAATTGATTGGCCAATAAACAACGTTTACATTAATAAAGTTGAAATAATTGATTAAGAATTATCCCATAAATGGGTATTTGAAATCTTTTGGTGGAACAAAAACTTCTTTAATTAGTCTGGGTGAAACCCATCTCAGTAAGTTTAAATAGGAGCCAGCCTTATCATTTGTTCCAGATCCCCTAGCTCCTCCAAATGGTTGTTGACCAACCACAGCTCCAGTACATTTATCATTAATGTAAAAGTTACCTGCACAATTTTTGAGTTTGTCAACAGCTTCATTAAGTATATATCTATCATCACAAAAAATTGCTCCAGTTAAAGCATATTCTGATGTCTCGTCAACTAAATTTAATGTTTTGTTCCAATCTTTATCATCATACTCATAAATTGTTACTAAAGGTCCAAAGAGTTCAGTTTCCATTGAGTAATATTTTGCATTAGAAGTTTTGATAACAGTTGGTTCAATAAAGTATCCTTTCGACTTATCATATCCACCACCAATTAAAATTTCAGCATCCGTATCTGATTTTACTTTTTCTATAACTCCTGCAAGCTTGTCAAATGAATTTTCATGAATCACAGCAGTCATGAAATTTTTAAAATCTTCTGGACTTCCCATTTTGATTTTTGAAATTTCAGATTTTAATTTTTCATAAAAAACTTTAGATATAGATTTTGGTAAATAAATTCTTGAAGCTGCAGAGCATTTTTGTCCTTGAAACTCAAATGCACCTCTTATTACTGCAGTCACAAATTCATCAACATTAGCTGAATTATGAGCAATTATAAAATCTTTACCTCCTGTTTCTCCAACAATTCTTGGATATGAATTATAGTTTTCAATATTTGCTCCTATTTTTTTCCATAAACCTTTAAAAACAGATGTTGAACCAGTGAAATGGATTCCAGCAAAGTGCTTAGATTCGAGAATGGTATTTGTTATCATTTCAGGATCACCATAAACAGCATTTATAACACCATCGGGTAAACCAGCTTCTTTAAAAACATCAATTACAACTTTAGCAGAATATATTTGATGATCACTAGGTTTCCAAACAACTGTATTACCCATCATTGCTGCACTACCTGGAAGATTGCCTGATATCGCAGTAAAGTTAAATGGAGTAACAGCATAAACAAACCCTTCAAGAGGTCTGTAACCAAGCTGATTCCATACACCTGGATCAGATTTTGGCTGCTGACTGTAAATATGCTGCATACTATATACATTAAACTTTAAAAAATCTATAAGTTCACATGCTGCATCAATTTCTGCTTGAAAGATTGTTTTGGATTGAGCTAACATTGTAGCTGCATTAATTTTATCTCTGTATGGTCCAGCAACTAATTCGGCAGCCTTTAAAAAAATAGACGCTCTTTCTTCCCACCTCATATTAGACCAATTTTCTTTGGCATCTAGGGCAGATTTTATTGCCAATTCTACATGTTTTTTTTCTGCTAGATAGTATTTTCCTAGAATATGTTTATGATCATGTGGAGGAGACATAGAAGCAGTCTTTGAACTCTCAATAAATTTTCCACCAATCCACAATTTGACATCAGTTTTCGAGTTTCTGAGTTTTTTGTATTCTTTTAAAACAGACTCTTTCTCAGGGCTATTATTTTTGTATTCTTTTATTGGTTCGTTGATTGGAATTGGAACATTTACTATTGAGTTATTCATAACATAATTTTTGGTTATTAAAATTAGTTTAATTTGATAATATTTTAATAAAAATACTTTTTTTTCTTGGCGTGTTTATAGTAAATTTGCTCACGTAAATTATAAAATTTATGTCAAAAGACATAAGCATCCAAAATGGTGCTAATTTAAATTTAAAAGGACTTGCTTCAAAAGAATTTGAAGTTGCAAATAAAAGCTTAACCTACGCTCTAAATCCTGACGACTTCTTTTCTTTAGTTCCACGTATGCTTGTTAAAGAGGGTGATTTTGTCAAGAAAGGTGACCCTGTCTTTTTCGATAAAAATGATGAAAATATTAAAATTGTTTCTCCAGTAAGTGGAAAAATTAAACAAATTGTAAGAGGAGAAAAAAGAAAAATTTTAAATGTAATAATTGAAAGGAGTGGAGATGATGTCAGAAACTTTGATATTCCTGATTTAAAAAGTATTTCTGTTGAGAGTATTATTGAGCTATTAATAAAATCAGGTACGTTAGCATACATTAGACAAAGGCCATATAATATTATTGCCAGACCTAACAGGCTACCTAAATCCATCTTTGTCTCTTCATACAATACAGCTCCATATGCAGCAGATTACGAATTTTTAATGAGCGATAGGCTAAATGATTTACAAGTTGGAATTAATATTCTAGGAAAAATTATTAACAAGCCAATTAACTTCTGTGTCTCATCAACTAAAGAAAGTATTTTCAATCAACTCAAAAATGTTGACTTGTATAATATTAAAGGAAATCATCCAGCTGGAAATGAAAGCTTTCAAATTAATAGAATTGATCCTATTAACTCAGGTGAAGTAGTCTGGGTTGTAAAACCTGAAGATCTAGCTAATATTGGATCCTTTTTCAAAACTGGTCAATATTGTTCTGATAGAACTATAGCAATCTCTGGGGATTCTATAAATTCATCAAAATATTTTAAGACAACTATTGGTTCTGAAATTTCTTCATTATTCAATAAAAAGGATAATTTATCCACTTTAAACTGTAGAGTAATAAATGGAGATCCACTTAGCGGATCTAAGGTTGATTATTCTGGATTTATTGGATATTATAATAATACAATTTCTGTAATTGAAGAAGGAAATAATTACAGAATGTTAGGATGGCTTCCATTTATGTATAACTCAGTTCCTAGCCTTTCTAAAACTTCATTGTCATGGTTACTAGGAGGTGAGAAAAAAGTTAATACAAACCTAAACGGTGAAGAAAGAGCAATAGTTGTAACTGGAGAAATGGAAAAATATTTTCCTATGGATATTTTTCCAATGCAATTAATTAAAGCGTGTATGAGCGGTGATATTGAAAAAATGGAATCCTTGGGTATCTACGAAGTTGTACCTGAAGATTTCGGTTTAGTTGATTTTTCATGTACTTCAAAAATTGAGACACAAGAAATCATTAAAAACGGAATTGAAATAATGTTAAAAGAAGTAGGCTAATGGATTTTATTAGAAAACAAGTTGATATGCTAAAAAAACCTTTCGATAAGGGAGGTAAATTAGAAAAGTTATATCCTGCATTTAATGCATTTGAGACTATGCTCTTTGTTCCTAACCACACTACATCTAAAGGATCTCACATTAGAGATGGTGTTGATTTAAAAAGAACAATGATAACAGTAATAATAGCTCTTGTTCCTGCATTGTTTTATGGAATGTATAATACTGGTTATCAATATTATATTCAAACTGATATTCAGTTTACTTTTATTGATGCAGTTCTGCATGGTGCTTATAAAATTTTCCCAATGATTGCTGTTTCATACGCTGTTGGTTTAGCTATAGAATTTGCATTTGCAGTATACAGAAATCATCCAGTTAATGAAGGGTATTTAGTAACGGGACTTCTTATTCCAATGATAATGCCAATTGATATGCCATTATGGATGCTTGCAATATCAGTTATTTTTGCAGTATTAATTGCAAAAGAAGCTTTTGGTGGAACTGGAATGAACATCTTGAATCCTGCTTTAACTGCTCGTGCATTTGCTTTTTTTGCGTATCCTACATTTATGTCAGGTGATAAGGTGTGGGTTTCAGAAGCATCAAATGTAGATGGAATTTCTGGAGAAACCATACTAGGATCATTAGCTGCAAATGCAGAAGTTTCTTATTCTTCTTTTAGTATGTTCATGGGATCAATACCTGGTTCAGTTGCTGAGACTTCAGTGTTTTTTGTTTTGATTGGTGCATTACTTCTTATAATTACTGGGGTTGGAAGCTGGAGAATTATGTTAAGTGGTGTAATTGGAGCTTCTTTAGTTGGAATTTTATTTAATCTTTGGGGTGCAAATTCGCTGATGAGTTTTGAATGGTATAATCATCTTTTAGTTGGAGGTTTCGCTTTTGGTATTGTATTTATGGCCACTGACCCTGTCTCTGCAGCTCAAACAACAAAAGGAAAATGGATATATGGATTCTTAGTTGGTGTATTCTGTATACTTATTAGAGTATTTAATCCTGCTTATCCTGAAGGAGTAATGCTTGCAATTTTATTGATGAATGTTTTTGCACCATTGATAGACCACTATGTTATAGAATCTAATATAAGCATGAGAAGAAAAAGATGGCAAAGTATTAAATTAAAAGCTACATAATGAATAGGGAGTCAAATAAACACACATACATTTTTGCTACTATAATGGTTGTATCTGTTGCTTCAGTATTGTCCTTTACATCAGAGTCTTTGAAAGATCTTCAGAATGCAAATATTAAAAAAGAAAAGATGCAAAATATACTCTCTTCAGTTGGTATAAATGTAAGTAGAGATGAATCAGAGTCTCTATATGGTGATTATGTAAAAGAAGAGCTTTCATTAAAATCTGATGGATCTGTTGACGCAGAAGTAAATGCTTTTAATATTAATCTTGCACTAGAAGTAAAAAAAGATAAAGATGTTCAAAGATTTCCATTGTATATAGCTAATGTTGATGGTGATAAATTTTATGTAATACCATTAAGAGGAGCAGGTTTATGGGCAGAGATATGGGGTTATATAGCTCTTAAAGATGATATAAACACTATAAAAGGAGTCTCATTTGATCATAAGTCTGAGACAGCTGGACTCGGTGCTGAAATAACTGAAGATTGGTTTATAGATAGTTTTAATGATGAAAAAATTAAAGATTCGGAAGGAAACTTTGTTGGAGTGTATCTTACAAAAACAAATAATGATCCAGGGAATTCTGACAAAATGGATAATGAAATTGATGCTATATCAGGAGCAACAATTACTGGTGATGGAGTATCAGATATGATTATTGAGAGAATTGAAAACTATTTGCCATATTTTAATAGCTTAAATAATGAGTAACGAAAGAGAACCTTTATTTTCAAAAAAGAATAGAGCATTATTAACTGATCCATTGGATGATGATAATCCAATTACAGTTCAGGTTTTAGGTATTTGCTCTGCTTTAGCGATTACTGTTAAACTTGAACCTGCTGTTGTTATGACACTTTCAGTAATTTTTGTAATGGCAGCTGGAAATGTTATTGTTTCTATTTTAAGAAATATTATACCAACAAGAATTAGAATTATTGTACAGCTACTAGTTGTAGCAACACTTGTTGCACTTGTAGATCAATTTTTAAAAGCTTATGCATATGACGTGAGTAAACAACTAGCAATTTTTATTGGACTAATAATTACTAATTGTATAATAATGGGAAGATTTGAAGCTTTTGCACTTGGTAATGGTGTCTGGAAATCTTTTCTGGATGGAGTAGGTAATGCTGCAGGTTACGGATGGATTTTAATTGTTGTTGCTTTTGTTAGAGAGTTATTTGGTTCAGGTGAACTCTGGGGTGTCCCAGTTATACCTCAGTTTGTATATGATCTGGGTTATCAAGATAACGGGCTTATGTTGCTTTCACCTATGGCATTAATTGTTGTTGGAGTCTATATATGGATTCAGAGATATTATAACAGAAAACTAATAGAAAAAGATTAAATGGAAGACTTAGTTAATTTATTTGTCAAGAGTATATTCATTGAAAATATGGTATTTGCATATTTCCTTGGTATGTGTTCATATCTTGCAGTTTCTAAAACAGTAAAAACAGCTGATGGGCTAGGTAAAGCAGTAATCTTTGTTTTAACAATTTCTGTTCCTATCAATTATTTAATTGACCAATATTTATTAGCTCCTGGAGCCCTAACATGGATAGGACCTCAATTTCAAGATGTAAATTTATCTTTTTTAACATTCATAATGTTCATAGCTGTAATTGCATCAATGGTTCAATTAGTTGAAATGATTGTTGAAAAACTTTCTCCTACTTTATATGGAAGTTTAGGAATTTTTCTTCCACTTATTGCGGTAAACTGTGCAATACTTGGAGGCTCATTATTTATGCAACAAAAAGATTTTATAAATACTTTTGAATCTGCTGTTTATGGCTTTGGTTCAGGAATTGGTTGGTATTTAGCAATAGTTGCAATTGCTGCAATTAGAGAGAAAATTACATATTCTAATATTCCAGATCCATTAAAGGGTTTAGGAATAACTTTTATTATCACTGGTTTAATGGCTCTAGGTTTCATGAGTTTTATGGGAATTAAAATTTAAATAATGGATATAAATGTAATAATAGCTAGTACCATCGGTCTTTTTGTAATAACTCTTCTTTTAGTTACAATGCTTCTTGTTGCAAAAGAGAGACTTTTACCATCTGGTCCTGTAAGACTTGTAATAAATGGTGAGAAAGATGTAGAAGTAAGTTCTGGTGATACTTTGTTAACTACACTTGGAAATAATAAAATTTTTCTTCCGTCTGCATGTGGAGGAGGAGGAACTTGTGTGCAATGTAAATGTCAAGTATTAGAAGGAGGGGGTGAAATACTTCCAACTGAAGAACCTCATTTTACGAGAAAAGAAATATCTGAGGGTTGGAGGCTTGGATGTCAAGTTAAAGTTAAACAGGACATGAAGATTGAAGTACCTGAAGAAGTCTTTGGTATAAAAAAATGGGAAGCTAAAGTTAAAAGTAATTACAATGTTGCATCATTTATTAAGGAGTTTGTTATAGAGATACCTGAAGAAATGAATTATAAAGCAGGAGGTTATATTCAGATTGAGATTCCGGAATGTGATATTGATTATAATGATATTGATATAACATCTCATCCTAAAGAACATCCTGATGATCCTCAAAAATTTAAACTAGAATGGGATAATTTCAACTTATGGCCACTTAAAATGAAAAATTCAGAGACAGTTGAGAGAGCATATTCAATGGCATCATATCCAGCCGAGGGTAAGGAAATCATGCTTAATGTTAGAATTGCAACTCCTCCATGGGATGGTAAAAAAAATCAATGGATGTCAGTTAATCCAGGAATAGCATCTTCATATATTTTCTCAAAAAAACCTGGCGATACAGTTACAATATCTGGTCCTTATGGTGAATTCTTTATTAATGAATCAGAAGCAGAGATGCTATATGTTGGTGGTGGTGCTGGAATGGCACCTATGAGATCACACTTATATGAGCTTTTTAGAACTATTAAAACAGGTAGAAAAGTAACCTTTTGGTATGGAGGTAGATCAAAAAGAGAGCTTTTTTATGTTGATCACTTCAGAGCTTTAGAAAAAGATTATCCAAACTTCAAGTTTTATATTGCTCTTTCTGAACCATTAGAAGAAGATAACTGGAAGGTTAAAGATTCTTTAGATGGACAAGGTGATGGTTTTGTCGGATTTATTCATCAAGTTGTTATTGACAATTATCTTTCTAAACATGACTCACCGGAAGATATTGAAGTCTATTTCTGTGGTCCTCCATTAATGAATCAAGCAGTTGAAAAGATGGCTGAAGATTTTGGAGTTCCTCCTGAGAATGTAAGGTTTGATGACTTTGGTGGTTGATGAAATCAAAAATACTTCTTTTACTCACAATAACTCTATTAAATAGTTGTAATACAAATACTAATTTGTATAAAAGTATTAGAGGAAATGCTCTTGGAACAACCTATAGCATTATAGTTGAGACGAAATCTAATGAAGGTTTAATTGAAGATCAAATTGATTCTATTTTTAATCAAGTTAACTTATCAATGTCTACATACATAGATAGCTCAATAATTACAAGAGTTAATAAATCAGCAAAACCTGTTGAAGTTGACACTAATTTTATTAATGTATTTAATAAGTCAAAAGAGATTTGGTTAAACTCAAATGGTTTCTTTGACCCAACCGCTGGATCTTTTGTTAATTTTTATGGATTAGGCCCAGAAACTAGTAGCCAACAGATTAATGATTATAAAATTGATAGTTTAAAAAATATTGTAGGGTTTGGTAAAGTAACCCTTAACAATAACAATGAAATTGTTAAATCAAATAAAGACATATTCTTAGACTTTAATGCAATTGCAAAAGGATACTCAGTTGATTTAATTAATGATTTATTTATTAAAAGTGGCTATGAAAACTTTTTAATTGAGGTTGGGGGAGAAATTATAGCAAAAGGTATTTCCAACAAGGGAAATAGATGGAAAGTTGCAATTCAGAACCCATTAGAGATGAATAAATTCTACTCTGAAATATACCTTGACAATAAGTCTCTCGCAACTTCTGGTAATTATAGAAAGTTCAAAATCGACCCTATAACTGGAGACAGATACACACATATTATAAATCCTATTACAGGTAAGTCAAGTTCTAATAGTATTCTGAGCGCATCAGTAATATCTGACCTATGCATTACTGCTGATGGATGGGCAACTGCATTAATGTTAATGGATCCAAATCAAAGTACAGAAATTATAAATAATATAGATAATATAGAGTCACTGTTACTTGTTTCAAAAGATGGAAAAATTATTCCTGTAAAATCTAATGGATGGGATTTAATTACTAAATGATTTTCTAGCAATAGGAATTACATCATTTATCTGCAATCCATATTTTAATTTAATTTCTTCAGAAAAATTTTCAGTATAGTTCACCATCTCTGCTTCAAATCCAGCTTTTTCTAATCTCTCTTTAAAGTCCAAACCATATTCTCTTAAATGATCATACTGTCCAAAATATTTCTCTCTATCTTTCTTAGAAGTTATTGATTGATCCTCAAAAGTTTCATTTCTTTTAAAGTTTATAGGTACTTGAAGTATTGCAACTCCACCAGACTTTAAAACTCTAAAAATTTCATTTAATGCTTTTTTATCATCATCAATATGTTCAAGAACATGATTACATATTATTAAATCAAAAGATTTATTCTCAAAATTCATTGATTTGAGATCTCCTTTTATATCTGCTAACGGTGATTTTAAATCAAAAGTTATGTAGTTCCAGTTTTGATTTTGTTTAAATTTTTTATAAAAAATTTGTTCTGGTGCAACATGCAAAACTTTTAGTTTCGAGTCAAGAAAATTTGTTTCGTTAACAAGGTATAGCCAAAGAAGCCTATGTCTTTCCAAAGATAGTGTTCCAGGGGATAATGCATTTCTTCTTATTTTTTTATAACCATATGATAAAAATTTTGAGTATCCATTTCCATCAATTGGATCATAAAATCTTTTTCCTTTGAATATAATTTTTAAAATTGGTATAAAGTAGAAGCTATATTTTATTAGGAACTCTCTTGGTAAGAATTTTAATATATATTTCATCTATTAAAAAAAATTATTGAATTTATCTTCTTCGGTAGATTCAATGCCAAGAGCTTGGTAAATATATTTGAATGTTGATAATAACTCTGGCTTACTATCAATAACTGCAATATTATGTTCAAAATGTGCACTCTGAAGTCCGTCGAGAGTCACAAAGGTCCAACCATCATCATTTATTTTAATTTTTTCAGTTCCAAGATTTATCATCGGTTCTATTGCCAATACTAAACCATTTTTGATAATTTTTCCGGTTCCTTTTTTTCCATAGTTTGGAACTTCTGGTAATTCATGAAGACTTTGACCTAATCCGTGTCCCACAAGCTCTCTTACAATTCCATAACCATAAATTTTAATATAGCTTTCTATTGCATCACCTATATCACCAATTCTATTACTCTGTTTCATTGATTCAATTCCTTTATAAAGTGATTTTTTTGTTACATCTAATAATTCTTGAACTTCTTTGGATACCTCACCTACAGAAAAAGTATATGCATGATCACCATAAAACCCATCTTTTAGAACTCCACAATCTATTGAAATTATATCACCATTTTTTAACGGTGTATCACATGGAATACCATGTACAACTTCATTATTTATACTTACACATAATGTGTTTGGAAAATTATCATATCCCTTAAACCCTGGCTTAGCTTTATTATCAAGTATAAATTCTTCTGCAATCTTGTCAAGATATAAAGAAGTTATTCCAGGTTTAATTTCTTCTGCCAATAAACCTAAGGTCTTTGAGACTAATTGGGCACTTTCTCTAATTTTTTTTATTTCATTTATATCTTTTAGTATCATTCTATAAAATATACATGTTTATAGTCTTCATCATTTAAAATTTTGAGAATATCAATCTCTAGACTCTCCTTTGGAAATTCGACTATTCTATTAACCTCAATATTATCTAAATTAAAAATAATCGTTGGTGTATTGGTTATATTTTTGTTTAATTCATAACCCATTTCAGACTCTTTATTTGGATTAAGTAAAATAATTTTTTAATTTATTTTCGGGAAAATTAAGTTCCTTTAGAATTTTAATTAATCTAGGTATTTCTCGCTGAGAGTCATGGCATAATGTATTCATGAATATTTCAATATCGTAATTATATAACTCAGAGAAATTATCTATATCTATTTTTTCAACTGTATAGTTTTCAAAATTTTTATTAAACCAATATGTTTTAGGTGAGTTTTTTAAATAATCTATATCTACTACTCCTTCTTCTAAAAGATAATTTTGATTCTGAGAGCAGCTTGTAAATAAAATAGCTATAAATAATAAATATATCTTTTTCATATTAGTAATGATTCCCCTTCCATCTCTACAGGAGTTTCTATACCAAGAATATCAAGTATAGTTGGAGCAATATCTGCAAGCACTCCATTGTTAATTTCTTTGTTTTCACAATTAACTAGAATTATAGGTACTGGATTGATAGTATGTGAAGTGTTTGCTGAGCCATCATCATTAATCATTCTCTCACAATTGCCGTGATCAGATATAACAATTGATATATATCCTTCTTTGGTTGCTTCATTTATAATACTTCCAAGATGATTGTCTACTGCTTCGCAAGCTTTAACTGCAGCAGTAAAATTTCCTGTATGTCCTACCATATCAGGATTAGCAAAGTTCAAGCATATAAACTCAAATTTACCTTTTTTGATTTCTCGTATTACATTTTTAGTTACTTCATCAGAGCTCATCTCAGGTTTAAGATCATAGGTAGCTACTTTTGGTGATGGACATAAAATTCTTTCCTCATTTTTGAATTTTTCCTCGTTACCACCATTAAAAAAGAATGTAACGTGTGGATATTTTTCGGTTTCAGAAATTCTTAGTTGATTAAAATTATTTTTAGAAATTACCTCTCCAAGAGTATTCTTAAGAACCTTATTCTCAAAAATTGGTTTTGCAATTTTAAAATTTTCATCATAATTAGTAAGTGTGTATAAATTACTCACAGATTTAGTCATTTCATGATCTAGATAATCCTTTTCACATAAGGCGGATGTTAGCTGTCTCCCTCTATCAGTCCTATAATTAAAAAATATTACGGTATCATCAGGATTTAGTTCATGAATTGGATTGCCATCTGAGTCTACCTTCAAAAGTGGCTCTATAAATTCATCAGTTACTCCTCTTGAATATGAATTATTTATATCATTTGTCAAATCAGTTGACTTGGTTCCAAGAGAATTTGAAATTAGATCATACGCTTTCTTAACTCTCTCCCATCTATTATCCCTATCCATTGAATAGTATCTGCCAATTATAGTTGCAAGTTTGCCTCCATTTTTTTTACTAAAAGTTTCAACAGATTTTATAAAATCAATTCCAGATTTTGGATCAACGTCTCTACCATCCGTAAATGCATGTATATAGATTTTATCTTTAATCTCGGATAACGATAAAATAATCTCTTTTAAATGGTCTATATGAGAGTGAACACCGCCGTCTGAAACTAGACCCATTAAATGAACATTTGAAGAATTTTTTTTAGTATACTTAATTATATCATTAAAATGACTCTTATTTCTAAACTCACCTTCTTTAATACTGTTATTAATTTTAAGAAGATCTTGCAGAACAATCCTTCCCGAACCAATATTCATATGACCAACTTCACTGTTTCCCATTTGACCTTTTGGTAAACCAACTTTTTCTCCGTGAGTTATTAAAAAATTATTTGGGTAATTCTCAATTAACGAATTAAAATTTGGAGTGTTTGCCTTGTCAGGTGCAGATGCATCTTTGTTATCTGCAATTCCCCATCCGTCAAGAATTAAAAGTAAGACCTTCTTGCTCAATTTTTTGTTTAAAGATACAAATATCATTAAGTAGATTTGTTAATATGATTAGGAAAAAATATATTGTTAAATAATATGTTAGAGGGTAAAGTATATAAATCAACAGGGAGTTGGTACCTAGTAAAATCAAAAAATAAATTTTTTGAATGTAGAATAAAGGGAAAAATTAGACTTAAGGATATCTCTACTACAAATCCAATATCAGTTGGTGATGATGTAATATTTGAAATAGAAAATCAAAATACTGGTATTATTTCAGATATTTTGCCTAGATCAAATTATATAATTAGAAAATCAGTAAAACTTTCTAAACAATATCATATAATTGCCTCTAATATCGATTTATCAATACTAGTTGTTACCCTTGATAACCCTGTAACAACAAATAATTTTATTGATAGATTTTTAGTTACCTCTAAGGCTTATGACATTCCTGTTATTTTGGCCTTTAACAAAATTGATACCTTTCAAAAAAATGAAGATGATAAAATTAAAGAAATGATTAACATGTATAATCATATAGGATATAATTGTGATTTAATCTCGGCCAAATTTGGGGACGGGGTAGATAATTTAATTGCAAAAATGAAAAATAAAACCTGTATGATATCTGGTCATAGTGGAGTAGGTAAATCAACTTTAATCAATTATATATCACCTGGTTTAAGCCTGAAGACAAAAGAAATATCATCTTCGCATAATCAGGGTCAACACACAACTACACATGCAGAAATGTTTGATCTAGATTCTAATATTAGGGTAATAGATACTCCTGGAATAAGAGGGTTTGGTCTTGTAGATATTTCAAAAAATGAACTTGGGGATTTTTTTCCAGAATTTTTTAAAGCAAAAGACAAATGTAAATTTAAAGATTGTCTTCATCTAGATGAACCAAATTGTAATATAAAAAGTGAAATAATAAATGGTGAAATTTTTGAGTCAAGATATAATACTTATTTAGATATGCTGAAAGACCATAATATTTATAGAAAATCAGATGAAAGTAGTAATTCAGAGAGTTAATAAGTCTTCAGTTGAGATAAATAATAAGATTAAATCTGAAATTCAAAAAGGATTACTTGTCTTGATAGGAATTGGTTTAGATGATAATAAACAAGATGTAGAATGGTTAGTTAATAAAGTTTTAAACCTAAGAGTATTTAATGATTCAGAAGGAGTTATGAATAAATCCTTACTGGATATAAATGGTGAATTACTTCTAATTTCTCAATTTACTCTGCTAGCCTCAACCAAGAAAGGAAATAGGCCATCTTATATAAAGTCTGCTAATCATCAAATTGCAATCCCTCTCTATGAGCATTTTATTAAGACTTGTAAAGATCAGATTGATGATAAGGTAAAAACTGGAACTTTTGGTGCTGATATGAAAGTTTCACTTATTAATGATGGACCTGTAACAATAATAATTGATTCAAAAAATAAAGAGTAATATTACATTACAATTACTTCTTCTTCAAGTTCAATATCAAATTTATTAAATACTGAGTCCTTAATTCTTTTAGCAAAATTTATAATTTCATTCCCGGATGCATTGCCTAGATTAATTATTACTAAAGGCTGGTTCTTATAGACACCTACATTTTCATCATTAATTTTTTTAAAGCCACATTTATCAATTAACCATGCAGCTGGAACTTTTAAATAATTTGAATCAGTTTTAAAGAAAGGAATTTCAGTAAATTTTTCTTTAAGTTTTTGAAATTTAGAATAGCTTATAATAGGGTTCTTAAAAAAACTTCCACAGTTACCATATTGTTTTGGATCTGGTAATTTAGAGTTCCTAATTTTAATTACCTCATTTGAGATTTTCTTTAAATCTATGTCAGATTCTGAAAGACTACTCAAATCTGGATAATCAATATTATATAAATGATTTGATTTTGTTAGATTAAATCTAACAGAAGTTATTATAAACTTATTCTTAAGTTTTTTTTTAAAAATGGATGATCTGTAAGTAAACTCACAATCTGACTTACTTAAGTTAACCTTATCAAGAGAGTCAATCATTATACCTGAGCAACTATCGAATACATCTTCTAACTCTACACCATAAGCCCCTATGTTTTGAATTGGAGAAGCACCAACATTACCAGGAATTAATGACAAATTTTCAATACCACCAAAATCTTTATCCACTGCCCACTTAACAAATCTATGCCAGTTCATTCCAGCAGATACTTCAACTTGAACTTTTTCACGACCTTCTTCTAAGATCTTTATACTTTCTTCTTTAAGATTAATAATAGTTCCTTGATAATGCTTTGTAAATAATATATTACTTCCGCCTCCAAGAATAAATAGATTGTTATTTAACTCTTTGTTGTTTAATACCTCTAAGAGATCATTAGTGTTACTTGACTCAACTAACACATCACAACTAGCATCTACATTAAATGTATTGAGCTTTTTTAATGAAGCATTTTTATTTACAATCATAAGCTATCCAATAAACTCTTTAAGACCTAGTTTAATAATCTTTATTGCATTTTTTAATTTTTCTGAATTTACAACAAATGCAATTCTTACCTCATCTTTTCCGTAATTTTCAGAACTATAAAAACCTGAAGCTGGAGATAGCATTACACTTTGATTTTTATATGAAAAATCTGTCAAAAGAAACTTTGCAAAATCTTCTGCATTTTCAATTGGTAACTTTATAATAGAATAAAATGCACCCATTGGATTAGAAAACTTAATATTATCAATTTGACTTAATTCATTAATAATAACTTCTCTTCTTTTATAGTATTCCTTTATTACATTTTTTATATAGTCCTCTCTTGAATTTAGAGCATGATTGGCAGCAATTAATGCTAAAGTAGGAGGAGATAATCTAGTAAGAGCAAACTTTAAACAAGTCTGTATGAATTCAGAGTTTTTAGATACAATAAACCCAACTCTAGCACCACATAGACTATATCTTTTAGAAGTTGAATCAATTAAAATAGCATTTTCGGAAAATTTTTCATCTTCAAGAATTGAAAAATGCTTAGTATCTGTATAAATAAACTCTCTATAAACCTCATCAACAACTATGAATAAATCATTTTGTTTAGCAAGATTAGCAATGTTTATTATTTCCTCTTGAGAGTATACATATCCTGTAGGATTACAAGGATTACATAATAAAATTGCTTTTGTTTTACTGTTAATCTTCTTTTCAAATTCATGAATTGATGGTAAAGCAAAATTATCATCAATTTTTGATGTAATTGGAATAACATTAACATCAGAAGCCAATGCGAAACCATTATAATTTGCATAAAAAGGTTCAGGGATA
>CACECH010000003.1:0-51461 GCA_902558025.1 uncultured Bacteroidota bacterium | reverse complement strand
TAATGACTCATATCAACATTCCTTACTAGTTCATATATTTCTTTTCTTAAACTGTCAAAATTAACTTTATTCTTAGCTGAAATAAATAAGGCCTTACCATTAGTCTTATTCATCCATGTATTTCTCCATTGTTGTAAAGAGTAGTGGCCATTTTTTCCAGAATATGAGTCATTAAAATCAATAGCTTGATATTTATCAATTTTATTGAAAATCATCAAGTTATATTTATTGTGGCAGTTAATTTCATTCAAAATATTATTCACGGAGTTGATATGGTCTTCAAAACTGGGATGAGATATATCAACTATATGTAAAAGTATATCTGCATCTTTAACTTCTTCCAAAGTACTTTTGAAAGACTCGATAAGTTGTGTGGGCAATTTTCTTATAAAGCCTACTGTATCAGTTAGAAGAAATGGTAATGTATTAATGACGACTTTTCTTACTGTAGTATCAAGTGTTGCAAACAATTTGTCTTCAGCAAAAACATTACTTTTAGACAACATATTCATTATTGTTGATTTTCCTACATTAGTATATCCTACCAATGCCACTCTAACTAATGATCCTCTGTTTCCTCTTTGGACCTTCATCTGTTTATCAATTGTAGATATTTTTCTTTTTAATAGTGAAATTTTATCTCTAACAATTCTTCTATCAGTTTCTATCTCAGTCTCACCAGGACCTCTCATACCAATACCCCCTCTTTGTCTTTCAAGGTGGGTCCATAGTCCTTTTAGCCTTGGCAGCAAATACTCATACTGAGCAAGTTCAACTTGAGTTTTGGCGTAACTTGTTTTTGCTCTTTGAGCAAAAATATCAAGAATAAGAGCAGTTCTATCAAGAATTTTACACTTTAAAATTCTTTCAATATTTGCTTGTTGAGTGGGAGACAGTTCATCATCAAATACTACTACTGAGACATCGTTGACTTTGACATATTTCAATATTTCATCAATTTTTCCTTTTCCAATAAATGTTCTTGGATTTGGTGTATTTATTTTTTGAGTGAATTTTTTAACAACATTCCCGCCAGCTGTAACAGACAGAAACTCTAATTCTTCTAAAAATTCTGATAATTTTTCTTCATCTTGGGAATCATTGACAACTCCAACTAAAACAGTATTTTCATAATTTGACTTTTTTGGCTCAATCATTTTAAGCTGAGTAGGTTCTAAGATTAAACGTTTTACCATCAAATACACCATAAGTATAGTGTGTGATCCAATCTCCTAGGTTAATGTATTTTGATTTTGACTTTAGTTGATGAACTATAGGTAGATGTCTATGTCCAAAAATAAAATAGTCAATATGTTCCTTTGATAGTTTTTTTTCACAGAACTGAATTAACCATTCTTTATCCTCACCTTTAAATTTTAGATCCTCTTTTCCTGATAATAATTTATTTTTTTGTGAAAAATATTTTCCAAGCCATAGACCTATATCAGGGTGAATTAGTCTATACATTTTAATGAAAAAACTATTCGATAATATCAACTTCATCCTTTTATACCCATAGTCACCAGGCCCAAGACCATCACCATGTCCTATATAGAATGATTTTGAATTAAATACAAAGAGTTCAGGTGATCTAAAGACCTTAATGTTTAACTCCTTTTCAAAATAATCATTCATCCAAAAGTCATGATTACCAACAAAAAAATAAATTTTAATTCCTGAGTCAGATAATTCAGCTAGTTTTCCAAGAACTCTAGTAAATCCTTTAGGAATAGCCTCTTTATACTCAAACCAAAAATCAAACAAATCTCCTAATAAAAAAATGATATCAGCATCACCTTTAATTGAATCCAACCATGAAACAAATATCTTTTCTCTTGCATGACTTTCTTCAAGTGAAGGTGCTCCTAGGTGATTATCGGATGAAAAGTATATTTTTTTATTTATTGGAATGTCCATGATCAACCAATTGCATTATTTAAATCCTCTATAAGATCCTCTGCATCCTCAATTCCAACACTTAATCTTAATAAAGATTCTACTAATCCTGATTTTTTTCTTTCCTCTGGTGGTATTGAAGCATGTGTCATACTAGCCGGATGACAACAAAGACTCTCAACTCCACCCAGTGATTCAGCTAGGGTAAATAATTTAAGATTCTCTGCTATTTTTTTTGCAGATTCAAAAGAATTGTCCTTTGGGATGAATGAAACCATACCTCCAAATACATGCATTTGTTTTTCTGCAATTTTATAATTTTTATTATCTGAAAATCCTGCCCAGTATACGTTACCTATTTTATCATGATTTCTCAAGAAAATTGCTACTTTTTCAGCATTTTCTGAATGTCTTTGCATTCTTAAATGTAATGTCTTAATCCCTCTTAGTGTAAGAAAACAATCCATTGGTCCAGGTGTAGCTCCTGAAGCATTTTGGATAAATGATAACTTATTATAAAGTTGCTCATCGTTAACAACTATAGCACCAATAACAACATCACTATGACCAGCGATATATTTTGTAGCAGAGTGCATAACAATATCTGCACCTAGCTCAAGTGGTCTTTGTATATATGGAGATGCGAAAGTATTATCAATGCAAAGAAGTATTTGATTTTTTTTTGCAATTTTTGATATTGATTCTATATCAACAACATTCATCATAGGGTTTGTAGGTGTTTCAGCCCAAATAAGTTTAGTTTTCTTATTTATTTTATTTGATACTTCATTTAAATTTTCCATGTTTACGAAGTGAAACTTTAGGTCATATTTCTCAAATATTTGTTTAAATAATCTATAACTTCCTCCGTATAAATCATTTGTAGATATTATCTCATCACCTGGATCTAATGTCTTAACAATAGCGTCAATTGCTGCTAAACCTGATGCAAAGGCTAAACCATAATTTCCGTTTTCAAGAGACGCTATTGATCTTTCAAAATTAGTTCTAGTTGGATTATGAGTTCTGCTATATTCATAACCTTTATGAACACCAGGAGAGGTTTGAGCATATGTAGATGTTTGATAAATAGGTGTCATAACAGATCCATATGCAGGATCTAAAATTTGTCCACCATGTATCGCTCTAGAATTAAATTTTAATTTTTTCTTCATACACTGCAAAGATAAAGATATTGGACTTTAACTATACTTTTCAACTAAAATGATTTTCTTTGTTGCAAAATATCAAATGAACAGCAGATATTTAGCACTTGCCGCAGCTTTTATAGCAACAACAATATATGGAATCAATCATACTGTTGCTAAAGAAGTAATGCCAGTTTATATAGGTTCTGCAGGTTTTATTATGCTTAGACTTCTGGGAGCAACAGCCCTTTTTTGGTTAATTAGCTTATTTACTCCAAAAGAGAAAATTGAATCCAAAGATATTCTAAAGATAGTTTTTGCTTCAATTTTAGGTATGTGCACAAATATGTTAGCTTTTTTTAGAGGTCTTGAATTGTCGACTCCAATTAATAGTGGTGTAATAATAACTTTATCCCCTGTTCTTGTTCTTATATTATCTTATTTTTTCTTAAAGGAGAGAGTTACAATGAAAAAGATTTTGGGAATTGTCATTGGGTTTTCTGGAGCACTTTTTTTGATAATTAATAGCAGTAAAATAGGTATAAATGCACCAAATATTCCACTAGGAAATTCATTCTTCTTACTTAATGCTTCTGCCTATGCTGGATATTTAATAATTATTAAGCCTTTAACTGCGAAATATAATATTTTCACTCTAATGAAATGGTTATTCTTGATTGGATTGGTTTTATCAACTCCTATTACATATAATCAATTTGTTGAAGTAGAATGGGCTGAATTACCTTGGTACGCTATTTGGAGAATGATTTATGTCGTTATTGGCACAACATTTATGACATATTTATTAAATATCTACGCGTTAAAGACACTGTCTCCAACAGTAATTGGTTCATTCATATATCTACAGCCAATTATAACCATAATATTTGCATTATTAACTGCTAATGATACTTTAGATTCAACAAAAATAATAGCATGTTTATTAGTATTTATAGGAGTTTATCTTGTGTCTATTAAGAATAAGAATGATTGATTATCAAATCAGAAATATTAATTAGCTTGTATTGTGTATTTTAAATTTTCTATGATAACTTTGAGATAAATAAAACTATTATGAAAAAGCTTCTTTCAATCCTAGCAATTTTATTAATTCTTTCATGTAACAATTCGAATACATCAAAAGAAAAGTTTCAATATGAAAGAGTCAAAGAAGATAATGTTTCCACTCAAAGTAATTCAGTTTCCAATAATGTAATTTTAAACTCTAATGATCAGATGAAGTTTGATAAAAGAATAATTAGAGTGAATTCGAATGAGAGCGTTACTTTAACATTAAATCATACTGGTAGATTTCCTGCTATTTCAATGGGACATAATTTTGTACTAATAAAAAAAGATGTTGATGTTGATGATTATGCTCTTAGGGCAGTTAGTGCAAGAGATAATGATTATATTCCTGAAGGTGGCGATGAAATTGCATTTACAAAAATGTTAGGGGGAGGAGAGTCTGATACAATAACTTTTGATGCTCCTGAACCAGGCACCTACACCTTTATTTGTTCATTCCCAGGCCACTATCAATTAATGATGGGTGAATTTATTGTACTTTAAAAGAATAATTTTTAAAAACTTATTCTTGTGAAGAAGGTTTTATTTATTCTTTTATTTATTTCAATCGGATGTCAAAACAATTCTAAAAGATCTGACTCTTTATCTAATAAAGGAGTTGGTCCAATTACCAATGTTATACTTGAAGATAAGGTAAATATTTCTATGGCAAACTCTGGTGAAAAACTATTTAATCAACTTTGTACATCCTGTCACATTATCAATGAGGATTATATTGGACCTGCTATGTCAGGAATACTTGATAGAAGATCACCAGAATGGATAATGAATATGATTTTAAACCCTATTCAAATGGTTGAAGAAGATCCTATAGCAATAGAGCTGCTAGAGAAATATAATTTTGAATATATGTATAATCAAAACTTGTTGGACGAAGAGGCAAGAGAAATTCTTGAATTTTTTAGGCTTATAGATTAAATTTCAACATTGCCATCATAATATCCTGGTATGGGCACATATCCAAGCTTATTTGTCATAACATATTCAGAGATCATATATGAGCTTACTGCCATATCTCTTATTAAAGCACATATTTGACTATAGTTTTGACCATTTGATGCAATCATACTCCCATTATCAATATGATTGGAAAAATGCTTTTCTAAGAGCTTATCATCAGCTTCACTTATTGAATTAATTTTTTCAGTTTCAATAATCATATCTATAAAACCTTCTATCATAGCAAGAAGATATTTTTGATCTTCTGTTCTAATGTTTTTTGCAACATGAGCATCAACAAAGTTAACTATACTAAGCGTTTTTGCTCCCGGTGTATCTGTTTCTGGAATAACTATCTCCATAATTTTTTCAAGAAAACTAATTTGCCTTTTATTAAAAAAAGAAAAATTTAGATTAGAAGAATTAGTTTGACATGATTGAATAGTTAAAATTACCGGTGTTGATAATGTCAATGAGCTAAAAGCTAAACTAATTCTTTTTATTGCTCCTCTTCTTTTCATAGTTAGATGTTTAACTTATTTAATTCCTCAACTGCATGATTAACTGCACGTGCTGTTAATGCCATATAAGTAATTGAAGGATTCTGATTACCTGCTGATGTCATACATGAACCATCAGTAACATACACATTTTTTACCTCATGAATTTGGTTATTACCATTTAAAACAGACGTTTTTGGGTCTCTTCCCATTCTAGCAGTTCCCATCTCATGTATCCCATTTCCAAAAATATATTTACTTTCCCAACCATCCACATCTTCAAAGCCAGCTTTTTCAAGCATTTCTTCAGCTTGCGTTTTCATATCTTTTCTCATACTTATTTCATTTTCCCTGATTTTAGCATCAAAAGTAACGGTAGGCAATCCCCATTTATCTTTTTTATTATAATCAAGAGTCATTTTATTTTCATGATATGGCAAAATCTCACCAAAACCATTCATACTTGCAGTCCATTCATCTCTTTTTACAATGTTCTCTTTAAATTTTGGACCATATGAAATAAGTTCTTCAGCGCTATCAGCTATACTCATAAATCCTCTTGATGCTCCGCCCTGATATTGATAACCTCTTATAAAATCCTTTCTATTAGTAATACCTCCAATATTTCTAAATCTAGGTATATAAAATCCAGCAGGTTTTCTTCCATATGTGATTTTATTTTTAAAACCCTTAAAAGTACCAGATGCACCAACTTGAAAATGATGATCCATTAAATTGTGTCCCAACTCACCTGAATCATTACCCATTCCATTTGGAAATCTATCAGACTTTGATTGCATTAATATTGATGTAGAACCAACAGTTGAGGAGCACAAAAAAATCACTTTTGCAAAATATTCATATGATTGATTATTTACTGAATCAATTACACGAACACCTGTAGCTCTTTTTTTATCTTGGTCATATATTACTTCATGAACAATTGAGTTTGGCATAAGTGTCATGTTTCCAGTTGCTTCTGCTGCAGGAAGGGTTGAAGAATTACTACTAAAGTAGGCTCCATAAGGGCACCCTCTCATACATCTATTTCTGTATTGGCAGGTTACTCTTCCAAGACCAGGTTTTGTACCTTCAGTAATATGTGCAGTTCTGGCATTAGATAATATTCTTCCATCGTAAAAGTTTTTGGAAATGCTCTCTCTCATGTGTTTCTCAAGAACATTTAATTCAAAAGGCTTTAGAAATTTTCCGTCAGGAAATTGAGGTAAACCTTCATACCTACCCTGAACTCCAATGTATTCCTCAACATAATCATACCATGGAGCAATATCTTTATATCTAATTGGCCAATCAACTGCAATGCCGTCTTTTGCATTACCTTCAAAGTCAAATTCACTAAGTCTATAAGTATGTCTTCCCCAGGTTATAGACCTTCCTCCTACATGATATCCTCGTATCCAATTAAACTTATTTTCTTCATCATTGTATGGATGATCAACATCATCTACAAAAAAATGTCTCGAGGATTCTGTATTAACATAACCAGTCCTACTTTGTTTAGGTTGTCTTTTTAAAGCATCTTGAGTAATTGTATCACCACCTTCAAAATCCCATGGATTCATATCAGCAGTATGATAGTCATCAATATGTGTTATCATCCTTCCTCTTTCAAGTACAAGAGTCTTTAAGCCTTTTTCTGTTAATTCTTTTGCAGCCCATCCTCCACTTATTCCAGTTCCAACTACAATTGCATCAAATTTATTATCCATAGTTTTGATTTTTCAATTTCTAATTTAACATTAAATAATTTAAATCATAATTAATTATTTAAATTTATATTTATAGTATATAAAACCATCTAATATGAAAAGAAAAGAATTTATTAAACTAGCTTCAACAAGTGCATTAGGTATTTCTTCACTAGGTTATATGTCTCTACAAAAGCCTAAGGAATTATTTTTCAAACTTTCATTGGCTCAATGGTCACTTCATAAAAATATTAAATATGGAGACATGGATCCATATGAATTTGCTCAAGTAGCAAAAAGTTTTAATTTCAGTGGTATAGAATATGTTACCGCATTATATGATAACGTAATGAAAGTTAGAGATGGAGATATGAGTAAGGCAATTACTTTTTGGGCAAGAAAAAATAAAAAATTAGCAGAAATAAATGATATAAAAAATGTTCTGATCATGATTGATGAAATTGAAGGTTTAGCTGAAGAAAATAAATCAAGGAGACTAAAAGCAGTTGATAATCATAAAATGTGGATTGATGCTGCAGAGATTATGGGGTGTGAATCTGTTAGACTGAATTTATATGGCTCAAGTAATGCTGATAAGTGGAAAGATCTTTCTATAAAGAGTCTATCTGAGCTTGGTAGTTATGCTAAAAACAGTGGAGTAAATGTAATAGTAGAAAATCATGGAAGAATAAGTTCCGATATTCCTAAACTTATGGATGTGATTTATGGTGTTAATATGGATAATGTTGGTACTCTTCCTGATTTTGGTAATTTCTGCATGGCTGATGAGGGATATGGTTCTGTATTTGATGGTTCATGTGAAACAGTGTATGACTTTTATAAAGGAGTAGAAGAGATGATGCCAAAGGCATTTGCAGTTAGTGCTAAGTCAAATGACTTTGATGAAAATGGAGATGAAAAAACTATTGACTATATAAGGATGATGAAAATTGTAAAGAGTTTTGGATATACTGGTTATGTTGGTGTTGAATACGAAGGTAATAGATTGTCTGAAGAAGAAGGTATTAAAGCTACTAGAGATTTATTAATCAAAATTGGTCAAACCATTTAAAATGAACAATTCAACAAATTTAAAATTAAGCATAATGATGTTCCTAGAGTTTTTTATTTGGGGATGTTGGTTTGTTACAATGGGTACATTTTTATCTCAAGCATTTAGTTCAACTGGAGCTGAAATAGGTCTAGCATATGAGACTCAATCATGGGGTGCAATAGTTGCTCCATTTATTATTGGATTAATTGCTGATAGATATTTTGATGCTGAAAAAATTTTAGCAATAATTCATATAATTGGTGGTGGGCTTCTATTCATGTGCTCAATTGCTGTTGGCTTTGAGACATTCTTTCCTTACATATTGATATATATGATCTTATATATGCCAACTCTTGCTTTAGTAAACTCAATTGCATTTAGACAAATGAAAGATCCATCAAAAGAATTTCCCAAAATTAGAGTATGGGGAACAGTAGGATGGATTGTTGCTGGTTTGGTAATTAGTTATGGTGTTGGATGGGAAGCTAGCCAAACTCTTGAATATACGTTTTATCTTTCAGCTATTGTATCTGTAACTCTAGGTCTTTTTAGTTTTAGCTTACCCAAAACTCCACCAAAGGCTAAAAATGAAAGTCCAAGTTTAAGAGAGATTCTAGGTCTTGATGCTTTAATGCTTTTAAAAGATACTAGATATCTAGTGTTTTTTGTATCATCAATTTTAATTTGTATTCCATTAGCATTTTATTATGCTGATGCTAATTTATTTCTAAATGAATTAGGAATGGCTAATGCTGCTGGTGTAATGACTTTAGGTCAAATTTCAGAGGCATTATTTATATTATTACTACCTCTTTTCTTAAATAAATATGGAATAAAAAAGACCCTAATTGTTGGTATGCTAGCATGGAGTTTAAGATATGTCTTATTCGCATTAGGAGATATAGGATCAAATCTTTGGATGTTATTATTTGGTATTATTCTCCATGGAATTTGTTATGACTTTTTCTTTGTTTCTGGACAAATTTATACTGATTATAAGGCAGGAGAAAAATATAAAAGCGCGGCTCAAGGTTTAATTGCACTCGCAACATATGGTGTTGGTATGTTAATTGGTTTTAGACTAGCTGGAAGAATAACTGATAAGTTTGTAATTGATTCAGGTCATGATTGGGCTCAAATTTGGACCTATCCTGCAATATTTGCAGCTGTTGTACTCTTAATCTTTATTGTAACATTTAAAAACGAAAAAATAAAAGTTGAAAAATAAAATTAGGCTTGGAATTTTAGGTGGCGGTGGTGATTCCCTAATTGGGATTGTTCATAGAATTGCGTCATCGATGCATGATAGTTATGAAATAATTGGTGGTGTTTTTAATCCCGATTTTTCTGAAAATATAAAATTTGCTGAAGAAATCGGATTAAAAAAAAATAGAGTTTACGAAGACTATGAAAAGATGATTGAAGAAGAGTTGAAACTTGATGAAAATAAAAGAATTCAAGTTGTATCAATTCTAACACCTAATTTTCTTCATTATCCAATGGCTAAAAAGCTTTTAGAAAATAATTTTAATGTCATTTGTGAAAAGCCTATGACAACTACTTATGAAGAAGCAAAAGATCTAGAAAAAATTTACAAATCGAAGAATTTAACATTTGCTGTCACATACACATATACTGGGTACCCAATGATAAGGCAAATGAAAGAAATGATTAAGTCTGGAGAAATAGGTGAAATACAACGTGTTGACCTTCAATATTATCAAGGCTGGATTAACCCTATCATTCATGATTCAAAAAAGCGTTCTGAAACTTGGAGACTTCAGCCTGATAAATCAGGTATTAGTTGTTGTATTGGAGACATAGGAACACATGCATTTGATATGCTAGAATATGTAACGGGGATGGAAGTTGAAGAATTACTATCTGACTTAAACTACGTTTATGATGATAATATCATGGATGTAGATGGTACAATTTTAATTAGGTTTTCAGATAAAATTAAAGGTGTCATAAGAGCTAGTCAAATAGCATCTGGTGAGGAAAACAATTTCACCGTTGCAATTTATGGCAAAAGGGGGGGGTTAAAATGGGAACAACAAAACCCAAATTATTTATATCATTTAAGTGAGTTAAGTCCATTAAGAATATTAAAGCCAGGACATGACTACAATTCAAATTTTGCTAAAATTTCAACTAAATTACCTCCAGGTCATCCTGAAGGAATGTTTGATTCAATGGCAAATATTTATTATGGAGTAGCTAGAGAGATAAATGGAACAGTAGAATTTGATGGCGAATATCCTTCTTTGAATGATGGTCTTAGAGGTATGATGTTTATTGAGAAAGCTGTTGAATCTCACAAAAAAGGTAACATTTGGGTTAAATTAAATTGATATTATAATGAAAACAATAAAAGGTCCTGCAGTTTTTTTAGCTCAGTTTGTAGATAAAAAGGCTCCATTTAATTCTCTTGATGGAATGTGTAAATGGGCTTCTGATCTTGGATATAAAGGAATTCAAATACCAACATGGGAGAGTTTTTTAATTGATTTAGATAAAGCTGCTGAGAGTCAAGATTATTGTGATGAACTAGTTGGTAAGGTAAGATCATATGGATTAGAAATTACAGAATTATCAACTCATCTTCAAGGACAATTAGTAGCAGTTCATCCTGCATACGACTTAATGTTTGACAATTTTGCTCCTGATAAGCTAAAGAAGAATCCAAAAGAAAGAACCGAATGGGCAATTGACACTTTAAAAAAAGCAGCAATTGCTAGTCGAAGACTTGAATTAAAAGCACATGCTACTTTTTCAGGTGCATTATTGTGGCATACATGGCATCCATGGCCCCAAGCTCCTAAAGGTCTAGTTGAAATGGGATTTGAAGAGCTTGCTAAAAGATGGCTTCCAATTCTAGATGTATTTGATGAGAATGGAGTAGATGTGTGTTATGAAATCCATCCAGGAGAAGATCTTCATGACGGAATTACTTTTGAAAGATTTCTAAAAGCAACTAAAAATCATAAGAGGGTAAACATTTTATATGACCCAAGCCATTTCATTCTTCAACAACTGGATTATATATCATATATCGATCATTATCATGAATTTATAAAATCATTTCATGTTAAAGATGCTGAATTTAACCCAACAGGTAAAAAAGGAACATTTGGTGGATATTTAGATTGGGCTGATCGAGCGGGCAGATATAGATCTCTAGGAGATGGGCAGATTGATTTTAAAACCATTTTTTCAAAACTTACACAATATGGCTGTGATGTTTGGGCAGTAATGGAATGGGAATGTTGTATCAAAAGTCCAGAACAGGGAGCTGTAGAAGGTGCAAAATTTATAAATGACTTGATTATAAATTGCACCGACAAAAAATTTGATGATTTTGCCGGAGGTGATACTAATAAAAAAGATTTAAGAAATATTTTAGGTTTACAGTAATGAAAAAATTAATCATCACAGCTCTTATATTAAGTTCAAGCTTTTGTTTTTCGCAAAGTGATGAATGGACATATATATTTGACGGAAAGTCTTTTAATGGATGGCACCAATATAATAGTGAGACTGTAGGCAGTCAATGGTCAATTAGTAATGGTGAACTTATCTTTACAAATAATAGAGATAGCAAACAGGATCTTGTTACAGTTAATGAATATTCAAATTTTGAACTATCTATTGAATGGAATATATCAAGGGGAGGAAATAGTGGAGTATTCTTTGGTGTAAAAGAATTACCTGAATTTGATGAAGCCTATATTACAGGGCCTGAAATACAAGTTTTGGATAATAAAAATTTCTTTACCTCAACTAAACTTCATAAAAGTCCATCTTTATATGATCTAGTGAGTACAGATAATAAAAATCTGATTGTGAATAAATATGGAGAATGGAATCACCTTGTCCTCACAATTGATAACCAAAATAATAAAGGTACTGTTACCCTTAATGGTCAATTTGCTTTTTCATTTCCTCTATCTGGTCCTGAGTGGGATAGACTAGTATCAAAGTCTAAATTCAGATATAAAGATTACTACACAAGAAAAGCTGATACTAATGAAGAATTTCTAGCTTTTGGTGCTTTTAAATCTGGAAAAATTGGTCTTCAAGACCACGGAAGTGACGTAAAGTTTAGAAATATCAAAATTCGAAAATTATATTAATATCTATAATTCCAAAATATTATCCATATAACGTTCTATAGATGAATAAAAATAAGCTTATTGTTTTTTCAGCTCCATCAGGAGCAGGAAAAACTACGCTTGTGAAACATATTTTATCTCAATTTAGCAATACAAATTTTTCAATATCTGCTACATCCAGATCACCTAGAGGGAACGAAAAAGACGGGGTTGATTATCACTTTTTATCAAATAGCGAGTTCAAAAAAAAAATTGACAACAATGAGTTTATTGAATTTGAAGAAGTTTATGGAGGTGTTCATTATGGAACTCTTAAATCTGAAGTTGAAAATATATGGACAAATAACGAAGTAGCACTTTTTGATATTGATGTTGTTGGAGGTTTCAATATCAAGAAAATGTATCCCATGAATACATTATCTGTTTTTGTTATGCCGCCAAGTATAGATACTTTAAGGAAAAGATTAATTTCAAGAGGAGATATTTCAGATAATGAAATTAATAGAAGAATTAAAAAAGCTGAATTAGAGCTAGATTATGCATCAAAATTTGATAAAATTATAATTAATAATGATCTTGAAGAATCAAAAAAAATAGCATCAAATCTTGTAAATGAATTTATTAAGAATGAGTAATGTAGGTTTGTATCTTGGAACTTTCAATCCAATTCATAACGGTCACGTAACTTTAGCTAAGTATTTTTCAGAACTGCCAGAATTAGATCAAGTCCTTGTAGTAATTAGCCCTCAAAGTCCTTTTAAAATTGAGGATACTTTTATTAATGATATAGAAAGGCTTGAACTGGCTAAAACTGTTTTTAAAAACTTCAAAAATGTAAAGGTTTCTGATATTGAATTTAAAATGTCAAAGCCTAATTTTACAATTGATACATTAAAGGAATTTAAGAAAAGACATGAATACAACAACCTTATCCTTTTAATTGGAGAGGATAACTTAGTAGGATTTAATAAATGGAAAGATTATGAGGAAATTATTGAAATTGCTGAAGTTTATGTCTACCCCAGAGATACTGAACATAAAATCCCTGATGAAATTTTAAAAAACAGTAACATAAAATTAGTTGATGCGCCAAAAATAAAGATTTCAAGTAGCCATATTAGATACCTTCTTAAAGAGAACCAGAAAATAGATCATCTTGTTCCAGAGGAAGTAATCGGTTTTTTAAACTCTAAGAGTTAATTTTATTTATAATATCAAGTAGTCTCTTTGTCAGACTCTCTCTTGATAAAGAGTCGATGTTATCTGTAGGGCTTTTTTGGTATTTTCCTGCAATCCAATCATTATATTCATCATTTATGAATTTTACAACTTTCTTTACGGAAGAAGAATTTGCATTAAATGACTTCTTTGAAAACTTTAAAATATATTCAGATTCCTTGCTAGAATTTGAAAAATTAATAATTGGTGATCCACTTGCAATATATTCTGTAAGTTTCCCTGATAACATATCTGTTTCCTCAGTATCTTCATACACGAAGTTAATAAGTAAATGAGATGATTTTATTAACCTGATTGCTTCTTCATGATTTACATATCCTTTGTAATCTATTTCTATATTTCTAGAAAAAATATTTTTTAAATCCATATCAATTCTGCCAGCTAAAATTAACTTTATCCTAAGCCTATTTCTTTTCGGATTTAATAATTCAATTGCATCTTTAAACACTTTATAATTATGATTTTTGGATAAGACACCTGTAAAAACAATATTAAACTGATTTGTTTTATTAATACTAATTTTCTCATAAACTGATTTATCAAATCCATTATAAATCTTAAATATTTTTTCTTTATTAGACACTTTAGCAGATAGAATTTTATGATATTTTTCTCCAACTGTAGTAATAATTGCATCAGAATTTTCTAATACTTCTGATTCAAGTTTTTTGTTCTTTTGCTTTGAAAAATGAAATCTAAATCTATTTTTTAAATAAAATATTTCTGTCCATGGATCTCTTAAATCAACTATCCATTTGAGTTTATATTTATTATGAATTTTTAGTCCTACTAAGTGGGTTGAATGTGGGGGACCAGTTGTTATTAGACAATCAATCTTTTTATTACTAATTATATTTATAACTTTTTTATATGCATACTTATTCCAGCCAACTCTTGAGTCAGGAATGAAGAAATTAAGTCTTAAGAATGATGTAAACTTATCAAAGAATGATTTATTTGGAATATATGATTGAGGTATACTTTTTGTTGTATTTCCAGATTTTATAAATGAATATAGTTTTAGAAGATCAAAACTTTTTGTTTTATATGTTTCAATATTATCTATTTCATTTAATAGCGAGTAGTCCTTTTGATTGTATGATGCATATTTTTCATCTACTGTAACCACAATAGGATTATGTCCCATTTCTTTTAAATACTTTGAAAAATACATCCATCTCTGGACACCTGATCCACCTGATGGTGGCCAATAGTAAGTAATTATTAAAATATTTAGTTTAGAATTCAAACTAATTTAATTTTAGTTGAGCTCCTATACCAAATACTTCTCTAACCTGTAGTCTAGATACTGCATTATCATCATAAATTAATTGAAAAATTAATTGCGTTGATAACAGAGGGTTTACATCAAAATCAATCTGAACAAGATAATCAAGGTCGACGTTTGAGGCGTCTTCTAAATAATTTGAGAAAAGCTTAAGATCTTGTCTGTAATTAACATTCTCAAAAATTGAGCCTTGAGAATGAAATGTTAAGTTTGCGCCTAATTCATATCTTGAAGATTTATTTTTATCAACACCAAAGTATTTTTCATTACCGGTTAAATTCTCAGTATATCTCTTGCTAACTAATATCAATCTTGATGCAATTGGAGAATAATTAAGCCATAGCTTTTCGCTTTTCTTCCATAAAAAACCAGATCCTATTTGAAAGTATGCTGGGGATAAAGCTTGTGTTGTTAATTCTCTTATTTCATTGTTCTCAGAGTCTTTTTTGTATTTGTAGCCTTTACCTATCTGCGATGTAAAATTAAAAAATGCAGAGAAAGATAAATTCTTTGTAAACTCTTTACCAATAATTGATTGGATTAATACTCTATCATCAATTTTTCTTGCAAATGGTGCATTTTTGAACTTTGCTAAACCATATGCAGACTCAAAATTAGTCAACCAATTCCAACCAAGTTTTGTGTATTCCCATTCATAATCAAATTTTATAGTTCCAGAAAAATTATTTGTTCCACCTCCAACCCAATCACTAAATCCAGTTTGATTCAATAATAGAGCAACATTTCCTTTTGTTGACCATAGAGAATCTTTGGGTGTTGATTCTTGTGAATAAAGGTTTAAGCTTAAAACAAGAAAGAAAATGAATAAATTGTTTTTCATTAATTTCTACAAAAATCCTAGTTCTAATTTTGCTTCCTCACTCATTAAATCTTTAGTCCATGGTGGATCAAAGGTGATCTCAACTTCAGCTGTTTTAACCTCATCAATAGACTTAATTTTCTCTTCAACTTCTTGAGGTAAAGTTTCTGCAACTGGACAATTTGGAGTAGTTAAGGTCATAAGGATTTTAACTTCATTATCCTCGTTTACAAAAACATCATAAATTAATCCTAGCTCATAAATATCAACTGGAATTTCAGGATCAAAAATTGATTTTAATTCTTTTACAATTTTTTCGCCTAGATCTTGTGAATTCTTTTTATTTTTTGACATGTTCTACCTTTTAGATTGATATGCTAAGGCATATATTTTAATTTGTTTTATCATAGCTAATAAACCATTTGCTCTGGTTTGAGATAGATGAGTATTTAAACCAATTTTTTCAATAAAATCAATTTTTGCTTCTAAAATATCCTCTGGTCTATGACCTGAGAAGACCCTAATTAAAAGAGAAATAATTCCTTTTGATATAATAGCATCACTATCAGCTTCAAATATAACTGTGTTATTCTTAAAAGATGAATTTAACCAAACTTTGCTTTGACATCCTTTTATTAGATTTGAATCTATTCTTGACTTGTTGTCAAAATTGGGAAGATTTTTCCCTAAATCAATTAAGTATTGATATTTTTCGGACCAATCCTCAAAAAAATCAAATTCATCAATAATTTCATTTTGTATCTGCTGTATTGTTTGCACATTTAAAATTAATGAATTATCCCAACATTTTAGATGCTTTTATCAAAGCTTCGATGAATAAATCAATTTCACTCTTTGTATTATAAAAAGAGAAAGATGCTCGAACAGTGCCTGGTATTTTGTAGAAATCCATTATTGGTTGAGTACAATGTTGACCTGTTCTTACAGCAATTCCAAACTGATCAAGAATTGAACCAATATCAGATGGATGGTGATCACCAATGTTAAATGATATTACAGATATTTTTTGGTTGTTATCACCGTAGATTTTTATACCATCAATTTTTTTTAGATTTTCGGTTGCATAATCTAAAAGTTCTTTTTCATGGTTTTCAATATTATCAAATCCAATTGAATTCATATAATCAAGTGCAACTCCAAAAGCTATTACTCCTGCTATATTAGGGGTGCCTGCTTCAAATTTATGAGGTAGATCAGCATATTCAGTTTTCTCAAAAGTTACGTTTGAGATCATTTCACCTCCACCTTGATAAGCAGGAAGTGATTTTAAAAGTTCTGATTTTCCATATAGAAAACCAACACCAGTAGGGCCGCATAATTTATGAGCTGAAGCAACATAATAGTCAGCATTTAACTCCTTGAGGTTAATTTTTATATGTGCTGCGCCTTGAGCTCCATCAATTAATACTTGTGAGTTGTTATTGTGAGCTAACTCAATTATAAGTTCTATTGGATTTATAGTCCCAAGGGTATTAGATACATGATTTACAAAAACAAATTTAACCTTTGGATTAAGCATTGATTTATATTCATCGATATCTAAAGTTCCATTATTATTTATTGGAATAACTTTCATGGTTGCACCAGTTTTCTCACAAAGCATCTGCCAGGGAACTATGTTGGAGTGATGTTCCATTGCAGAAATAATTATTTCATCATCTTTTGTCAAAATACTTTGTAAACCAGAGGAAACAATATTAATTCCGTGAGTTGTTCCAGAAGTAAAAATTATTTCATGATTTTCAGAGACTCCAAAATGCTTTCGAACTTTTGTTCTTGATTCTTCATACTGGCTTGTAGCATCAGCACTAAGTGAATGAAGGCCTCTATGAATATTTGAATTGAATTTTTTGTAGTAATCTGAAATCGCATCTATAACTTGTATTGGAGTTTGAGAAGTTGCAGCATTATCGAAATATACAAGATCAGTATTATTTACTTTTCGATCTAGTATGGGAAAATCTTCTCTTATTTTGTATACATCAAACATTTATAGGTCAAAACCAAGATTTACTCCAAGTTTATTGGCAATCAGTGAATTTATTCTTCTTTTTAAATTAGGGATGTTAACACTTTCTAATACATTATTTGCAAAGGCATAGGTAAGAAGTGCTTTAGCCTCTTTTTCTGGGATTCCTCTTGTTTTCAAATAGAAAAGTGCTTCCTTATCAAGTTGTCCTACTGTACAACCATGGGAACATTTTACATCATCGGCAAAAATTTCAAGTTGAGGTTTAGTATTAACTTTAGATTTGTTATCAATCAAAATATTATTATTCTGCTGAAAAGCATTAGTTTTTTGCGCAATTTTATCTACAATAATTTTGCCGTTAAACACACCTACTGATCTATCTGAAAAAATTCCTTTATAATCCTGATGACTCTCACAGTTAGGTTGTGCATGATTTACAAGTGTATTATGATCAACATGCTGATTTGCCTCTAAAATTGTAATGCCTTTTAAGGTAGATTGAATATTTTCACCTTTGTGATAAAAATTAAGATTATTTCTTGTTAGTTTACCGCCAAAAGAAAATGTGTGAACACTAACATTACTGTCTCTTTCCTGACTTATAAATGTATTATCAATTAGGCTTGATGTGTTTAAATCATTTTGGATCTTGTAATAGTCTACAAAAGCATTTTTTTCAGCGTAAATTTCAGTTAGACTGTTAGTAACAACTGAGTGGTCTTTAAGACTTTGATGTCTTTCAATTACTTCAATTTTAGATCCTTTATCAGCAATTATTAGATTTCTAGGTTGTAGCCAAATTGAGTTTTGATTTCCTGTTGAAAAATGCATTATTTGCACTGGATCTTCAGGACAGATACCTTCCGGAATATAGATGTACGCACCTTCTTTTGTGTAAGAAGTGTTTAAAGATGCTAAGCTTTCTGAGCTTGGAACTACTTTATTAAAATATTTCTTAATCCTTTTCTTGTACTTATCTTTTGACAATGCAGCTGAAAGAACACATATGTCCTTACCATCATGAGTAGTTTTTGAAAGGAATGGACTGTAAACCCCATCTATAAATACAATTTTAAATGAGTCAATATCATTAAGCAGATATTTTTTTACATCTTTTAATTCAACATTAGTTTCAGATTTTGCATATAGATTGTAGTCTTTTTGAACTAATGACTTTAAAGAGGTATACTTCCATGATTCATCTTTTTTTGATGGAAATCCTAATTCTTCAAACCTTTTTAATGCATCCTTTCTGTCCTTATGAATTGGATTTAACAAATCAACATCTTGTTCAAAAGCAATAAAAGAATCCAATAATTTTTCTTGAAAGTTCATCTTATGACTTTTCATTTTTTAACCAATCGTACCCTATTTCTTCAATTTTTTTTGCTAGGTCTTTATCTCCGGACTTCACCACTTTACCATCCATTACTATATGGACATAATCTGGGACGATATAGTCAAGTAGCCTTTGGTAATGAGTAATTACTAAAACAGAATTATTATCATTACTGCACTTAATAACTCCATTTGCAACTATCTTTAATGCATCAATATCTAAACCGGAATCAGTTTCATCAAGAACAGCCAATTCAGGTTCCATCATTGCCATTTGAAAAATTTCATTTCTTTTCTTTTCACCTCCAGAGAAACCTTCATTAAGAGATCTTGACAAAAAATTTGAATCTATTTCTAGTAAGGCTGCTTTTTCTCTTATCTTTTTAAGCATTTCACTAGAAGGCATTTCATCTAAACCTTTTGATTTCCTAGATTCATTTATAGCAGTCTTAATAAAATTAGTTACTGTTACTCCTGGAATCTCTACAGGATATTGAAATGACATAAACACTCCTTCATGTGCTCTCTCCTCCGGACTAAATTCATTAATTTCTTGATCTTTAAAGAAGATATTTCCTTTTGTGATTTCGTAATCTTCATGACCTGAGATAACATTTGCAAGTGTACTTTTACCTGAACCATTGGGACCCATAATTGCATGAATTTCACCTTGATTAATTTTCAGGTTTATTCCCTTTAAAATTGATCTACCTTCTATTTTACAATGTAAATTATTTATTTCTAACATATCTTAATTTTATCCAACTGATCCCTCAAGAGAGATTTCCAGTAATTTTTGTGCTTCAACAGCAAATTCCATAGGTAATTTATTTAGAACTTCTTTACTAAAGCCATTAACTATTAGTGCAATAGCTTTTTCTGTGTCAATACCCCTTTGATTACAATAGAATATTTGGTCCTCACCAATTTTACTAGTTGTAGCTTCATGCTCAATTTGGGCAGTTTTATTTTGAACTTCAATGTATGGGAATGTGTGAGCTCCACATTTATTTCCCATTAATAATGAATCACACTGAGAGAAGTTTCGTGCATTTTTAGCAAGAGGTGAAATTTGTACGAGTCCTCGATAGCTGTTCTGAGATTTTCCAGCTGAGATACCTTTAGAGATAATAGTACTTTTGGTATTCTTTCCTATGTGTATCATTTTAGTTCCTGTGTCTGCTTGTTGGAAATTGTTTGTAACAGCAATAGAGTAAAACTCACCAATCGAATTATTACCTTTTAATATACAAGATGGATATTTCCATGTAACAGCAGAACCAGTTTCAACCTGAGTCCAAGATATCTTTGACCTTTCGTGACATATACCTCTTTTTGTAACAAAATTATAGACTCCTCCTTTTCCTTTTTTATCTCCAGGAAACCAATTTTGAACAGTTGAATATTTAATCTCTGCATCATCTAGAGCAATTAACTCAACAACAGCAGCATGAAGTTGATTTTCATCTCTTGAAGGAGCAGTACAGCCTTCAAGATAACTAACGTAGCTTGATTTGTCAGCTATTACTAATGTTCTCTCAAATTGTCCAGTACCTGCTTGATTTATTCTAAAGTAAGTTGATAATTCCATTGGGCATTTAACACCCTTAGGAATATAACAAAAAGAGCCATCAGAGAAAACCGCAGAATTTAATGCAGCGTAATAATTATCTTTTTTTGGAACCACTGTTCCAATATATTTTCTTACTAATTCAGGGTGGTTTTGAATAGCTTCAGATATTGAGCAGAATATAATTCCTTTCTCTTCAAGTGTATCCTTGAAAGTGGTAGCTACCGAAACAGAATCAACAACAACGTCCATCGCAACACCACTAAGTCTTTTTTGTTCGTCAATAGATATTCCTAGTTTATCGAATGTCTTTAAAAGCTCAGGATCAACTTCGTCAAGTGATTTTAAATCTGGTTTCTTTTTTGGTGCTGAGTAATATGAAATATCTTGGAAGTTAGGTTTTGCATACTTTAGATTTGACCAATTGGGTTCTTCCATAGATTTCCATGTAGAGTATGCATCCAATCTCCAATCAGTCATCCATTTTGGCTCATTTTTTTTCTTTGAAATTGCTTTTACAATTTCTTCGTTTAAACCAACAGGGAATGTCTCAGAGTCTATCTCTGTATAAAAACCATATTCGTACTCTTTGGTTTCAAGCTGTTTTTTTAATTCTTCTTCAGTATATGCCATAAAAAAAATCCTTGATAACTTTTGGCAAATATACAATTAAATCAGGGTTTATGGAATATTTCTAAGTGTTAATAAATCCATAATTATGTTATGATTTATAAATAAAATAAATGGTTCAATTAAGTTAATTTTGAACAATGGATGATTCAGAAAAAGATATTTCAAATAATCTTAAAAATATTAGTGAAAAAGAACTAATTAAAAGAATAACAAAATCTTTTAAGAAAAAAAATAGTTCTACAAAAGTCGATATTGGTGATGATGCAGCAATTTTAAGTTTTGATAAAACCAACCTAGCTATATCTCAAGATATTTTGGTTGAGGGTGTTCATTTTGATTTATCTTATGTCCCTTTAAAACATCTTGGGTACAAAAGTGTTGTAGTAAATATCTCTGATGTAATTTCGATGAGTGTAAAACCCTCACAGGTATTAGTTTCGATTGCTGTATCAAATAGATTTAAAATTGAAGCCTTAGAGGAGCTCTACGAAGGAATTAAACTTGCATGTTCATTTTATGGAGTTGACTTAATTGGTGGTGACACAACTTCTTCTAATAAAGGACTGATGATATCAGTCACATGTATTGGAAGTACAGAAAGTAATAAGTTTACATTGAGAAGAGGGTCAAAGGAAGAGGATTTACTTGTAGTTTCAGGTGACCTCGGATCTGCATATATGGGTCTTCAAGTACTTGAAAGAGAGAAAAAAGTTTTTGAGGTTAATCCTAAATCTCAACCAGATCTTTCTAACTATAGTTATTGTATTGAAAGACAACTAAAGCCAGAGGCAAGAGTAGATATTATTAATCACTTAAAAGAACTAAATATAAATCCCACTTCAATGATAGATATTAGTGATGGTCTTTCGTCAGAAATTAATCATCTTTCAGACAATTCAGGATTATCTTTTCATATTTATGAAGATAAATTACCTATTTCAGAGGAAACCAAAAAAGTATGTAAAGAGTTTCAGATTAGCCCAACAATTGCGGCTCTAAATGGTGGAGAAGATTATGAATTATTATTTACCGTTCCTAAAAGATTTAAAAAGAAAATTGAAAGCTCTGATTACTTAACAATTATCGGTTCAAGTTTAAATAAGAAAAATGATAATTGTATGATCACAAGCTTGGGTCAAAAAATAAATCTTAGTAGCTCAGGTTGGGATACATTTAGAGAAGATAATTAACCAAGTGCTACATCTAGCATCATCATAATTATAAATCCACCTATAAATCCTAAGGTTGCTATATCTGTATATTTATCAAGCTGAGTTTCTGGTATTACCTCTTCTACTACAACAAATATCATAGCTCCTGCAGCAAAAGACAGTGCATAAGGTAAAATGGGTGTAAAGAAAGTAACTGCAAGCGCACCAATAACAGCAGCTATAGGCTCTACAATAGCAGAAAGCTGACCATACCAAAAGCTTTTAAATCTGCTTATACCCGACCTTCTTAGTGGCATTGCTACTGCTATTCCTTCTGGAAAGTTTTGGAGTCCAATTCCAAAAGCAAGTACAACGGCACCTGCAACAGATGCCTCAGGGATTCCTGCTGCAACTCCACCAAATAAAACACCTACAGCAAGACCTTCTGGAATATTATGTAATGTAATTGCTAAAGTTAAAAGAGTTGTTCTTCTCCATGGAGTTTTTATACCCTCTGCGTCCTCTTCTTTAAAATTTATATGTAAATGAGGCAAAACTTTATCAATGGCAAATATGAATAACGCTCCTAAACCAAATCCAATTGCGGATGGCATAACCTTAACAAAACCTTCACCGGCACTCATTTCAATTGCAGGAGACAAGAGGCTCCAAAAACTAGCTGCAACCATTACACCACCAGTAAAACCAAGCATACCATCTAAAGCCATTCTACTCATAGACTTAAAGAGGAATACAGAAGAGGCTCCAAGTGCTGTCACACCCCAAGTAAATAAGGTTGCGTATAATGCCCCCAATACAGGGTCTAGGTTTGAGAAATATTCAATAATTTGATCCATATTTGTATATTGTCTACTCTATTTATCCGCAAAAGTAAATATAACAACTACCACTACCAATGAAAATTGATGAAAAATATGACTATATAATTTGTGGAGGTGGAGCTACAGGTCTCCTTCTTTCTCATTCATTAATTTCAGATAGTTTTTTCGATAATAAAAAAGTTTTAGTTATTGAAAAAGAAATTAAAATCGAGAATGATAGGACATTTAGTTTTTGGGATAATCAAAAAAACATTCTAGATAAAATAGTTTTTAAATCATGGGGCAAGGCTGAATTTAAAGACATGGAATTTAGTAGCTCTTTTAGTCTTAAACCATATAAATATAAAATGGTTAGATCTGATAAATTCTATTCATTTATGAAAAGAAAGATTGAAAAAGCTTCCAATTTTACTTATTTAAATGCAAGTGTTAAGAATATTATTAAGGAATCTGGCATAAACCATATTGAAACAGATAAAGGAAATTTTCAATGTTCAATTGCTTTTTCAAGTATTTATAATCCTGAAGAATTTGAATTCAATAAATACCCACTTATAAAACAACACTTTCTTGGATGGACAATTGAAACTCATGAAGATTTTTTTGATGAAGATAAAATAAGATTTATGGATTTTAGTATTGACCAGCATCAAGAAATTAGGTTTATGTATGTATTACCTTTTTCTAAAAAAAGTGCTCTATTCGAGTATACTTTTTTTGGCGGTGAAGTCATGAAGAATTCAGATTATGAAAAAGAGATAAAAAAGTATCTTGATAGAGAGGGTATTAAAAAATATAAAATAATGGAAAGAGAAAAGGGAGTAATTCCTATGACTTGTTATCCTTTTTTTAATGCAAATACAGATAGTTTTATCAGAATTGGAACTTCTGGTGGTTGGACAAAACCAAGCACTGGATATACTATTAAAAACTCAATTGAAAAAATTGATATGATTCTTAAATATATTAAAGAAGATAAGCCGCTATCAAAACTAATATTTAAGAATAGATTTTGGTATTATGATGTTTTATTTTTAGATGTTCTAGTTGATTCAAAAGGAAAAGGAAGTCGGGTTTTTTCTGATCTATTTAGAAATAATGACCCGCTATTACTTTTTAAATTTCTTGGTGAGAAAACAAATATTTTTGAAGAGATTAGAATTTTTGTATCAGTAAATATTATGACTTTTGTAAAGTCTTTGATAAAAAGGGTTAAATCTGTCTATCTAAAAGATTTCTTGAAAAATTAAGTATCTGATCCTTTTTGTTTGTATCAACCTCTAGTTGACTTATATTTTTAGAAGCTTTATTTGAATATTCTTTTACTTTTTGCTTTAGATAGTCGACAGATCCAGAATCTTCATAGAAAGTTTTAATTTTACTAATCTTTAACTCTTCACTTAACTCATCAGAGTAAAATACCTTTTCAAATTCTTCTCTTTGGTTTTTACTTAAATTTTTAATTGTATATATGTAAAGTAATGTCTTCTTTTTTTCAATTATATCTCCTCCAATTCTTTTTCCAAATTTTTTTTCATCGCCAAAGCAGTCGAGCAAATCATCCTCTAACTGAAATGCAATTCCAAGATTTAATCCTATTTCATACAATATTTGCTTGTTTTCATCTTTTGTATTTGAAACGATACCTCCAAATTTATAAGCACAAGCAATTAGTTCAGCTGTTTTATTTTGAATCATCTCAAAATATTTATCTTCATCTACAATATTTTGATTAGAAAAATCAATATCGTATTGCTGACCCTCACACAAAAGTCTTGAAGTCTCTATAAGCTGTTTAGATAATTCTAAATACGTTAAGTCATCATATTTTTTTAGAAACTCATAAGATATTATTAGCATTACATCTCCTGATAAAATTCCTGTATTTATATCCCATTTTGAGTGGATAGTTTCTTTACCCCTTCGCATTAATGAGTTATCCATTATATCGTCATGGGCCAAAGTAAAATTGTGAAATATCTCAAGAGAAGCAGATGCGGGTAAGGCTTTTTTTGAATCATTTGATAAAATATCAGAAATACTCATTGTTATTAGAGGCCTTAGTCTTTTACCTCCAGATTCAAGAATATATTTAACTGGCTGATAAAGATTTTTTGGATCAGAATAAAGCAATTCTGATTTTAGAAAACTCTCAAAATTTGTAATTAAATCTTTCATTAATGAAATACAACAATAAATATACTATTTAATTAATTGTTAATTTTTTATTAATCATTTGTTTAATTCATATGATTAAGTTTATTTTGTACTCCAATAATATTGTGGACAATAATTACTCAAATACGGAAATTAAAATTAAAGATGCTGCTAAATCACTTTTTTTAAAAAAAGGTTATAGCGCAACTACAACTAGAGATATTGCTCGAGAATCAGATATCAATCTTGCAATGTTAAATTATTATTTCAGAAGTAAAAGAAGGCTATTCGAAATAATAATGTTTGAGACCTTATATGAATTTCTTAGTAAAATGGTTGAAGTCTATAATGACGAGAAGACTTCACTCGAACAAAAACTAAAACTATGTTCTGAAAAATATATTGATATGATTATTGCTGAGCCTTTACTTCCAACTTTTGTTTTAAATGAATTAAAAAATAATCCTACATCTTTCTTAAAAATGCCCACAACAAAAATGATAATGAAATCAAACTTTGTAGCTCAATATCAAGAGGGTGTAAAAAAAGGTATTTACAGAAAGGTTGATCCCATTCATTTTGTAACTAATGTTTTAAGTGTAATTGTTTTTCCGTTTATGTGTAGTCCAATAATTATGAAGATTGAAAATCTCTCCAAAAAGGATTTTAACATAATGATGACTGAAAGAAAAAAATTAATTCCAGCTTGGATAATTCAAATGATAAAAAAATGAGAAAATTGTTATTAATAATATTTTTTAGCACAACAGTATTGGCTCAAGATGACATACTAAGTTTAAGTTTAAATGAGGCAGTAGAATACGGTATTGAAAATAATAGAAATTTAAGAAACGCTGAAAGAGAGATTCAAATGGCATTTAAGGAAAGGTGGAAAACTATCGCAATTGGGTTGCCAAATGTTTCATTAGAATTAAATTATTTAAATAATCTTGAACTCCAAACATCACTTATACCAGCTGAATTTTTTGGGGGTAACAAAGGAGATTTCTCAGAGATTCAATTTGGAACTGAGCAGTCTGCAATTGGTTCAGTCAGAATGGAACAACTGCTTTTTGATGGCTCATGGCTTGTTGGACTTGAGTATAGTCAGATTTATTTATCTGGTTCTGAAAACTTTTATGAAAAGACTTTTCTGCAAGTAAGAGAGTCTATTGTAAAACTTTACAGCCTAGTAGTTACACTTAATGAAGGAATAGCACTTCTAGAGGATAATTTAGAAAATTTTAAAAAAGATTTATTCGAAGTAACTGAGCTTTATGAAAATGGATTTGAGGAAATTGAAAATGTTGAGCAGATTAAAATAACTCTTGCCCAAGCTGAGCTTTCACTTCTTCAAACAAAAAAAACACAGGAAAACCAGCTCAATTTATTAAAATTGATTTTAGGCATCAATCTTGAAGATAATCTAATACTTACTACTTCAATTAACGACTTTATTGCTGAGAATATAATTTTCTCGAGTTCAGTAGATAGTTTTAGCGAGGATCAAAATATTGATGTAAAGATTTCTCAAAATTTGTTTGATACTAAAAGAATAGAGTATAGATTAGAAAAGTCAAAGCAACTCCCGAAACTTTCTGGATTTATAAGTGGGACCTACACAGGATATAACAATGAATTTGATTTCACTAACAAAGCGCAGAATTGGTTTGGATCATCAGTTTTTGGAGTAAAGTTTGAACTTCCGCTTACCAATGCCAATAAGTTAAATGTCTCATCTCAAAAAGCTAAAATTGCAATGGATCAGGCAGCAACAAATCTCGAAGAACAAAAAGAGAAAACACGTGCAGAGGTCCAACAAAAATTAAACGATTATCAGCTAGCTGTTCAATCTCTTAATGTTAATGAAAAAAATATGAGATTATCAATGTCGATTGAAGAGAAGAACTCAATAAAGTTTTTTGAAGGCTTAGTAACATCTTTTGAACTTAGACAGGCTCAGCTCCAACTATTGGATTCTCAACAAAAATATTTGAATTCAGTTTTAGAAATTATATCAGTTAAAACAGAATTAGAAACATTATACAACAATTAATCATGAATAAAATTTATACCCTTTTACTAATCATAATTATAAGTGGATGTAACTCTTCAAGAAATGCATCAATTGAGTCATTAATTGAAGCAGGAGATATAGACGAACTTAAAAAAAGAAAAAAAGAATATGTTGATGCAATGAATACAATGAAGGTTGAACTCAACGAGATAAATAATGGAATCTCATTGTTAGATGAAAATGAAAGGCTTACGCTTGTTTCAAAATATGAAATTCAACAAACTATTTTTAATACTTACATTGAGGCACAAGCAAACCTAAAAACTAGAAAGAATGTTTTAATACTTCCAGAATTTCAAGGTACACTAGAAAAAGTTTTTGTAAGTGAAGGTCAAAAAGTAAAAAAAGGACAACTTTTAGCAGAAATCAATGATTCAGGGCTTAACGAACAATATGAACAGATGGTTATCCAGGCAGAGTTTGCTAAAGAGAATTTTGAAAGAACTCAAAGATTGTGGGACAATAATATTGGTTCTGAAATGCAATATTTAAAAAGCAAAACGGATTACGAAGCGAGTAAAAAAATGGTTGACCAAATGAAAGATAGACTTTCAAAAACAAAAATATATGCTCCATTTGATGGAGAAATAGATGAAATTATTTCTAATGTTGGATCTAACTTAATACCTGGTGTTTCCCAAATTCTTAGACTAGTAAATCTTGATATAATTTATGCCGAATCTTTCGTTTCTGAAAAATATATCTCGTTTATTGGTGAGGGTACCGAAGCAATTGTTCAAATACCCCTTTTAAATATGGAGTATAGATCATCAGTTAATCAGACAGGTAACTTTATAAATCCAAGCAACAGAACATTTAGAATTGAAGTGCCTGTAGAAAACTTTGATAATAGGATTAAGCAAAATCTTGATGCAAAAATTAAAATTAATATTTACAAAAAAGATGATGCAATAGTGATTCCACTTAGAATTGTTAGAGAAGATGCTCTTGGTAAAAATTTTGTATACGTAATGTCTGAGGATAACAAAGAGGGAGTTTATTTAACTTCTAAACAATTTATCACACTTGGAAATAAGAGTGAAGACAAAGTTGAAGTTACAGAAGGTCTTTCACTAGGTGACATAGTCGTTTTAGAAGGAGCATACAGTGTAGAGGATTCTCAAAGAGTAAAGCTTATTGATTAACATGAATAAAAAAAATAAAGAGTTTTTTCTTTCAAGCTGGGCAATAAATAATAAGACTATTATTTATGTTTTAATGACTATTTTTTTAGTCTCAGGTATTACAGCATATAAAACTATGCCAAGAGAGTTATTCCCAGAAATTAATTCCTCAAATATTTTTGTTACAACTATTTTTCCTGGAAACAATGCTGAAGAAATTGAAAAGTTAATAACAGACCCGTTAGAACAAGAAATTAAAGGTGTTATTGGACTTATTGAGATTGAATCAACATCAAGTGAAGGTATATCAATTATAAATATAGAATTTGATGATGACATACCTACTGAAGTTGCAAGACTAAGAGTTAAGGATTTAGTAGATAATGTAACTGTAGGTGATGATTGGCCAACATTTAATAATGCTAAAGTTGATCCAAATATTTTTGAATTTGATATAGCGGAGAGATTTCCTGTATTAAACATAAGTTTAGTTGGTGATTATAAAGTTGAAGAGCTAAAGGAATATGCAGAATATCTAGATACGAGGATTGAGAGGCTACCTCAAGTCAAGACTGTAGAGGTTCGAGGTATACAAGATTTCGAAGTTGAAATTGCTGTGAATCCTTATAAAATGAAGGCTACTAAAACAAGTTTTGGTAATATTATAAATGCAATCTCTCAAGAAAATATTACCATTTCAGCTGGTAGTTTAATTTCAGATGGACAAAGAAGGAATGTTAAAATAATCGGAGAAGTATCTGATCCTTCTCAACTAAATAGACTTATAGTCAAGAGAGATGATGGTCCAGTTTATCTAGAGGATGTAGCATCAGTAAGTTTTAGGGAGAAAGAAGCAACCTCATTTACTAGATCATTTGACCAAAAGACAGTTATGCTTGAGGTTGTTAAAAGAGGTGGTGAAAATGCAATTTTTGCATCAAATTCAATTCAGGAAATTATAAAAGATGCAAAAGAGAATTTTTTGCCTGAAAATCTAGATGTTGTTGTTCAAAATGATCAATCTGAGTATACAATTAACTCAGTTAATGACTTAATGAATAATTTAATATTTGGAATAATTCTAGTTGTAACTGTTCTAACATTTTTTCTTGGTCTTAGAAATGCTCTTTTTGTTGGATTTGCAATTCCGATGTCCATGTTCATGTCATTGGTAATTTTATCAGCTTTTGGATTCACTTTAAATAGAATGGTTTTGTTTGGACTAGTAATGGGTCTTGGCCTTTTGGTAGATAATGGTATCGTTGTAGTTGAGAATATATATAGACTAATGTCTAAAGAGGGTATGTCAAGAGTTCAAGCTGCAAAATTGGGAATTGGTGAAGTTGCCCTTCCAATTATTGTTTCTACTGCTACTACTATTGCTGCATTTATACCTCTAGGCACTTGGCCTGGAACACTTGGTGAATTTATGATATACTTCCCTATTACACTTTCTGCTATTTTAGGATCATCATTAATAGTTGCAATTTTTTTCAATTCAATGTTAGTTTCGAGTTTCATGGATTTAAGTGAGCGAGAAATTAGTAGGACAAACCTTATGAAAATGACATATATCCTTGGAGGACTTGCTATAGTTTTTGTATTATTTCAAGACACAAGAGCAATAGGATCTTTACTTGCATTTATTTGTTTTTTATTCTGGTCTTACAAGTATGTTATTAAGAACTCAGCTGTAAAATTTCAAAATACATTGTTGGTAAAATTGGAAAATAGGTATAACGAATTTTTATCATTTGCTCTTGCAGGATTTAGACCTTATTTATTCCTGCTTGGAACAATTTCGTTATTCTTTGTTTCAATTTTACTGATGGCTATATTTCCGCCTAAAGTTGAATTCTTTCCTGACAATGAACCTCAACAAATACTAGTTTATTTAGAGTATCCTGAAGGTACAGATATTAAGAAAACAAATGAAACTTCAATGCTAATTGAGTCAGAGGTTTACAAAGTAGTAAATAACTCAAAGTACATCGATAATGGCTATAACTTTTTAGTTGAATCTGCTATATCTCAAGTAGGAGAAGGTGCTGGAAATCCTGAAACAGATGCTGGTGGTACTGGAGAAATTCCTCATAAAGCTTTAATCACAATGACAATGAGAGAATTCAAATTTAGAAGAGGAATGTCAAGTGAACAATTAAGAAAGGAAATTCAAGTTGAATTAATTGAAAAGTTTCCAGGAATTGCAATTTCTGTAGAAAAAGATTCCCAAGGACCTCCAGGAGGATACCCTGTAAATATTGAGATTTACGGAGAGGATTACGAACAATTAATTGAAACTGCAATTTCAATGAAGAACTATTTAAATCAGGAGAATATTGAGGGAATAGAACAACTAAAGATTGATGTAAGCAGGAGTAAGCCCGGTCTTGAATTTAATGTAGACAGAGAAAAAGCTGGTGAACTTGGAATTCCTACTGGGCTGGTTGGACAAACAATTAGGAATTCAATAATTGGGTCCAAAGCTGGAGTATATAAGTTGAGAGGAGAGGATTATGAAATTAATGTAAGGTTTGATGAAGAATTTAAAAATGATATTAATTCTATTATTAATCAGAATATTGTTTTTAGAGACCAATCAACTGGAAAGACAAAGGAGGTTCCAATCGCATCGATTGTTGATCAAAAGAATATTACATCATTTAGTGCAATCAAACATATTGATCTTCAAAGAGTAGTTACTTTATATTCATCAATACTTGCAGGATCGAATGCAAATGAAATTGTAAATACTGCTGAAATTGCTTTGTCTGGATATGAAGCGCCACAGGGTGTTGAATATAAATTTACAGGAGAAATTAAACAGCAATCTGAAAATCAAGAATTTTTATCAGGAGCTCTTCTAACAGGTATAGCACTAATCATTTTATTACTTGTATTTCAATTTAACTCAATATCAAAACCATTTATTGTTCTTGCATCAATTGTATTAAGTTTTACTGGAGTATTTCTAGGTATAGTAATTTTTAATTTAACATTCAGCATACTTATGACTATGCTTGGAATAATTTCTCTTACTGGAATAATTGTAAATAATGCCGTTGTGTTAATAGATTATACTCAACTATTATTTGATAGAAAAAAAATAGATTTAAATATGTCAAAAGATGAAATAATTGATAAGATGACAGCTATGGAACTTGTTAAAACAGCAGGTAAAGCAAGACTTAAACCTGTTTTACTTACAGCTATAACTACTATTTTTGGATTGATTCCACTTGCGGTTGGTTTAAATATTGATTTCTTCTCTCTTTTTGCAAATTGGAATCCAAATGTATACCTAGGTGGAGATAATGTTATTTTCTGGGGACCTCTTGCTTGGACCGTAATTTTTGGAATAACATTTGCAACTTTTCTTACTTTAATTATCGTCCCATCTATGTATTATATAATACATCTTGCCAGAATTAAACTAAAAAATATCTAGTTATATTTACATAATAATTTATGAATAGAACTAATAACTGCGGTGAATTAACAAAATCTAACTTAGGTCAAACAGTAGAACTTTCTGGCTGGGTAAATAAAATCAGAGAAAAGGGTTTTATAATTTGGGTTGATTTAAGGGATAGATATGGTATAACTCAACTGGTATTTGATAAAGAAAGATCTAACGATGAGATTTTTACAACTGCCAGTCAACTTGGAAGGGAATTTGTTATTGAAGTTGAAGGTTCAGTAATTGAAAGAAAAAGTATTAATGAAAATATTGATACTGGTGAAATTGAAATTTTAGTTACTAGTATAAATATATTGAACAAGTCTTTAACACCTCCCTTTACAATAGAAAATGAGTCAGATGGAGGTGAAGAATTAAGGATGAAATATAGGTATCTTGATATAAGAAGAGAGCCAATAAGAGAAAACTTAATTTTTAGACACAGTTTATCTCTTGAAGTAAGAAATTATTTATCAGAAAACAATTTCATTGACGTTGAAACTCCTTATTTAATTAAGTCAACTCCAGAGGGTGCAAGAGATTTTATTGTTCCAAGTAGGTTAAATCCTGATCATTATTATGCTCTTCCTCAGTCTCCTCAAATCTTTAAACAACTTCTAATGATTGGTGGTATTGATAAATATTATCAAATCGTAAAATGTTTTAGAGATGAGGATTTAAGAGCTGATAGGCAACCTGAATTTACTCAAATTGACTGTGAAATGTCGTTTGTTAATCAAGAGGATGTTTTTCAACAATTTGAAGGTTTAATGAAAAGAATATTTTCAAAATTTTTAGGTTCTGACAATACAACTTTTGATAGAATGACATATGAGTCTGCGATAGAAAAATACGGAACTGATAAACCTGACTTGAGATATGAACTTTTGATTAATAATATTTCAGATGAGGTAAAGGGTAAAAACTTTCAAATTTTTGATAATAATGAAATAACTGTTTGTTTAAGGGTTGAAGGAAAATCTGATCTTACTAGAAAAGAAATTGATGAAATTACGGATTGGGTTAAAAGACCTCAAATAGGAGCTTCAGGCTTATTGTGGATAAAACACAACAATGACTCTTCAGTTAAATCATCATTCGATAAGTTTTTTTCAGAGTCAGATTTAAAAGTTATTTCTGAAAAAATTTCTTCAAAACCTGGAGATATAATTTTTATTATGTCTGGAGAATACAAAAAAACACTTGAACAATTAGGCTCACTTAGAGTTGAATTAGCAAGTAGGTTTAATTTAATTGATCAAGAAAAAATTTGTCCTTTATGGGTAACTGACTTTCCTTTATTTGAATGGGACGAAGAAGAAAAAAGATTCTTTTCAATGCATCACCCTTTTACCTCACCAAAACCAGAATTCTTGGATATTCTAGATAAAGAGCCCGGAAAAGTTATTGCAAATGCATACGATTTAGTCTTAAATGGTAATGAGATTGGTGGTGGTTCGATTAGAATTCATGATTTTGATACACAAATGAAAGTTTTTGAATTATTGGGCATGAGTAAGGAAGAATATACAAGTCAGTTTGGTTTTTTAATTGAGGCCTTGAAATATGGTGCTCCACCTCATGGAGGTATTGCCTTTGGACTTGACAGACTAGCTGCAGTTCTTAAAGGAAAAGATGTAATTAGAGACTTTATTGCTTTCCCTAAAAATAATAGTGGAAAAGATTTAATGATTGATGCTCCATCAAAATTAACTAAAGATCAGTTAAAAGATTTATCACAAAAATAGAAATGAAGATTTTTGTTAAAATATTATCCTATTTAGTTTTTATAGGTGTGTTTGTTGGAATTTTTTCAAAAGAATTTATAGGTGATAAAACAGGAGATTTAATCATTGGAATATCTGTCTTAGTAGGAACTTTGATTTTCATGCCTTTATTTCTTGCAATTAGATGGAAAGGAAAGAAGCTAAAAGACTATACTCTTAGTAACGAAAACTTAAAAAAAATGAGAGAGAAAGCTGGTGACTTTAATCTCTGATTTTTTTAAAGAAGCTATCTATTAATTCCTTAGACTCTTCTTCTAAAACTCCTTTAATAATTTTAATATCTCTATCTACATTTACTATGTGCTTTGAAAACCCTCTTTTTTGGTCAGATGCTCCATAGACTATAGTTTTAATCTTTGACCAATAAATAGCTCCATAACACATCATACATGGCTCAAGTGTTGTGTATAGAATACAATTTTCAAGATTCTTACTATTTAAATTGTTTTGAGCTGATGTAATAGCAATTAGTTCAGCATGAGCTGTTGAATCATTTAATAATTCGACCATATTTGAAGACCTTGAAATAATTTTGTTATTGTGAACAATAACACACCCAACAGGAACTTCATCTTTAAATAAAGCATAGTTTGCCTCTTGAAGAGCTTTTTTCATAAATTGATTATGAGCTAGTTCCATCTAGCAAATTTACAAAATAGGGGGATTTGAATTAACGAACATTTATCTTTGTATATTCATAAAATATTCATGGATTAATGGAGAACTCGAAGAATCTTTTTTTGTTGGATGCTTATGCATTAATTTATAGAGGATATTATGCTTTCATTAAAAATCCAAGAATTAATTCGAAAGGTACTGACACTTCTGCTATTTTAGGTTTTATGAATTCTTTATTTGAGATAATAAGAACACAAAACCCTGATTACTTAGCAGTTGCGTTTGATAAAGGTGGATCTGTAACTCGATCTGAAATGTTTGAAGAATACAAGAGCAACAGAGATAAAACACCTGAACCAATTCTTGTTGCAATTCCATATATAAAAAAAATATTAGAAGGAATGAAAATTCCAATTCTTGAAAAAGAAGGTTTTGAAGCAGATGACATTATTGGAACTGTCGCAAAAGATGCTGAAGAGAATAATTTTAAAGTATACATGGTTACTCCTGATAAGGACTTTGCTCAACTAGTTTCACATAATATTTTTTTATGTAAACCTGCTAGAATGGGTAATAGTATGGAAGTCTGGGGAGTTGATGAAGTTAAAGATAAATTTGAGGTTGAATCGCCTGATCAAGTAATTGATTATCTCGGAATGATGGGAGACTCAGTTGATAATATTCCTGGACTTCCTGGTGTTGGTGATAAAACTGCAAAAAAGTTTATTAAACAATATGGAAGTTTAGAAAATTTGCTTCAAAATGCTCATGAAGTAACAGGGAAGCTTGGTGAAAAGATAATTGAGAATAAAGAATTAGGTGTATTGTCAAAGAAATTAGCAAAAATTATTTTAGATGTACCAATAGATTATAATCTAGATAAATTTAAATTGTCAGATCCAGATAAAGAGATAGTCTTAAAAGTTTTTGACGAGTTAGAATTTAGGAGAATAAAAGAGACTTTTTTTAAAATTTTTGGAACTAATTCTAACCAATTAGAAGAAAAAGGTGCTGAAGTTGTCCAGGGAGATTTGTTTAGTGAAACCTATAATTTAGAATCTAATAAAGACAGTTTAAATGGTTCAAAGTCAATATATCAAAGAATAGAGTCATTTGAAGAGTTAAAACTATTAGTAGAGAAAATGATGAAGCAGGAAATTGTAGCATTTGACACTGAAACTGAAGGTTTAAATGCACTGGAAACAGATATTGTTGGAATCTCATTTTCTTGGCAAAAGGGAATAGGTTATTATTTACCTGTAAAAAATAATAAGTCAGTCCATGAAAAATCATTTGAAATTTTAAAACCCTTTTTTGAATCTACTGAAATTATAAAAGTTGGACACAACATAAAATTTGACATACAAGTATTACACAAGTATAATGTTAAAGTGTCGTCCCCAATATATGATACAATGGTTGCGCATTACCTTATTAATCCAGATATGAGACATAATCTAGATACCCTTTCTGAATCTTACCTAAATTATTCTCCAATTTCAATTGAATCTTTAATAGGAAAGAAAGGAAAAAATCAAATATCAATGAGGGATGTCACAATTGATAAAATTACAGATTATGCAAGTGAAGATGCAGACATCACTCTTCAGCTGAAAAGTGTTTTTGACAAAGAGATTAAAGTCAATAATTTAAGTAAGATTTTTTATGATATTGAGATTCCGATGATTAATGTATTAAGCGAGATGGAAACAGAAGGGATAAAGATAGATACCAGTTATCTAGAAAAACTGGATAAAGAATTTGAAGAGGACTTGGAAAAATTAAAAAAAGAAATCTTCAAAAAATCTGGTGAAGAGTTTAATCTAAATTCACCCAAACAACTAGGTGAAATTTTATTTGATAAGTTAAAACTAGTTAACAAGCCAAAAAAAACTAAAACTGGCCAATATTCTACTTCAGAAGAAGTTCTTTCAAGTTTAGCTAATGATCATAAGATTATAGAGGATATTCTTGAGTGGAGATCTCTTGATAAACTTCAAAATACTTATGTAAAATCACTACCTAACGAGGTAAGTAGTTTAACTAATAGAGTCCATAGTAGTTTTAATCAAACTGTAACTACAACAGGAAGGCTTTCTAGCAATAACCCTAATTTGCAAAACATTCCAATAAGAACTGCAAACGGTCAGAAAATCAGAAGAGCTTTCATACCTAGAGGTAGTGATTATATATTGATGGCAGCTGACTATTCTCAAATTGAATTAAGAGTAATCGCATCTATGAGTAATGAAAAGAATATGATTGATGCTTTTGTAAATAATCAAGATATTCATACAATGACTGCCTCTAAAATATACAATGTTGACCCAGAAAATGTAACACGTGAACAAAGGGGGAATGCAAAAACAGTAAATTTTGGAATTATATACGGAGTTTCAGCATTTGGACTTAGCCAACAAACTGATCTAAATAGATCTGAATCCAAAGTTATGATTGATAACTATTTCATAAACTATCCTGGTTTAAAAAAATATATGTCTGATCAAATTGATTTTGCAAGAAACAATGGATATGTTGAAACTATAATGGGAAGGAGAAGATATCTCCAGAATATCAATTCTCAAAATAATATGCTTAGAAGCAGTTCTGAAAGAAATGCAATAAACGCTCCTATTCAAGGTAGTGCTGCCGATATTATCAAAATTGCTATGATAAATATTAATTCTGAGTTAAAAAAACAGTCTTTAAAATCAAAAATGCTTCTTCAAGTTCATGATGAGCTTGTATTTGATGTTCATAAATCTGAAAAAGATCAGATTAAAGATATCGTTAAAACCACTATGGAATCTGCTGTTAAGCTAAAAGTCCCTCTAAAAATTGACCTAGAATTTGGTAAAAATTGGTTAGAAGCACATTAATTAGAAAAAAGTTTTTTTAAAATTCATTAAAATAGTACATTTGCACGCCAAGATTTAATAATAATATTAATGACTAAGACTAGTTATAAGACAATATCGGCAAACAGAAAGACAGTTAATAAGGAGTGGGTTCTTGTTGATGCCTCTGAATTACCATTAGGTAGAACAGCATCTATTGTTGCTAAACTATTGAGAGGTAAACATAAGACTAATTTTACTCCCCATGTTGATTGTGGTGATAATGTTGTAGTAATCAATGCCGAAAAAGTATCTTTATCAGGAGACAAGTGGTCACAAAAGCAATATATAAGTCACACTGGATATCCAGGGGGTCAGAGAATCATTACTGCTGATAAACTTCACAAAAAAAATAATATTAAGCTTGTAGAGAAAGCAGTTAAAGGAATGCTTCCAAAAAACAAGCTAGGTGCAGATTTATTCAGAAACCTTAAAGTATTTCCAGGTTCTGAGCATGATCATGAAGCACAAAAACCAAAACCAATTGATGTTAATAGTAAAATATAATGGAAGTAATTCATAAAATAGGAAGAAGAAAAACATCTGTTGCGAGAGTTTACATGTCAGAAGGTAAAGGCAATATAACAGTTAATAAAAAATCTTACTCTGACTTTTTTAGCACAGCTACTCTTCAATACAAAATACTACAACCTTTTAACTTAACTGATACTAAGGACAAATTTGATCTATCTGTCAACGTTAAAGGTGGCGGTGTAAATGGTCAAGCAGAAGCTGTAAGGCTTGCAATTTCAAGAGCCTTAGTTGAATTTAATGAAGAATTCAAATCTACATTAAAGACAGAAGGCTTAATGACTAGAGATCCTAGAATGGTTGAAAGAAAGAAATTTGGACAGAAAAAAGCTAGAAAGAAATTCCAATTCTCAAAAAGATAATATATGGCAAATAAGGAAGTTAAAGAATTATTGGATGCTGGTGTTCACTTTGGACATCTAACTAGAAAATGGAATCCTAATATGGCTCCATATATTTACATGGAAAGAAATGGGATACACATTATTAACCTCTATAAAACAGCTGCAAAACTTGATGATGCTGTTAATGCGCTAAAAAAAATTGTATTATCTGGGAGAAAAGTTCTATTTGTAGCAACTAAAAAACAAGCTAAGGATATTGTAGCTGAAAAAGCAAGTTCTGTTAATATGCCATACATTACAGAAAGATGGCCTGGTGGAATGCTAACTAATTTTGTTACAATTAGAAAAGCTGTCAAGAAGATGAATGCAATTGATAGAATGAAATCTGATGGTACATTTGAAACACTTTCAAAAAAAGAAAAACTACAAGTAGATAGACAGAGAGCTAAACTTGAAAAGAACCTTGGTTCTATCTCAGATATGACTAGACTTCCTGGGGCTATATTTGTAGTAGATACTTTAAATGAAAAAATATCTGTCCAAGAAGCTCAAAAGCTAAAAATTCCAATTTTTGCGATGGTTGACACCAACTCTGACCCTAATGATGTTGATTTTATGATTCCTTCGAACGATGATGCTTCAAAATCTATTGAAAAAATTCTAGATATAGTGTGTAAGGCAATTCAAGAATCCTTAGATGAGAGAAAGAAAGAGAAAGAAATTGCTGAACAAAAAAAATTAGAAGAAGCAGCTGAAGGCAATGATGATGCTGATACTTCTAAAGAATAAAAATTAATCTTTAAATTTTACCAAATTGAAAATAACTGCATCTGATGTAAACAAGTTAAGACAATCCACTGGAGCTGGAATGATGGATTGTAAAAAAGCTCTTGAGGAGTCTAACGGAGATTTTGAAAAAGCTGTTGAAATTCTTAGAAAAAAAGGTCAAAAAGTTGCTGCAAACAGAGCTGACAGAGAGTCTTCTGAAGGTGTTGTTTTAGCTAAAGTTAGTGATGACAATACATATGGCATTATAGTTTCTCTAAACTGTGAAACAGATTTTGTTGCAAAAAACGAAGATTACATTGAATTAGCTCAAAGTCTTGCAGATCACGCATTGAACTTCACTGATAAGGACTCATTCCTTAATTCAGATTTTGATGGAATGAAAGTATCAGATAAACTCTTAGAGCAAACTGGTGTTATTGGTGAGAAAATTGAAATAGGTTCTTTTGAATATTTAAGCTCTGAATTTGTTGGGTCATACATTCATGCAGGGAATAAAATAGCCTCAATTGTTGGCCTCTCACAAAAGTTTGATAATGCTAGTGAAGTTGCAAAAGACATTTCTATGCAAGTTGCTGCGATGAATCCAGTAGCACTAAATGAAGATGGTGTTAGTCAAGATATTATTGAAAAGGAAATTGAAATTGCAAAAGATCAATTAAGGCAAGAAGGAAAGCCAGAAGAAATGCTTGATAATATTGCCAAAGGAAAACTAAAAAAGTTTTTTAAGGAAAATACCCTTGTGAATCAACAATTCATAAAAGATAGTAAGCAAAGTATTTCTGATTATCTTAAATCTCAGTCAGAAAATGCTGAAGTAACAGGCTTTTCAAGAGTTGGATTAGTTTAACTAGAAAGGCAAGTCATCTTCTGTTAAATCATCATCTTTAGGAGGATTATCATTTTCTATAGGTAAGTCCTCAGGATCAGAATCAATAACTTGGTCATCTAAAGATTCTATTCTCCAGCCTTGTATTGAATTGAAATATTTAATTCCTTGATCAGGACTCTCCCACTCTCTACCTCTAATATTGATTCCAATTCTTACAGTTTGTCCAATACTATAGTTGTCTAGTAACTCACAGTTATTTTGGATAAATTCAATCATAATGTGCTGAGGGTATTGCTCTTCAGTTGTAAGGACAAGTTCTCTTTTTCTGAAACCGTTGTCTCCATATGTCTTGATATCACCAATTAGCTTTATTTTTCCTAATAATTCCATTATAAATAAGATTTAATTTTTTCCATTATATCGACAAACTCATCATCACTTAATTTAATCTTTGAGTTAAACGACATATCTTCCATCTTGTTGATTGGGATCAAATGTACATGAACATGGGGAACTTCTAGTCCTATTACACTTACTCCAATTCTTTGACAATCTACTGCTTTTTTTAGTGCTTCAGCAATTTTTTTTGAAAAAATCATTAAGCCTTTATATGTATCATCATCAAGATCAAACAGTTTATCTACTTCTTTTTTTGGAATACATAATGTATGACCTAATGCATTTGGATTTATATCAAGAAAAGCATAATAATTTTCATCTTCATAAATCTTATATGATGGTATTTCTCCTAGAATAATTTTTGTGAAAATTGATGCCATTATCTTGAAATTTCAAGAATTTCAAATTTAACATTACCATTTGGTATTGAGATTTCTGCAGTATCTCCAACTTTTTTACCCAGTAGACCCTTTCCAATAGGAGAATCAACCGAAATTTTTCCTTTAGCAAGGTCTGCTTCACTTTGAGCAACTAATTTATACTCCATTGTAGCAGAATTATTAAGATTTTTAATTTTAACAGTAGATAGAACTAAGACCTTTGATGTGTCAAGTTTAGATTCGTCTATAATTCTTGCATTTGAGAGTGTTTCTTCTAATTTAGAAATTTCAAGCTCTAAAAGACCCTGTGCTTCTTTTGCAGCATCATATTCTGCATTTTCGCTTAAATCACCTTTATCTCTTGCCTCAGCAATTGCCTGAGATGCACGCGGACGCTCAACATCTTTTAGATGATCTAACTTCTTCCTTAGGTTTTTTAATCCTTTTTCAGTATAGTATGATATCTTACTCATATTCAATGCAAAAATCCCCTATAAAAGGGGATATTTGCTCTAATTTACAAATTTTTGATTAAAACTTAAAGTCTAAACCTACAAGGATATTGATCTCTGCTTGAGGATAGTAATATGCACCTTCATAAGTTTTAATTTGATTATCTGTTGGGACATCATAGGTATAGTAACCTCCATAACTTACATATTTAGAGTTAAATAAATTATTAACTAAAACCTTGAAGCTTATATCATTTGATAGTCCTTTAATACTCATTTTATGAATGAAGTTTAAATCATGAACAAAGAATGACTCCAATTTAGAAATTGGTGAATTTGTTTGTGCAAAATATTGTTCACTAACATAATTGGATCTTAAAGAGATTATTACTTTCTCATTTGGGGAATAGTCAATTATGTTATTTGCTATAAAGCTTGGAGAATAGGCTAAATCTGTATTTCCATAGTTCTTAAGAATTCCATCAAAAATTGAATAAAAATCTTGGTTCTTATTACTACTAATTGAGAGATTAGTGTTTAAATTTAGTTTAGAGCTTAAAGTAATGTTTGAGTCTAATTCAATTCCTAATCTATAAGACTCTCCAATGTTTCTTCTAATTTCATACCCATTAATATCTCTTTGACCAGTTAAAACAAGTTGATTATCGTAGATCATATAAAAGGCATTAACATTAATGGAACTATTCTCTAATGTTAATTTCCAACCTAGTTCAAAATCATTTAACTTTTCTGCATCAGGACTCCCATTAGCATAGTCAGTTCTTGTTGGCTCCCTTTGCGCTCTAGCATAGGAAAAATATATATTATTAAAATCATTTAAATTATAGAATAGTCCAAACTTTGGGTTGAAAAAATTAAAGGTCTTATCTAGACGGTTAAAGCCTTCCTCAACATAACCTGTAAAAACTGAATTAGCAGATATTCCTGCTTCATATTTTATATTTCTATACTGTAGATCACCATAAATAGATAATTTATCGTTTAAATAATAGTCAATTTTAGCGAAAAAATTAAACTCATTCTTATTTCCATAGTCATCGTAAAATTTTTCCTTAAAGCTATAGCTGTTTTCAGAATTTGAATCTTGATCAATCCATAAATATTCTCCATAATGTTCTCCGGAATATTTATTATATGAACCTCCAATTGTAGAATTATATTTTTTTGTTCTTTGGTTTACACTAAAAATAAACCCATAAAAATCATTATCTAACCATCTTCTGTCAATATAATCAGGGCTATCATTTCCTACATTGTAATTCTCATAAAACCCTCTACCATATGTGTAATGGAGTCCAAAATTTGAAGTCCAACCACCTAAATAATTTTGATTCCAGTGGAGTTGATAATGATCTTGTTTGTAATTGTCAATCTGATCTTCATAATATAAAGAGTTTCCTTCTTCATCATAAAATTCTCCAGCCATATTATACCTCCTATTTGATTCTAAGGTTGCTGAATCTATTCCATACCAAGCTTGATCTGTTATTTCATGACCAGCAAAATTTAATAATTTGACTAAAGTATTTTCATCTCTATAGATCCCTTGCAAAAAGTATGAACGAAGGTTGGAACCTGACCTATCAATATAACCATCTGATTTAATCCTAGAGATTCTTCCTGATAACTCAAAGTTATTAATAAAGCCTGTTGAAAAGCCAACAGAATTTTTAATTGTGTTATAACTTCCTAAAGTATTGTTAACTTCAAAAAAAGAATTCTCTGAAGCCGCATCTGTTTGAATATTAATACTTCCCCCAAATGCACCAGGTCCATTTGTTGAAGTCCCCACTCCTCTTTGAACTTGGATACTTTCAATTGATGAGGCAAAGTCTGGTAGATCAACCCAATAGACTTGCATTGACTCTGAGTCATTATATGGAACTCCATTAATAGTAACATTTACCCTAGTCTGATCTGAACCTCTAATTCTTATGGAAGAGTATCCAATACCTGAGCCAGAATCTGAATGACTAATTACAGATGGAGTGTTTTTTAAAAGAGTTGGAATATCTTGGGCAAGATTAACTTTATCAAGATCTTGCTTAGTAACATTTACAAATGTTACTGGGGTATCATATTTTGCTTTAATAGCATTAACTGTAACCTCTTCTAAGTTAAAAATTTTAATAAGAGAGTCCTGGTTTTTTGGGTTAACTATTTCTTGTGAGAAAGATGATGTACTTATAAGTACAAGAAGTATATATTTTTTCATTTTAAATTCCTTTCACAGTATTACCTGTCTAAGTTCTATGGGTTTAATCTCAGCTTATTCTAAGCACCCCAATTCAGATCTAAATTAAGAATTTTTTACTTATAAAGTATATTGAATCTTCAAACCTTTTCTTATAGTCAGAACCCTTTATGATGTCATATGAGACACCTAGCAAATCCAGTTCCAATTTATGAGCCTCGAACATTTTTTCTCTTTCGTTTGGTCTATCTCTTAAATCGTCTTGAACCCACTTTGTATCAGCATTTAGAATTAAGTAGTAATCATAACTTAATTTTTTTGATTGATCAATGATCCATGCATTACAGTATCCATTAAAGTGTGTTTTAGACCACGCAATTGTTGTAAGTATATTAGTGTCACAAAACAAAAATTTATCTGCTTTTATAAGTGATTTATTCTCATTATCTATCTGTCCTTTGACTATATCAATTAGATCTTTTTTTGTACATACTGTATTTGATATGTCCCATTTATCTTGAAGGAAATCTCTAGCAAATTCCTTAGCGAAGCTAGTATTATAGTGTGAAGCTAAATTTTGAGTTAAAGTAGATTTTCCAGTAGATTCAGGACCACAGATGACTATTCTTTTAACTTCTGATAATTCTTGTCTAAGATTTTTTTCCATGAAATATATCCTAATACTGCAAGTATAAGAAAAATAATATATTGAATTGAAGATATTGTTAAACCTTTATAGAAGTAGAGAGGAACAGTTATTAAATCTCCAATAATCCAAAAAATCCAGCTCTCAATCTTTCTTCTTGCCATTAACCACATTGCAACAAAGAATATTGCTGTTGTAATATTATCTACATATGCAGTCCAATTATTCCATTTATCAAAATAATCGTATACAAAGTATATGAATATCAAGCTTGAAATTGCAAGAATAAATAAATATTTAATTTCATTTCGATTTATTGTGGAAACTTGATTAACAAAAACTTCATCTTTTTTTCTAGACCAAAAATACCAGCCGTAAATTGACATTGAAAAGAAGTATGCATTAATTATAGTATCTCCTAACAATGAAAAATTTAAAAGAATGTAGACAAAAATTCCTGTACCAATTAATCCAGTAGGATAAACTAAAATATTATTTCGTTTAGCATAAACTACACTCGTAATATTCATGATTACAGCAAATAATTCCAAATAAATAAATGAAGGGGAGTACGAAGAATATTGAGAAAAAAGAAAGTCAAAAATTTGATCCATTACTTAAGATTTCTTAGCGTGACAAATTATATATTCATCAATACATATAAAGTCTAAATCAAATTTAATCTTAATATTATCCTTTTTATAATATCCTGCTCTAAATAAATCTTTATCATTAATTATATCAATTTCTAGGTCATTTGAAAAACTTATCCCTTCTTTGCCTAAAGCTTTGAAAATTGATTCTTTTGCAGACCATAATTTTGTTAAAAGCTCTATATCATCTGTTTTACCCAAAAATTTGCTCTCATTTTTACTAAGGAACTTACTTTTAATTTTAAATATTTTATCTGTTTTGTGTTGAATGTCTATTCCAAAATCTATTTCATTTGAAATACAAATAGCTACTATTTCATTAGAATGAGAAATAGAGATACCTTTTTTTTTATTTAAATGAGGTTTTCCTTTTGAATCATATTCAATAGTTAACTCCGAATCTTCATTCTTTAAAAGTTTTCTTGCAGCAAGAAAATATTCCTTGGATTTTTTTCCCTTTCTAATTTTTAAAAGGCCTATTTCTTCTTTACTAATGTGTTTATCATCCAATTCGCCTGGTATTATATTCCATAGAATAATTTTAGTAGAATTATTAATTATGAAATCTTTAAGAAAAGGCATTTGATAAAATAGATTAAATCAGGTATTTTTGCCTCATAAATATACACATGAAAAATAAAACAGATCACAAATACGTTGCTTATAAAGTTAAAGATATCTCTTTAGCTGAATGGGGAAGAAAAGAGATAAAACTTGCAGAAGCAGAAATGCCAGGTTTAATGGCTTTAAGAGATAGATTTAAAAAAGAGAAACCTCTTAAGGGTTCTAGAATTGCAGGTTGTCTTCACATGACGATTCAAACTGCTGTTTTGATCGAAACTTTAGTTGATCTGGGCGCTGAAGTAACATGGAGTTCATGTAATATATTTTCTACACAAGATCATGCTGCAGCTGCTATTGCAGCTAAAGGGATTGCTGTTTATGCATGGAAAGGCATGACAGAAGAGGAATTTAATTGGTGTATTGAACAAACACTATTTTTTGGCGAAGATAAAAGTCCATTAAATATGATACTTGACGATGGGGGTGATCTTACAAATATGGTGCTTGATGACTATCCAGAACTTGTATCAGGAATTAAAGGTTTATCTGAGGAAACTACCACAGGGGTTCATAGGTTGTATGATAGAATGAAGAATGGTACTTTACCGCTTCCTGCCATTAATGTTAATGATTCTGTCACAAAATCTAAGTTTGATAATAAATATGGATGTAAGGAAAGTGCGGTTGATGCAGTAAGAAGAGCAACTGATATTATGCTTGCAGGAAAGAGAGTTGTTGTTTGTGGATACGGGGATGTTGGAAAAGGAACTGCTGCCTCTTTTAGAGGTGCTGGATCAATAGTAACTGTTACAGAAATAGATCCTATATGTGCTCTTCAAGCATCAATGGATGGTTACGAAGTTAAAAAGTTAAAGTCTGTTGTTTCAAATGCTGATATTGTTGTTACAGCAACAGGTAATAAAGATATAGTAAATAAAGAAACATTTAGAATGATGAAGGATAAGACTATAGTATGTAATATTGGTCATTTTGATAATGAGATTGACATGAATTGGTTAGAAACTAATTTTTCTGAGCAAAAAATTACAATAAAGCCTCAGGTTGACTCATATAGAATATCAAAGGATAAAGAAATTATTATTCTTGCTGAGGGTAGACTTGTTAATCTTGGTTGTGCAACTGGTCATCCAAGTTTTGTAATGAGTAATTCATTTACTAATCAAGTATTAGCCCAAATAGAGCTTTGGAATAATGCTGATAAATACGAGAATAAAGTATATATGCTACCTAAAAACTTAGATGAGATGGTTGCTATGCTTCATCTAGATAAATTAGGTGTTGAGCTTGAGGAGTTATCTAGTGAACAAGCTAAATACATTGGAGTCCAAAAGAATGGACCATTTAAACCAGAATATTATAGATATTAAGCCTTAGCTGGCTCAATCGAAACAAAAGACTTGTTGTTTGATTTCTTTTTAAACGTAACAATACCATCAACTTTGGCATGAAGTGTATGATCTTTACCTAGGTATACATTTTCGCCTGGGTTATGGACAGTTCCTCTCTGTCTAACAATTATATTGCCAGCTTGAGCAAATTGACCTCCAAAAATCTTGACTCCTAGTCGTTTAGACTCTGATTCTCTTCCGTTCTTTGAGCTACCAACTCCTTTTTTGTGTGCCATTACTAATTATTTTTTTGCAGCTGTTGTTTTCTTCGCAGCTGTTGTTTTCTTTACAGCTGTTGTTTTCTTTACAGCTGTTGTTTTCTTCGCAGCTGTTGTTTTTTTCGTAGCTTCTGCTTCTTTTTTAGGAACAGCTTTTTTCTCACTTATACCTTGGATAATAATCTCTGTGATAGGTTGTCTGTGACCATTTTTTACTTTATATCCTTTTCTTCTTTTCTTTTTAAAGACAATTACTTTATCATCTTTTAAATGAGAAACAACTTTAGCTTCAACTGAAGTCCCTGATAATGCTGGTTTTCCTACTTGAACTTTCTTACCATCATCTATAAGAAGAACATTGTCAAATGAAACTTTAGATCCCTCTTTAGCATCGATTCTATTTACATAAAGCTTTTGATCTTTTGAGACCTTAAACTGACTTCCCTGTATTTCGACTACTGCGTACATTATTAATTTTTGAATTGCAAAATTAAACTATTTATAATAATATACAAGAGATATTAGGGTTTATAGTTCTATCCAGTTTTGATTATTTAGGGACCAATCAACGACTTGTTTTATCCTTTCAGTTAACTTAATTGATGGCTGCCATCCTAATTTTTTCATTTTTTCACCAGAGAGTGAATATCTAAGGTCATGCCCAGGTCTAGACGAATGAAAATCAACCATTTCATATTTTAATTCTTTATTTTGACAATTTGCAATTATTTGAGCAAGCTCTAAATTATTCAACTCTTCTGATCCAACAATATTAAATTTTGGACATTTAGCCCCTCCATAATCTATTTCAAACTCAAGTTTGTTAGTTAATATAAAATAAATCGCTTCAGCAACATCTTCAGCATGAATATAATGACGTGATCCAGGAATTTTTTTTGTCTTATCAGAGTGAATAGTTACGGACTCCCCGTCCCTAATCTTTTTAATACACATAGGGATGAATTTTTCAGGATGTTGTCTCTCTCCAAATACATTCATCGTGTGTGTTATATAAACAGGAAGTTTATATGTATTTTCATAGGCTACAGCTAGCTCCTCTCCGCCAGCTTTTGTAGCACTATATGGGTTTGTTGAATTATACCTATCATTCTCCTTATAGTCTATTCCTTTTGGGGCAGGACCAAAAACTTCATCAGTGCTAAAATAAATAAACCTCTCAAGTCTATTTGATTCATTAATTATTCTTGCATATTCAAGAATATTAGCAGTCCCAACTACATTATCTAATACAAATTCCATTGGATAATCAATACTTCTATCAACATGAGAGCCTGCAGCTAGATGCAGTATAATATCAATTTCACCTATTTCATGTTTTATCCAAGGATTAATTTCAGATTTAAGATCGTGATAAACAATTTTAACTCTTGACTTATCAATTTTAGAAGAAATTGATAGTATGCTATCAAGACGATTTAAATTACCGCTATAATCAAGCCTATCAAGAGAAACAATATTCCAATCTGTATTTTTTAACAAATAATAAATCAAATGATGAGCAATAAATCCAGCACCTCCTGTTATTAAAACTTTTTTCATTTCAAGCTATTTATATAATCTTTTAATCTGTCTTTTGGATACCAATTAAGTAATTTTAATGAATCATCATTAACTCTAATAGATTCGCGAAAGTTACCTGGTTGATCTTCCACAAAGTGTGAATTTACATCAAATTTTTCTTTAAACATTGAAAGTAAATCATTTACACTATAATTAACTCCAGAACCAAGTTCCCATGCATCATCATGCATTTTATCCGAGTGTGCAATTGCAATAATTCCTGATACTATATCAGTAACATGAGTAAAGTCTCTTTTTTGATTTCCATCACCAACAATAGGCAATGAATTTCCACTTTTAAGTTTAGATCTCCAAATCCCAATAACATTACCAAACTTTTCATCTACAGGTTCATTGGGCCCATATACATTATAGAACCTGGCAATCTCAATTTTTAGATTAAATGATTTTTTATATAATTTACAAATTTCTTCTCCTAGATACTTTGTTGTAGCATATGGAGATGCGTAATGATCATGGTGTCTGGATGAAGAGCCTGCATATATCAACTTTTTACAGTTATCTTTTGTCCATTCAATAATTTTAAATGTTCCTGATACATTTGATCTAAAGGATTCTTCAGGATTAGTGAATGAAGGTTGAACTCTTGATTGTGCTGCTAAGTGAAAGCAATAATCAAAATTTTTTAGATTTAGTTTATTAATATTATTAATATCATCATCAATGTATTTAACTTCTGAATAATGATTGTTCTTTGAGCCTATTGAATAATTATCAATTGAGGTAATGTCATATTTTTTATGAATTAAATTTGAAATTAAATTTGATCCAATAAATCCAGCTCCTCCAGTTACTAAGACTTTCTTCATAAGTTATTTAGAAGTTTAAAAAACTCTTTTTTTCTTAAGCTAGATTTGAAATTTCTATTGTAGTAATTTAACGAATTGTTTCCCATTTTATTTAAATCTTCTTCACTTAGCTTAGACATTTTTAAAACTATTTGAGAGAACTCACTAAAATTATTGTTTTCATTAACATATCCACAATTAGCTTGCTTAATTACTGATGCTCCTTCGCCAGAAAGTACTGCTAATATTGGTTTACCTAAAGCCATGTAGGTTTGTAATTTAGCAGGTACTGTTTTTTTAAAAATATCAGAGTCTTTTAATGATAAATACATACAATCAGCATAATTAGAATAACCTGGAATTTGTTGAATATTTACATTTGATATAAAAGTTACATTATCAATTAGTGCATTTTGTTTAACTATCTTTTTTAGATCACTCACATATCTTCCAGCTCCAATAAATATCCAATGAATATTTTCATTTTTTAAATTATTTATTGTTTTAGTCAATTTATCAAAGTTTTGAACTGTCCCAATGTTGCCTGTATACATTATTCTAAATGAGTTTTTTGGTAAAGATAAATCAACAGGAGATTTTTTTGGATTTTCAATATCATTTTCAGCCCAATTAGGAAAATAGATTATTTTTTTATTAAAACGTTTTCTTATAATTTTTTCAAAACTTTTTGATCCAACCATTATTAAATCGTAAAATGAATAAGTTATCATTATTATTTTCTCAATAAGTTTAAATAGAGTGTCTGACTTAATTAGACCTATGCCCTTAAGTGTGTCAGGCCATAAATCTAATTCCCAAATTATTTTTTTTGTTTTATGGAATAGTCCATAGATTATTGGATGAAATGATATTAAAAAAGGACTTGTGTGATGAACAAAAATAATATCATATTTTTTTTTAAAAATTGCTAAGTAGATAGTGAAAATAAAACAGGAAATGAAAAAGGATATATAATTTAAGATAAGAAGTGCATATGTTCCATTCATTCTTGGAATCAATAATAATCTATTAACTTTTAACTTTTTATTTTTTGATCTACTTAAAAAATTTGAAAGTGGCCCATAGCCCTTGTAAATTTTTCCTTCAGGATAATTTGGAAGTCCAGTAATAACTCTAACTTCAAAATCATCTTTCGATATCCAATTAACTAAATCATTAATCTTAAATTGCTCAGGATAATAATGGTTTGTATAAATTAAGATTCTTTTTGCCAAACTACTCTATTTATATAATCTAAATAAGAAATGATTATTCTTTCAACTTTAAGAGAGATATTATTTATACTGTAGTCTTTGACTAAGTTTAGGTTTCTTTTTTCACCTACTTTTTGATTTTTTAATGCTTCAATACCTTGGATTACTCTTTCAGAATTTAGTCCTGCCATAATAACAGCTGCTTCCTCCATTGCTTCTGGTCTTTCATGCGACTCTCTGATATTAATTGCTTTGAAATTTAAAATAGAAGATTCCTCAGAAATAGTTCCGCTATCAGATAAAACTACGAATGAGTTTATTTGTAGAAAATTGTAATCATTAAAACCAAACGGGGTATGAAGATTAATTAGTTTGCTTAAGTTTGGTTTTTTTTCATTTATAATTTTTTGTGTTCTTGGATGAACAGAAACTATTATAGGCAGCTCATATTTTTCAGCTAAAAGATTTAACAGGCTAATTAAATTATTAAAATTTTTATCTGAATCTATATTTTCTTCTCTGTGACAAGACACCAGAAAATAATTTTCCTTTTCAATTTTTAGCTTGTTTAAAATAGATGATTTATTTATTTTTCTTAAACTATAATTTAAAACCTCAAACATAGGAGATCCTATATTAATTACTCTATCTGGATCAAAGCCCTCATTTATCAAGTAGTCTTTTGCAATTTTACTGTACGTCAAGTTTAAATCAGAAACATTGTCAATAATTTTTCTATTAGTTTCTTCTGGAACTCTTTGATCAAAACATCTATTTCCAGCTTCATAGTGAAAAATGGGAATCTTCAATTTTTTTGCAGAAATAGCAGAAAGACCACTATTTGTGTCTCCAAGTATTAAAACTCCGTCTGGCTTAATTTTTCTTAAAATTTTATCTGATTTAATTAGTATTTTTCCTATAGTTTCTGAAGCCGATTCTCCAGCAGCATCTAAATAATATTCAGGTGCATCTAAATCTAAATCT
>CACECH010000002.1:0-109892 GCA_902558025.1 uncultured Bacteroidota bacterium | reverse complement strand
TTTTTGTCATTTTACCCATGATTCTAACGCCCTTTCTCATCTTTTCAATAAAATCTTGTGTTATATTTTTATTTACCCATACCATATATTCTTTCTCCTTCTTATTTTCTGCTCTTAAAACGTTATTTACAATGTCACCATTATTTGTAAGCAGAATAAGACCTTCACTTTGTTTATCTATTCTTCCAATTGTAAAAAGTCTTTCTTTGTGATTAATAAAATCAATAATATTATCCTTTACTTTAGGGTTTCCCGTACATTCAATTCCAACAGGCTTATTAAATGCTATGTATACTCTTTTTTTATTAGTATTCTGAATTACTTCACCATCAACTTTAATTTCATCATCCATATTAACCTTAGATCCTAACTCAGCAACTTTTCCGTTGATATAAACTCTACCTAGAGAAATATACTCATCGGCTTTTCTTCTCGAGCAGAATCCAACTTCACTTAGGTACTTATTAATTCTTTTTGATTCCAACCTAACTAAGTTTAATTTCTTCGCCAACTTTTAAATTGAATTTCTTTCTAAAAATCCATACAAAAAGATATAGAAGAGGTGTATCTAATAATGCAACAATTACTTTAAATAAAAATCCTGAAATAATTAGAACTAAAAATTTATCCTCTGGAAGAATTCCAAAAAGAATAAGTAGCGATACAATTGTAAATGTATCTACAAATTGTGATGTAAAAGTTGAAAAGTTATTTCTTAACCAAAGGTGTTTTCCTTTGGTAAGCTTTTTCCAAAAATGGTATATTCTTATATCTATAAATTGAGCGAATAAGTATGTTAACATAGATGCTAATACTGCTAGTGGAGCATTAAGGAAAACGCTGTTAAAAGTTTCATCATTAATTGGTGATGCTTCTATAGCAGGCACCTGGCTGGATATAAATATTAGAATAACAGAAAAAATTGAAGCAAATATTCCAGTTATTACAACTTGATCTGCTTTCTTTCTTCCATAAATCTCAGATATTAAGTCTGTAATTAGAAATGTGAGAGGATAGGGTAAAATACCAACTGATAACTCAAAAAGTTTTACACCTAATAAATTTATATCGAATGGATACCAATAAAATATTTTAGTAAATATTAAATTTGATGCTACTAGCGAAGTAATAAACAATCCCGCAAGAATTAAATATATATTATTTGCTAGAGTAATTTTTTTGGAATTCATATAAGAATTATGAGTAAAGTTTATTTATCAATAGGTTCAAACAAAGGTAATCGTTCTGCACTAATATATAAAGCAATAGATGAAATTGAAAAAAAGATTGGAATAATAATTTCTAGATCAAGTATATATCAATCAAAATCTTGGGGTTTTGATTCCAATGATTTTTATAATCTATGTTTACTTATTGAAACAGATATTGAGCCTAAATCTTTATTAAAAGACATAAAAAAGGTTGAAAAACTAATGGGAAGAGAAGATATTGATGGTACTTATTCTGATAGGTTTATAGATATTGATATTCTCTTTTATGATAACATTGTATTAGATTTAAAGGACTTAAAAATCCCTCATCCAAAAATTGAAATCAGAAAATTTGTTTTAGTCCCAATGTTAGAAATAGCAGATGATTGTGTACATCCAATTTTGAATAAAACAATTAAGCAACTAGACAATGATTGTGATGATCAGGATATTCCTTTAAAAATAATTTAGATTTCGGTTTTTTGATAAAAGTCCCATAAAATGATTCCTGCTGCTACTGAAACATTTAAAGAATGTTTAGTCCCGACTTGAGGTATCTCAAGAACTTGATCAGATTCTAGAATTATTTCATCTGAAACACCGTCTACTTCATTACCAAAGACAAAAGCATATTTTATTCCTTGTTCAGGAATAAATTTTTCAATTTTTAATGATTTATCTGCTTGCTCAACTGTTACAACTTTAATGTTTTTATTCTTTAGATTTTGAATTGTGTCTATTATATCCTCTGTGTATTCCCAATCAACAGAATCAGATGAACCAAGTGCTGTTTTTTCCATCTTGGGGTTTTCAGGGGTAGCAGTATATCCTGAGATAATAATTTTTTCAATTAAGAAAGAATCAGAAGTCCTAAAAATTGAACCAACATTATGAATACTTCTGATATTATCTAAAATCACAATTGCTGATGTTTTCTTGGATTTTTTAAACTCCTCAATAGTCTTTCTATTTAACTCAGTATTTCTTAGTTTTCGCATTAGAGTAAAAATAAAAATATTTACATTAGCATAAATACAAAACAGTGACTAAAACGAGTAAAATCACACCTTTGATGAAACAGTATAATGATATTAAATCTAAATATCCTGATACTATACTACTTTTTAGAGTAGGTGATTTTTATGAAACTTTTGGTGAAGATGCAATATTAGCATCAAAGATTTTAGGTATAGTCTTGACTAAAAGAGGAGCCGGTTCAAGTAGTGAGGTTGAGCTAGCTGGATTTCCCCATCACTCAATTGAAAACTATCTTCCTAAACTAGTTAAGGCAGGAAATAGAGTTGCAGTCTGCGATCAACTGGAAGACCCAAAGCTTACAAAAAAAATTGTCAAAAGAGGAGTTACGGAAATAGTTACTCCAGGAATAGCAATTAATGATGGAGTCCTTGATCAGAAGAAAAATAATTATTTAGCTTCTGTCCACATAGAAAAAAATGAATTTGGAATTTCATTTCTTGATGTATCTACTGGTGACTTCTATGTATCACAAGGTGATCTAAAATTAATTGATCAGCTAATTTCAAACTTTTCTCCTAATGAAATATTGGTTTCAAAACCATCCAAAAATAAATTTTTTGAGTTACTTGGAAACTCATACAATGTATATCCATTAGATGATTGGGTTTACGATAACTCTTATTCAGAAAATAAGTTGCTTGATCATTTTAATACAAAGAGTTTGAAAGGTTTTGGTGTCGAGGATATAAAGCTTGGTGTTGTAGCTGCAGGTTCAATAATTCATTATTTAGATGATACAGAGCATAATAATCTTACTCATATCTCAAGTCTTCAAAGGATATTTCCAGAGTCTTATGTATGGATGGACAGATTTACAATGAAAAATCTTGAATTGTTTAATTCAAACTCTATAAATGGTTTTAACCTTTCTGATACAATTGATGAGACAATAACTAGCATGGGTTCAAGAAAACTTAAAAGTTGGATTGCTTTTCCATTAATTGATAAAAAAGAGATAAAGAAAAGACAAGAAATTGTTCAATCAATAATGAGTGATGATGAAATAAGGAGGCTGCTTGATATCAACCTAAATAATATTTCAGATATAGAAAGGTTAATGTCAAAAATTGCTACATATAAAATTTCACCCAGAGAGCTGGTTAATTTAAGAAGTTCATTAGAAAACGTAGACTTAATAAAAGACTCTCTTTTAGTTTATAGTGGTGTTTTAAAAAAATTTGGTAAATCATTACCCAATTCTAAAAGCATAATAAGAGAAATATCTAAGACCTTAAAGGATGATTCTCCAGTTTCAATAATGAAAGGAGATTTTATTAAAGATGGATTCTCAAAAGAACTTGATGGTGTAAGGGAGATAAGATTTTCAGGTAAGGAATATCTAAATCAAATCCTTGAAAGGGAGACAAAAAAAACTAATATTCCGTCATTAAAGATCTCATTTAATAATGTTTTTGGATATTACATTGAGGTAAGAAATACTCATAAAGATAAAGTTCCTGAAGACTGGATAAGAAAGCAAACTCTTGTTAATGCAGAAAGATATATAACACAGGAATTAAAAGAGTATGAAGAGAAAATAATAAATGCAGATGAAAAAATTAAAGATCTTGAGCTTAAGTTATTTTTAAAATTGTTAGATAACCTTCAAGATAGCCTTCTAACATTAAAATTAGTTTCAGATAAAATTTCTATAATTGATATTTTAAATTCTTTCTCAAAAAGAGCAGTTAGATATAAATATTGTTGCCCAAAAATAACAAGTTCAAAAAAAATTAAAATTATTGCAGGAAGACACCCTGTGATTGAAGCAAATCTTCCTCCTGGAGAAAGATATATTCCTAACGATATATTTCTTGATACCGATCAGCAAATTATAATGATTACTGGCCCAAATATGTCTGGTAAATCTGCAATTTTAAGACAAACAGCATTGATTACTATATTAGCTCAAATAGGAAGTTTTGTCCCTGCACACGAGATGACATTTTCCTTAGTTGATAGAATTTTTACAAGAGTCGGTGCAAGTGATAATATCTCTATGGGTGAGTCAACCTTTATGGTTGAAATGAATGAAACAGCATCAATTTTGAATAATCTAACAGGAAATAGTTTAATTCTACTTGATGAAATTGGAAGAGGTACAAGTACCTATGACGGTATCTCTATAGCTTGGGCAATAGCTGAGTTTTTACATGAAAATAAATTAAAACCTCATGTTCTTTTTGCAACTCATTACCATGATTTAAATGAGATGGAGTCAATATATAAGGGAATAAGAAATTTTAATGTTAGTGTAAAAGAGACAAAAGATGATGTTATCTTTTTAAGAAAACTAGTTAAAGGAGGTAGTAATCATAGTTTTGGAATACATGTTGCTAAGATGGCTGGAATGCCAAGACTTGTGCTAAGCTCAGCTGAAAATAAGTTAAAACTTATGGAATCTAGCAGGCCTAAGAATTTAAAAGAAGATAAAATCGATGATCACCTTCAGCTAAGTTTTTTTGATATAGAAGATCCCAAAATGCAAGAGATAAGAAAAATTATTGAAGACTTAGATATTGATAATTTAAGTCCTGTTGAGGCGCTTTTGAAATTAAACCAGATAAAAAAAGAAATAAAAGATGGAGATTGATTTACACGGAAAAACACATCCGGAAGGACTTGAATTAATTGAAGAGTACATGCTTTTAAATTCAACTAAAGGTAGTGTTAGTCTAACAGTGATAACAGGGAATTCACCAGTGATGCAAAATAAAATAATTGATCAAATATGTAATAAGTATGGATTCTCTTATTATATTCCTCCGCATAATCCAGGAGAAATGATAATCCAATATGAAAAACTATAAATTTTTAATTTTTATATTCTTTATAATTTTTAACTCATGTTCTAAAGAAGATGAGATAAATCAGCTTAATCAAACAATACTGGATCTACAATCTAATATTTCTCAGCTAAACTCTCAAATTAATGATTATTCAGTTCAAATAAATCAACTTACATCTCAAAATAATCTTTTATCAAGTCAAATTGAAAATTTAAATAATCAGCTAAATGGTTTTCAAGGTCAAATTGAATATTATTTAAATCAAATAGAATTGCTATCACAGGAAAATTTAATTCTTGAGTCTGAAAATAATAATCTAACAGTTCAGCTTTCTGAGCTTCAAGATCAGCTTGACCTAATTCAGTTCCAAGGGGCAGAGGATGGAGTATATATTTTTAATCAAATTGAGATATCTGATCCCCCATTTTCTGGAACAATGTGGGAATTACCTGACTTAATAACTTCTTCAGATTATACAATTTATTCATCATCCACTTACCAAGGAATTTTGGATAGGCTGTTTTATGATAAATCTATTCCTAGTTTTATTGATTATCCTGCTCATGTGTATAAAGTCAATTTTGGTGACGGGTTATCTGTAGATTTTGAAATTTATACTGAATTTACTCAAGAGGAAGCACTTGCAATTAAACAAAAGTATGCACCATTGATAGGTCAACTTGGTAAAGAATTAAGAAAAAATATTAAATCAATTGAGTTTTTAAAAGGTGATTATACTGCTTCTGCTCAAAGAAATAATGATCTGTCTTATTCAAACATTACAATTCCTATTGATTGGTTAAACAATATTGTAGAGACAAGACCAGATGGAGATAGAACTGAAGAATTATTTATTCATGAAGCGACACATTTATCAATTGATCCCTATGTTTACGGTCAGCGAGGTTGGAATGATGCTGTTTACCTAGATGGAAATTATCTATCAACTTATGCTAAAGATAATCCAGAATCAGAAGATATTGCGGAGACCTTTCAAGCATATATTGCAGTTAAATATTTCCCTGAAAGAATAACAAGTTCATTAAGAGATACAATTCTTTCAATATGTTTAAATAGGTTTAAATATTTCGACTCGTTAAATTTAGATTTATCTATATATGAATAAACTTTTATATTTTTAGGTATGACCAAAACAACCAATACATTTAGATCATTTCTTAGAAATAATGTAGTCCAAGCAATTGTAATTATTCTAAGTGTACTATTATCATTTTATCTTGAACAAAGAAGACAAGTTAATATTACTAAACAGGAAAAAAATTATTTGCTAACTGATCTAACTAAAACATTGGAAGGTGATATCAACCAAATAGAAATCATCCTTGAAGGTTTGGACAAATCAGACAAGAACTTGATTAAACTTTTAGACGATATAAATAATAATCACACACTACTTACTGATCGTGAGGTAGCAGAAATACTTCTTCAAATTCAAATTGGAACCTCTTTTTTTCCGCAAGATGGTATTTTTAATCAGTTAATTGCAAATGGTACATTTAACCTTATCGAAAATGAGGAGTTAAAGTCACTTCTTTTGAATATGTATACTCATAAAAAGGAAAGAAACTATGCAACTTCAACAGAGATAGATAACTTTAATTTGCTTTGGAGACGACAAATCATGGGAAATTTTAGAATACAATTTAATTATAACTCCTACGATGGTGAAATCTATGGCCAGCAAGAACTAACTAGATTTAGATTCAACAGACAGTATTATCTTTCAAATGAATTATATGGAGCATTATCTCAGTCCAGAATATATGTGGGGATGTATACTAGATTCCTAAATGATCAAAAGAATGAGTATCAAACTGCGCTTGCACTTTCAAAGACAGAAATTGGTAAAGATTAATTTATTTATACTTCTCATATAATTTAAATTATTATAAATTTGCATTCTCTGCGAAAGTAGCTCAGTTGGTAGAGCATCACCTTGCCAAGGTGAGGGTCGCGGGTTCGAATCCCGTCTTTCGCTCAACGCTCGAGTGGTGGAATTGGTAGACACGTTGGACTTAAAATCCAATGAGCAGTAATGTTCGTGCGGGTTCAAGTCCCGCCTCGAGTACAGAAAAGCCTCCTTTTAGGGGGCTTTTTTATTTAACTCTTTTCCCTTTTTGTTTAATGTTCTTCTTAGCCATTTTAATATGCTCAATATGATGCTTAGTGTGCCATGCATACATTCCCAAATGCTCATGAAGAATTATATTTTTATCTCTGGATGAGTGATAGTACGTCTTTTTGAAGTCTTCCTCAGATAATGTTTTTAATAGGCTAACCCATTTAGCATGAATTCCGTCAATCACATTTAAACTATCTTTTATGTCTAATACATTTGAATCAGGAGTAGTCAGAAACTCAGCTACTTCATACATTTTAACGCTAGGATTTTCCTCTAATAATGTATGTTTTGTTCTTAAGAAGGCATATGTGTGTGTATCACAAAAATGGTGAATAATTTGGGCAATATTCATTCCTCCATCTCTATAAGATTTTTTAAAATCAGTCTTGTCAAGACCTTTTACGCACTCTCTAAGATCACCAGAAAATGACTCTAGTGTTTTTATATCTTCAACTGTTCTTGAGAAATTAAAATCAAGTATCGCTTTATATTTTCCAATAGGAAACTTTAAATTATCTAGTTCATTTTCCATAGTAGGTTTAGTTTAAGTTTGAGAAGTCATTTATAATTGTGTCAATTATTTTTTTAGATTCATCTTTATATTTTATTTCTAACACTTTTGGTGACTTAATCCAATTAGAAATAATGTCTATATTTTTTATTGAAAACCTATCAATTACTGTTACTCCTTCTTCCTTTAAAGCCGCGGCATTAAACTGCTGCTCTATTTGACCTTCTACAGGAACAACAATCATAGGCTTTCCTAGAAATATTGCCTCTGAGGTTGTAGCAAAACCACCAGCACACACAATTCCATAACAAGAAGCAAATTTCCTTAAAAATAAATCTTCAGAAAGAGGTTCAATATTTACTCCAGATATTATTTCTTTTTTGTCAGCATCAAGAGAAAAAATAGTCCACGTTTTCTTAATAGGTAATTGATTAATAATCTCTATTAAATTTGAAGGAGAATAGGTGGGTAAATAGACAATTATTTCATCACTAGTTGTTACTTTCAGATCCCTAATTTTATTTCTAATTATTGGATAAAAAATTCTATCTGAATATTTTTTATAATGGTATCCATATCCAAGTTTAGAAGGAATTATATAATTTATTGCCCATAACACTAGCCAGTTGTAAGTCTTTGGTCTAGGAGTATTCTTAAGACTCATGGAATATTGATTGGTTAACTCAAAACACTTAACATTATTAAATTTTGCAGACCATGCAGAAACTGGTTCAAAATCATTTATTATTAAGTCATATTTTTTTACGGGGCATGATAAAATCTCTTTTAATAATCTAAAATAATTATTTAGAAAAACAGTTTTCAGCCAATTCACTGATCCATTATCGGTATAGAAAAAAGTAACACCTGTAAAATGTTTGATGGGTTTTTCTTCTAGTAAAAAATCATTTTTGGGACCACTTGTAACTATCTCAAGTTCAGCTACTTCTTTTATTTTTGGAATAATGTTTTGAGCTCTTGCTAAATGACCATTACCTGTAGTCTGTATTGCATATAGAATTTTCATTTATCCTTAAGGATTTTAAACTCTTCTATCATGTCTTTATAAAGTTCCTTAGTTGTCATTTCAATTCTAGATTCCTCATCATTATTGAAATTAGCTTCAGTTCGAGTGTGATTATATATGGACCATTTATTATCTACATATTCTAGAGATGATAAACTCTCTAACCAGTCCCCTGAATTCATGTAAATAATTTCATCACCATCTACATCAAAGGATTCAATTTTTGGAGTATGTATATGTCCCAAGACCACATATTTAAATCCATTTTTATGAGCTGTTTCAGCAGCTACTCTCTCAAAATTGCTAAAGTATTGGACAGCAGTTTTTACGTTAGCTTTAATTGCTTTTGAGAAATTTAATCTTCTCCCTCCAAGAGGTTTCATTATTTTTTTATTAAGCCAACTATTGAACATTATCATATAGTCATAAACAAATCCAGCAAATTTAGTTATCCATTGTGTCTGAATAGAAAAGTCAAAAACATCACCATGAAAAATCCAGACTTTTCCTTCATCAGTATCTAACACTACTTGATTAACAATTTGAAAATTTTGAATTTTAAAATTTAAAAACTTCCTTAATACTTCGTCATGATTACCAACTACATAATGGATTTCTTTACCCTGAGATATTAGATCTAGAAAGTATTTTACAACTTTCATATGAGAGTTTGGCCAATACTTTTTATTGAATAATAAAATATCTACAAAGTCTCCATTGATTACAATTTTCTTTGCATCAATTGTTTTTAAATATGACAAAACTTCATCAGCTTCAGAGCCATAGGTTCCAAGATGTAAATCTGAGATAACTAGTATGTCTATATTACGTTTCACTAGTTTGCAAATTTACTTAAAGATTATAATTTGAGATAATTAATACTAAAGCTTATCGATATATTCTCTAAATGAAACACCATATATGCGTAGGAAATTTCTTTCAAATTCAAGTTTTGATTTAAAACCACATAACTCCCAAACCTTATTAATAGATGATGAGTCCTTAGGAGATAAGGATTTAGCCAAAGTGACTGCGTAGTTTACTTTAGATCTGTTGATCTTTTGGTTAATCTTTTCGATAATTGGTTAATTAATCAAATACAATTTATGAAAAAATATTAATCAATTAAAAAAAAAATTATAAATGCTTAAAATTTATTTTACATAAAAGACTGAAGCTTCATTGCAAGTCCTTGATCACCCTTAATTTTGAGTTTTCCACTCATAACTGCCATCATTGGGTTCACCTTACCATTCTGAAGATCTTCCATTAAAGAGCCTGCCATAGTAATAGTACAATCAGCCTCCATATCTTCTAATAAAATTTTATTTTCAGATCCAGTCCCATCAATGCAGATAGAGTTACCATCAATCTCAAACTTAATAATACCTCCTATTGGAGCTGCATTTTTTGCTTTTGATTGAAAATTTGAAAGTATGTTTTCTTTGTCCATAGTTATATCTTAATGTTGTAAAGTTAGTAATTAAAATAATTTATTTAGATTAGCAATTAATATTAAAAAATGAATTTTAAAGTTAAAAAAGCTGCTGTTCTTGGATCTGGTGTAATGGGTTCTGGAATTGCTTGTCATCTTGCAAATGTTGGGATAGATGTTTTAATGCTTGACATTCAGCCTAAAGACAAATCAATAAAAAATAGAAATATAATTGCAGATGATGCATTAAATAACGCAATTAAGTCCAAGCCTAATCCGCTTTACAAAAAAGAATATGCATCAAGAATAACCACAGGTAATTTCGATGATGATTTTGAAAAAATAAAAGATTCAGATTGGATTATTGAAGTTGTTGTTGAAAATTTAGAAATTAAAAAAACAATTTTTGAAAAGGTTGAAAAATGTAAGTCTGACGGTGCTTTTGTAACTTCTAATACTTCTAGTATTCCAATATCTCTTTTATGTGAGGGAAGATCAGATAGCTTTAAATCATTGTTTTGTGGAACTCATTTTTTTAATCCTCCCAGATATTTAAGACTATTCGAAGTAATTCCTCAAACTAAAACCGATCCTAAGTTAGTTTCATTTTTGATGGAATTTGGAGATGTTATACTTGGAAAGCAAACAGTACTCTGTAAAGATACTCCTGGATTCATTGGAAACAGAATTGGTGTAATGTGTGGTATCAAATCATCTCAATTAACAGAAAAATACAATTTTAAAATTGAAGAAGTAGATTTGATGACAGGTAGTGTTATAGGTCTTCCTAATTCTGGAACTTTTAGATTACAAGATTTGGTTGGGCTAGATACAAGCGACAATGTAACCAACTTTTTAGTAAACAATGTAAATGATGACACATTTTACAGCAAACTAAAAGATCAGCCTGAAAATAAATCTTTCAAATTTTTAATTGAAAATAAGTTTTTCGGAAATAAATCTGGTAAAGGGTACTATGAAAAAACCAAAGAAAAAGATGAAAATGGAAGGTCAGTCATTAATGCACTTGATCTTGAAACAAATCAATATAGAAAATCAATTAAACCCAATTTACCTGAAATTAAAGAAGCAAAATCTATAGAGCTGTTTGATAGAAGATTAAAGTTTTTAGTCGAGGGTGATTCAAACGTTAATAAATTTTATAAAGAATATTTTTCATGTATACTGTCATATTCTGCTATGAGTATTCCAGAGATTGCAGACGAATATTATCAAATAGATGATGCAATAAGAACTGGATATGCATGGAGCTATGGTCCATTTGAAATATGGGATAATCTTGGAATTGAAAGTGGAATTGAAATGATAAAAAGCTGTGGTGAAGAAGTTCCAAATTGGATCACAGATATGTCTGCCTCTGGAGCAGAATCATTCTACAAATTTGAAGATGGGAAAAAGAAATTTTATGATGTTAATTCTAAGAAATATATAAATGTTCCAAGCACTGAAGATCATTACATACTCGATGCATTTAGAGAAAATAAACAGATTCTAAGAAATCCAGAGTGTACCGTGCATGATATAGGAGATGGTGTTATGTGTATTGAATTTCAGACAAAAGGAAACTCTATAGGAGAAGGAATAGCTAAAGGAATCAATGAGGCAATCGATATTGCTGAGAGAGATGGTTGGAATGGAATAGTTATAGGTAATAATGACAAACAGTTCTCTGTTGGAGCTAACCTTATGAATATGGGGATGATGGCTATGCAGAAGAACTTTGATGAAATAGAAAAGTTTCTAGTTGGATTCCAAAAGATACTGATGAGGATGAGGACATGTAATATACCTGTTGTTTCCGCAACTCATGGATTTGTTATGGGTGGAGGACTTGAGGTCTCAATACATTGTGATGCTGGTATTCATGCATCTGAGTCATACATTGGTCTTGTTGAGGCTGGAGTTGGTCTTATACCTGGTGGAGGTGGAACAAAAGAAATGGCAATGAGAGCATCTGACTCCTTTAACTCAGGAGATGTAAAAATGCCATCATTAATTGATCATTTTAAATCAATCGCAATGGGTTCAGTATCCATGTCAGCTCATGAGGCTTATGATCTTCACTATCTTCTCGCAGAGAGAGATTTTATTTGTATGAATCGTATGAGAAATATTAGTATGGCGAAAGAAAAAGTATTAAGTCTAAAAAAAGGTTATATTCCTCCTTCATCAAGACAAGACATTGAAGTTTTAGGAAGATCAGGATTATCAACACTATACTCTGCAATAAATGAATTCAGACTTGGTAATTACATGTCTGATTATGATGTAGAAGTATCAAGAAAAATAGCATATGTTATGTGTGGTGGTGATTTAACTTATTCTCAAAATGTAAGTGAAGAATACCTTCTTGATCTTGAAAGAGAAAACTTCATGAGTTTACTAGGAAATCAAAAAACATTAGATAGAATTCAGCATATGCTGATGACAAAAAAACCATTAAGAAATTAATTATGGAAGCATACATTGTAGCTGGTTATAGATCAGCAGTTGGAAAAGCAAAAAGAGGTGGCTTTAAAAATTATAGAACCGATGATCTTGCTGTAGATGTTATAAAACATCTTACATCTCAAGTTCCAGAACTTGATACTACAAAAGTTGACGATGTTATAGTAGGATGTGCTAATCCTGAGGGTGAACAAGGTCTTCAAGTGGCAAGATTAATATCTGCCAGAGCTCTTGGAAAAGAAGTGCCTGGTGTAACAATTAATAGATATTGTGCTTCAGGTCTAGAAGCTATTTCTATGGCCGTTAGTAAAGTAAGAGCTGGATTTGGACATATTTTTGTTGCTGGAGGGATTGAAAGTATGAGTCTAATTCCAATGACTGGGTATAAATTATCTCCTAGCTACAAAGCAAATATGGAGAATATGAATTATCATATTGGAATGGGACATACAGCTGAAGCTGTTGCTGAAAAATATAAAATATCAAGAGAAGCTTCAGATCAATTTTCATATGAGTCTCACCAAAAGGCAGCAAATGCAATTGAAAAGGGATTGTTTAAAGATGAGATTGTTCCAGTTACTGTTGAAGAAGTATTTGTCCAAGATGGAAAGAAAGTATCTAAATCTCATACGGTTGATATGGATGAGGGAGTTAGAAGGGAAACAACAGTTGAAGCTTTAGCTAAATTAAGACCTGCTTTCAAACTTGGAGGTATAGTTACTGCTGGTAGCTCATCTCAAATGTCTGACGGTGCAGCTTTTGTTTTAGTTATGTCTGAGGAGATGGTTAAACAGTTAGGAGTTAAACCAATTGCAAGGATGGTAACTTGTGCTTCAGGAGGAGTAGATCCTTTATACATGGGAATAGGACCTGTTGAAGCAATTCCTAAAGCTTTAAGTCAGGCAGGATTAAAATTATCTGATATAGAACAAACAGAATTAAATGAAGCTTTTGCTTGCCAAGCTCTAGCTGTAATTCAGGAGAGTGGTTTAAATCCGGATACTGTAAATGTTAATGGTGGAGCAATTGCTCTTGGTCATCCTTTAGGGTGTACTGGTGCAAAACTTTCAATACAATTGCTTAATGAAATGAAAAGAAGAAATCAAAAGTATGGAATGGTTACTGCTTGTGTTGGAGGAGGTCAAGGAATTGCAGGTATTTACGAGAGACTCTAAGTTTTTTTAATGACGTAAGTTACTATTCCCCATACTATAAATTCATTTTCGTCTGTAACCTTTATTGGCTCATACTTATCATTTTCTGGTACTAAGTATATATGATCCTTCTCAATCTTTACTCTTTTTACCGTGAATTCTCCATTAAGATAACAGACAGCAATTTTATTATTTTTTAATTCTTCGCTTCTATCAATTACAAGAATATCTCCATCATCAAGCCCTGCATTTTTCATTGATTCACCTGAAACTTTAGCATAAAAAGTTGACTCTTTATTTTTTACTACAACTTTTTCAATACTAATTCTTGACTCCTCGAAATCACTAGCGGGTGACGGAAATCCAGCTGAAATTCCATCTTCAATAAATATATTTTTAATGGACTCTTTATCAGTAGGTTTAAATATTCTAATATTATTCTCTTTATTCATTCTACTTTACAATTAATATTTCGTCAATTTCAGTAGTATAGTTTCTAGAGAGCTTTTGTCTTTTCATTTTCCAGATTCTTTTTTGATCTTGATTGGCAAGCCTTACCTTATACAGTCCATATTTGGTGTCAATTGTATCAATAGTTTCCATGAGCTTTTTCTGTTTTTCAATATCTCTATCAAATAAACTAAACTGATGATTTGATTCTGGAGATAACCCCATCAATATTATACCTGCTTTTTTATATGATTTGTTTTTAGAGTAAATCTTTTTTAGAAGTTTTACTGCAAATTTACTAATCTCAATACTTGAATTAGTAGAAAATGGTAGTGATCCTGTTAGGCTATAATGATATCTTTCATTATTATTTTTAAATGGATTGCTCCTAATAAAAACACAAATCATATTACATTCACTCTTTTGATTTCTTAGTTTTTTAGAAGCAACAACTGAATATGTTGTGATTCTTTCAATTAAACCTTCAAGTGATGAAATATCAGACTCAAAGCTTCGAGTTGTTGCAATAGATTTTTTCTCAATTTTTGTTTCTTCAATATCAAGTGTAGGAGAACCTTCAAGCTCTTTTTTTAGTTTTAGTCCAATTATACTCATATTTTTTTTAACCCATTGATCAGGAAGATTCATGAAGTCAATTCCAGACTTGACATTTATGTTTGATAACTTCTTTTCATTTTGTAATCCAATACCCCAAATATCACCAGCAGATATTTTTCCCAAAGCTTCTAGACGTTTTTTATTATTATTAATTGAATAAAACCCCTTGGTAATATCAGGGCTTTTTTTAGCAATTCTATTTGCAATTTTAGCAAGCGATTTAGTCGGAGCTAATCCGACTGAGACAGGAATACCAGTCCACTTCCATACAGTACTTATAATCTCTTTACATTTCTTATCAGCTTCATCCTCAGTAAAACCATTGAATCTTAAAAATGCTTCATCAATACTATAAATTTCTACATCTGGAACAAAACGGGATATTATAGACATAACCCTATTGCTCATATCCCCATATAGTGTAAAATTTGATGAGAATATCTCAACTTTATTTTTTTGAAAGACTTCTTTGAATTTAAATGCAGGTGCTCCCATAGGAATCCCTAGATCTTTAGCTTCATTACTTCTAGCTATTACACAACCATCATTATTTGAAAGAATGACGATTGGTTTTTCATTTAAGTGTGGTTGAAAAACTCTTTCACATGAAGCATAAAAATTATTACAATCTATTAGGGCAAACATGATACAAAAATCTGAAAATTATTAAGAAACATAAAAAACAAGTTGTAATTTTATTAACTATATAAAACTTAATGGATAAATTTTCATTTCTTAACTCAGCTCACACAAGTTTATTCGCAGAAATGTATGATCAGTACTTGCAATCACCAGATACTCTGGAGCCAAGTTGGAAAGCGTTTTTTCAAGGTTTTGACTTTGGAATGGAGAGTGCAAATATTACAGTTGAGGAGAGAAAATTTGAAGTTCCAGAAAATATTAAAAAGGAATTTCAGGTAATAAATCTAATAGATGCATACAGAAAAAGAGGACATCTATTTACAGTTACAAATCCAGTTAGGGAGAGAAGAAAATACTTACCAACTTTAGATATTGAAAATTTTGGTCTAGAAGCTGCAGATCTTGAGTTAGTTTTTAGTGCAGGTGAGGTTGTCGGAATAGGACCTGATAAATTAAAAAACATAATTGATCATTTAAAGAGAATCTATTGTGACTCAATAGGTATTGAGTATATGTATATTAGAGACCCTAATAAGGTTAAATGGATTCAAAATCATATCAATGTTAATGGTAATCATCCTAATTTTTCTAAAGATGAAAAATTGAAAATATTAGATAGTCTGAATAAGGCCTATACTTTTGAAAATTTTCTTCAAAAAAAATATGTTGGACAAAAAAGGTTTTCGCTTGAAGGTGGAGAATCTTTAATTCCAGCTATAGACTTTCTAATTAATATAGCTGCAGATAAAGGAGTTGAGGATGTTGTCATGGGGATGTCTCACAGAGGAAGACTAAATACATTGGTGAATATTTTTGGTAAATCTAGTAAGGATATATTTGGTGAATTTGATGGTAAAGACTACGAAGAGGACATCTTCGATGGAGATGTTAAATATCATTTAGGTTGGACATCAGAAAGGTTTACCAAGTCAGGAAATAAAATTACAATGAATTTAGCCCCAAACCCATCTCACCTTGAGTCAGTTGATCCTGTTGTTCAAGGAATAGCAAGAGCTAAATTGGAAAATGACCTAAATAATAAGACAAATAAAATTTTACCCATTTTAGTTCATGGTGATGCAGCAATTGCTGGACAGGGAGTAGTTTATGAAGTAATTCAAATGTCAAGACTTAAAGGTTACAGTACAGGTGGGACTATTCATTTAATTGTAAATAATCAAGTTGGATTCACTACGAATTATTTAGATGCAAGATCCAGTACTTATTGTTCAGATGTTGGTAAAGTAACCCTTTCACCAGTTTTACATGTAAACTCTGATGATGTTGAGGCTGTTATACATGCAGTTACTTTTGCTTTTGAATATAGGAATCAGTTTAATAGAGATGTTTTTATTGACTTACTTGGTTACAGAAAATATGGTCACAATGAAGGAGATGAACCAAGATTTACTCAACCAAAGCTTTATAAGTTTATTTCTTCACATCCAAATCCAAGAGATATATATGCAGGTAAATTAATTGAACAGGGAATAATTAATAAGGGCTACATCTCTAAAATTGAATCAGATTATTTTGAATCTTTGGAAGAGGAGCTAGACGACTCAAAGAAAAAGGATAAAACAAAAATTACCCCTTTTATGCAAGAAGTCTGGGAAGGGTTTAAGCGTGTTGATGAAAATAAAATGCTAAAAGAATATGACACTAATTCTAATCTAGAAGCTATTTTAAACGTAGGTAGATCTATCACAAAACTTCCTAATAAACAATTTTTAAGAAAAGTAATTAAGCTATTTGATGCAAGAGAAAAAATGCTTTTTGAATCAAAAAAAGTTGACTGGGCACTAGCTGAACAACTAGCTTATGGTACATTAATGCTTGAAGGATTCAATGTTAGAATATCTGGTCAAGATGTAGAAAGGGGTACATTCTCTCACCGTCATGCAGTTTTAAAGTCTGAAGATTTTGAAGAGGAATACTTGCCTCTTAACAGTATTGATTCTAATAAAAAAGGAGTATTAAAAATTTATAACTCTCTTCTTTCAGAATATGGTGTCCTTGGTTTTGATTATGGGTATGCATTAGCAAGCCCCAACAGTTTGACAATTTGGGAAGCTCAATTTGGTGATTTTTCCAATGGAGCTCAAATAATAATTGACCAGTACATATCATCTGCTGAGGATAAATGGAAGCTACAAAACGGTATTGTATTATACCTCCCTCATGGATATGAAGGACAAGGAGCAGAGCACTCTTCAGCCAGAATGGAAAGATATCTTCAATTGTGTGCAAAGGATAATATGTATGCTGCAAATTGTACAACCCCAGCAAATCTTTTTCACCTTCTAAGAAGACAAATGATTACAAACTTTAGGAAACCATTAATATTATTTACACCCAAAAGTCTCTTAAGACATCCTAAGGTTATTTCAGATATTGATGAATTAACTTCATCTAAGTTCATGCCTGTAATTTCTGACAATGAAATTGATCCAGATAAAGCTGAGTCATTAGTGTTTTGTTCTGGAAAATTCTATTTTGATTTAATTGATTACAGGGAAAAGAATAATATTAAAAATGTTGCAATTGTAAGGATAGAACAGCTCTTTCCACTACCTGTTAAATTAATTATTTCTGAAATTAAAAAATTCTCAAATGCAAATGATATAGTTTGGGCCCAAGAAGAACCTAGAAATATGGGAGCTTGGAACCATATCCAAACATATCATCCAATTGCAAAAAATATGAGGCCAGCTACAAGAAGATTTTATGGATCAACTGCATCTGGAAGTCATGTTAGATTTGAGAGAAGACATAATCAAGTTATTGAATATGTTTTTGATAAGACTAAAAATAATTTTAAGAAATAATTTCTATGTTAAATCTAAAGATAAACTTTGGTATACAGTAATAGATGATAGCGATATTAATGAAGATTGGATAAATGAAAATTTAGTTGATTTAAAGTTCTAATCTATCTATAACATTTAGGTTACATAATATTTAAATAGTAATTTTTTATCATTAATTTTGATTGATTAACTAGCTATATATTTAAGATGGTCTTAGAAATGAAAATTCCTTCCCCAGGAGAGTCAATTACTGAAGTAGAGATTTCCCAATGGCTTGTAAAAGATGGAGATGTTGTGAGAAAGGACCAGACTATTGCTGAGTTGGACTCTGATAAAGCTACACTTGATCTTCCAGCGGAAGCATCTGGAAAAATTACTCTAAAAGCACATGAGGGAGACTCAATGTCTGTAGGTGATGTGGTTTGTTTAATTGATACATCAGAATCTATCACAGAAATAGAAACCGATGAAACTGAATCAAATATAGAGTCTATTAAAGAAGAGAAGACTCAAATAACTCAAAGTGAAAATATAAGTGTTACTCCACTTGCTAGAAATATTGCCTCTGAGAAGGGTATAGATCTTAATGAGATTAAAACTGAGGGTCAAAAAATTACAAAAGATGATGTTCTAAAGGCAGTACCTGCAATGGGTGCATCCAGTGATGATTCAAGAAGTGAAACAAAAGAAAAACTTTCTATGCTTAGGAGAAAGGTTTCGGAGAGACTGGTTTCAGTTAAAAACGAAACTGCAATGTTAACCACATTTAATGAAGCAGACCTTTCTAATATATTTGAAATCAGAAAAAAATATAAAGAAGCTTTTTTACAGAGACATGGAGTTAGTCTCGGATTTATGAGCTTTTTCACTCTTTCTGTTACAAGAGCATTGGAGCTTTACCCTGATGTTAATTCAATGATAGATGGTGACGAGAAAATATCGTATAATTATAGTGATATAAGTATAGCAGTCTCAGGACCAAAAGGGCTAATGACACCTGTACTTAGGAATGCACAAAAATTATCATTTTCGTCTACAGAACAGGAAATAAAAAGATTGGCTGACAGCGTTAGAAATAAAACTATAACAGTTGATGATTTAACAGGCGGAACATTTACTATTTCAAATGGAGGTGTTTTTGGTTCAATGCTTTCAACACCTATTATAAACCCTCCTCAATCAGGAATTCTTGGTATGCATAATATAATTCAAAGACCAGTTGCTGTAGATGGTAAAGTTGAAATCAGACCAATGATGTATCTAGCCTTATCATATGATCATAGAATTATTGACGGAAATCAATCTGTTGGTTTTTTAATCGCTGTTAAGGAAGGTGTTGAAGATCCTGAAAATATCCTGATGGATGGTAAAATAGAGAAATCACTAGGACTTACTTAATTTGATTGATACTCATACTCATTTATACTTAGAACAATTTAGTGAAGATATTACTGATGTGGTTAGTAGAGCCCTTAACGTAGGTGTTACTAGATGTTATCTTCCCTCAATTAGTTCAAAACATAATCACAGTATGCTTGAATTAGAAAAAAAGTTTCCAGGGTTTTTTTACTTAATGATTGGATTACACCCATGTTATGTAAATAAGAATTACGATTTAGAATTAAAATTTGTAAAAGATAATATTCTAAAACATGACTATAAAGCTGTAGGTGAAATTGGTATTGATCTTTACCATGAAAAAAAATATTTTGAGCAGCAAGTATATGTTTTTGAAGAACAAATTAAACTGGCTTTAGAAAATAATCTTCCAATTGTAATTCACTCAAGAGATTCCTTTAATGAAATATATGAAGTTTTGAAAAAATTTAAATCTGAAAACCTAAGAGGAATTTTTCATTGTTTTACTGGAGATAAAGAACAAGCAAAAAAAATTATTGATCTTAACTTTCATCTTGGTATTGGAGGTGTAGTAACTTTTAAAAATGGAAAAATTTCTGATTTTTTAAGTTCTATTCCTATTGAAAGAATTGTTTTAGAGACAGATTCACCATATTTGGCACCTACTCCGTATAGAGGAAAAAGAAATGAAAGTTCATACATAAAAATAATTGCAGAGAAAATTGCAGATTTGTATAAAATTGATTTAGATGAGGTTTCAAATATTACACAAAAAAACTCTTTAGACATTTTTGGCAATTAATAATTTAAATAAATTTATGAAATAGAGAGGTGGCCGAGCGGTTTAAGGCGCACGCTTGGAAAGCGTGTATTCTAGAAATGGAATCGTGGGTTCGAATCCCATCCTCTCTGCTAAACTCATTTTTTCTTTCTTTTAACTAACTATTTGAAGTGGGTTAGTATTTACCCATCTACCTCGAGTAAAATCAGGAAATTTTTGAGGCATCCCTCCTTCAGCAACTGAGGCTTCACTTAAAGGTGAAACAGCGCTCCAAAAACATCCCTCATATACATTTTGATCTAAGGGCAATCCATTTCTTAAACACTCAACCATTCTGTATCTCATCATAAAATCCATTCCTCCATGACCGCCCATTTTTTTTGCAACAGCACCTAACCTTTTATACAATGGATGTTCATGCTCCTGGAAAAATTCCTCTAATTGTTCCTCCTCTGCCCAACTATGAGAATCCTTAGTAACTCCCTTAACACCTTCATTTAATGCTATCCTAGTTGGATAACCTGCAAGTGTACCTTTTGTTCCCTGAATAAGATTTAATCTTGAATATGGTCTAGGACTAGTTTCATCCCACTGAACCATAATTGTCCTTCCTAAATTGGTTTTAATAATTGATGTATTTAAGTCTCCACCTTTAAAATCTATGTTATTCCATAGGTTTTCCTCTGAAAAATTTTCTTTTGCATATTTGTTCCTTCCAATAGCTGGAGTAGAGTAAGATATAATCATACTGAATTGGTCATCAGTTCTAGCTAGATTCATATACTGAGCTACAGGACCAAGTCCATGAGTAGGATATAAGTTTCCATTTCTTTTTGCAAGGTGATATGGGCGCCATACACCCTCTCCAGTTTTTTCATTTTTCATTTGATAACGTAAATCATGAATATAAGCAGCTTCTCCATGAAGTATATCACCGATAATTCCTTTTCTGCATAGATTAAGATAAAGAAGCTCTTCTCTTCCATAATTTACATTCTCCATCATCATACAATGCTTTTGAGTTTGCTCTGAAGTATTAACAATTTCCCACATTTCTTTTAATGTAACTGCAATAGGTACTTCTACAAAAGTGTGTGCACCATTTTTCATTGACTCAACAGCCATTTTAGCATGATTATTCCAATTAGTCGCAATAATTACCATATCTGGCTTAACTTCACTTAACATTTTTTTCCATTTATTCTCATCTCCAAAATATCTAGCGATATTCTGGTGTCTCCCCTCAGCAATTTTAATACAAGACGAAACTGAACGATCAACTAGCTCCTCATGAAGATCTGATATTGCAACAATTTCGGTTCCATCAATTGAAGCAAGTTGCAAGGTGTGCCCATGACCTCTAGCTCCAACTCCTATAATTGCTATACGAATTTTTTCAATTTTAGGGGCTGCGAAATCACCCATATAGGAAGAGTTTGAAGGAATACTATTATTTTCATACTCAATAAACCCGGTAGAAATTGAAACTGCAGCTGAGGATAGAGCTGTTGTTGACAAAAACTTTCTTCTATTAAATTTTCTCATACCTAAATTTATATAAAGATTTTGAGATACTTTTTAATTTTTGTGATTTTTGAGTATGAACTAATTCTTATATTTACTTCAAACAAAAATTAAATTAATCAACAAAAATCATAATGCATTATATAAGATCCAAAGCCACCTTAATAGTAACTTTTTTATTGGCTTCAAAACTTTTTTTAGGCTGTGATAATATAAATTCTAATAATATATGGACTAGTATTGAACCTTTACCTCTCGATCCAGACATTGAAAAACAAATTGATGAAATAATTCCTAAACTAACTTTAGAGCAAAAAGTAGGTCAAGTAATTCAGGGTGACAGTGATCATGTTACACCAGAAGATGTCAAAAAGTACAGACTTGGTTCTGTTCTTAGCGGAGGAAATTCTGCTCCTGGGCCTTTGCCATATGCTGAAACAAAATCTTGGCTTGAAATGGCTGATAAATATTTTAGTGCATCAATTGAAGATGATGATGTTGAAATTGCTATACCAATAATTTGGGGAATAGATGCTGTCCATGGACATGCAAATTTAAAGGGGTCTATTATTTTTCCTCATAATATTGGTTTAGGTGCAACTAATAATCCTGATCTTATAGAAAAAATAGCAAATATAACTGCTCATGAACTAACTGTTTCGGGACATGATTGGACATTTGCTCCAACACTTGCAGTTCCAAAAGATATAAGGTGGGGTAGAAGCTATGAAGGTTTTTCTGAAGACCCTGAAATTGTTAGATCATATGGAGATAGAATCGTAATTGGTCTACAAGGTCTTTTTGGCTCTAATAAATTCATGGGAGACGGTAAAGTAATTTCTAGTGCTAAACATTTTCTTGCAGATGGAGCAACTGTTAATGGTGTTGACCAAGGTGATGCAATAATTAGTGAAAAAGAATTAAGTAAAGTTCATGCTGCCGGATATTATAGTTCAATTCCAGCCGGTGTTCAAACTGTAATGGCTTCTTTCTCTAGTTGGAAGGGCAGAAAATTACATGGAGATAAAGAGCTTTTAACTGATGTTTTAAAAGGAAAGATGGGTTTCAATGGTTTCATAGTTGGAGATTGGAATGGACATGGCCAAGTGCCAGGTTGTATAAACACAGATTGTCCACAGTCTCTAAATGCTGGTTTAGATATGTATATGGCTCCAGATAGCTGGAAAGGATTATATGAAAGTACTTTACAGCATGTGAAAGACGGTACTATATCGATGGAGAGATTGAATGATGCTGTTAGGCGAATTTTGAGAGTTAAAATTGCATCTGGAATTTTTGAAAAAGGCCTACCAAGTTCAAGAGTTAATGCAGGTGATGAAACTCAATTAGCTCTTCCTGAAAATAGAGAAATTGCTAGACAAGCTGTAAGAGAATCTATGGTTCTTCTTAAAAATAATAATCAAACATTACCAATAGATCCCTCAAAAACTATTTTAGTAATCGGAGATGGAGCTAAAAGAATTTCAAAGGCAACCGGAGGTTGGACTCTATCATGGCAAGGTAATAATCACACAAATGAAGAATTTCCTAATGCTACATCAATTTTTGAAGGAATAAAAGAGGTTATTAGTAAATCAGGTGGAAACTTATTCTTCAGTGAAGATGGGTACTTTAATCAAGATGTTGATATCGTTATAGCTGTATATGGAGAAGACCCCTATGCAGAGTTTCAAGGCGATAGAGAAAATCTTGATTTTGTTTCCAATGTATTCGATACTAATATTTTAGAGAATTATAAAAATCGAGAAATTCCGGTAGTTTCAGTTTTTCTCTCTGGACGACCAATGTGGACCAACCCTGAAATGAATAATTCAGATGCATTTGTAGCTGCATGGCTTCCAGGAAGTGAAGGCGGCGGAATTTCAGATTTACTATTTAGAGTAGACCCATCATATGATTTTACAGGTAGATTATCTTTTAGCTGGCCTGCTAAAGCTAAAGTTTCTAATAATAGTGAAAAACTGTTTGACTTGGGGTATGGATTAAGCTATGAAAGTAAATCTCAAATTGCTTTACTATCAGTAGACTCTGGACTTGAAAATTCAGAACTTGCATCAACTGGACAATTTTATACTAAAGGTGCTGTAGTCGCTCCATGGAAATTATTTTTGATTTCAGGAGATCTTGAAAAGCAAATTGCAGGTTTTCCTACATCTGTTGGAGGCCTAATTATAAGTAAGACTGATCACTTAGCTCAAGAAGATGCATTAAGAATTCATTGGACATTAGGAGATGAGACAAGATATTCACCTTCTGAAGATGGTGATTATTTTCGAATTTCTACAGATCAACCAGATAATATGACACGCCAATCCAATGGAGCGATGAAGCTTGCTTTCAATGCAAAATCTTTTTCAGCTTCTAATGAAAAAATTCAAATTGGACAATGTGACATTAGCTTAGATTGTAATCAAACACTTGAAATTGAAATTAATAATGAATGGACAGAATACATGATTAGCCTAAAAGATTTTGAAAATCTTGGTATTGACATGTCTAGTATAACATCTTCAATTTTAATTAAAGCTAAACCTGGGGTTGAAATAGGAATAAGTAATATACGTCTTGAATAATTAGAATTTAAATTTTCCAAAATAAAATTTATTAACTTGACAAAAAACCTTACAAATGTATAACTCAAGAATTTCGGGACTTGGAATGTATGTTCCAGAAAATATTGTTACAAATGATGATCTTTCTAAAATTATGGACACCTCCAATGAATGGATAATCGAAAGAACAGGAATTAAAGAAAGAAGACATATTAAAAAAGGTGATGGTAATTCAACTGTCGTTATGGGGGTTAAAGCTGCTAAAATTGCAATAGAAAGAGCAGGCATTGATAAAGATGATATTGACTTAATACTATTTGCTACTTTAAGTCCAGACTATTATTTTCCTGGAAGTGGAGTTCTTGCTCAAGAAGAGCTTGATATTCCTACTTGTCCTGCCATGGATATAAGAAATCAGTGTTCAGGATTTATATATGCCATTTCAACTGCTGATCAATTTATTAAATCTGGTATGTATAAAAATATCCTTGTAATTGGTTCAGAAAATCATTCAGGAGGATTAGACTTTACAACAAGAGGAAGAGGTGTAAGTGTAATTTTTGGTGATGGTGCAGGCGCTGCTGTTGTTACTAGGGAAGAAGATCTTTCAAAAGGGATTCTTTCATCTCACCTTCATTCAGAAGGAAAGCATGCAGAAGAACTCTCATTAATAGGTCCTAGCACAAATAGATGGGTTCCAGAAATTTTAGAAGCAAATGATCCTGATGATATATCTTACTACCCATATATGAATGGTCAGTTAGTTTTTAAAAATGCTGTGGTTAGATTTTCAGAGGTTATAATGGAGGGATTAAATCATAATGATCTTAAACCTGATCAAATAGATATGCTAATTCCTCATCAGGCAAACCTCAGAATATCTCAATTTGTTCAAAAAAAGTTTGGTTTATCAGATGATCAAGTTTATAATAATATTCAAAAATATGGTAACACCACTGCTGGATCAATTCCTATCGCATTAACAGAGGCATGGCAGGAGGGAAAAATAAAATCAGGAGATATAATTGTTCTTGCATCTTTTGGAAGTGGTTTTACATGGGGAAGTACAATTATTAAATGGTAAAAATTTAAATTACAAACAATGTCATTTAAAAAAATATTCATTGTCTTAACAGTTGCAGCAATATACTTCACGCTCAATTTTACATTTTTATCTTATGAGGGTTACACATCTATGGAAGACTATATTGAATCAACAAAAGATGAATTTAGCTATGAAATTGAAGAAATAATATACAAAGATGAATGGACTGGTTATCATATTAAAATGATTTCAGGGGAATGGCTTGATAATAAAAAAGTTAGTGAAGTTAATTGGTGGCATAATGTAGATATTATTATACCTAAAGAAGTTAAGACTTCTTCAGGTATAATGTTTATTGATAACGGAGTGAGTTCTGAAAACTATTTTAGATTGGATGATGAAGTGATTAATTATTCTAATAAACTAGGTGCTATTATTGTAAATGTTAGTAATATACCATTCCAACCAGTTAATTTTTTAGAGTCTAATCAAGAGTCTTTCTTAGAAGATGATTTAATTGCTTTCGCTTGGAATAAATTTTTAAAATCTGGAGGCTCAAAGAAAGACTTAGAATGGCTACCAAGACTACCAATGACAAGAGCAGTTGTAAGATCAATGGATTTAGCTCAGGAAATAGCTATCCAAAATAATATTCAGCTTGATAATTTTGTTGTTTCAGGAGCTTCTAAAAGAGGCTGGACTGCATGGACAACAGCTGCAGTAGATAAAAGAGTAGTAGGTGTTGTGCCTATGGTAATAGATTTGTTAAATGTAATTCCTTCTTTTGAAAATCATTACAGAAGTTATGGTGAATTTTCTTTAGCAGTTCAAGAATATGTAGATTATGAAATACCAGATTGGATGCAAACTGATGAATTTAAAACCTTATTAGAATATGTAGAGCCATATTCATTTAAAGAAAGCTTCACAATGCCTAAATATATTATAAACGCTGGATCTGATGAGTTTTTTTCAACTGATTCCTGGCAGTATTATTATGATGAACTTCCAGGAGATAAATTATTAAGATATGTACCTAATAGAAATCATTCTTTAGATGGTAGATATTTGAATGATGATCTTGTTTCATACTTTAATAGATTAGTTAATGATGTTGAAATGCCTGAGCTTATATGGAAACTCAATGAAGATTATCTCGAAGCAACAATTGATTATGATGGTGACTATAGTGTATCATTATGGGTTGCTGAAAATTCTGATGGAAGAGATTTTAGATTATGGATGGAAGGTGAATTATGGATACAATCACCAATCAAAAAATCTAAAGATGGTAATTACAGAGTTGAAATTAAAGCAGAGGAAAATAAATATAAAGCTGTTATGCTTGAGTTCATTGTTGATCCAAATTCTGGATTTCCATTAATTATTTCAACTGGACCTTATGTTGTTCCAGAAACATATCCATTTCAAAAATACAAGCCAAAAAAACCTAATTAATCACACTCAAAAAAAATTTGAATCATATAATAATTTTTATATCTTTCGGTTCTCAATTATTGAAAATATTACAAAAATGAAAAAAATATTATTTGCATTAATCCTATCTGTTTTTGTTGGTTCTGCCTTTACGAGTAATGTGTATGCAACTACAACAGTAAATAGTGTAATCACTATTCAGGATTCACAAGATGAGCCTATGATGGAAGCTACTTCTGATGAAGCTTCGGCTGGTTTTACTCAAGAATTAAAAAAGCGTTTTATTGAAGGTGGTCCAAGCTTTATGGGAATTGTACTTATATGTCTTATACTTGGTTTAGCTATCTCAATTGAGAGAATTATATATCTTAATTTATCAACTACTAACACAGAAAAGTTAACTGGTGATGTTGAAGATGCTCTCAAATCAGGTGGTGTTGAGGCTGCTAAGGAAGTATGTAGAAACACAAAAGGGCCTGTAGCATCAATCTTTTATCAAGGTTTAGATAGAGCAAAGGATGGAGTTGATTCTGCAGAGAAAGCTGTAATTTCTTATGGTGGTGTACAAATGGGACAGCTAGAAAAAAATGTTTCATGGATATCATTATTTATTGCACTTGCACCTATGCTTGGATTTATGGGTACTGTAATTGGTATGATTACTGCATTTGATAGAATTGAAGCTGCTGGAGATATGCAACCATCGCTTGTTGCAGGTGGTATTAAAGTTGCACTTCTAACGACTGTATTTGGTCTTATTGTTGCTATTATACTTCAAGTATTCTATAACTATATTGTTGCAAAAATTGATTCAATTGTAAATGATATGGAAGATGCATCAATTACTTTAATTGATATTCTTTCAGCTCAAAAAAAATAATTTGATATGAATCTTCAAAAAATTACAAAAATAGGGTGTATAGCTCTAGGTGTTTTAGGTATTATATTTCTTTTCTTAGTTTTTGGAACAGGAGATGATACTATCAAAATGTCTGCTGCATCAGGGAACTTTGGAGTTATTACTCCAATTATACTTTTAAGTCAATTAATACTTTTTATTGCTGTAATTGTAACTCTAACATTTTCCTTAAGAGGCTTGGCAAAAGATAAGGCTAAAATGAAAAGTGCCTTAACTTCTGCTGGATTGTTTCTAGGTGTAGTAATTATTGCATTTGTTCTATCAAGTGGTGTTGAAACGCCTATGAGAGATGGTAAAGTATTATCAGCTATTGGTTCAAGACTTGTTGGTACTGGGATTAGAGTATTCTACATTTTAGCTATTATTGCAGTTGGACTAATGATATTCTCAGGAGGTAAAAGATTTATTAAAAAGTAAACTATGGCTAGAAGAAAGTCACCAGAAGTTAACGCAGGGTCTATGGCAGATATTGCCTTTCTGCTTTTGATTTTCTTTCTTGTTACTACAACAATTGAGACTGATAGTGGTATTAATAGAAAGTTACCACCTATGGAGGAGCAAATTGATCCACCAATAATCAGACAGAAAAATATTTTTACAGTTGTAGTAAATAAAAATAATCAGTTATTAGTTGAAGAAGAACTAACTGATATCAAAGATCTAAGAAATCTTGCTGTAGATTTTCTTGATAATGGAGGAGGATCTGGAGAAGAAGCATGTGATTATTGTCAAGGCAATAGGGATCCAAGGTCATCAGATAACCCTGACAAAGCCATTATATCTTTAAAAAATGATAGAGAAACTGAATATAAAGTTTATATAGCAGTTCAAAACGAATTAGTTGCAGCATACAATGTTCTCAGAAATAGAGAGTTTGCTAGATTATATCCTAATGAGGCTTTAACATATGTTGAGGCTGATCTCAGGTATAGTGATCCAAGAACTTCTCCTGATGATAAGTCAAGTTTAAAAGAAAAATTAGATGTTATAAAAGCATTGTACCCGCAAAAGTTATCTGAGGCTGAACCAAGTAAAGTAAATTAATATGGCAAAATTCAAAAAAAATAAAAGTGGAGATCTTCCTGCAATATCTACTGCATCTCTTCCAGATATAGTTTTTATGTTGTTATTCTTTTTTATGGTTGCAACTGTTATGAGAGATAGTACTCTTATGGTACAAAATACTTTGCCTGCTGCTGATCAAGTTCAGAAGCTAGATAAAAAGGATAGAGTAATTTATATTTACGCTGGTAAACCCTCTAGTAGATATATTGATACTTATGGTACCTCAGCTAAAATTCAACTTAATGACAAGTTTGGTACTGTTGAAGAAGTTGGGGCGTTTGTTCTTGCTGAAAGAGCCGCAAAACGTCAAGAGCTTCAAAATGTACTAACAACTGCATTAAAAGTTGATAGTGACACAAAAATGGGTATCATAAGTGACATCAAACAAGAGTTGCGTAAGGTTAACGCACTAAAACTAAACTATACTACTAGAGTTGGAGATTATACTCAAAATTTCAACTAGTAAAAAGTTAGCAGTTTTACTATTTATTATAAGTACAATCTCTAGCTTAACTGCTCAAGATATTAATGGTAAAGATTTCTACAGAGAAGATCAATTTTACTTTGGTTCAAGCTATTTTATCCAGACTGAGCAAGTAACTGATTTCAAACAAAATGGATTCTCTGGTAATTTTCAATTTGGCTTTATAAGAGATATCCCCTTAAATAAAACTTCTACAAATGCTTTAGGAATTGGTGTAGGGTTTGAGAGAAACTTATTTACATCTAATATTCAGCCTTTAGAAGTTGATGGTGAAATAGAATATGATATTATAGTAAGTAGATTTCTTGAATCCAAGAATAAAATATCATTTTCATCAATAGCAATTCCTATCGAATATAGGTGGCGAAAGTCTTCTATTGATGTTTATAGGTTTTGGAGAATATATTCTGGCCTTAAGATTAAAAAGAATTTTTCGTTATATTCTAATCCATCTTATGGAAAAGAATTAAAAATTAAAGATATTCAAGATTGGACTTCATCAATATATTTTAATGTAGGATATAATACATGGAATATCTCCTTAGAATATGATTTAAATCCTTTAATAAAAAATCAAGAAACATTAGATGGAAATACTCTAAATATAGGTTTCTTTAGATTAGGACTTATTTTTTATATGTTATAATTGTTTTCTAAGTCTGGCAACTGGAATATCTAATTGTTCTCTATATTTGGCGACTGTTCTTCTTGCAACTTTAAATCCTTTTGTAGATAATTTACTGGATAAATCTAAATCAGATAATGGCTTTATTTTATTTTCAGATTCTACAATCTCTTTTAAGATTCTTTTAATCTCAATTGTTGATATATCATCTCCATCACTATTTTTCATTCCCTCAGAGAAGTAGCTTTTTAAAAGGCGAATACCATACGGTGAATCCATATACTTACTATTTGCAACTCTTGAAACAGTAGAAATATCTAAATTAATTTTTTCAGCAATGTCTTTTAAAATCATAGGTCTAAGATTACTTTCTTCTCCCGTTAAAAAATAATCTTTCTGAAAGTTAACAATCGCATTTACTGTTTGAAAAAGAGTTTGATGTCTTTGCTCTATTGCTTCAATAAACCATTTTGCTGAATCAAGTTTTTGCTTTAAAAATTGAATTGCTTGATTTTGTGATTTTGTTTTATTTGGATCTTTTTTATATCCTTCTAATATATTTTTATAGGAATTAGAAAGTCTTAATTCTGGAGAATTTCTTTTATTTAATTCTACAATTAAATCTCCATCCTCAATTGTTAATATAAAATCTGGAGTAATTGCATTATTAGCAAAATCACTAGTTATTGAACCTCCTGGTTTAGGATTCAGTTTAGAAATTTCCTCAATAGCTTCTTTTAATTTTTGTTCGTTTAAGTTTAGTTTCTCTGATAATTTAGAGAACTTTTTCTTAGAAAATAAATCAAAATCATTTTCAATGATTTTAATAGAATTGTCAATTGACTCTTTTGAGTTTTTTCTTCTTAATTGAATTAATAGACATTCTTTTAGAGATCTTGCACCAACTCCTGGAGGATCCAACTCTTGAATTTTCTTTAATACTAATAATATTTCTTCTTTTGAAGTTACTATGTTCTGTGTAAATGCTAAATCATCAATTATATCTTCTATCTCTCTTCTTAAATAACCACTTTCATCAATACTTCCGATTAAAAAATCACAAATAGGCTTATATTTTTTATCAAGAATTAAATTTTTTGATTGATTATCTAGATATTGATGAAAGCTATATGAATCTTTTGTTTGAAAGCTAATATTTTCCTCATCACCTGAATAATAATTTTGACTATTGTCATAACCCTCAGACATATCTGTTAAGAAATCATCTACATTGACATCCTCATTTTTATCAACTTCAAATTCATCATTTTCAATATTTGCATCAGTTTTTTCACTACCCATCTCTAAAGCAGGATTCTCCTCAATTTCATTTTTAATTTTTTGTTCTAATTCTGCTGTAGTTAGCTGAATTAGTTTCATTAACTGAATCTGTTGAGGTGATAGCTTTTGATAAAGCTTTAACTGTAATTTCTGATTAAGCATATTTAATAATACTTAAAAAAATTAAGAAAAGAATTAATTTCAATTAAAAAGATGCATTTTTTGGTGTTCTTGGATAAGGAATTACATCTCTTATATTTGACATACCTGTACAAAACATTACCATTCTTTCAAAACCTAGTCCAAAACCACTGTGAGGAACAGTCCCATATTTTCTAAGATCTATGTACCACCACAATTCCTTATCATCAATACCCATGTCAGACATTCTCTTTTTGAGTATATCTAGTCTTTCCTCTCTTTGAGAACCTCCTATTATCTCACCAATACCTGGGAATAAAACGTCCATCGCTCTAACTGTTTTATCATCTTCATTTAACCTCATATAAAATGCTTTAATTTTTGAAGGATAATCATAAATAATTACAGGAGATTTAAAATGCTTTTCAACTAGAAATCTCTCATGTTCACTTTGTAGATCGGAACCCCAATTATCTAATAGGTATTTGAACTTTTTCTTTTTGTTATAATTAGAGCTTTTTAGTATTTCAAATGCCTCTGTATAAGAAATACGAGTAAATTCATTATTTACAGTAAACTTAATCTTCTCAATTAAACTCAAATTACTCCTTTCGTTTTGTGGCTTTTGACTTTCCTCTTTCAAAAGTCTCTCTTCAAGAAATTTTAAATCTTCCTCACACTCTGTTAATATATATTTTAAAATATGCTTTACAAATGATTCAGCTAAATCCATATTATCATTTAGGTCGTAAAAGGCCATTTCTGGCTCAATCATCCAAAATTCTGAAGCATGTCTTGAAGTATTGGAATTTTCTGCTCTAAAAGTTGGGCCAAATGTATAAACATTTCCTAAGCCAAGAGCATAGGTTTCTGCTTCGAGCTGGCCTGATACAGTAAGGCTAGTTTTTTTACCAAAAAAATCATCTGAATAGTCAATATCTTTTTTTGCCAGATCTTCTTTTCCTAATGTAGTCACTTTAAACATTTCCCCAGCTCCCTCAGCATCACTTGATGTTATAATTGGAGTATGAATATAATTGAAGCCATTTTTATTAAAATAATCATGAATACTAAAAGCCAATTTTGATCTTATTCTCATCACAGAACTAAATGTTGAAGTTCTAATTCTAAGATGAGCTTGCTCCCTTAAGAACTCAAAACTATGTTTCTTAGGTTGAATGGGATATTCTTCAGGGTCTGAATCACCCAATAGCTTAATATTTGAAACATTAATCTCAAAACTTTGACCTTTACCAATGCTATTAACTAATATACCAGTAATTATTAATGAACATCCAACACTAATTCTTTTGATAATATCTTCACCTATGATACCATCATCAATCACACATTGAATATTTTTGATTGTAGAACCATCATTTAATTCGATAAATTTATTGGCTCTAAAAGCTCTAACCCAACCACCTAAATTGATCTCGCTGTCAATTAATGGAGAATCATAAATTTCTTTGACTTTTGATAGATTCATTACTAGACAGTTAGAATATCTTTTTCTTTTGATGTGAACATTTCCTCTACCTTGTTTATATATTTATCAGTAAGATCTTGAGAATCTACTTCTAGATTAGATTTCAAGTCATCAGAAATTTCTAGAGCTTTAATTTTATTATTTGCATCTTTTCTTGCATTTCGAATACTCACTTTTGCAGATTCAGATTCAGATTTTGCAAATTTTGTTAGTTCTATTCTTCTTTCTTCTGTTAAAGGAGGAATATTAATTAGAATAGACTCCCCATTATTAACAGGGTTAAATCCAAGATTAGAATCAATTATACTTTTTTCGATTTCATCAATTATTGACTTTTCCCATGGCTGAATACTTATAGTTTGAGCATTTGGTGTACTAACAGAGGCAACCTGATTTAAAGGAGTTAGATTACCATAATACTCGACTGAAATACCTTTTAACATTACAGGATTTGCCTTACCGGCTCTGATTTTTGCTAGTTCGGCTTCTAAATGACCAATAGCAGCCATCATATTTAATTCTGCATTTTCTATTATTTCTTGGTTGTTTTCCATAATACCTGATTTAACTAGAAACTTTTGTGCCTATTTTTTCTCCCATAATAACTTTGGTCAAGTTACCTTTTGTATTCATGTCAAAAACTATTATTGGAAGCTTATTCTCTTTACTTAATGTAAAAGCAGTAGTATCCATAATTTTTAATCCTTTACTTATAGTATCTTCAAAAGAAATATCATCAAATTTAATTGCTTCTTTATTTTTTTCAGGATCTTCATTATAAATACCATCAACTCTAGTCCCTTTTAATATAACATCAGCATTAATTTCAATTGCTCTAAGTACTGCTGCGGAGTCAGTTGTAAAATATGGATTACCTGTTCCGGATGCAAAAATTACAACTCTACCTTTCTCCAGATGTCTAGTTGCTTTTCTTTTTATAAAAGGTTCTGCTATAGATTCCATTTTTATTGCAGATTGAAGTCTTGTAGGAATATTTATGTTCTCTAAAGCATTTTGAAGAGCTAATCCATTAATAACTGTTGCAAGCATTCCCATGTAATCTGCTTGAACTCTATCTATTCCATCTTTTGAACCACTTAATCCTCTAAAAATATTACCACCACCAATTACAATAGCAATCTCAACTCCTTGCTTATGAATTTCTTTGATTTCTTCTGCGTAAACAACAAGCCTATCATTATCTATGCCGTAAGAATTTTTTCCTAATAGTGCTTCACCACTTAACTTTAGTAATATTCGATTGTATTTCATTTTTTAGGAATTAAGCAAATATAATTATAATGTTTCAAATTTATTTAAATCTTAAAGCGTCACTAATTGAAAAATCTCCAATACTAATTCTCTTTAACTCATAAAGATGTGATCCTGAATTAAGTTTTTGTCCATAATCGTTAGCAATAGATCTAATATAAGTACCCTTAGAACATTCAATAATGAATTCAATATAAGGTTTAGAGAAATTTAATATTTTAAAATCATAAATTTTAATATCTCTTGGTTCAATTTCAATTTCAATTTTTTCTCTGGCATACTTATACATTCTTTTACCATCTTTTTTTAGAGCAGAATAAATTGGTGGTAATTGTTTCTGTTTCCCTATAAACGTTTTTGAAATTTCTAAAACTTTATTTTCGTCAATATGATTATAATCGTAGGTTCCATCTATCTCTGTCTCTCTGTCATAAGAAGGAGTTGTCTCACCCAATTTAATTATACCAGTATATTTTTTTGAAAGGTCCTGATATTTAGAAATATTTTTTGTTTCTTTTCCAATACATACAATTAGCAGACCAGTCGCTAGGGGGTCAAGTGTACCAGCATGTCCAACCTTTATTTTTTTGACTTTTAGTCTTGTTTGTATACTCTTCCGAATATATTTAACAACATCGAATGAGGTCCATTCAATTGGTTTATCAATTAAAATTATCTTACCATTTGTAATATCATCCAGTGTTACAGACTCTATAAAGTCATTTAACATTGTAAATTAATTTTTAGATTTTTTAAGAATTGTAAAAATGCAAAGAGTAAAACCTGTAATTACAATAAGGGGTGCAAGTCTAATCCTTCTAAAATTATATATTTCATCACTAAATACTTCAGGGTCATCTGAAGCTCCTCCTGACATTAGAAGAAAACCAATACCAATAACTAAAATTGACAAGACTAATTGCCTATATCTATTCTTATTAAATAAAAAATTTTTCTTTTTCATCAATGCTATCTTGATATTTTTAATTTTAGATATTTCTGAGTGATAAAGTAAGAGCTAATATATGATGTAAATATTCCAAATAAAATTATAAATGAAACTAAAATTATGATGTCCTTAATATTTGAAAAAAAATCAATTTCGTCTAATTCAAGACTAGCCTGAGATAATGAAATAAATAGTAATATCAGTGAGATGAGGGATGAGTAAAACCCTATCCTAACATAGCTTGAAATAAAAGGTCTTCTAATAAAACTTTTAGTAGCTCCAACAAGTTGCATTGTTTTTATTATATCTCTCTTGGAATATATTGAAATCTTAATAGAATTATTAATTAAAATAAAACTTGTAATAAAAAATAAAACACTTGTAATAATAATCAATACTCCAATTTTCTTAAAATTATTAACTAGAGATTCAACTAATGGTTTATCATATTCAATTTCTTCAATAAATTTAAAATTGTCAAGACTCTCTATAAACTCTTCAATATTATATATATCGATTTTTTCTCCAAAAAGCCTTACTGAAATTAAATCTAGTAGAGGATTATAACCTAAAAAACCAACAAATTCTTCACCGATTTCATTTGTAAATAATTCCGCTGCATCTTCTTTTGATATAAACTCAATGGACTTTACATTCTCATTTAAATTTAAAAACTTATTAATTTGCTTGATATCACTATCTCTAGATGAATTTTTTAGATAAATACTAACTGTAACATTTTCTTTAAAATAGTTTTCTATCGAAGATGATTTCAAATAAGTAAGTATAGCTATTGATAGAAAAAATAATACTATAGTATTAATTACAAACAGTGATATTAGGTTATTTGTTGACTTTTTTCTATGATAAAAGTTTTTAAAATCCATTTTAATTTTTATAAAAGTACTAAACAATTAATAAATTAATTTTTATGTTATTTAAATAAGTTCTTCCTTTGTAAAAAATTTATTTTCAGTGAAATACAATTTTCTAGAAATAGAAAAAAAATGGCAGAAATACTGGAGAGACAACAAAACTTTTCAGGTAAGTATTTCTGAAAAACCAAAGTACTATGTTTTAGATATGTTCCCATATCCATCTGGTGCTGGTCTTCATGTAGGGCATCCTCTTGGATACATTGCCAGTGATATTTTTTCAAGATATAAGAGACATAAAGGTTTTAATGTACTTCATCCTCAAGGCTATGACTCATTTGGTTTGCCGGCAGAGCAATATGCAATAAAAACAGGCCAGCATCCTAAGAAAACAACTCAAGAAAATATTGATATGTATAGAAGGCAGCTGGACAGAATTGGTTTTTCATTTGATTGGTCAAGAGAAATAAGAACTTCTGAACCTAATTACTATAAATGGACACAGTGGATCTTTACGTTAATGTTTAATTCCTTCTATTGTAAGATTGAGAATAAGGCAAAGCACATTAGTGAATTGATTAATTCCTTTGAAAAAGATGGTGATAATTTATATAAAAATGAGTTAGAAAATCTAGACTATTCATTTTCAAATGAAGAATGGAAAAATTTTAACGATAAAATTAAATCAGATATTTTGATGAATTTTAGATTAGCCTATATTACTGATGGAGAGGTTAATTGGTGTGATGAATTGGGAACTGTGTTGGCCAATGATGAGATTATTAATGGAGTAAGTGAAAGGGGTGGATATCCTGTAACAAAAAGAAAAGTTAAACATTGGTGTCTAAGAATAAGTAAATATTCAGATAGACTTTTAGAGGATTTAAATAAAATTGACTGGCCAGAACCTTTAAAAGAAATGCAAAGAAATTGGATTGGTAAATCAAAAGGTGTTTCATTAAAATTCGAAGTTGAAAACTCAGATAAAAAAATTGAAGTTTTTACAACTAGGCCTGACACTGTTTTTGGAGTTTCATTTTTAACAATCGCGCCTGAGTATGGAGACTTGTATGATATTTCTTTATCAAATAATAGAAAAGAAATTAAAGATTATTTAGATGAAGTTTCAGTAAAGTCTGAAAGAGATAGACTATCAGATGTTAAATCCGTATCAGGAGTATTTACTGGATCTTATGCAATCCATCCATTTTCTGGTAAAAAAATTCCAATATGGATTTCGGATTATGTGCTGGCGAGTTATGGAACTGGTGCAGTAATGGGAGTTCCAGCTGGTGATCAGAGAGATTATGACTTTGCAAAAAAGTTTAAACTAGATATTCCAAATATTTTTGATCAGATTGATATTTCAAAATCAGCTTTTTCTGAAAAGACAGGATTCAAATTAATCAACTCAGAATTTCTTAACGGTCATGATTATGAAACTTCACTAGAGATTATAATTAAAAAAATTGAAGATAAAAAAATTGGAGAATCAAAAATTCAATATAAACTTAGAGATGCTATTTTTAGTAGGCAAAGATATTGGGGTGAGCCAATTCCTATATACTATAAAAATGATATACCAAAAAATATAGAAGAAATGTATCTTCCATTAAACCTTCCTGAAGTAGACAATTTTTTACCAACAAAAAATGGTGATTCGCCTCTAGGTAATTCTGATGAATGGGCCTGGGATGAAAAAAATAAAAAGGTAACTCTTAATAGTAAAATTGATAATGTAAATGTTTTTCCACTAGAACTTAATACCATGCCTGGTTGGGCTGGAAGCTCATGGTATTTCTACAGGTATATGGATCCGAAAAATAATAATGAATTCATTTCTGATGCTTCTCAATCTTATTGGTCTGATGTTGATGTTTATTTTGGAGGAAGTGAACATGCTACTGGACATTTACTTTATTCAAGATTTTATCAAAAATTTTTATTTGATCTAGATTTTCTCCAAAAAGATGAATATGCTAAAAAGCTTGTTAACCAAGGTATGATTCTTGGTAACTCTGCATTTATTTATCGTAAGTCAGGTACTTCAGAATATTTCTCAAAAAATTTAATTAATAATATAGAGGTTGATAGAATAAGGATTGACATTAAATATGTAAATACAGAAAACGAAGTTGAAATAGATGTTTTAAAAAAAGAAGATAAAGATTTTAATAATGCTTCTTTTCATTTTGATAATGGAAAATTTGAGTGTATTAGAGAGCAAGAAAAAATGTCTAAATCAAAATTTAATGTCGTGAATCCTGATGAAATATGTGATCAATATGGAGCTGATACATTAAGGATGTATGAAATGTTCTTAGGACCAATTGAACAGTCTAAACCATGGGATACAAGAGGTATCTCTGGAGTTTATTCTTTTTTGAAAAGGTTTTGGAATCTTTTCTTTGAAGATGATAAAATAACTTTAACTGAAGATATACCTTCAGAGGAATCTTTAAAATCACTACATAAAACAATTAAAAAGATTACTGAAGACATTGAAAAACTAAGTCTAAATACATGTATAAGTTCATTTATGATTTGTATTAATGAACTTAGTGCATTAAAATGTAACAACAGGTTAATACTTGAGCAATTACTTGTTTTAATTTCTCCTTTCGCTCCTCATTTTGCTGAGGAACTTTGGAGTCAAATTGGAAACACAGAATCAATAATTGATGAAAAATACCCTGAATTTGACAAAAAATACTTAATTGAATCTGAAAAGAATTATCCAGTTTCTTTTAACGGCAAAACAAAATTTACCATAAACTTACCTTTGGAATTAGATGCTTATGAAATTGAAAAAATTGTCTTGTCTAATGAAAAAACAATATCAATCCTAAACAATACAATACCAAAGAAAGTGATTGTAGTCCCTGGTAAAATCATTAATATAGTTTTATGATAGATCCATTTCATGAATCAATTGGAATTATGGCTGCAATTCTTACAACTTCAGCATTCATCCCTCAAGTTTATAAAATATATAAAGAGAAGAAAGCTCAAGGTGTTTCCCTTACGATGTACTTGACAATGTTTGTTGGTGTTCTGCTATGGTTTGTATATGGAGTTTTTATAGGTAGCATTGCAATTATTGTAGCTAACAGTGTTACTGCTGTTCTTCAACTCTTTGTTATTATTTTTAAGTTAAAAAATTGATAATATTTTTTTCAATTAAACTGTTTATATAATTTTATTAAAAAATTATTATGGAATATCTTTTATATGATTTAAATTATTACCTAGTTGTTTTACCATTTTTATTACTTAGTTTTTACGTATCAAATAAGTTAAAAACAAAATTTAAAAAATTCTCTCAACAAACATTATCAGCAAATCTCTCTGGTAAAGAAATTGCTGAAAAAATGTTAAGCGATCATGGTATTTTTGATGTCAAAGTAATTTCAGTAAAAGGGCAGTTAACAGATCATTATAATCCTCAAAAGAAAACTGTGAACCTAAGTCAGAGTGTTTATAATGAAAGAAATGCTGCAGCTGCTGCTGTTGCTGCTCATGAATGTGGACATGCTGTTCAACATGCTAAAGGATATGAGTGGTTGAGAATGAGATCTATTTTAGTCCCAATGGTAGGTGTCACATCAAATCTTGCAATTTGGGTTTTATTTTTAGGAGTTGTTTTAATGCAAACGTCTCCTGTGTTAGGTCAAACTGCAGTTAGTATTGGAATATTTGGTTTTGCTTCTGGAACATTATTTAGTCTAGTAACCCTTCCTGTTGAATTTGATGCCAGTAAAAGAGCTATTTATTGGCTTGAAAGAAAAAGAATTGTAAATCAAAGAGAACTAGTCCAATCTAAAGAAGCTCTCAAATGGGCAGCAGGTACATATGTTGTAGCTGCTCTAGCATCAATTGCTAATCTAGTATATATATGGATGAGGTTTGGTAGAAGAAATTAACCTTTTATATATTTTTCAATTGCCATTGCCATTGATGGAGCCACTTCTGTGGGTGCCTTAATATCAATTCTAAGATTTTTACCAACTGCAGCCTCTTTAGTTGTATTTCCGTAAACAGCAATAAGAGTTTTATTTTGTTTAAAATCAGGAAAATTTTCAAACAAGGATTCTATACCCAAAGGACTAAAGAAAACAAGTACATCATAGTAAACGTCACTTAAATCAGATAAATCTGAAACTACAGTTTTAAAAAGTTGTGCTCTCTGCCATGAAATATTAAATGAATCAAGGGTATTTGCTATATCTGGATTAAGGCTACCAGAACTTGGAACTAAAAAATTTTCTTTATGAAATTTAACAAATGTTGCTTCTAGATCTTTAAAACTGTTATTTCCTACATATATTTTACGTTTTCTGTAAACCACATATTTTTGAAGATAATAAGCTACTGCTTCAGATTGACAAAAATATTTTGTCTGATCTGGAACTTTAAATCTCATTTCTTCAGTAATTCTAAAAAAGTGATCTACAGCATTTCTACTAGTAAGAACAATGTTATGAAATCTAGAAAAATCAATTTTTTGAGCTCTTACTTCTTTTGCAGTTAAACCTTCGACATGAATAAATGGTCTGTAATCAACTTTGATCTTAAACTTTCTATTTAGTCTAGAGTAAGGAGAATTACCATTAGTAGGTTCAGGTTGAGAAATAAGAACACTTTTAATACTCATATATACTTATTTTATTGGAGTAACAGAATATAGCCATATCCAAGGGGCTAGTTTGAAGGCACAAAGATACAAAATAAAATACATTACTTCCTTAACCTCAAGTTTAACAAAATAACTTAAGTAGTTCTTTGTTTGAAAGATAAAATGTAGGATAAATAATACTAAAAATGAACTAAATAGATAGCTGATTTCGTAGGAGGGATTTAAATTATATATTACAAAATTAATAAACATCAATAATCCAATAATAATGTTTATAATAAAGTTTTTATAAAATAGAAACTTGAGCTTGTAGTTTATAAATAACTCTAAAACAAATCTGATTAAAAGAAATCTTATGAAAAGAGTAATTAATATGAGTGAATTAAATTTAAAATAACTCATGAATAAATCATAACTAATTTTATTTAACTTAAGGCCTCCATCTTCAACCCAAGCTCCATAATATGATACAATCACACCATTAATTAGTAAAAAAAAGAATATATAGAAATAGTGAAAATAATTAATTACTGATGTTCCTGAGCTTGAAACACTAAGGTCATCAGAATTATATGGTAAGAGAATATTACGAAAGTGATAACCAAAACTTCTAAATAAATAAACTAATTTTACTCTTTGAAATATTTGAAATAAATAAAATACCAATAATAAAATTAGAATAAATAAACTGCTTAAAGCTTGATTTTGAATCATATTTAAAACAAAATTATAGAATAACTACTATAAATAATGAAATACAATAGTTTAATTATTATACCTACATACAATGAAGCAGAAAATATTGAAACTGTTATTAAGAAGGTAATGGATCTAGAGGATAAAAATGATATTCTTGTAATAGATGATAACTCTCCTGATGGAACATCTAAAATAGTTGAAAATCAAAAAAATATTTATAATAACAAAGTATTCCTTATAAAAAGAGACAAAAAATCTGGACTAGGTTCTGCATATAAGGCAGGATTTAAATGGGCACTAAAAAACAACTATTCTTATATATTTGAGATGGACGCTGATATGTCACATGACCCAAATGAGATTAAGAACCTAAAAATTCAATTAAGTCAAAATAAATATGATGTTGTTGTAGGATCTCGATATATTAATGGGGTAAGTGTTGTTAATTGGCCTTTATTCAGAATCTTTCTTTCTTATTTTGCAAACTTATATGTTAGGATAATTACTGGTATGCCTATAAAAGATGCAACATCAGGTTTTGTTGGTTATACTAAAAATGCACTAAATTCAATTGAATTAAGTAAAATAAAATTTAATGGATATGCATTTCAAATTGAAATGAAATTTAAACTTTGGAAAAAAAATTTTAAATTAAAAGAGCATCAAATAATTTTTGTAAATAGAAAATTAGGTAAATCAAAAATGAATCAGAGTATAATTTTTGAGGCAATTTTTGGAGTAATTAAATTAAAAATTAATTCTTTTTTTAAGTAGAATGGGTAAACTATTAATAAAAAATGCAACCGTAATTAACGAAGGAAATAGATTAAGTGAAGATATACTAATCAAAGGTGATTTAATAACCTCGATATCCAAAAAGATACAGGTTGATTCAGATACTCAAGTAATTGACGCTCATGGATTAATTCTTATTCCTGGAATGATTGATGATCAAGTGCATTTTAGAGAACCTGGACTTACACATAAGGGAAATATTTTATCTGAATCGAAAGCTGCTATTGCAGGAGGTGTTACTTCATATATAGAAATGCCAAACACAAGTCCTAATACTACAACAGTTGAGGAGTTCAATAAAAAGATAAGTATTGCATCAATAAATTCATACTCTAATTTCTCTTTTATGTTTGGAGGTACAAATGATAACCTAGATGAAATTAAAAAAATAGACCCTACTGAAGTTGCTGGTATAAAACTGTTTCTTGGCTCATCAACTGGAAAAATGTTAATAGATAATTTAAACTCTATAGAAAAAATTTTTTCATCAACATCTCTGCCAATATCTGCTCATTGTGAAGATGAGCAAACAATTAGAAATAACTCTAAAAAATATAAAGAAATCTATGGCGAAAATGTTCCTATGGAGTTACACCCCAAGATTAGAAGCGAAGAGGCATGTTATAAAAGTTCAAAATATGCCGTTGATCTAGCTAAAAAAACTGGAGCTAGGCTAAATGTCTTTCATATTTCAACAAGAAAAGAACTTGATCTATTTGACAACAAACTACCTGTTGAAGAAAAGAAATTAACTGCTGAAGTTTGTGCTCATCATTTATGGTTTACAGATAAAGACTATAAAAAACTGGGATCAAAAATTAAATGGAATCCAGCCATAAAATCTCAAAGTGATAAAGATGCACTCTGGAATGCAATAAAAGAGGACAAGATAGACATCATAGCTTCAGATCATGCACCTCATACAGAAATTGAGAAAGAAAATACTTACTTTAACTGTCCTTCTGGAGGACCTATGGTTCAACATACAATTTTATCCTTACTTGAGGAATCACCAAAGCATGGAGTAAGCATTGAAAAAATTGTAGAAAAAATTGCTCACAACCCATCAAAGATTTTTAAAATTAAAAAAAGAGGTTTTATAAAAGAGGGATATTATGCAGATATTGTGCTAGTAGATCCTAATTCTCCAACTTTAGTCTCAAAAAAATCACTACTTTATAAATGTGGGTGGTCACCTTTTGAAGGTGTAACTTTTAGCTCATCCATTCATTCAACTATTTTAAATGGAAGAGTTGTATATTCCAATGGAGTAGTAAATGAAACTCCAAATGGTAAAAAACTTGTGTTTGACCGATGAAAAAATATATCTTGATACTTATTACTTTATTTTTTGGGTGTTCTGATGATATTCCTAATAATTTAATTAGTAAGAAAAAAATGGAAAATATTATTTTTGATATTGTAATTTTAAACTCATCAAGTGGTCTTGATTATAAAATTGACAAAAGCATTGTAGGAGACGAATTAATTTACAAAAAATATAATATTGATAGCATTCAGTTTTATGAAAGTGAGTTGTACTATTCAAGATATCCTAAAATACAATATGAAATATACTCAAATGTTAAGCGAAGAATTATAAAGTCTATTGATAGTTTAAAAAATATTAATTAATGAAAGATTTTATAGAAGAATTGAAATGGAGGGGAATGCTACATGATGTAATTCCTGGAACTGAAAAACATTTAGAGAAAAATAAAACAATTGGTTATATTGGATTTGATCCAACTTCTGACTCTCTCCATATTGGAAGTTTAGTTCCAATTTTTATACTAAAACATTTCCAGAATTCTGGTCATACACCAATAGTTTTATTAGGAGGGGCAACTGGAATGATCGGAGACCCCTCTGGTAAATCTGATGAAAGAAATTTACTTGATAAGAAGGTCTTAGATTACAATGAAAAAAAATTAACTAAACAATTTGAAAAATTTTTAGATTTTAAATCAAAAAAACCTAACAAAGCCATTTTAGTCAATAATTATAACTGGATGAAAAAATTCTCTATAATAGATTTTTCCAGAGATATTGGTAAACATATAACAGTTAATTACATGATGGCTAAAGAGTCAGTTAAAAAAAGAATTTCAAAAGATACAACTCAAGGAATGTCCTTCACTGAATTTACCTATCAACTTATTCAAGGCTATGATTTTCTGCATTTATATAAAGAAATGAACTGTATGTTACAAATGGGAGGAAGCGATCAATGGGGAAATATAACTACAGGAACCGAGTTGATTAGAAGAAAAGAAAACAAGAAGGTTTTTGCTATGACTTGCCCTCTAATTAAAAAATCAGATGGATCAAAATTTGGTAAGTCAGAGGGGGGTAATATTTGGCTAGATAAAGAAAAAACATCTGTTTATAAGTTCTATCAGTATTGGCTAAATATATCTGATGAAGATGCAGTTAATTACATTAAAGTTTTTACTTTTCTTAGTAAGCAAGAAGTTGAAGATTTAATTGATGAACACCAAAAAGATAAATCAAAAAGACTTCTTCAGAACAAGATTGCAGACTCTATCACATCAATGGTTCATAGTGAAGATGATTTGAAGAATGCAGTTAAAGCATCTAAAGTCCTTTTTGGCAAATCAAGTAAAGAAGATTTGGAATCATTAGATGAGAATACTTTTAATGAGATTTTTGATGGTGTACCTAGCTCATCAATTAGTTCTAAAGAACTTGCTAAAGGAATAAATATTGATTTTTTGTTGGCAAAGGATACCAATTTTTTAAAATCAATGGGTGAGGCCAGAAGATCTATAAAAGAAAATTCTATTTCTGTAAATAAAATCAAAGTATCTGAAAATACTGTAGTCTCAAATAAAGATTTAATTAACAATAAATACCTTCTTCTTCAAAGGGGAAGAAAAAATTATTATTTAGTTATTGTTAAGTAATCATTTCATAAAAATTAATTTTTTTTTCAATTTACATTTAAATTAATTAATTCACTACATTGAGGTAATTATGAAAAAGTCTGATATAAAAATACTGTGTGTTGATGATGAGCCAGATATTTTAGAAATTCTGAAATATAATTTGTCAAACGAAGGATATAATGTTTCAACTGCAGCTGATGGAAAGTCTGCAATTGAAATTGCCTACAATATTAGTCCAAACTTAATAATTATGGATGTGATGATGCCTAACATGGATGGAATTGAAGCCTGTGAAAAACTTAGGTCTGACGAAAAATTTAATGATACAATAATTATGTTTCTTACCGCAAGAGGAGAAGACTACTCCCATGTTGCTGCCTATGAAGCAGGAGCTGATGATTATATTACTAAACCTGTGAAACCTAAAGTGCTTGTATCTAAAGTTAAAGGTCTTCTAAGAAGATTAAAAAAAGTTATTGCCAATGATATTAACGAAATAGTATTTGATGATATTAAAATAGATAGGGAAAAGTATAAAGTTTATATATCAGATAGTGTATTAAATCTTCCAAGAAAGGAATTCGAATTACTTCATCTTCTTGCTTCTAAACCTGATAAAGTTTTTAAAAGAGAAAAAATAATGGAGACAGTCTGGGGAAGTGAAGTTGTTGTTGGAGATAGAACAATTGATGTACATATAAGAAAATTAAGAGAAAAAGTAGGGGATAAGTATTTTAAAACTGTTAAGGGTGTAGGATATAAGTTTGTTATTGAATAATGCCTTCTATTTTTAAGCTTTCATATAATCCACAAGCTTTCAGAGCCTCTCTAATCTTAACTTTATGTGCATTTCTCTTAGATTTTTTATTTTTTCACTTAATTGTACCATCAAATTTTGAAGGACTTAACCAGTTACTCCTTTCTATTGCATACTATTTAATTCTTTTTTTTATAATACGTTATACCCTTGAAATATATATAAGAATCTATATTGAAACAGGAGTTAGGAAAGTTTTAGACGAGTTGAATGAAGAAATTCTTAAAGATAGTTATGATGGAAAAAATCTTGAAAAATTAACTATTGATTTGATTAATAAAGCTAGAGAGAGGACCTCTGAAATAAATGTTTTAAAGGATCAAGAAAGCTACAGAAGAGAATTCCTTGGAAATATTTCTCATGAACTAAAAACTCCTCTATTTACGATACAGGGTTATATTCTTACTCTTGTTGAGGGAGCGATTAGAGATAAGAAAGTTAGAGATAAATATCTAAAAAGAGCTGCAAAAGGGGTTGAAAGATTAATTGCAATTGTTAAAGATCTAGACCTCATTACACAATTTGAATCAGGTATTAAAACTGTTGACAAATCAGACTTTAATGTTTTTGATTTAATTGATAATGTATTTGAATTAATGGAATTTGAGTCTGAAAAAAATACTATTTCTCTAAACTATGATAAAGATTATTCAGAGCCAATTTTTGTTAATGCTGATCAAGAAAGAATATTGCAAGTTCTAACTAATCTTGTTGTTAATTCATTGAAATATGGTATAAAAAATGGTTTTACTAAAGTTTCTGTTGAAGATTTTAATAAAGATAAGATATTAGTAAAAGTCTCTGACAATGGTGAAGGTATTGACGAACATCATCTTCCTAGACTTTTTGAGAGATTTTATCGAATTGATAAAAATCGTTCTAGAAAAAAAGGTGGATCTGGTTTAGGCCTTTCAATTGTTAAGCATATAATTGAAGCTCATCAAGAACAAATATTTGTTGAGAGTACGGTTGGTGTTGGCACTGAATTTTCCTTTACACTTCAAAAATCTAACTCTTAAATTCTTTGTTTATAGTAAATGAAAAAAGATGATTTTTTTCAAAGAGTTTATCATGTAGTTAAAAGAATACCCTATGGAAAAGTTACAACTTATGGCTTAATTGCAAAGCACCTAGGATCTTCTTCAAGTGCACGAACAGTTGGTTGGGCATTAAATGCTAGTCATAGTGATTCTTCAATACCTGCTCATAGAGTTGTAAATAGAAATGGACTTTTAACAGGTAAACATCATTTTAGAGGTTTTGAATTAATGCGACAATTATTGGAGAGTGAAGGAATAATGGTAGAAGATGATAAAGTATTAGATTTTGAACAAAAGATTTGGACCCCTAAATAATTAGTATTTTCTTAGGTTTTTTAAGTTATTACTTACTAGTATATTTGTACTAAGTTTTATGAAGCTATCAAAAAAAAATATTTCAAAGATTCTTGAAAAAATTAGTATATCAGGTTCAGATGATAACATAGTTTCATCTGGAGCTTTAAAAAATATTCAAGTTTTTGGTGATCAAATTGATATTGATCTATCATTAAGTAATCCAACTCTTCAGGCAAGAAAAAAGCTTGAGGTAGATATTATGAAAATTATTCATAATGAGATTTATGAAAAAGCTAAGATAAATATCAACTCTAAAATTGAAAAGGCACCAGCTAAAATCTCATCACAATCAAAAAAAATTTCTGGTGTTGACTCAATTATTGCAGTTTCATCAGCAAAAGGTGGAGTAGGTAAATCTACTTTAACAATTAATCTTGCTACCTCTCTTGCAAAAAAAGGATGTAAAGTAGGAATATTAGATGCAGATATTTATGGTCCTTCAGTCCCAACAATGATGGATGTTGAAGGATATGTCCCTAAGTCGATAAAAGTTAATGATGAGTCAAAGATCGAACCAATTGAAAGTTATGGTGTAAAAATTATGTCAATTGGCTTTTTTACAAAGCTTGACCAGGCTGTTGTCTGGCGAGGCCCTATGGCTTCCAAAGCTTTAAACCAAATGATTTTTGACACTAATTGGGGTGATCTTGATTTTCTATTTTTAGATCTTCCTCCAGGCACTGGTGATATTCATCTAAGCCTTGTTCAATCACTTCCAATTACAGGATCTATTATTGTCAGTACTCCTCAGAATGTAGCTCTTGCAGATGCTAGAAGAGGAATTAAAATGTTCCAACAGGAAAGTATATCAGTTCCAATTCTTGGACTGGTTGAGAACATGGCATATTTTAAAACAGATGACTCTGAAGTCAAACATTATATTTTTGGAGAGGCTGGAGTAAAATATCTTTCAAAGGACTTAAATATCAATTTTCTAGGAGAGATACCCCTAATTAAAAGTCTAAGAGAAGCATCTGACTTTGGAAGACCAGGTTCACTTCAAGAATCTACTGAAGTTTCAGAAATATTTGATAATATTTCAAAAAATGTAGTTGAGCAATTATTAAAAAGAAATAAAGAATTACCTCCTACTAAAATTGTAGAAATCACTAACTTAGTTGGATGTTCAGCAGTTAAAAAATAATGACTAAACTTGAAAATAAAATCTTAGAAGCATTAAATGAAATTAGGCCATATTTAGTTCAGGATGGTGGTGATATTTCACTCTCTTCAATTAGTGGCAAAAAAGTCAAGGTCAAACTTCATGGTGCTTGTGCTGATTGTAAAGTGAATCAAATGACTCTAAAAAATGGTGTTGAGACAACAATTAAAAAGTACGCACCCGAAATTGAAGTTGTTGAATCTGTACTTCCTCTTTCTGAATGATAAAAACTGATATATTAATTATTGGTGCTGGCCCTACAGGATTATTTGCAGTATTTGAAGCTGGTCTGTTAAAGATGAAATGCCATATTCTTGATTCTCTTACTCAGCCAGGAGGTCAGCTTATTGAATTATATCCAAAAAAACCTATCTATGATATTCCAGGATATACAGAGATAATCGCAGGTGACTTAATTGAAAATCTTCTAGAACAGATTAAGCCTTTTTCTCCCTCATATACTCTAGGTGAGACTGCTGAAGGAATTGAAAAGCTTAATGATGGATCATTCATTGTTTCAACGGACAAGAAGACTAAAATAAATACTCGAATTATAGCAATAGCTGGAGGCCTTGGAACCTTTACTCCTAGAAAACCAAATATTTCTAATATATCTGATTATGAAGAAAATGGTGTTCTCTACATGATTAAGAATCCTGATGATTTTCGTGATAAAAATGTTTTAATTGCAGGTGGTGGTGACTCTGCTCTTGATTGGACAATACACTTGTCTAAAGTTGCTAAAAAAATAACTTTAGTTCATAGAAGAAATGAATTTAGGGGAGCTGATGAATCTGTAACAAAGGTTCAAGAATTAAAAAATTCTGGAAAAATTGATGTGATAACTCCTGGCCAAGTTACTCAACTTCATGGCGACAAATATTTAAGCTCTGTTTCTATTGATATGGATGGAAAGACTGAAACTTTTAATGTGGACTATTTTATTCCTTTATTTGGACTTATCCCAAGGCTTGGACCAATTAAAGATTGGGGACTTAATATTGAAAACAATGCAATAAAAGTTAATAATAGTTTGGATTATCAGACTAACATTGATGGTATTTATGCTATTGGCGACGTTAATACATACCCTGGAAAACTCAAATTAATACTTTCTGGTTTTCATGAAGCAGCAGTAATGTGTCATAGTGCTTATGCTAAGTTAAATCCAGGTAAAAAGAACATTCTCAAATACACAACTGTAAGTGGTGTGGAAGGATTTGATGGATCAAAAAAAGAAGCCAAAAAGTCTCAAATTAAAAAGATTGATTAGATCTTATTAATGAAGTTATTAAATGGGTCCTTAAATTCAACTCCGTTATTAGTCCTCATAATAGTTAACTTATTAAAACTTTCAAGTCCCCATAATAAGAATTCAATAAAGAAAAGTTTATCCCTTTTATCAATGTCTGGAATAAATTTGTTTAATAGTGAATCTGCATCTTTAACTTTATTAAGAATTGATTCGTAATCCTTATTACTTAAATCATCTCTAAGAACTACTTGATTGACTGTAAACCATTCTAAAATAGAATCATAAACTGATATTTCATCTGGTTTTGTGAGTTTCTCAATTTTTGGAAAATATTTTATAAATAATGTCTTTACGGCATCTGAAATTAAATTATAAGAAACCTGCTCAGCTCCTTCTTCCTCTCCTTCATAAACAAGCTCAACTTTACCATTTATTGAGGAGATGACTGAGTTAAAATCAGACATTCTAATTGAAGTTGTTTCTTCTTTATTGATTAACATTCTTCTTTCTGCTGAGCTAACTAGGTTTTGTAGACTAGTAATACTCATTCTAGCACTTACTCCACTTTTTTTGTCTACCAATTCACTCTCTCTTGCTTCGAAAGATACTTGTTCAATAATATCTCTTGCAATCTCTGGTATATGTATCTTTGAAATAGTTTCAGAATTCAATTTTGACTCTTGACTTGTAATTGTTTTTGCAATATCTACAGATTCAGGGTAATGAGTTAAAATCTGAGAACCAATTCTATCTTTTAATGGTGTAACAATACTTCCTCTGTTTGTATAATCCTCTGGGTTAGAGGTGAAAATAAATTGTATATCAAGGGGAAGCCTAACCTTAAATCCTCTTATTTGTATTTCTTTTTCTTCAAGGATTGAGAATAAAGAAACTTGAATTCTCGGTTGAAGATCCGGTAGCTCATTTAAAACAAAAATACATCTGTGAGCTCTAGGTATTAAACCAAAATGAATTACCTCTTCATCAGAATAGGATAACTTGAGATTAGTAGCTTTGATGGGATCTATATCACCTATTAGATCAGAAACAGTCACATCAGGCGTTGCAAGTTTTTCGTAAAATCTTTCACTCTTATGAATCCAGTCAATCTCTGTATTATCTCCATCTGATTTTATTTTTTCTAAAGAACTTTTGAAGATTGGATTCAAAGGATCATCATTTGTATCAGAATCTTTAACAATAGGAATCCACTCGTCTAATAGTTCTATACAAGTTCTAGCAAGTTTTGTTTTTGCTTGACCTCTTAGACCAAGAAGATTAATACTATGATTGGATAAAAATGCCCTTTCTACACTTGGAATAACTGTTTCCTCATACCCAATTAATGAGGAAAAAACATTTTTTCCATTTAGCAAATTTGACCTAAGATTATCAGTTATTTCTTGGTTCAAAGTTTTTGAATGGTAACCACTCTTTTTTAATTCTCCTATTGTTTTGTGTTTAGGTTTTTTCATTATCTCAATTTTTGTCTTCTATTTTTATCATAATCTTCAAAAATCATTTCACTCAATCCGTCAAGACCTGTGTAAAATGCTTTACCGTTATTTACTTCAGAGAATTTTTTTACAAATGTCTGAAGATATGGATCACTAGCGATCATAAAAGTAGTTATTGGAATATTATTCTTTTTTGCTTGTCTTGCCCTATTATAGCATTGATCCAAGATGAAGTCATCAAGTCCAGCACTATTCTTGTAAAAGCCATCTTTTGTAAACATACAACTAGGTTTTCCGTCAGTTATCATAAATATCTGTTTGTTATTATTTTTTCTCTTTCTAAGAATATCAAAAGCTAGATCAAGACCAGCAACTGTGTTAGTGTGATAAGGACCCACCTTTAAATATGGGAGGTCTTTGATACTTATTGGTCTTGCCTCATCTCCAAATGATAAAATATCAATAGTATCTTTTGGAAATTTGGTTTTAATATATTCAACCAATGCCATAGCAACCTTTTTTGCTGGTGTGATCCTATCTTCACCATAAAGGATCATGCTGTGACTTATATCAATCATAAGTACTGTACTCATCTGTGAATTATGATTTGAATTCCAAACAACTAAATCATCTTTCTTTAGACTTAAATCATTTTCACCTGAAGATATTATAGCATTTTTTAGACTTTCAGTTAACAAAATTCTATCAAGCGGGTCACCAAATTCGAAATCTTTAATATTTAAATTTTCATCACTTCCAGAAGATGAATATTTTGTCTTATGATTACCTTTTTTTGTTTTTTTAAGGTTTCCAAATAAGTGTTTGAGTACATGCTTCCTTAGAAGTCTCTCTGTTTTAGAGCTAATCTTTATACTATCTCCATTTGCTGAAATCTCTTTTCTTATATATCCTTTTTTTAAAAGATCATTAACGAAATCATCAATTGTATAATTTTCATCGGTAAGTTTATATTCTTTATCAAGTTCTCTGAGCCATTCAATAGCTTCGTCAAAATCACCAGATGTATGAATTATTAGCTCTTTAAAAACATTAAATAGCTTTTCAAATGGTGATAGGGTAGGTTCTTCAAAAGAACTGAATTTAAAAGCTGACTTTTTCAAATAAATTTACTTTTAGGAAATCCAAATTAAACAAATAATATTCATCCTGGAGTTTATCTTTATTATATTTAAAGGATTTTTAACAATATTTAAATGGTTGAGCAGGATTTTGTTTGTTCTGATAGTTTTGAGTCTAGTGGAATAGTTGAGTGGAACTCTCCAAGTAATATTGCTCTTGTTAAGTATTGGGGTAAAAAACAAAATCAAATACCTCAAAATCCATCTATTAGTTTTACTTTATCTCAGTGCTATACCAATACTGTAGTTGAATTTAAGCCAAAAAAAAATACTCAAAATGAAATACATTTCACATTTGATGGAAAGGAAAATCAAGATTTTGAAAAAAAAGTAAATGCTTTTATTAAAAGTATTGATAAGTATTTTGGATTTCTAAAAAATCATGATTTATATATAAACTCAAAAAATAATTTTCCACATAGCAGTGGAATTGCATCTTCTGCATCTTCTATGTCAGCTTTGGCATCATGTTTAGTAGATATTGAATCTCAGATTACAAGTAATGATAATAATTTTAATCTTAGAAAGAAATCATTTATATCTAGACTTGGATCCGGAAGTGCATCTAGGAGTATTGAAGGTCCAGTAACACTATGGGGGAAAACAGATGCTTTTAAAGAAAGTTCAGATTTATATGCTGTGAATATTTCACATGAAGTTGATAAAATATTTCATGATTATAATAATACAATATTGATAATTGATCCTGGTCAGAAAGTGATTTCAAGTTCTTTAGGACATGAGTTAATGAATAAGAACCCTTTTTCTAAAAAAAGATTTGAAATTGCAAAAAATAATACTGAAAGACTAAAAGATATTTTAAAATCAGGTGAGTTAAATGACTTCATTAGTATTACTGAATCAGAAGCATTGATGATTCACTCATTAATGTTGTCATCAGATCCATACTATATACTTATGAAGCCAAATACTCTAGAAGCAATTTATAAAGTGTTGGAATTTAGGAGAGAGACTAAACTTCATTTAAGCTTTACATTAGATGCTGGTTCAAATGTCCATTTATTATACCCTAAATCTGAGACTGAAATAATAACAAAATTTATAGATGATGAACTTCTTGTATTATGCAAGTCTAAATCTTGTATTCATGATCATTTAGGAAATGGTGCTACAAAAATCAGATAATGGATAATAAAAAGTTTTATTCAAAAGTTTTACTATTTGGCGAATATGGAGTTTTATCAAACTCTGATGCATTATCCATTCCTTTTGAAAAATTTTATGGTTATTTAAATAAATCAGATTTTTTAAATCATGAAGAGAAGATTTCAAATTCTAATATTCTCCAGTTATATGAATTTATGACTGATTTAGACATTAAAGATAAAATTGATTTTAATTTGTTTAAAAATGACATAGATAGAGGGTTACACTTTGTTAGTAGCATACCTATTGCTTCAGGTTTAGGAAGCAGTGGTGCTCTTATTGCATCAGTTTTTGATTCATATAAAAAAAAAGATAATGTTAATTTAAATGTCGAAGAGATAAAAAATCTATTGTCAATTATTGAATCAAAATTTCATGGAAAGTCTTCTGGTCTTGACCCATCTGTTTCACTGTTTAATAGTCCAATATTCTATTCCAATAAGCAAATTAAATTGATAGATAAAATTCATTATAAAAACTTTACAGTTTCTATAATGGATAGTAAAATAAACTCTTCAACAAAGAAAATGATTGAGGTATTTCAAAATAAAATGAATGAAAGTGAATTTAAATATTTCTTTGACAATAAATACATTATTAATACTAACGAGTGTATTGAATATCTTCTTAATGGTTCAGATTTATTTAGAGACTCTTTAAAACAATTGTCAGAAAGTACGCTCAATAATTTTAAGGAAATGATTCCAAATCAATTAATAAATATTTGGGAAAATGGACTTAAAAGTGATTCATATTATATGAAACTTTGTGGATCAGGTGGTGGAGGTTTCTTCTTGTTATTTGATTTTAATGACCAAAGAAACTCCAGTCTTTCTGACTTTAATTTATATCAGATTTAATATTCACTCTTATACTTAGACTGATTTTTTAAATTATTACGTTTCATGTATTAACTTTGTATTAAATAAATCAATTTAATGCTGAAGCTTAATAAGAAGGAGAGATTTCAAGAACAAGTATTATCTCGTTTTCATATATATAATAGTATTTTTGCTACACTTCCGTATGAAAGCATATCTGAGACAGGTAATCTACTCCCTGTTTTTAGTGAATTTTGTAAATCTGGCTATTCAAAAAAACTCGATCCCAGAACAATAGTAGAACAGTTCTTTCAAAAGTATTGCGATAACTACAATGAGGATAATAAAATTTCTCTATTATTTAGATTTATTCAGTATGTAGAGAGACAAGTAGTTTTATTTGATGCAATTGAGGATGCCTCATTTACAATGGTTAATAATATAAATGGATTTGGAACGCTTAGAAATCTTAAAGAGCAAGTTGAGTCATCCAATAAAAAAACTGAACTTAAAAAATATTTAAAATCATTCAAAATTCGACCTGTTTTAACTGCTCACCCAACACAATTTTACCCTGGATCTGTTCTTGGTATTATAACTGATTTAGCTGAATCAATTGAAAGAAATAATTTAAGCGAAATAAAAGATTTGCTATCACAACTTGGGAAGACACCTTTCTTTAAAGAAAAAAAGCCTTCGCCATATGATGAAGCTGTAAGTCTGTCATGGTATTTAGAGAATGTGTTCTATTACTCTGCAAGTAATATTTTTAAATATATTAAGTCAAATATTTTTGATAATCAATTTGATCATTATGATATTATATCTTTAGGTTTTTGGCCCGGTGGTGATAGAGATGGTAATCCATATGTGACTTCAAAAATAACTCTTAAAACAGCTCAAAAACTTAGGAGTGACATAATAAAAAATTATTACAGAGATATTAGGTCTCTAAGAAGAAAATTAACATTTAAAAAAATTGAGGAGATAATAATATCAATAGAAGACTCATTATGGATAAGTATCTTCGAGACAAGTAAAGAGCCAAAAATTAAATTAAAAGATCTAAAAGAAAAATTAACCTTTATTAGAAATACACTTGTAGATGAGCACAAGTCATTATTTATTGATGATCTGGATGATTTAATAGATAAAGTAAATATTTTTGGTTATCATTTTGCTACCCTCGATATAAGACAAGATTCAAGAATACATTCAAGTGTATTTAGTGAAGTTTTAAATAAATTTTTTAAAAACGAATTAGCTTCTACCTATGATAAACTAAATGAAGAGAAAAAAGAAACTAGTTTATCAAAATTAACTACAAAAATAAATTCTAAAAATATTAAGGATAGCTCTACTAAATCCACAATTGAATCTATAGAGCTAATTAAAAAAATTCAAAAATCAAATGGTGAAAAGGGCTGCCATAGATACATTATCAGTAATAATAAATCTGCCATAAATATTTTTGAAATATTTACAATGATTAGGTTAGTATTAGGTGATGGATTTTTGGTTGATGTAGTTCCTTTATTTGAATCTGTTTCAGATTTAGAAAATTCATCGGATATTATGCAAAAGGTATATGCTAATAAATTATATAGACAACATTTAAAAAACAGAAATAATGTACAAACAATTATGCTTGGTTTTTCAGATGGAACTAAGGATGGGGGTTACCTAACTGCAAACTGGAGTATCTTAAAAGCTAAGGAATCATTAACAAAAGTTTCTAGAAAGTTTGGTGTGAAGGTAATATTCTTTGATGGAAGAGGGGGCCCACCTGCTAGAGGAGGAGGTAATACACATCAATTTTATAGTTCACTAGGAGATTTTATTGAATCAGATCAAATTCAGTTAACAGTACAAGGTCAAACAATAAGTTCAAATTTTGGGACAATTGAATCGTCCCAATATAATATGGAGCAACTTATTAGCTCGGGAATAAAAAATAGAATTTTATCTAACAAAGAAGTATTTAATAGAAAAAATAGACAAACCATTGAAAAGCTTTCATCATTAAGTTTTCAACATTATAGTGATTTTAAAAACCACCCTAAATTTATACCATACCTTGATAAAATGAGTACTATTAAATATTACTCGAAAGCAAACATAGGAAGTAGACCTTCTAAAAGAGGAAATAAAGATGAAGAATTTGATTTCGATAAATTACGAGCGATTCCATTTGTTGGAGGTTGGAACCAACTTAAGCAGAATGTCCCAGGTTTTTACGGTTTAGGAACATCGATAAATTATTTCTATAAAAAAAATAAAATTAAGGATGTAAAAGACCTTTATAGTGAAGTACCATTTTTCAGAGCACTTGTCTCAAATAGCATGATGAGTCTTACAAAATCATTCTTTGAATTAACATCTTATATGAGTAAAGATGAAGAGTTTGGTGAATTCTGGAAATTAATTCATGAAGAATACCTGCTTACAAAAAAGATGCTTTTAAAGATTTCAAATTTTAAAAATTTGATGGAAAATGAACCTGCAAATAAACTATCAATCGAAACAAGAGAGGAAATAGTAATGCCTCTTATTACTATTCAGCAATATGCATTGCAAATTGTAAATGAAATTGATTCAAATAAATTGGATAATTCAAAAAAACCAATATTTGAAAAAATGATAACAAGATCTCTTTATGGAAATATTAATGCTAGTAGAAACTCTGCTTAACTTTTTCTATATTTAACTAACAACTTTAAACAAAATTCAAAATGAAAAAATATATATTACTTTTTGCTATACTTATAGCTTCATGTTCTGCTCCTATTGAAGAACCAAAAGGTTCTGGGATGTGGGCAGGAGATGAAAATGAGACATTTACAGTAGGTTCAGATGAAATGACTGAGATGTACTTGAAATTTATAGATGCTCATAATAATAGGGATATTGAAACAATTAAATCTCTTGAAGCTGAAGATATTAGAATCGATGTTCCTGATGGTTCAAGAATAGAAGGTCCTGATGCACATGGAGAAGCTCTAAGCGCGTGGTTTGAATCTGGAGTTGATCCTAAGTGGAATGTATTCTGGGTTATGCCATATATTGGTCAGCCTAGTGGACAGACATGGATAGTAGGGGGGCATTCATTAACTCAAACTATAGACGGAGAAGAAGTAACTACAGTTCAAATGATAGATGCTCAAGTAGAGGATGGTTTATTTAAATGGGCTATTATCTATGAAAAACAATCTCCTAATTCAGAATAATAAATTTGGATTTATTCTTATTAATATTAGGCTTTCTGTTTTGTCTAATTGGCATAATTGGAAGTTTTTTACCAATAATACCTGGCCCGGTTACTGCTTGGCTGGGTATTTTGCTTTTAAACTTAACTTCTGTAGTTGAGTTTAACTTGAATTTCATTTTAATAACACTTACTGTTGCTGTTTCAGTTGGAATCCTTGATTATTTGATACCAATATTAGGTGTTAAAAAGTTAGGGGGAACAAGATCTGGACAAATTGGGACAACAGTTGGACTTATTCTGGCTTTAGTTATTCTTGGACCTATTGGAATTATTATTGGTCCCTTCTTAGGTGCTTTACTTGGAGAAATGACTAATAATAAATCTTTCAATGAATCATTGAAACCAGCATTTGGCTCATTTATAGGAGTTATAGCTGGAAGTGTGATAAAATTTTTAATAAGTCTTAGTTTCTTATTTTTCTATTTTGATATTTTTTGGGGATACAGAGAAAGTTTTTTTTAAATTTCCTAAATTGAAATAACCAATTTTTACTTTTGGAAAAATTTGAAAGAAAATATTTTGCTTCATGGACTGATCTTGATCCTAACTGGCATGTTGCTAATCATGCATACATAAAATATGCAACAGATACTCGAGTGTCTTTCTTTTCTGAGTTAAAACTAGATAAAGATAAATTTAATAATCTCAATATAGGTCCTGTCCTTTTCTATGAACATATGCATTATTACAAAGAGATAATGATGGGTGTTGAGTTTTCAATTAATGTAGAGGTAGATGGTTATAGTGAAGATGGTAGGTTTTTCACTCTTTTTCAAAATTTTTATGATATGAATGGAAACCATTTAGCTCATCTGGATTTAGCTTTTGGAATTATTGACACAAAACTTAGGAAACTAATATCAATGCCAAATGAATCATTTGAAATTTTTAAAGAAGGTCCAAAATCAAAGACATTTAGTATAATTACAAAAGAGGATTTGAGAAAACATGGAAAGTTTCCAGAAAACAAATGATAAGCAGTAATTATGCAGTGAGATATTTATTTAATTATTGTTTAATTTGAAAAAAATAAACAAAATGAAAGAAAAATATTGGAAAAAAAACATATTATACCTCAGGATACTTCTAACAATTTGGTTTATTTGTTCTTTTGGTTTTGGTATTTTACTTGCTGAAAACTTAAATGAATTTTACCTAGGTGGATTCCCTTTGGGCTTTTGGTTTGCTCAACAAGGATCAATTTACATTTTTGTTATTCTAATTTTCATATATGTTTATTTAATGAATAAGCTTGATAAAAAACATAACCTCGAGGAATAGTTATGGATGCACAATTTTGGACATACTTGTTAGTTGGAGTAACCTTTTCACTCTACATAGGTATAGCTATATGGTCAAGAGCTCAAAGTACTAAGGAATTTTATATTGCTAGTGGAGGAATTCATCCAGTACTAAATGGAATGGCAACTGCAGCTGATTGGATGTCGGCCGCCTCATTTATTTCTATGGCAGGTATTATTTCATTTCTAGGTTATGGTGGATCACAATATTTAATGGGATGGACTGGAGGTTATGTATTATTGGCCCTTTGCCTTGCACCTTATCTAAGGAAATTCGGAAAATTTACCGTGCCAGATTTTATTGGAGAAAGATATTATTCAAAAAATGCCAGAACAATTGCATTAATATGTGCAATTTTTGTTTCATTTACCTATGTGGTTGGACAGATGAAGGGAGTTGGAGTTGCATTCTCAAGATTTCTTGAGATACCATATGATCTGGGAGTAATTATTGGTATTGGAATAGTATTCTTCTACGCTGTTCTTGGGGGTATGAAAGGTATTACATATACTCAAGTAGCTCAATACTGTGTTCTAATTTTCGCTTTTACAGTCCCAGCAATTTTTATATCACTTCAAGCAACAGGAAACCCAATTCCTCAAATTGGATTTGGTAGCAAGACAACTGATGGAGTATATCTTTTAGAGAAGCTTAATCAATTGTCTGTTGATTTAGGTTTTAAAAAGTATACTGATATTAATCAGACCACATTAATTAATGTGTTTTTTATAACTGCTGCATTAATGTTTGGAACTGCTGGACTTCCTCATGTTATTGTAAGATTTTTTACTGTTCCTAAAGTAAGAGATGCTAGAATATCTGCAGGATGGGCATTATTATTTATTTCATTTTTATATACAACTGCTCCAGCTGTTGCTGCATTTGCTAAAGTTAATTTAATTAATACAGTATCAAATGCTCAATATTCAGAAGTACCTCAATGGTTTAAAAATTGGGAGAACACAGGTTTACTTCAATTCGATGATAAAAATGCAGATGGTGTAATCCAGTATGTAGCTGATGAACAAATTAACGAGTTAACAATTGACAGAGATATAATGGTCCTAGCAAATCCTGAGATTGCTGACTTACCTTCATGGGTAATTGGGCTTATAGTAGCTGGTGGTTTAGCTGCTGCTCTTTCAACTGCAGCAGGTTTGCTTCTTGTAATTTCAACCTCAATATCCCATGATCTTCTCAAGAAGAATATAAATCCTAATATTTCTGAAAAAGGAGAATTATGGGCAGCAAGAATTTCTATAGCAGTAGCAGTTGTTGCAGCTGGACTGGCTGGATTAAATCCCCCTGGATTTGTTGCAGAAGTTGTTGCATTAGCTTTTGGTCTTGCTGCGTCCTCTTTTTTTCCTGCAATAATTCTTGGGATTTTTGACAAAAGAATGAACAAGGAAGGAGCATTATCTGGAATGATTGTAGGTGTAGTCTTTACAACTATATATATTTTTTATTTTAAACCCCAACTTGGTGGACCAGGTTTACCAAAAGATTATTTATTTGGAATATCACCTGAGGGAATTGGAACTATTGGTATGATAATTAACTTTATTGTATCTTTAATAGTCTCAAGATTAACAAAACCAACACCTGAAAATATTAAGGAATTAGTTGAAAGCATAAGATATCCTAAATAGAAATGCAAAGAATAAAAACCTTATCTGAATATTTCAAAAAATACGAATTAAGTGAAAAAGATCCAGAAAAATTTTGGTCTGAAATTGCTGATTCATTCATTTGGAAAAAAAAGTGGGACAATGTCCTTGAGTCGGATTTTGAAAATGCAGATTTTAAATGGTTTAAAAATGCTCAATTAAATATAACTGAAAATATTTTTGAGAGAAACCTTTCTGAAAGAGGAGACAAGACTGCTATCATATGGGAGCCAAATGATCCTAAAGAGTCACCAATATATCTATCATACAAAGAACTTTACAAGCAAACATGTACTTTTTCTAATGCTCTTAGAAGTAAAGGAATTAAGAAAGGAGACAGAGTAATTATCTACATGCCAATGGTTCCAGAGGCAGCTATTGCTATGCTTGCTTGTGCAAGAGTGGGCGCAGTTCACTCAGTTGTCTTTGCTGGCTTTTCTGCTTCATCTTTAGCAGATAGAATAAATGATTGTGAGGCAAAGATGGTATTAACATCTGATGGAAACTTTAGAGGAAATAAGACAATTCCTGTTAAAGATGTAGTTGATGAAGCTCTTGAAAAATGTTCATCAATTGAAAGTGTTATTGTTTTAGAAAGGACAAAACAAAATATTAATATGGAGGACGCAAGAGACTTTTGGTGGCATGAATGTATTGAAGATGAATCTAACATATGCGATTCTGAAGTTATGGATTCAGAGGACTTATTATTTATTTTATATACATCAGGCTCTACAGGTAAGCCAAAAGGTGTTGTTCATTCTTCAGCTGGATACATGATATACTCTTCTTATACATTCTTAAATGTATTCCAATATGATGAAGAAGATATTTATTGGTGTACTGCCGATGTAGGATGGATTACAGGACATTCTTATATAGTATATGGACCTTTACTTTGTGGTGCCACTACAGTAATGTTTGAAGGTGTTCCAACACATCCTAATGTTAGTCGTTTTTGGGATATAGTTGATAAATATAAGATTAATCAATTCTATACAGCACCAACTGCAATTCGAGCTCTTCAAGCTCATGGTCTAGAGCCACTTAAAAATAACTCACTCGATTCATTGAAAGTTATTGGATCTGTCGGAGAACCAATAAACGAAGAAGCATGGCATTGGTACCATGATAATATTGGTAAAGGAAAGTGTCCTTTAGTTGATACATGGTGGCAAACTGAAACAGGTGGTATAATGATCTCAGCACTTGCAGGAATTACTCCCAACAAGCCAGCTCATGCTTCATTGCCATTACCAGGTATTATGCCTGTAATCGTTGACGCGGATGGTAATGAATTAAATGGAAATAATGTTCAAGGTAATTTATGTATTAAATCTCCTTGGCCATCTATCATCAGGACCACATATGGTGATCATGAAAGATGCATTAATACATACTTCTCAAACTATAAAGGTATGTACTTTACAGGTGATGGAGTTAAAAGAGATCATGATGGATACCTGAGAATACTTGGTAGAGTTGATGACGTAATGAATGTATCAGGTCATAGAATGGGAACAGCTGAGGTTGAAAATGCAATTAATGAGCATGAAGATGTAATTGAATCAGCTGTTGTTGGATATCCTCATGATATTAAAGGTGAGGGTATATATGCATATGTTATAGTAGGTACAAAATTAAATGATGATAAAATTAAGGATGAGATAATAAATGTTGTAAGAAAAGTAATAGGACCAATTGCAAAACCAGATAAAATTCAAATTGTTAGTGGTTTACCCAAGACTAGATCTGGTAAGATAATGAGAAGAATCCTAAGAAAGGTTGCAAGTAATGATTTTCAGAATCTTGGAGACACATCTACACTTTTAAATCCTGATATTGTTACAGAAATTATAGATGGAGCTATTATCTAAATAATTTTTCTAATTTAACTCCCCTTGACCCTTTTACCAAAATATTCATATTTTTTAAACTTTTAAATGAATCAGATTGTGCTAATTCATCTGTATTTGAAAACTTAAAAAAATATTCCCCTTCAGTATTACACTTTGAAAAATTATCACCTACTAAATAGACTTTACTATAATCTTTGTTTTTAACAAAATCAACTATTTTTTGATGTTCATGATCTGAATACTTTCCAAGTTCAAACATCTCTCCCAATATTAATACTCTATTATTTATATTCATATTTTCAAAATTTGAAATAGCTGCTAACATGCTTGTAGGATTTGCGTTATATGCATCTAAATAAATATTATTACTATCAAAAGTCAAAATTTCAGACCTATTGGAGTCATTTAAAAATTTATTAAGTCCTTCTTGAATTTCTTTATTTGACAAGTCAAGGAACTTTCCCACTGTAATACTTGAGGCCAAATTTGAAAAGTTATATTCACCGTAGAGATTTGAATTAAACTCGAATCCATCAGTTTTAAGTTTCAAAGATGAATTATCTTTTTTGTAATCAAATATATATTCTGAATCTTTGCTGCTTCCATAAGTCACCGCAAGGTCTCCCTTACAATTTTCTACTTGTAATTTATCATCGTTATTTAAAATTATGTGACCATAGTTTTCTGTTAAATATTCAAACATCTCAGTCTTACCTTTTATAACCCCTTCAAAACTTCCAAATCCCTCAAGATGAGCATACCCATAATTAGTAATTAATCCTATATCTGGCATAGCAATTTCACATAATCTTTTTATTTCTCCAACATGGTTAGCACCCATCTCTATAATTGCAACATCAATATCATCTTTTATATTGAGTAGTGAGATTGGAACCCCTATGTGATTATTCAAATTCCCTTTTGTCTTGATTACATTATACTTTTGAGAAAGGATTGAATAGATTAGATTCTTAGTGGTAGTTTTACCGTTACTACCAGTAATTCCAATAACTTTTGTGTCAAATAGAGATCTATGATGATTGCTTAAATCTTGAAGAGCTTTTAAACTGTTTTCTACATAAACTATATTATCATGAATATCTTTTTGCTCAACATCATCAACAATTGAAAACTTTGCACCTTTTTCAATTGCTTCCTTTGCAAAAACATTACCATCGAAATTATCTCCTTTTAATGAAAAATACATTTCATCTTTATTAATTTTCCTAGTATCAGTAGATACACCTGAGCAAGAATTGAAAAGAGAATATAATTTTTGAGTGTCCAACCTAATTTTATTGCAATATACTAAAGAAATCAGTATTTTTGCTGCGTCTTTTGATCACAGACTTCAACTTTATAATATGAAAAAAATTACTGGAAAGACTTATTTAGATTGGTATGAAAATATGCTTTTATGGAGAAAGTTTGAGGATAAACTTGCTGCTAAATATATTCAACAAAAAATAAGAGGTTTTTTACATCTTTATAATGGCCAAGAAGCAGTTCTTGCTGGCTGTCTTCATTCCATAGATCCTAAAAAGGACAGAATGATTAGTTCATATAGAAGTCATGTTCATGCAATAGGTCTAGGAGAAGATCCAAAATTTGTAATGGCAGAATTATTCGGTAAAGCAACCGGTACATCTGGAGGTTTAGGTGGGTCAATGCATATTTTTTCAAAAAAATATAATTTTTTTGGAGGTCATGGTATTGTTGGAGGTCAGATTCCATTAGGCACTGGAATTGCTTTTGGTGATAAATATTTTAAAAGAGATAGTGTCACTCTTTGCTTTCTAGGTGATGGTGCAATTAGACAAGGAGCATTTCATGAGTCAATTAATCTTGCTGCTTTATGGAAACTACCTGTCATTTATATAGTTGAAAATAATGGTTATGCCATGGGAACATCAGTTGCAAGAACAACAAGTCAAGAAGATCTTTGGAAATTAGGTGAGCCATACGAAATGCCTTCAATGCCAGTAGATGGTATGGACCCAGTTAAAGTTGCTGAGGTAATTGATAAATGTGTAAAACATGCAAGAGCTGGAAAAGGTCCTTCACTTCTTGATGTGAAAACCTACAGGTATAGAGGTCACTCGATGTCTGATGCTCAACAGTATAGAACTAAAGAAGAAGTCGAAGAGTATAGAAAAATTGATCCAATTACTCAGGTTGAAAAAATTATTCTCTCAAAGAAATATGGAACTAAATCTGATATTGAAAAGATTGATAAAAAAGTTAAAAAAATAATTGCAGAGTGTGAAGAATTTTCAGAGTCATCTCCTTTTCCAGATACTTCTGTTATGTATGATGTTGTTTACGAGCAAAATGATTATCCATTTATTAAACATAAATTAGATTAATATGGCTGAGGTTATAAATATGCCAAGACTGAGTGATACTATGGAAGAGGGTACTCTTGCAAAGTGGTTCAAAAAAGTTGGAGATGATGTTAAAGAAGGAGAGATTTTAGCAGAAATTGAGACAGATAAGGCTACAATGGAGTTTGAATCTTTTTATGATGGAGTTCTTCTACATATAGGAATAAATGAAGGCTCTACAGCTCCAGTAGATAGTATAATTGCTGTAATTGGTTCAAAAGGAGAAGATATATCGTCACTAATCAAAGGTGATTCTACACCAGAAGTTAAAGAGGAGCCCAAAGTAGAGGTTAAACAGGAACCTGAACCAGAAGTTAAAGAGGAGCCCAAAGTAGAGGTTAAACAGGAACCTGAACCAATAACTCATGATCAACCAAAGTTTGACTCTAATGGTAGAGTACTTATTTCACCATTAGCAAAAAAACTTGCATCTGAAAAGGGAATAGATATTTCATTAATTAAAGGGACTGGTGATAATGGAAGAATTATAAAAAGAGATATAGATTCATATAAACCTTCAAATTACACTCATTTTGCTCAACCAAAGCCTCATGTTAAAGAATCATCATATGAGATTTCTAACAATACTATGAGAAAAGCTATTGCAAAGAGATTATCTGATTCAAAATTTTCAGCACCTCATTACTATCTAAACATTGAGCTGGAAATGGATAACATGATATCATTTAGGCAACAATTTATAAATACTCAAAATATAAAAATCTCATTTAACGATATTATAGCTAAGGCTGTTGCACTTTCTCTTGCTAAGCATCCAAAAGTTAATTCTAGATGGTATGATGATAAAATTTTATTCAGTGAGCATGTTCATCTTGGTGTCGCTGTTGCTGTTGAGGATGGCCTAGTAGTCCCAGTTGTTAAGTTTGCAAACTCTAAAGATCTTCCTGAGATTAATTCAGAAATAAAGGATTTTGCAGAAAGAGCAAAAAACAAAAAATTAAATCCATCTGAAATTGAAGGAAGTACATTTACAATATCTAATCTTGGTATGTTTGGTATAGAAAGTTTTACATCAATAATTAATCAACCTAATTCTGCGATACTTTCCATTGGTGCAATAATTCAAAAACCAATAGTTAAAAATTCAGAGATAGTCATTGGAAATACTATGAAGTTAACATTAGCATGTGATCATAGAACAGTTGATGGTGCTACTGGTTCATTGTTTCTAAAAACTTTGAAAGATTACATTGAAAATCCAGTCTCAATTTTAATCTAATGAAAACTATACTTGTGTCCGGAACAAGCTCTGGTATAGGCTATGAAATATGTCTTCAAGCTCTTAAGCTTAAATATAGAGTTATATCTGTATCAAGAAATTCTAAGCCTCTTGAAAATATTAAAGGGATTGATTGTTATTCAGTTGATATAACAGATAATGATCAATTAAATAATTTAGTTGAAAGTTTGAAAAGTAAAAAAGTTAACATCGACTTTTTAATCAATAATGCAGGTCATCTCAAAAATGAAACTTTTGATAAAACTTCATATGAATCCTTTAAGGAAACCTATGATGTAAATGTTTTTGGTTTAGCTCAAATTACAAGATTGCTTTTGCCAATAATTAATAAGTCAGGCCATGTGATTAATATAAGTAGTATTGGAGGTGTAAATGGTTCAAAAAAATTTCCTGGTCTGTCTGTATACTCAAGTAGCAAGGCTGCAGTTATTGCTTTAACTGAAGTATTAGCAGAGGAATTTCCAAATGGCCCTTCTTTTAATGTTCTTGCTCTAGGTGCTGTTCAAACAAAGATGCTTAAAGAGGCTTTTCCTGAATATTTTGCACAAACAAACCCTAATGAAATGGCAAGTTATATATTAGATTTTGCTTTAAATGGTGGAAAATTATTTAATGGAAAACTTATATCTGTTTCAAACTCAACTCCCTAATTTTCCAACCTTTCTTAGTAATTCAGATGAATAGACAAAGTCGTTAACTAGTTTGTTATTAGTTTTTAGAATTTCTTTATTATTTCCTTCCCAGACTTTTTCTCCTTGAACTAAAAAAATAATTTTATCCCCAATCTCCATAACTGAATTCATATCATGGGTATTTATGACAGTTGTAATATTATACTCGATTGTTATCTCTTGAATTAACTTGTCAATTATTATAGCTGTCTTTGGATCAAGTCCGGAATTAGGCTCGTCACAAAAAAGATACTTTGGATTTAAAACAATAGCTCTTGCTATTGCAACCCTTTTTTTCATTCCACCAGATATTTCAGAAGGATATTTATTATCAGCATCTTTTAAGTCAACTCTATTAATTACTTCTTGAGCTCTCAATAACATTTCTTCATCAGTTTTATTTGAAAACATTTTCATTGGAAAAATAATATTCTCTAATACCGTCATTGAATCAAATAAAGCACTTCCCTGGAAAACAGTTCCAACTTCTTTCCTTAAGTGAGCTAATGCTGATATATTCTCTTTATCAAACTTTTCATTATCAAAATAAATATTTCCTCTCTCAACCTCAAGGAGTCCTAGTAGACATTTCATTAAAACAGTTTTTCCTGATCCACTCTGACCAATTATTAGATTAGTCTTTCCCTTATCAAAAACAGTTGAAATTTCTTTCAAAATTTTAACCCCATCAAATGATTTTGATATTTCTTCTACTTTAATCATTATGATAATAAAAGTTGAGTTACAACAAAGTTAATTATGATAATTACGATACTGGTCCAAACAAAAGATATATTACTTGCTTTACCCACTTCCAATGCACCACCTTTCATAAAGAATCCGTGATAAGAAGGAATTGTAGCTAAAATAAATGCAAATAATGTTGTCTTTATATATGCGTATATTACGTGAAACACTTTAAAATCTAATTGAATTCCTTGAATAAAATCAAAACTTGAAGAAAATCCTGCGTAAACACTGGCCACATAACCACCTAATATTCCTAGAAACATTGCTAAAGTAATTAAGAATGGATATAACATTAAAGAAATAATTTTTGGAAAAATTAGATAATTAAATGAATTAACACCCATTACTTCCAGTGCATCTATTTGCTCTGTAACTCTCATAGTTCCAATGCTAGATGTAATAAAAGACCCAACCTTTCCTGCCATAATTATAGAAATTAGAGTTGGAGCAAATTCTAAAATTACTGATTGTCTTGTTGCAAATCCAATAAGATTTCCTGGTAGAAAAGGACTCTCAATATTAAGAGCAGTCTGAATTGCAACGACGCCTCCCACTAAAAAAGACATAAATGCTACAATCCAAATAGAGCCAATAATGAGATCATCAATCTCTTGAACAATTAATTTTTTTAAAACATTCCACTTAGTAAATTTTGTAAAAGTGTATTTAATCATTAAAAAATACCTACCTATATGAAAAAAAAGTTTCATTATGATTAAATCTTATAGGTTATAGCATTTATATTCATACCTGCTCCTACACTTGCAAACATTATTATGTCTCCTTTATTTAAGACATGTCCTCCATAGTTGTTTCTTTTAACTATATCAAAAAGAGTTGGAATTGTAGCTACTGAACTGTTTCCAAATTCTTCTATGTTCATTGGAAGAACACCCTCTGGTGGAGTATTTTTATAGAGTCTATAAAATCTCTTAATAATTGCTTCATCCATTTTTTTATTAGCTTGATGAATAAATATTTTTTTAAGATCATTAATATTACATTTAGACTCCTCAAAACATGATTTCATTGCAATAGGAACATTTGTAAGTGCAAATTCATATACTCTTCTACCCTGCATTTTGATAAACTTCTGATCTTTACTTTCTCTTAAGTCTTTATCATATGAAGAACCATAGAATATATAATCATTTTCACCCTCATGGGTAAAAGTTGCTGATTTATGAGATAATATTCCCCCATCATAAGAAGTATCTTTTTCTAATATAGTAGCACCTGATCCATCTGCATATATCATAGAGTCTCTATCGTTTTCATCTAGAATTCTTGAAAGTGTGTCACAACCAATTATTAAGCATTTATTTGCCATTCCAGACTTAATAAAAGATTTTGCTTGAATCATTCCTTCTAACCAACCCGGGCAACCACAAATAATGTCATATGCTACACAATTTGGATTTTTGATTTTAAGTTTTGCTTTAACTTTTGAAGCAATTGAAGGTAGTGTATCTACTTGCCCACTATTACATGAAATATCTCCTGCATTATGAGCGACAATAATGTAGTCTAATGTTTCTTGATCAATTTTTGAATTAACAATTGCACTTCTTGCAGCAACTGTTGCTAAGTCAGAAGAATTTATTTCATCAGAGGCATATCTTCTCTGGTAGATACCAGTTATAGACTTAAACTTTTCGATTATTTCTGAATTTGAACTTTGAATATCACTTCCATCTCTATCAAGGAATTTATTCTGAAGAAAATCTGAATTTTTCTTTGTGATATCTGGTATGCAGCTTCCTGTACCAGTTATTCTGTAGTTCATTTTATAAAATTACTTAAATTATTTATAAGTCTCCATAGGAGGGCAGCTACAAATTAAATTCCTGTCACCATAAGCTTCATCTACTCTTCTAACTGATGGCCAAAATTTATTAGTTTTTAAATAGTTTTTAGGGAATGAGGCCTCTTCTCTACTATATGGATATGGCCAGTCTGTGGACGTCAACATCTTTAATGTATGGGGTGAATTCCTGAGCATTTCTCTCTTGGAATCATCATCAGAAATAATCTCAGTATAAATTGAATTAAGAGCTTCACAAAATTTATCTAATTCATTTAAATTTTCACTTTCAGTAGGTTCTATCATCATAGTGCCGGGAACAGGAAATGAAACAGTTGGAGCATGAAATCCATAATCTATTAGTCTTTTAGCAATATCTACAACTTCAATATTATATTTTTTGAAATCTCTACAATCTATAATAAATTCATGAGCTGATCTTCCACTTTCTCCACTATAAAGTATTTTATAATTCTTCTCGAGTTTAGTCTTCAAATAGTTTGCATTTACTATCGCTATTTCAGTGGATTTTCTAATACCCTCTCTACCTAACATCCTTATATATCCGTATGATATAATGCAAACAAGTGCAGACCCCCAGGGAGCTGATGAAATTCCCTCAAGTGAATAATCTCCACCTGTCTTAATTAATGGATTAGAAGGAAGAAATTCTTTAAGATGTTCTGCCACACAAATTGGCCCAACACCAGGACCACCTCCTCCATGAGGAATTGAGAAAGTTTTATGTAGATTCAAATGACAAACATCAGCACCAATTATTTTTGGACTTGTCAAGCCAACCTGTGCGTTCATGTTGGCACCATCCATGTATACTTGACCACCATTTTGATGAATTAAATCATTAATTGATTGAATCTCAGATTCAAATACTCCATGAGTAGATGGGTAAGTAATCATCAATGCAGCAAGGTTATCTTTATGCTCGTTTACTTTAGTTTTAAGATCTTCAATATCAATATTTCCTCTCTCATCAGTATTTATAACTACTACTTTTAATCCAGCCATAATTGCTGATGCAGGATTAGTTCCATGTGCAGAAGATGGAATTAAACATATGTTTCTGTGACTATCACCTTTTTTATCTAAATAAGATTTGATTACCATTAATCCACTGTATTCACCTTGAGCACCAGAATTGGGTTGTAAAGAAGTTGCAGCAAAACCTGTAATTTCTGAAAGGTACCCTTCTAATCTATTTATTACCTCGTGATATCCTTTTGCTTGATCAACAGGAACAAAAGGATGTATGCTATTCCATTCCGTCCAACTTATCGGGATCATTTCTGAAGCTGAATTTAGCTTCATAGTGCAAGATCCAAGTGAAATCATAGACTGAGTTAGAGATAAATCCTTATTTTCTAATGATTTTATATATCTCATTAATGAAGTCTCAGAGTGGTATGAGTTGAAAACAGGATGAGACAAAATGTTAGATTTTCTTTCATTAATAACTTCAATATCTGTTGGAAATTCTTTAATGCCTGATTCTTTTTTAACATAGTCTTCAAAAACTGAAATAATTTCTGTTAGATCTTTTAAATTAGTTTTTTCATTTACAGAAATTGATATTTCATTATCTGAGAGATAGCAAAAATTAATCTTTTTTATAACTGCTAATTCTTTTATTTTTTTTGATTCACATAAAACAGTTACTGTGTCAAAGAATTTAGAATATTTAATTTGAAGTCCAATAGACTTTAAACTGGTTTTTAGATAAACAGCCTTAAGGTGAATTGATTTTGAAATTTCTTTTAGGCCCTTTGGACCATGATAGACTGCATACATACCAGCCATTACTGCTAACAGAACTTGTGCAGTACAGATATTTGATGTTGCTCTGTCTCTTTTAATATGTTGTTCTCTGGTTTGAAGAGCCATCCTAAGTGAATAATCACCATCTAGATCCTTGGTTACACCAATAATTCTTCCTGGTATGTTTCTTTTGTACTTTTCTTTTGTTGCAAAAAAAGCAGCATGAGGTCCTCCATAACCAAGAGGTATTCCAAATCTTTGAGTTGTTCCAACAACAACATCAATTTTATCGGTATTAGGAGGTTCAATCAAAACTATTGACATTAAATCAACAGCAATAACTACTTTAAGATTTTCATTATTTATGGATTCTAACAGATTATCTATTTCCTCTAGTTTTCCATCCTTTCCAGGATATTGAATAATACATCCAAAAAACTCATTTTCATTTAATTCATTTAAATCACCTACTACTAATTCAATATTAAGTGGCTTAGCCCTTGTTGATAGTACAGCTAAAGTTTGTGGAAATATATTAGAATCAACATAAAACTTATTTTGATTTGTTAGCTTTTGATCTTTTGATCTATTATTATACATCATTATCATCGCTTCAGCAGCAGAAGTGCCTTCATCTAGAAGTGAGGCGTTAGCTATCTCCATTTTAGTAATATCGCAAACCATTGTTTGAAAATTTAATAAAGCCTCAAGTCTTCCCTGAGCAATTTCGGCTTGATAAGGAGTATAAGCTGTGTACCACCCAGGATTTTCTAGAATATTTCTTTGAATGACAGATGGGGTAAACGTGTCATGATAACCAAGTCCAATATAAGTTTTAAACTTCTGATTCAAAGATGATAATTTTTTTATCTCTTTTAAAAATTCCATTTCAGAAATACCTTCAGGTATATTCAAGTCTTTTTTTAATCTAATCTTTTCTGGAATAGTCTGCTTAAGAAGTTGTTCAACAGAATTGACACCTATTGTACTGAGAATTTTATTTAAATCAGAAGAGTTAGGGCCTATATGTCTTCGAGTAAAATTTTCTTTAAACATCGAAAGTTTTTAGCAAAAATATGTATTATTGAAAATTATAATCATAATGTTCATTAAATGTTAAAACTTTTTTATTATATACTATTAGTTTTTCTTCAATCTCCTGCTATTCAAGATATTAATAAAGATCAAGTAAATAATCTCATTGATGATAATGTAATGGTAATTGATCTTAGGACTGAAGAGGAATTTGAAGATGGCAAAATAAGATCCTCTTTCAACATTGATTTTCAAAAGAGAGAGTTTATAGATAATTTAAATAAGCTCGATAAAGAAAAACCTTACATTATATATTGTATGTCAGGTAATAGAAGTTTAAAGGCTAGTCACGTAATGAAATCTTTAGGCTTTAAGATTATATATCATTATAAAAAGGGATATAAGGACTGGATTAAAGACTAGCTATTTTTTTTTAAATCTTTACTGCTTTGAATAACCTTATTTTCTAAATCTTTTTTATAATCTTTAACCTTATCAGCAACTTTAGGATTAAAGGATCCAATAATTTGAGCAGCAAGAATTCCTGCATTTTTTGAACCATTTAAAGCTACAGTTGCAACTGGAACTCCTCCGGGCATTTGAAGTATAGATAAAATTGAGTCCCAACCATCGATTGAGTTTCTTGATTTTATTGGAACTCCGATAACAGGTAAGCTTGTAATTGAAGCTACCATTCCAGGGAGGTGAGCTGCTCCTCCTGCTCCTGCAATAATAACTTTAATCCCTTTTTTTTCAGCATTAGAAGCATACTCAACCATTTTATTAGGTGTCCTATGAGCTGAAACTATATCATATTCTGTATCTATGTCAAATGATTTGAGAATTTCAATAGCTTCACTCATTATTTCAAAATCTGACTTACTACCCATTATAATTGCAACTTGACTCATTTTTTTGATGTAATAATAATTGTTTCTTTTATTTCTTTTGCTAATTCTTTTGCTTTATCAATATTTTGATTTATAACGGTTACATGACCCATTTTTCTATTGAATCTAGTTTCAAATTTACCGTAAATATGTGGATTAACCCCTTCAAGCCCAATAATTTGATCAATATTCTTATAAATAACAGGGCCATTTGATCCTTTTTCACCAACTAAATTAACCATTACAGCAGCTTCCATAATTTTTGTACTCCCTAAAGGCATATCAAGAATTGATCTTAAAAGTTGTTCAAACTGACTAGTGTAGGATCCCTCTATTGAAAAATGATAACTATTATGTGGTCTAGGAGCAACCTCATTGACAAGAATTTCACCTTCAGAAGTTAAAAACATTTCAACAGCTAAGATCCCTATAATTTCAAGTTTTTTTGCAACCTCAATAGCAAGACCTTCAGCATTTAATTTTATATCATCATTAATTTTTGCAGGTGATAAAATATATTCTACTTGATTTGAATCGCTATTGAACTCCATTTCAACTGCAGGATAATTAATTAATTCACCAGATTTTCTAGATGCTACCATTACAGAAAGTTCTTTTTTTATTGAAATTAATTCCTCTACTATACAGTGACAATCATCTATTTTTTCTAAATCTTTATTATTAGAAATTTTATTTACCCCATATCCATCATATCCCATTCTAGATGCTTTCCAAATAAAAGGAAGTGAAATTTCACCTTTGCTTACACTCTCTTTCAACTCGTTTTTGCTTGCGAAAATTTTATATGAGGAAGTAGGAATTTGGTTATTATTATAGAATTCTTTTTGTTTAGATTTGTCTTGAATTATTTCAATCACTTTAGATTGAGGTAAAACTTCCAAACTATTGGATTCAAGAAATTTTAATGCTTCAACATTTACATTTTCTATTTCAATTGTTAATATATCAACCATTTTACCAAAATTAACAACTGTATCGAAGTCCATTAAGTCACCTTGAAAAAATTTTGAACAAAGTTTGCTAGATGGGCAGTTCTCATTGGAATCTAAAATATATACTTGAAGTCCCCATTTATTTGCAACGTCAAGAACCATTTTTCCGAGTTGACCTCCTCCGAGTATACCAATTATTCTATTTTCCTTAAACATCTTTCAAAAATAAGCATTCCTTTAATCACAATAAAGAATACCAAACATTTTAAATATCTTTGTGCCTATGTTTAATATTGTGATTTTTGGTAAACCAGGATCTGGGAAAGGAACCCAGGCCGATTTTTTAAAAGATAAATATGATTTATATCATATATCTACAGGTGATTTATTTAGAAAAAATATTTTAAATAAAACTGATCTAGGTATTGAAGCAAAATCATTTCTTGATAATGGAGATCTTGTGCCTGACATTGTTACAATTAAAATGCTTGAAAATGAAGTTTTAGCAAATAAGGATGCTAATGGTTTTATTTTTGATGGTTTTCCAAGAACACTAAATCAGGCTGAATCCCTCGATATTTTTCTTGAATCTATTAACCAGAAGATAAATGCAACTATTGCTCTAGAAGTTGATGAAGATGAGCTAATAACTAGGTTATTAGATCGAGGTAAAACTACTAATAGATCTGATGATCAGGATATCGAAAAAATTAAAAATAGATTTAATGAGTATAACAATAAGACATCCATACTAATTGATTTTTATCAAAAACAATCAAAGTTTTACTCAGTTAATGGCCATGGAAGTGTTGATGATATCACTTCAAGATTATTCAACCTTGTTGATAGTTTAATCTAGTCTCTTATGATAGTCGATAATTTTGTTGATTATGTCAAGCTTACTGTTAATTCAGGTAAAGGCGGAAAAGGTTCTACTCACTTGAGAAGGGAAAAGTTTGTTCCAAAAGGAGGGCCAGATGGTGGTGATGGTGGTAACGGTGGTAATATTATTTTAAAAGGTAATAGTAACTTATGGACTCTTCAAAGTTTTAGATATAAGAAACATTTTAAAGCAGGAAATGGTGGGGATGGAAGTGGTTCAAGAAAATCTGGAAGTAATGGAGAAGATGTTGTAATTAATGTTCCACTTGGTACTGTTGTAAAGGATTTAGAGACTGAAAAAGTTATTTGCGAGATAAATGATGAGTCCTCAGATTTGATTCTTTTAAAAGGTGGTAAAGGTGGACGTGGTAATTTTCATTTTAAGACCCCTACTAATCAAACTCCTAGATATTCTCAAAGTGGACTTCCTGGTAAGGAACTCAAAATAATATTAGAGCTTAAAGTTTTAGCAGATGTTGGATTAGTTGGATATCCTAATGCTGGAAAGTCAACACTTCTGTCTGTTTTGTCTGATGCTAAACCTAAAATAGCAGATTATGAATTTACTACATTAAAACCTAACCTTGGAATTGTTGCAATGTCAGACTTTAGGTCATTTGTTATGGCTGACATACCTGGAATAATTGAAGGAGCAAGTGAAGGTAGAGGTTTAGGTCATTATTTCCTGAGACATATTGAAAGAAACTCAATACTTCTATATGTTATACCTGTCGACACAAAAAATATCAAGAAGGACTTTACAGTTCTTCAAAAAGAATTAATAAAATATAATCCAGAACTTGCAGATAAAGATTTTATTGTAGCATTTAGTAAGGCAGATCTTATGGACCAAGAATTATTGGAAGAATTTAAAACAATTTTAAAACAAGAATTTAAGGATATAAAATATCATATAATCTCTTCTGTTAGTACTTTTGGTATAAATGAAATTAAAGAGGATTTATGGAATAAACTAAATCAAAAAAATTAAAATATGAATATTAAGGATGCACAAAAATTAGTAGATGAATGGATTAAGGAACATGGTGTCAGATACTTTAACGAACTAACAAATATGGCTATATTATCAGAAGAAGTAGGAGAGGTTGCCAAAATTATTGCCAGAAAGTATGGTGAACAAAGTTTGAAAGAAAATGATAATATAGATGATTTAGGTGATGAGTTATCAGATGTGTTGTTTGTTCTGATATGTCTTGCTAATCAGACAGGAATTGACCTTGAAAAGTCATTTAAAAATAATCTATTTAAAAAAACAGAGAGAGATAAACATAGACATAAATCTAATAATAAACTTAAGTAGTGTTTAAAATTTCAAAGAAATCAAAATCCATAGAAGGAGTTTTAAATATTAGTGGATCAAAAAGTGAGTCAAATAGACTTTTGATCCTAAGAGCTCTCACTTCCTATTTTGAAATAAAAAATATTTCTGATTCAGATGACACAAATGTTATGATCTCAGCAATTAATTCTAATCAAGAGGAGATTGATATTGGTCATGCTGGCACAGCAATGAGGTTCCTAACATCGTATTTTTCATCAATTAATAACTCATCGGTTATTCTAACAGGATCAAAAAGAATGAAAGAAAGACCTATTTCAATTTTGGTTGAAGCATTAAGAGAGCTGGAGGTTGAAATATCATATATTGAAAATGAAGGTTATCCGCCAATAAAAATTAAGGGTAAAGAAATAAATAAGAAACAAGTCAAACTTCCTGCAAATGTTAGTTCTCAATATATCACATCTCTTATGATGCTTGGAGTATCTCTGCAAAATGGACTAGTTATAAACCTCTCAACTGAAATAACCTCTTTACCATATATTGAGATGACCAAAAAAATAATTGAAAGAATAGGAGGTAATGTTAAGCTTAAATCAAATCAAATTCTTATTGATTCATTATCAAATAAAAAAATACCAAATCAATTAGTTGAGTCAGATTGGAGCTCTGCATCATATTTTTATAGTATGGTAGCATTATCAGATTTGTCCGATCTATCTTTAAATACTTATTATAAACATAGCATACAAGGAGACTCTCATCTAGCTGAGATTTATAAAAATTTTGGAGTTAAAACTACTTATATAAATAATGGAATTCATCTAAGTAAGTCTGATGATAAAATTGAGAAAAAAATATCATTAGATCTTTCAAATAATCCTGACCTAGCTCAAACAATAGTTGTAACATGTCTAGGTCTTCAAATTGATTGTGATCTCTATGGCTTGCAAACACTTAAAATAAAAGAAACAGATAGACTTAAAGCATTGAAATCTGAAATTGAAAAATTTGGAGTTGATAAAATTGAAATTACAGAGAGTTCTCTGCATTTAGAAAATAAGTCACAACTTAAATCTAATATCTCAATAGACACATATGATGATCATAGGATGGCTATGTCTTTTGTCCCTCTATCCCTTTTGGATCCTATAAAAATTAATGATCCTCTGGTTGTAACAAAATCTTATGTTAGTTTTTGGGATCATTTGGAAAAACTTGGATTTGAAATTTCAAAAAATAAATAGTTAAATACTTGACTTTCGGTATTATAGAACACTATATTTGCGGACTTAATAAAATTCTATGAAATTATCTGACTTTGAATACAAGCTCCCAAAAAAACTTTTAGCTAAATATCCATCTGAGGAAAGAGATGAGTGTAAACTAATGTTATTAAACAGAAAAGAACAGACCATTGAGCATCTAGTTTTTAAAGATGTAATTGATTTTTTTGATGAAGGAGATGTAATTGTTCTAAATAACACGAAAGTCTTTCCAGCTAGATTATATGGAAATAAGGAAAAAACTGGGGCAAGAATTGAAGTATTTCTTTTAAGAGAATTAAATACAGATCAAAGGCTATGGGATGTTCTAGTCGATCCTGCTAGAAAAATTAGAATAGGTAATAAACTTTATTTTGGAGAAGACGAAAGTTTGGTCGCTGAAGTTATAGATAATACAACATCTAGGGGAAGAACATTAAGATTTCTTTTTGATGGTCCTTATGATGAGTTTAGAAATAAACTCCAAGAATTAGGTGAGACTCCTCTTCCAAAATATATTAATAGACCAGTTGAAGAAAATGATAAAGATAGATTTCAGACTATCTATGCTAAAAATGAAGGTGCTGTTGCTGCACCAACGGCTGGATTACACTTTTCAAAACATTTGCTTAAAAGACTTGAAATTAAAGGAGTTCTTCTTCCAGAGATTACACTTCATATTGGACTTGGTACGTTTAGTCCAGTTGAAGTTGAAGATTTATCAAAACACAAAATGGATAGTGAAGAACTTAAAATAAATGAAAACTCTGCTAACATTATTAATAATGCTTTAAAAAATAAAAAGAGGATTTGTGCCGTAGGAACCACTGTTATGAGAGGTATTGAAAGTTCTGTATCATCTAGAGGTACGCTCAATCCATATGATGGTTGGACTCATAAATTTATATATCCGCCATATGACTTTTCAATTGCTAATTCAATGATTACTAATTTCCATACACCAAAATCAACTTTAATAATGATGGTTTCTGCCTTTGGTGGAAAAGATTTTGTTTTGAAGGCTTATAAAGAGGCAATTAAGGAGAAATATAACTTCTTCTCATATGGAGATGCTATGATGATTATCTAAGCTCAGATTTTGAATATTTCAAAAAAAATAAAAAATCCGATTTCTAAAGAATTAAAAATTTTTGAAAAACAATTTTTGAATTCAGTATCTTCTAAAGTTAAGTTGCTTGATCTAATTCTAAGGTATATTTTAAAAAGAAAAGGAAAACAAATTAGACCCATTCTAGTTATCCTTTTTTCTAAGATGTTTTCTAATGGAAAAGTTTCTTCAAAAACATATAGGGCTGCTAATTTAGTTGAACTTATTCATTCTGCTTCATTAATTCATGATGATGTAGTAGATGATAGTAATATTAGAAGAAAGTTCCTTACAATTAATGCTTTATGGAAAAATAAAATATCTGTATTGGTGGGAGACTTTTTTTTGTCTAAGGCTTTACTCCTTTCTACTCAAAATAAAGATTATGATTTATTAGACCAGGTATCAAATGCGGTAAAAGAAATTTCAGAGGGAGAGCTATTTCAAATTCAAAAGTCAAGAAGTTTTAAAATAACAGAAGAAGAATATATCACCTTAATCACAAAAAAAACAGCATCTTTATTTTCGTGTTGTTGTCTAGTTGGGTTAATTTCATCTGGTAATGAAAAAACTAAAAATGTTGAAAATTTTGGATTATACTTGGGTATTATTTTTCAAATCAAGGATGACCTTTTTGATTATTCAAAAAAAAGAATTGGAAAACCAACTAAGAATGATTTAAAAAGTCAAAAAATTACTCTCCCATTAATCTATTCAATAAAAAAGGCAAGTCAAGCTGATAGAAGATCAATGAGATCTATTCTAAAAAGAAAAAAACTTTCAAACGAAGATAAGAAGGCTATTAATCATTTTGTGAAAGAAAATAACGGATTTAAATATGCCGAAAATGTCATGTTGGAGTATAAGAATAAAGCACTAAAAATCCTTGAAACTTTTCCAGATAACCAATCAAAAAATTCACTTAAAATCTTATTGGACTATATCATTGAACGAAAGTATTAATTTACTATATTAATACTAAATTAAAAGGTTTGATTAGTAAAGAGACTATTGATAAAGTTTTTGAATATGCTAGAGTTGAAGAAGTTATATCTGATTTTATAGCTTTAAAAAAAACTGGTGCTAATTTCAAAGGTTTAAGTCCTTTTACTAATGAAAAAACACCAAGCTTTATTGTCTCTCCATCAAAACAGATTTGGAAAGATTTTAGTTCTGGTAAAGGAGGTAATGTAATTGCTTTTCTTATGGAGCATGAGCAATTTAATTATCCAGAATCAATTCGATACCTAGCTAATAAATATAATATTGAAATAATAGAGACAACCAATAAATCTGAAAATGTTGAAGAAAGAAATGCAAGAGAATCTTTGTTTATCATTAACTCATATGCTCAAGAGTATTTTCAAAATATTTTGTCTAAGGAAGATAATATTAGAGACTATTTGATAGATAGGGGTCTTTCAGATCCAACCATTGAAAACTTTAGTATTGGGTTCAGCCCTGATTTAAAAAATAGTTTTTACAAAAATGCATCAGAAAATGGTTTCACTAAGGATTATTTAATTGAGACAGGTTTGGTTATATCAAATGAAGAAACTCATTTTGATAGATTTAGGGGCAGAATAATGTTTCCAATTAAAAGTATTTCTGGTAGGATACTCGGATTTGGAGGTAGAATAATTGATTCAAATAAAAAAATTGCTAAATATATAAACTCTCCAGAAAGTAAAATCTACAATAAAAGTAAAACTCTATATGGTATATATGAATCTAAGCAGTTTATTGTTAAAGATGATGTGTGTTATTTAGTTGAAGGCTATATGGATGTTGTCCAATTACATGAACATGGAATAAAAAATGTTTTAGCATCATCTGGAACATCTCTAACCAAAAATCAAATAATTCTTATTAAAAGACTAACATCAAACATTGTAATTCTTTTTGATGGAGACGAAGCAGGTCTATCAGCATCATTAAGAAGTATTGATATGATTTTAGAGGAAGGTTTAAATGTAAGAATATGTCCATTCCCTGATGGAGAAGACCCTGATAGCTTCGTTAAAAAAAATAAACGTGATAAAATGGTTGCTTACATTGATGAACAATCAAAGGATTTAATAGATTTTATATTAAGTATTAATAAAGAATATGAAAATGATGAAGATAAAAAAGTTGCTCTAATTAAAAGTATTCTTAAATCAATCTCTCTAATTCCAGACTCGCTTAAACAAGAGGTTTATATTAAGAAACTTTCTTCTGTCTTGTCTATAGATGAGTCATCTCTTTTTAGATCTTTTTCAACTATTGAAACTGGTAAAAAAATACAAAAAGCAAAAACCCGAAATTATTCTAGAAATAATGTGTTAAAGGTTGAAACTTCAAAAAAGGAAAATACAAGTGAGTATATATATCAATTAGAAAGGCAAATTATTAGTATTCTATTAAAATATGGAGCTGAAGAAATACTTTTTGAAGATATAATTTTAAACAAAAATGATAAAGGAGATATTGTTGAAAGTAAAAAACAAATTAGGTCTAAAGTATTTGAAAAAATATATTTAGATCTGCAACAGGATGAAATAGAATTTACTCATGGACCATTTAAAGAAATATATAATAAGCTTATAAATAGCTTACATAATCAAAAGTTGGTTTCAATAGATAGTTTCATAAATGATCTTGAACCTAATTCAAGCAAAATAGTTTCAGATATTTTAATAAATGATGAAAAGTATCAGCTCCATGATTGGGAGAAAAAAAACATTTATGTAAAAAAAATTGGCAGTGAATTAAGTCAATTAGTTAATGAAACTATATTAAACATGAGAAGATATTTAATCGATAAAAAGATCACTGAACTTCAAGACAACAGCAAAGATGATAAGGATAAAGTCTTAGAAGAGGTTATGAGTTATTACAGCCTAAAGAAACTATTATCAGCAAAACTTAATAGGGTTGTTTAATATGCTCTCTTGCTAAAACAAATAAGTCTGTTTTTGAATTAACCTCTAACTTCCTCATTATTCTTGTAATATAAGTGTTAACTGTTTTTTGATTTATGTTCAGTTTTTTAGAAATCTCTACATTTCTTTTACCTCTAAAGAATAATTTAAGAACCTGAAGTTCTCTTTTTGAAAGACTATTAATTTTTTCTGTATTATAATCAAAGTTGAATCGATTTTTAAGTCTAGTAAATTTATTTAATTCATTAGATCTATATCTTGAAAATACAATTTCTTGAAGTATATGTCTAATAGTTCTTTTCTTTAAGTTTTTTGTTAAAAATCCTGAGGCACCCGTTTTTAGGAATTTTAATGATTTGTTTTCATTTGAAGGAGATGTAAAAATTACAACTGGAATATCAATTTTATTTTTTTTTAGAACCTTAAAAATATCTAATACAGAGGTTTTATTTAGATTAATTTCAGAAATAATAAAATCTATTTTCTCCTCAGTAATAGTTTCTATAAGTAGATCTTTGTTGTCTAAATACGCGCATACTTCAAATATCATAGAGTTTTTAAAAATAGATTTTAAACCAATATGAATAATTGGGTTACAATCAAGTACTAAGATTTTTAATTTCTTCAAAACTTAAAGATAGTCTTTTGGTATTTTACATACTGGAATAGGGTTCATTTTATGCTTATTTGCAGTGTTGAATGACTTATATATTTCAAGAACCTCTTTTTCTCTTTGCGATAAATTTTCATTTTTATTAAAATTGATCATTGCGGTTTCAATTTCTCCATAAGATGCACCAATCTGATCTTCATCACTTCTGTTGTCATTCCAAAGTCCGTCATTTGGTTCTGCTTCAATAATCTCATCAATGATTTTATGAAATTTAGCTAAACTAAACACCTCTGACTTTAATAAATCAGCAATCGGGCTTATATCAACACCCCCATCACCATATTTTGTATAGAAACCTATTCCAAAATCTTCAACCCTGTTTCCTGTTCCAGCAACAATATAATCATTTAAGGCAGAAAAATAGTATAGTGTAACCATTCTAAGTCTAGATCTTGTGTTAGCTAAACTAAGTTCATGTTTGTCTGAGCTATTATTAGGTATAGAACTGACAAAAGATTCAAATGTTTTATCTAATTCTATTTGTTTTGAAGTAACATTTGTATACTTAGATTTTAACCAATCTATATGCTTTTTAGACCTTGAAACTTGATCTTTATTTTGATAAATTGGCATTTCCAGACACAGTACATTTTGCCCAGTTTCAGCACAGAGAGTTGAGGTTAGTGCTGAGTCAACTCCTCCTGATACACCTATAACTATGCCTTTAACTCCAGATTTATTAATATAATTATCAATCCAGCTAACAATATGTTCAGAAACTTTTTTGGGGTATTTCATCAAATGGTATTTGGTTATATTTGTGCAAATCTAGTACATAATAAATTTAAATGAAAGAAACAGAAATAACAATTAAAGTAAAATTAGATCAAAATAATATTCCAGAAGAAATAATGTGGTCTGCACCTGATGGTGGAATGAAAGATCAGCTTTCAAAAGCAATATTTCTTTCATTTTGGGATAGTAAACAAAAAGAAACTTTAAAAATGGATCTATGGACAAAAGAAATGCCAATTGATGAAATGAAAACTTTTATGCTTCAAACAATTCAATCAATGAATCAGACTATTTCAAAAGCAACAGGTAATGAGGATTTAATAAAAATTATTGATGAATTTTCTCAAAAATTTGAAAGCAAAATTAATCAAGATACTAAATAGTGTATTTTTTAATTGATTGATTCATGAACTCTAAGATCTCATCTACACCTTTATTATTAAATGCTGAAGTAACAAAAGTATTAGGTAAATCCTCCCAATAACTTAGAAGTGAATCTTTATAAAGTTTAATTTTTTCACTTACTAAATCTGATTTAATTTTATCAGATTTTGTAAAAACAATAACAAAAGGACACATCATGCTATTAAGATATTTCATGAATTCAAGATCAATCTTTTGAAGCTCGTGTCTAATATCAATTAATAGAAAGGTAAATAGAAGTTGTTTCCTGGTTTTAAAATAACTTTCGTGAATTACTTTAATTTCTTTAATTATTTGTTTTGAAGTGTTTGCATATCCATATCCAGGAAGGTCCACTAAGTAAAATTTATCATTAATCTTAAAATGATTAATTAAAAGAGTTTTTCCAGGTTTTGAAGATGTTTTTGCAATTGATTTTTTATTTAGTAATGTGTTGATCAACGAGGACTTTCCAACATTGGATCTTCCAACTAGTGCAAATTCAGGTAAATTTCCTTTTGGGCATTCACTAATTTTACTACTGCTTTTTTCAAATACTGACTTAATAATTTTCATAATCAAAAAGATTATAAGTTATTTTTAGAAAGCCAATCTTCCATAATTTTATTGAAGTCATTGGGGTGTTCCATCATTGGAGCATGTCCACATTTGTCTATCCAAGATAAATCTGAATTTGGAAGAAGTTTATTAAAATCATCTGCAACATTAGGTGGTGTTACAGAGTCTTGTTTACCCCAAATAATTAAAGTCTTAGTATTCATTTTTGGAAGATCTTTAGCCATATTATGTCTTATTGCACTTTTTGCAAGTGATAAAGTTCTTATTAATTTTTCTCTATCATTAACACTGGCATAGACATCCTCAACAATTTCTTTTGTTGCGATCTTTGGGTCATAAAAAACCTCCTCAGTTTTAGTTTTTATATATTCATAATCCCCCCTTTTTGGATATCCATCACCAATCATAGACTTTTCATATAATCCTGAGCTACCAGTTATAATTAGGCCGCTTACAAGTTCAGGATAATCCCTTGCAAATAATAACGCTACATGGCCTCCTAATGAATTACCTAATAAGACCACATCTTTAAAGTTTTTATAATTAATAAAATCAAAAACAAATTTTGAGAAAGTTGCAACATTTGTTTTTAATATGGGGGTAGAATCAACGGGAAGTTCAGGGATTATAACCTTATGTTTTGGGCTGGGAAAATAGTCATAAACTCCTTTAAAATTACTTAAGCCTCCCATAAGGCCATGCAGAATTATAATAGGTCTTCCATCACCATTTTCAATGTAGTTAAAGCCACCTTCGTTAATTAATTCTGTCTCCATTTATATAAATACTGTATTTAAACTTTTTCAGCTAAATAATTAATGAAAAAATTCAATGATTCAGCACAAATATATACATAAAGAATAACCTTTTTTTTTGACATCTTAATCAATTGTAAATCAGGTTAATAAATAAAAAAAAAATAAATTATTAACAAAGTGGTAAAAAGTGGTAAAAAGTGGTAAAATAATTTTATATTTGAGTAAATCAACCAATTAATGCAACACTTTGTTGGAACATATGAATGTAAAGCAGATGATAAAGGAAGAATAATGCTTCCTATGTCACTTAAAAAACAATTGTCCGATAAACTTAAAAATGGCTTTGTAATAAAGAGAGCTGTATTTAACGAGTGTTTAGAGCTATATCCTTTAAAAGAATGGGATAGCTTAATGGAAAGAATAAATAAGCTAAACAGGTTTAATAAGAAAAATATAGATTTCATTCGAAGATTTACAGCTGGTGTTAGACAGATTGATATAGATATTTCTGGAAGAATTTTAATTCCTAAAGATTTAATAAATCATGCAAAAATTAAAAAAGAAGTGGTTGTATCCTCTGCAGTAAATATTCTTGAAATATGGGATAAAACATATTATGAAAATGCTATTGATGATGCAAAATTTGATTTTGGAAGTTTAGCAGAAGAAGTAATGGGAGATAAAGATGAATAACACATACCATGTTCCGGTTTTATTGAAAGAGTCTATAAATGGACTAAATATTTTACCTAATGGAGTATATGTTGATGCAACTTTTGGCGGTGGTGGTCATACTAAAGAGATCCTAAATCATCTTAACTCATCTGGAAAGGTTATAGCATTTGATCAAGATGCTGATGCAATTGAAAATCAAATTGATGATAACCGACTTAAGCTAATAAAATCAAACTTTAAATATTTAACTAACCATCTTAAATACCTACAAATTAATAAAATAGATGGTCTTCTTGCTGATTTTGGAATTTCATCATATCAAATTGATACTCAAATGAGAGGATTTTCTATAAGATTTGACTCAGATCTTGATATGAGAATGAATAAGGATCAAAAAAAGGATGCAAAACATATATTAAATAAATATAGTAGCGATGACTTAAATTATATATTCAAAAATTTTGGTGAGCTTAAAAATTATAAAAAAGTTACTCAAATAATTATAAGTCAAAGGTCAAAACAAAAAATTGTTACAACTGGTGATCTAATAAGAATTTTAAAGCCAATATCCCCTCCAAAGAATAATAACAAGTTTCTAGCTAAAATTTTTCAAGCCATAAGAATTGAAGTTAATGATGAACTCTCAGTAATTAAAAAATTACTCGAGGCTTCATCACAATACTTAAATAAAGGAGGAAGGCTGGTTTGTATTTCATATCATTCCCTAGAAGACAGACTAGTTAAAAGATATATTCAAAATGGAAGTTTTAATGAACAAGTAGAAAGTGATATTTATGGAAATAAAAACATCAGTTTTAAGAAGATTGGTAAAATAGTTACCCCATCTGAAGATGAATTAAATAAAAATAAAAGATCAAGAAGTGCTAAGCTCAGAATTGCTGAAAAAATATGAAAAATTTTCTATCGTTTATAAATATAGATTTTCTAGCAGGTAAAGACTCTAGAAAAAATTGGAGAATGTTAATGTTTATTTCTTTTTTAATTATGATGACTATTTACAGTAGTCACAGTGCTGATCAAAAGGTCTTTAAAATATCTGAGTTAAATAAAGAGGTAAATAACTTAAACAATATATCAGTGTCAACTAAAATAGAATTAATGAATGTAAAAATGGAGTCCAAGGTAACGTCTAAATTGAATGAACAAGGTTTCTATCCATCTAACAACCCACCAGTAAAAATTATCATAAGAGACTAGTATGAAAAAATCAGATAAAAGAATTATTAATAGAATGAACATTGTGTTCTTCTTATTTCTTTTGTTTTCTTTTTTTGTTATTGGAAAGATATTTTACCTACAAAATACCAATGAGCAAGATACTTCTGTATTAATTGAAACTATAAAAAATGTTGAAGTAGAGTCTTCAAGAGGAAATATCTATTCTGAAAATGGTGATTTAATAGTGTCAACTGTTACTGAATACGAGTTGAGATGGGACTCAAAAATTCCAAGTCAAAATCTTTATAATTCAGGTTTAGATGACTTGTCCATCAATTTATCGAATTTCTTTAATAAAGAAAAAAACTATTTCAAAGATTATCTAAATAAGGCTAGACTGAACAACAATAGATATTTATTAATTGGAAGAAATCTATCTATTTCAGATGTGAATCTTATTAAATCTTTTCCAATTTTTAATCAAGGTTTATATAAAGGAGGTTTAATAATTAATGAGAGTCATTCTAGACAAAGTCATTTAGGTAAAGTAGCTGAAAGAACTATTGGATATGAAAAAGTTGATAGATCTGGAAATTACATTAGAGTTGGTTTAGAAGGAGCATACTCTGAGTTTCTTTCTGGTAAAAGTGGATTAAGACTGATGCAAAAAATTGCTGATGGACAATGGAAGCCAATGACTTCTTATTATGAAAGGGATCCTGTTCAAGGATATGATATTCATACAACAATAGACACTGAAATTCAGGATATTGTTCATCATGAACTACTATATCAGTTAGAAAATTTTGAGGCTGATCATGGAACAATGATTGTAATGGAAACCAAAACAGGTAAAATTAAAGCTATATCTAATCTTGGAGTAAACCAAGATGGTAAATATTATGAAAGATTAAATTATGCTGTGGGTGAAAGTCACGAGCCAGGGTCTACATTCAAACTAATGACTATGATTGCAGCTTTAGAGGACGGATTGATTAAACCCACTGATTCAGTTGATACAGAAAACGGGATCTTAAAGTTTTATAATAAATACGAAGTAAAAGATTCAAACAGAAGGGGTTATGGAAAGATTACAGCTGCAAAAGCATTTGAAGTATCATCTAATACTGGAATAGTTAAGCTTATATATGATAATTATAAAGATAATCCTGAAAGGATTGTTGATAGGCTTATTAATATGAAAATTGATAGAAAAATTGGACTTGATATTCTAGGTGAAGGTGAGCCAAAGATTCCTCATCCATCAGATGATACTTGGAATGGAATATCTCTTCCATGGATGGCCTTTGGTTATGGTGTTAGTCTAACACCTTTGCAACAACTTACTTTCTATAATGCTGTAGCTAACAATGGAGAAATGGTTAAACCAAGTTTCATAAATAGTATTGGATCAATTGGAGAAAAACCAATTTATAAAATAGATAGAGAGATTATTATGCCTTCAATCTCTTCAAGAGAAACACTAAAATCAGTTAAGAAGATGCTGCTAAATGTTGTTGAAAAACCATGGGGAACCGCAAATAACATATATGATAAAGACCTAAAAATTGCTGGTAAAACAGGAACAGCTCAAGTTGATTACACTAAAGATGAAACTCAATATATATCAAGTTTTGTTGGTTATTTTCCTGCACATGACCCTAAGTACTCATCAATTGTTGTCATTCATAAACCAAAAAAATCTGAAGGTTATTATGGTAATACTGTGGCTGCTCCGGTATTTAAAAAAGTAGCAAAAAAAATTATGAATAATATTCCAATTGAGATAGAGATTAATACAAATAAACTTACTGTAGTATTTTGAAAGAATTAAAAGAAATATTGTTTGGTGTAAATATTGATTCAGTTTATGGTGATACAAATCTTAGTATCTCAGGAATTTCATTTGATTCAAGACAGATTATACAAAATAATATATTCATTGCCATTAAAGGATATGACTTAGATGGGCATAATTATATAGATCAATCAATAAATAATGGAGCAACAGTAGTTGTATGTGAAACGCTTCCAAAATCAATCAATAAATATGAAATTGTATTCATTAAGGTTAAATGTTCAAAAACAGCTCTTTACACAATTTCTTCTAATTTATATGGTAATCCTTCTTCAAAAATAGACTTAATAGGAGTCACAGGAACTAACGGTAAAACTACTATAACTTCACTGCTATATAAGATTTTCAATAATCAAGGAATTAAATCAGGTCTAATATCAACTATAAATATTGAATATGAAGAATTTACTGAAAATTCAAAAAACACAACTCCTGATCCTATTTTATTAAATCGCCATCTAAACGAAATGGTAAAAAGGAACATTAAGGTATGTTTCGTTGAAGTTTCATCTCATGGAATTAAACAAAAAAGAGTTTTTGGTAAAGATTTTAAAGGAATTGTTTTTACAAACTTAACACATGATCATATTGACTACCACAAGACATTTAAAGACTATAGAGACACTAAAAAAGAGGTGTTTGACACTCTTAATAAAAATTCATTTGCATTAATAAATATTGATGATAAGAATGGGAAATTCATGACTCAAAATTCTTCTGCAAGAGTTTACACATATTCAATTAAGTCTAAGTCAAATTTTTCATGCAGAATAGTTGAACAACAACTTAATGGAATGTTGTTAAATATTGAAAATAGTGAAATCTGGACAAAACTAATAGGTGAGTTTAATGCTTATAATGTATTAGCAATTTATTCAGTTGGTAAAATTTATGAGATAGATTCATTAAATCTATTAACTAATATCAGTAAGCTTAATAGTGTACAAGGAAGACTTCAATCCTTTTTATCAAATAGTAATGTTACGGTAATAATTGATTATGCTCATACACCAGATGCAGTTGAAAATGTATTATCTACAATTAATAAGATTAAAAAATCTAATCAAAACTTAATTACAGTAATTGGATGTGGTGGAGATAGAGACAAAGCTAAAAGGTCAATGATTGGGAAGATATGTTCAGATCTTAGTTATAAAGTAATTTTTACATCTGATAATCCTAGATCAGAGAATCCAGAATCAATAATTAAAGATATAGTTTCAGGAGTATCAAACTACAACAATAATAAAATTATGGTTGAGATTGAAAGGTCAAAGGCTATTGAAGAAGCAAAAAAAAATAGTGAAGAAGGAGATATAGTTCTTATTGCAGGAAAAGGACATGAAGACTATCAAATATTGAAAAATAAAGTAATCAAGTTTGATGATTTTAAAATAGCCAAAAAAATTTTTAATAAGTAAGTATGTTGTATTATCTATTTGAATTTCTTGAAACGCAATATAACCTTCCTGGAGCAAGCCTATTTGATTATTTGTCATTTAGGGCAGCCGTCTCTGTAATTATTTCACTAATAATATCTGTTGTCTTTGGTAAAAGAATAATTGAGTATTTAAGAAAAAGACAAATAGGCGAGAATGTTAGAAAATTAGGTTTAGAGGGAGAAGAAAAAAAATCTGGTACACCAACAATGGGTGGACTAATAATAATTATAGCAACTGTAATTCCAGTATTATTAATGTCCAATCTTGAAAATATTTATATAAAAATATTACTGATATCAACAATTATACTTGGAATTATCGGTTTTATTGATGATTACATAAAGGTCTTTAGAAAAGACAAAAAAGGTCTCAAGGGAAAATTCAAAATTGCTGGACAAACTATTCTAGGAATTTTTGTTGGAATTATGTTATTAACAAGTAATGATATAACTATAGTTGAGTTTTCTTCCATAAGTGATATTGACAGTATTGAAAATTTCCAATCCAATGAGATTAAATCATTTAAAACAACTATTCCATTTTTTAAAAATAATGAGCTAGACTATGCTTTTATTTCTAATGCTATCTTTAATAATGAAAATATGTTATGGTTAATTCTTATTCCAATAATAATATTTATCGTAACTGCAGTTTCAAATTCAAACAATTTAACAGATGGTCTTGATGGACTTTCAGCTGGAACTTCTGCAATTATCGTTTTTACTCTTGGAGTTTTTGCATGGACTTCCGGTAATATAATTTTTTCAGATTATTTGAATATTATGTATATACCTAGAGTAGGAGAAATTACAATATTTATAGCATCTCTTCTAGGATCTTTAGTTGGATTTCTTTGGTATAATACCTATCCAGCTTCAATTTTTATGGGTGATACAGGAAGTCTTACTGTTGGAGGATTAATTGCAGTCATTTCAATATTAATCAGAAAAGAATTAATGATTCCTCTTCTTTGTGGTGTATTCTTAATTGAAGCTATTTCAGTCATTCTTCAAGTAGGATATTTTAAAATAACTAAAAAAAGATTAGGTCATGGTAAGAGAATTTTTCTTATGTCTCCAATTCATCATCATTATCAAAAGGCAGGATATCATGAAAGTAAAATTGTTTCAAGATTTTGGATAATTGGAATTTTTTTAGCCCTATTAACAATATTAACACTTAAGATTAGATGATAAAAAATGTAACAATACTTGGTGCTAGAGAAAGCGGGTTTGGGGCAGCAATGTTAGCTTCAAAAAAAGGTTATAATGTTTTTGTATCAGATATTAATCAAATAGATGATAATATAAAATTACTTTTTGAAGAAAACTTAATTAAATATGAAGAAAATAAGCACTCCATTGATAAAATTCAATCTTCAGATTTAATAATTAAAAGTCCTGGAATACCAAATTCAGCTAATATAATCATTAAAATCAAATCCCTGGAAATTCCTATAATTTCTGAAATTGAATTTGCAAGTGCTAACTCAAATTCATTTAAAATATGTATAACAGGTACAAATGGGAAAACAACAACTACTAATTTAATTTATAATATTCTAAAGGCTGCAGGTCTTAGTGTAGGCATTGCAGGAAATGTTGGTGATAGTTTCTCCAAAATGTTGCTTTCAGGAGATAAGGATATATATGTATTAGAGATAAGTAGTTTTCAATTAGATGATATTAAAGACTTTAAACCAAATATATCAGTGATTACTAATGTGCTAGAAGATCATCTAGATAGGTATGATTTCGATTTTAGTAAATACATAGACGCAAAAATGAAAATTATCTCAAATCAAGATAATTCTGACTATTTGATATATAACTCTGATGATAAACAATTGGTTGATGCATTAGATAATGAGAAGTCAACAGTAAAAAGAATTTCATGTGGTATTGAAAATCAAAACAAAAACTTAATAAATAATAAAAAAAATATTCTGTCAAATAAAAAAAAAACAATTATGATAAATACAGAAGAACTCGCATTAAAAGGAAGGCACAATTTACTTAATGCTATGGCTGCACTAACAGTTTCAGATTTATTAAAAATTGAAAATGAAATAATAAGAGAAAGTTTATTGGGTTTTTCGGGACTTCCTCACAGATTAGAGAATTTTTTAAAAATACAAGGGGTTAATTATATAAATGACTCTAAAGCAACTAATGTAAATGCAGCATATTTCGCTTTAGATTCAATGAATTCTCCAACTGTATGGATCGCAGGAGGAGTAGATAAAGGAAATGACTACTCTGAATTATTACCAATTGTTAGAGAAAAAGTTAAGGCAATAATATGTTTAGGAATTGATAACACAAAATTGTTAGAGACATTTAAGCCAATATCTGAAATAATTGTAGAAACTGAGTCAATAGATGAAGCAGTTAAGATTGCAAGTAAAATTGCTGAAAAAAAGGATAATGTTCTCCTATCTCCAGCATGTGCAAGTTTTGATTTATTTGAAAGTTATGAGGACAGAGGAAACCAATTTAAGCAAGCAGTAAGAAATTTATAAATGAGTTTAAAAAATATAGTTTTTGGGGATAGAGTTTTACTAGTAATTATAATATTACTCTCGTTATTCTCTTTTTTTCCAGTTTTCTCCTCTAGTTCATACTTATCATATGTTATAGATGGATCTTCACCACTATATTATTTAATTAAACATTTCATAGTATTACTATTTGGATTTGCTTTAATGTTTTCAATAAAATTAATCCCTTATAATTTATATAAAGGAATGTCTGTAATTCTTATGCCAATTGGAGTATTGCTTTTAGCTTATACATTATCTAAAGGAACGATAATTGCAGGTTCTGCTGCAAGCAGATGGATAGATATACCAATAGTTGGAATTAGTTTTCAAACCTCTTCATTAGCTGCAGTAATTATTATTACTTATGTTGCTAGGTATCTTTCAAAAATGGATTTAAAAAAAATAAAATTCAAACAAACAATTATACCACTATGGGTTCCTGTTTTCCTATATATTTTATTAATACTTCCATCGAATCTATCTTCAGCATTTCTAATATTTTCCTCAATAATTCTAATATTGTTTATCTCGGGATTTCCTTTTAGAAATATGGTTAAAATGTTTTTGATATTGATGCTACTCCTTTCAAGTTTTTACTTTTTAGCTAAAAATTTTCCTGATCAGTTCCCTAATAGAATTGATACATGGATCAGTAGACTTGAAAATTTTAATTCTACTAAAAACCTAGATGCGAGTTATCAGATTGAAAGAGCAAAAATGGCAATCAATAATGGAGGATTAATTGGAGTAGGAGCAGGAAAAAGTATAATGAAAAATCACCTTCCTCAAAGTAACTCAGATTTTATCTTTGCAATAATTGTTGAGGAGTTTGGTATAATAGGAGGATCTGTAATTATTCTGTTGTATGTACTTATGTTTTTTAGGATTCTTATTATAACTCATAAAGCCGATGATAAGTTTGGTAAAATTCTAGTTTCAGGTTTAGGAATTTTGATTTTAATTCAAGCTTTTACTAATATCTCAGTTGCAACTCAAATAATCCCAGTAACAGGCCAAAATTTACCTTTAATAAGTAGTGGAGGTTCCTCGGCTTGGATGACATGTATATCCTTAGGAATGATTTTAAGTGTTAGTTCTTCAATTAAAAAAAAGAAAATTGGTTAGAAAAAATAAATTTATAATATCTGGAGGAGGAACAGGAGGTCATATTTATCCTGCAATATCTATTGCTAATATGATAATGAAATCAATTCCAAATTCTGAAGTAAGATTTATAGGTGCTATTGGTAAAATGGAAATGAAAATTATTCCAAAGCATGGTTTTAAAATTAAAGGATTATGGATTAGTGGTCTTCAGAGATCACTTTCTTTTAAAAATATTTTAGTTCCATTTAAGTTAATTGTTAGCTTAATTCAATCCTTAATTGAGCTATTAATTTTTAAACCAAAATTTGTAATTGGAACAGGAGGATATGCTAGCTTCCCAATGCTATTTATTTCATCTCTATTTAAAGTTCCAACTTTAATTCAAGAACAAAACTCATTACCAGGAATTTCAAATAAACTTCTATCTAGATATGCAGATTATATTTCTGTTGCTTATGAAAAAATGGATAAATACTTCCCAGGTAATAAAATTTATTTAACAGGCAATCCAATTAGGGAATCAATTACAAAAAACATAAATATCAGTCATTATAAAAAAACAAATAATATTAAAGATGATATATTGGTATTAACTGTTTTAGGTGGAAGTCTAGGTGCAGATAGGATAAATAGAATCATTGAAGATAATATTGAGTTTATAAAGTCTAAAAATTTATTTCTCATATGGCAATGTGGTAGTAATTACTTTGAGAATTATAAACATTTTAATTCTGACTTTATAAAGATTATTGATTTTATAGATGATATAGATTCTGTATATCAGATTTCTGACATTATTATTGCAAGAAGTGGAGCATTAACTTTATCAGAATTAGCTGTTGTAGGAAAACCATCCATTTTAATACCATCTCCAAATGTTGCAGAGAATCATCAATTGTTAAATGCTAAAACAATAGAGGAAAAAGATGCATGTATTTGTATAGAGGAAAAGGACTTGGAATTAATATTTAAAAATAAACTTGATCTACTCCTCAATGATGAAAATCTAAGAAACGAACTGTCAATAAATATCTCTAGAATGGGACTTCCATATGCTTCTAGTGATATAGTTGAAATAATTAAAAAACATTTTAACGATGAGCCATAATAAATATTTTTTTATTGGAGTTGGAGGAATTGGAATGTCTTCTATAGCAACTTATCTTATTGATACTAAGAATATTGTTTTTGGATATGATAGATCATCGAATAAACTAGTTGATAAGTTAATAGATAATGGGCTTAAGTTTACCGATAAACTAGATATAGATCTAGTACCACAGGAATTCCTTGATGATAATGTTATTGTTGTATATACTCCTGCGATAAAAAATGATAATGTATTTCTTGATTATTTTTTAAATAAGAAAAGAAATAAAATTTTTAAAAGATCTGAAATATTAGGTCAAATATCAGCAAATTCAAAATGTATAGCAGTTGCTGGAACTCATGGTAAAACATCAACTACTGCTATCTTAAGTCATTTATTATACTCTAATCAAGTTAAATTTAGATCATTTGTTGGCGGAATAATGAAAGGATTTGATTCGAATTACATATCTACTGGTGATGAATATGTTATTATTGAAGCAGATGAGTATGACAGGTCTTTTCTTGCTCTAGATCCGGACTACTCTCTAATAACTTCTATTGAAAAAGACCATCTTGATGTTTATGATGACTTAGAATCAATTCTTACAAGCTTTGGGATTTTCTGTGATAAAACAAAAAAAACTGTAATAGCAGAAAAAGATATTAATGTTAAAAAAGATTTCTCGTTCTCAATAGATGAAGATGCAGATTACTCTGTTGATATCATAAAAAATGACCTAAATGGAATTCATTTTAATTTTAAAACTCCAAATAATTTAATTTCAAACATTCATGCAAGAGTAATAGGAAAGCATAACTTAAAAAATGTTATTTCAGCTTTATCATTAATTGATCAAATCGAAGATTTCAATTTAGAAGAATTCATACCATATCTATCTAAATTTAAGGGTATTGAAAGAAGAATGGATATTTATAAATATGAAGACAAGATAATTGTAGATGACTATGCTCATCATCCTACAGAAATAAAATCAATTTTTGATACAATAGATTCTAATTATCAAGATAAGCCTAAAGCAGTTATTTTTCAACCTCACTTATATACCAGAACAAGGGATTTAATGGATGATTTTGCTAAAGTTTTATCTTATTTTCATGAAGTATATCTTTTAGATATATATCCTGCAAGAGAGAAGCCAATTAATGGAATAACTTCAGAAGTTTTACTGAATAAAATAGATGCATTAAAAAAAGAAATTGTTAAAAAGGTTGAAATCAATGATATAATAAATAATACTAATTGCAAAACAATTGCAATTCTTGGTGCAGGTGACCTAACGGTAAATCTAAATAAAAAAATATTTACTAATGAATAGATTTTTAACTACAGTTTTCATGCTATCACTAATATCATTTATGATATTATTAAGCTCATTTATTGAATATGATAATCATGAATCAAATACAGAATACATCGTTAATTATGCTTTTGATAACCTATATAACAATAAGCCAATAATCGATAGTATTATGACGAATAAATCAAATATTGAACTAATAAAGGCAAATAAATTATATGAGATTGAGTCAAAATTATATGAAATAGAATCTATACATGAAGCTAATATATTTAGAGATTTTAATTTCAATCTCTCAATAAATATTTTAGAAAGAGAGCCTTTAGCTTATTATGAAAAAAATGATTCATATATAGATCTATCAGGAAAAATTATAAAAAGAAATAAAGAATTAGACGATAGATTGCCAATATTATCAGGGGAAACCACGAAAAATAATATAAAAATAGTAGTAGATGTTATTGAGGCTTTTAATGAAGATGTTTTCTTAAACAAAGAATTAGAAAGGATATGGTTTAATGAAGATGAACTTTTTTTGAAGTTAAATAGCTTTCAATTTGATATAAGGTTTGGAGATAACAATAAAATGAATAAAAAATTAGAAATGTTAAAAGGATTCTGCATATATAATATGGAGAATAAAGGAAATGAAACTTATAAGCAGATTGACTTAGTATATGATAACCAATTAATAGCAATTAAAAAATAAATTCATGAATAATAAATTTTCAGTAGGTCTTGATATCGGTACAACAAAAATTGTAGCAATGGTTGGAGAAAAAAATCAGTTTAATAAAATTAAGGTTCTTGGTGTAGGAAAATCTCAAAGTCTGGGAGTCCACAGGGGAGTTGTTAATAATATTACACAAACTATTCAATCAATAAAAATTGCTATAGATGAAGCTCAATCTAAATCAGGTAGAGAAATAAAAGATGTCGCAGTTGGTATTGCAGGTCAACATATCAGAAGTCTTCAACATAGTGATTATATAACTAGAGAAAATCCAGATGAGGTAATTAATAATGATGATATAGATAAATTAATTGACCAAGTATACAAATTAGTTATGTTGCCTGGTGAAGAAATTATTCATGTTCTTCCACAGGATTTTAAAGTTGATGGTCAATCCGAAATTAAAGAGCCTATAGGTATGTATGGAAGTAGGCTAGAGGCTAATTTCCATATTGTAGTTGGACAAGTATCATCAATTAGAAATATTGGTAAGTGTATTAAAAGCTCAGGATTAGAGATGGGAGATATAACATTAGAACCATTAGCATCTTCTGATGCTGTTCTTTCTATTGAAGAAAAAGATGCAGGAGTTGCTTTAATAGATATTGGTGGTGGAACTACAGATGTAGCAATTTTTAAAGATGGTATAATAAAACATACTGCAGTTATACCTTTTGGAGGAAATGTAATTACTGAGGATATCAAGGAAGGATGCTCAATAATTGGTAATCAAGCAGAACAATTAAAAATAAAGTTTGGATCTGCATGGCCTGGAGAAAATAAAGATTCAGATATAGTATCAATTCCTGGAATAAGAGGAAGAGATCCAAAAGAAATATCACTTAAAACATTATCTAAAATTATCAATGCAAGAGTTGTAGAGATAATCGAGCAGGCTTTTTTAGAGATTAAGAATTATGGTCATGAAGATTCAAAAAAGAAACTTATTGCAGGAATTGTTTTAACTGGAGGAGGTAGTCAGTTAAGACACCTTAAACAAATGGTTGAATATATAACTGGTATGGATACAAGAATAGGTTATCCAGGAGAACACCTCTCTGGAGACTCAAATGAGTTCAATCCAATTTATTCTACAGCTGTTGGACTATTAATGAAAGCAATAGAAAATAATTCTGAAAACTTAACTAATGATATTTCTAATTCTACTGGAAATGATCTAGTGAATCAAGAAAGAAAGACAATTCTAGCTAAGTGGGGAGAGGGTTTTAAAAAATTTATAGATAACGTAGACAATACATATGATAATTAAAAAAAATTAAAAAAATAAAATAGATATGGATACAAATTTTAGTTTCGATTTACCAAAAAATAAAAGTAATGTTATGAAAGTAATGGGAGTAGGAGGTGGAGGAAGTAATGCAGTTAATTACATGTATAGACAAGGAATCAAAGGCGTTGATTTCATTGTATGTAATACTGATTCTCAAGCTCTTGAAGAAAGTCCTGTACTTAATAAAATTCAGCTAGGAGTTAATCTTACTGAAGGTTTAGGAGCTGGGGCAAATCCAGAAATAGGAAAATTAGCTGCTTTAGAAAGCTACGAGGAGTTAAAAAATTTACTAGAAACACAAACTAAAATGTTATTTATAACTGCTGGAATGGGGGGAGGTACAGGAACTGGTGCTGCTCCAATAATAGCTGAAATGGCAAAGGAATTTGATATCTTGACTGTAGGAATAGTTACTATACCATTCAATTTTGAAGGAAAAAATAGAGAGCTTCAAGCTATTAAGGGTATAGAGAAATTAAAAAGGTCTGTAGATTCATTAATTATAATAAATAACAATAAATTAAGAGAAGTATATGGTAACCTCGGATTTAAAGAAGGATTCTCAAAAGCTGATGAGGTACTTGCTACAGCTGCTAAGGGAGTAGCCCAAGTTATAACCCATCATTATACTCAAAATATTGATTTGAAAGACGCCAAAACAGTACTTTCAAATAGTGGCACTGCTATAATGGGCTCTTCAACTGCAAGTGGATCTAATAGAGCAAATGAAGCGGTTATAAAAGCTCTAGACTCTCCATTGCTTAATGATAACAAAATAGAAGGTAGTAAAAATGTTCTTCTATTAATTATTTCTGGATCTGATGAAATTACTATAGATGAAATAGGAGAGATTAATGAACATATTCAGAATGAAACAGGTAACAGCGCAAATATAATAATGGGAGTTGGAGAAGATATTGAGCTTGGAAACAATATATCTGTTACTGTTATAGCTACTGGATTTGGCGATGAAAAACAACAGAGTTTAGTGAACTCAGAGACAAAAAAAGTTATCTACACACTTGATGAAGATCATCCATTTGAAAAGAAATTAATTGAAGAAGATTTAGATGAGGAAACTGAAATAATACAAGATAAATTAAATGATGAAAGTCCTTACGATTTTCAACAAAAGAAGATTGAAAGTGAAATAAATGAAATTTTAAGAAACATAGAAATTAGCTATGAAGTAGTTGAAGCAGATGAACAATTAGATATAAATGAAATTGAAATAATAGATTTTGAACATGTTTTACCTGACGATGAAGGTATTATGGATAATCAAGAAAATTATGATGAAATATCCTTTGGTCTATTTTCAGATAATTTAGAGAAAGAAGTAATTAATAATAATGACTTTGAAGAAAATAATGTTGAGAAACAAACTTCGGAATTTGATGAAATAAATTCTTATGAGGATAATAAAGAAGTTGAAGGTATAGAGTTTATAAAATTAGATCTTAATGATAATGAAAATCAAATAGAAGAAATTAAAAAAGGTGAAGAGGAATTCAATAATGAAACCATTGATTGCCAAGAGGATAATTATTTATTTGAAAAACCAATAGAGATGGATTCCGATAATGAAAATATAATTAGGAGGGAAAATTTAAAAAAATATAACCATGTTTTTAAAAGTAATAACTCTTCAATTGAGGATTTAGAAAAAATACCAGCATATAAAAGAATGGGTATTGAAATAAATAATTCAAAGTCTGAGGGTGATGAAATATTTTCAAAGACTATTCTAAATGAAGAGAATAAATTAGAATTTCCAGATGTTAACACATATTTACATGATAACGTAGACTAATTAAAATGAATATAGAAAATCAAATAAATGAGTCTATTAAAGACTCAATGAAAAAAAAAGATAGTCTCAGGCTAGAATCATTAAGATCTATTAAATCAGCAATTCTACTAGAGAAGACTAAGTCTTCTTCAGATAAGACTTTGGATGAGAATGAAATTATAAAAATTCTTCAAAGGCTTGTTAAACAAAGAAATGATAGTGCAAAAATCTATAATGAACAAAATAGAGAAGATTTAGCAAATATTGAAGTTGCCCAATCAAAAATTATTTCAGAGTTTCTTCCTGAACAAATAAATAAAACAGAATTAACGGAAATAATCAACACTACAATAACTGAATTAAATGCTTTCTCATTGAAAGATATGGGAACTGTAATTTCTGAAGTTAATAAAAAAGTATCAGGAAGAGCTGAGGGAAGAATAATAGCTGAGATAGTTAAAAATAAATTATCAAATTAATAAGTTTTAGAACCTCTAAGTAACTATATTTTTAGACTTATCTTTACTTTCATACTCTTTAGACTCAATTATATCAATAAGTCTAACACAAATTGTATAAATATCGTTAAACGAGATATAAAGTGGTGTTAATGCAATTCGAATTATATTAGGCGGTCTAAAGTCTACAATAATCTTTTTTTTCCCATGATATTCTGGATCTGTGAGGCACTTTGTTATTCTCCAAGATTCTTCATGAACTATTGATATATGAGAACCTCTATCATTTTTATTTTTAGGAGTAATAATTTTAAATCCTAAATTTATTAATCTGTGATTAAAAATTTCAGTAAAAAAGTTAAATAAATCTACAGCCTTATTCTCTAGTTTTTTAGTTGTTGCATTTATAGTTATGTCTAGTGAAGAGTCTAGAGTAGACATTGAAATTATATGGGGTGTTCCACTAGAGAATTTATTCATCGACTCTGACTGAATATATTTCTTTGAGAAATTAAACGGATCAGAATGACTAAACCACCCTTTTATTGGGGATTTAAGGCCTATCTGTTTTTCATTTCTAGCATATATAAAAGCTGGTGAACCAGGACCTCCATTTAAATATTTATAAGTACAACCTATCGCATAATCAATCTCATTGATTTTCATATCAATATCTATAGCTCCAATTGCGTGACTTAAATCCCAAATAACGATACTATCATTTTCTTGACAAATTCTATTAATTTTTTTTACTGGATATCTGTATGAAGATTTGTAAGTAACTAGTGATAGAACAATTATGCCTTTATTGTTTTTAATAAATTGCTCAAGCAAATCAACATCTGGTAAATAACTATCATACTCTAAAAGATTAAATTTTAAATTATAGTCATTACAAATGCCCTCGCAGATATATTTATCTGAAGGAAAATTAAGATTGTCAGTAGAGATATTTATAATACTATTTTTTCTTTTAATTAGGCTTAATAATAACTTATATAAATTTAAAGAAGTAGTCCCTCCAACATATATTTCAGCTTCATTTGAATTTAAGATTTTTGAAATTTTTTTAGAAACTTTATTAGGTAAGTTTATCCATGAATTATTCCAGCTAGAGATAAGGTTTTGCCCCCATTCATTATTTATAACTTTATTAAGGGCTTCTTTAGTTTTTTTTGATAGTAGACCAAGAGAATTACCATCAAAATATAATTTATCATCTGGATAGATGAACTCACTTTTGAATTTTTTTAGTTTATCTTTTAAATCTAATTCTTTTGCTAATTTTTCTAGTCTATCCAAGTTTCATAAATTTTTTTTGCCCATTCCAAGTACATCAATCCACTTGGATGAAGATTATCAGAAGCTAATAAATTGCTTTCATTTAATGCCCTTCTCGAAATCTCTGTAACATCAACATACTTGAGTCCATAACTATTTGCAAAAGTTATTAGGCTATTGTTAAATAAATTTATTTCAGATGAAATTTTTTCTCTATTATATGAATTTCCAAAAGGAGTATATCCCCAATCTGGTATAGAAATAATAATGATATTTCCATTACTTTTTTTAAGACTATTCATCTTATCCATTAGTTTGTTAAGATCTTCCTCAAATTCATCAATAGATCTTGAATTAAATTGGTTGTTTACTCCAATTAAAAGAGAAACATAATCATACTTTTGAGTAAAATTGGTCTGACTTATTGCATTCAAAAGATCAAAAGTCTTCCAGCCAGTTTCAGCTATTATTTCTGGTTTTTCAAAGTCTAGCCCATTTTCATATGCAACTTCTACAAATTGATTTGGCCATCTTTCATTTTCGTTTACTCCTTCTCCAATTGTATAGCTATCACCAAGAGCTAGAAAACTTAATTTAGAATCACCTGAGTTAATTAAATCAATTTCAACTGATTCAAAATTGTCATTTTCAATATTACTTAATTCTACAGTATTTTGAGGATTGCAGGATACTGATAATAAAAAAAAAGAAATTAATATAATTCTTATTAATATGTCCATTTATAATTTTACTAAATATAAATTTAGTAATTATCTTATTTAAGATAATCAATTGCAATATTATAATCAGGTGAATTAAATATATAACTTCCAGCAACTAAAACATCTGCTCCATTTGATTTAAGATCTTGAAAGTTATCTTTATTAACTCCTCCATCTACTTCTATTAAAGCATTTGATCCAGACGAAATTATTAGCTGTTTTAATTCTTTAAGTCTTTCATGAGTAGATTCAATAAATTTCTGACCAGCAAACCCAGGATTAACTCCCATTAAGCAAATTAAATCAACTTTTTCAATATATTCTTTTAGATCAGATATAGGAGTTTCAGGATTTATAGCAATTCCAGCCTTTAGTGAAGATTCATGGATCTTATTAATGATTTGATTTAAATTATTTGTTGCCTCTATGTGAACCGTAATTATATCAGATCCAAGATTTATAAATTCAGTTACATACTTTTCAGGCTCAACGATCATAAGATGAACATCTAAAGGCTTTTTAGTTAGTTGTCTTATGGTCTTCACAACTGGCATGCCAAAAGATATATTAGGAACAAACAGTCCATCCATAACATCTAAATGAAACCAGTCAGCATTGCTTTTGTCTATTTTAGAACACTCTAAAGATAAATTAGCAAAATCTGCTGCAAGAATAGAGGGAGAAACTTTTACTGACATATTTGCCAATATATAGTTTTAAAAAATAATACAGAAAATCAATTAGAAAAAGATATAAACAGGCTCACCTAACTATCCAAGATAAGTTTTCAGAATTTTGCTCCTAGAGGTATGCTTTAGCCTTCTAATTGCTTTTTCTTTGATTTGTCTAACTCTCTCCCTAGTCAAATCAAATGTTTCACCTATTTCTTCTAAAGTCATAGCATGTTGGTTGCCAAGACCAAAATACAATCTTACAACATCAGCTTCTCTTGGGGTTAATGTATCCAGTGCTCTTTCAATTTCAGTTCTAAGTGATTCATGAAGAAGTTGTCTGTCAGGATTTGGTGATTCTCCACTATTTAAAACATCATATAAGTTAGAGTCTTCACCTTCAACCAAAGGTGCGTCCATTGATACATGTCTCCCAGAATTTTTTAAAGATTCTTTTACATCATTAACAGTCATATCAAGCTCTTTAGCAATTTCTTCTGCTGAAGGTGCTCTCTCATGAGCTTGCTCTAGAAAAGCATAAGTTTTATTTATTTTATTGATCGAACCAATCTTATTTAATGGTAATCTAACAATTCTTGATTGCTCAGCTAAAGCTTGCAGTATTGATTGCCTAATCCACCATACAGCATATGAGATAAATTTAAAACCTCTAGTTTCATCAAATCTTTGGGCAGCCTTAATTAGACCAAGATTACCTTCATTAATAAGGTCAGGAAGTGTTAATCCTTGATTTTGGTATTGCTTTGCTACAGATACTACAAACCTTAAATTGGCTTTAGTAAGTTTTTCAAGTGCAAATTGATCTCCAGCTTTAATCCTTTGAGCTAATTCTACTTCTTCCTCCGCAGTAATAAGGTCAACCTTACCAATCTCTTGAAGATATTTATCTAGAGAAGCAGTTTCTCTATTGGTTACCTGTTTTGTTATTTTTAGTTGTCTCATAGACTAATTACTGCTACAAAAATTGTTCCAAATTGAAAAAATTTAAGAATTTTTTTCAAGCAAAACTTTTCTGGAAATTTTAGATTTTTTTGTTCTAGGGTCAATTCCCAGATATTTTATTTCGATTTGATCACCAATGTTTAAATAATCAGTTACATTATTAACTCTTTCCCATGCAATTTCAGATACATGTAAGAGAGCTTCTTTACCAGGCACAAATTCAACTACTGCACCGAAATCAAGAATCTTGATTACTTTGACATTATATACTTCATCGATTACAGGCTCAAAAACTAGATTTTTAATTCTGTCGATAGCATAGTTAATCTTTTCTTGATCAACCCCTAAAATTTCAATAACACCAATTTCATCTTTTTCATTTATTACAATTGTAGTTTCAGTATCCTTTTGAAGTTCTTGAATATTTTTACCTCCTGGTCCTATTACCAGTCCAATAAAGTCCTTGCTGATTTCAAGATTAACCATTTTAGGTGCATGAGCTTTAACAGAATCGTTTGGATTATTTATTGTTTCATCTAGTTTATTCAATATATCCAATCTTCCATTTTTAGCTTGACCAAGTGCTTCAATTAAAATCTCGTATTTTAATCCTTTAATTTTGATATCCATTTGACATGCAGTGATTCCATCTTTAGTACCTGTTACTTTAAAGTCCATATCTCCAAGATGATCTTCATCACCTAAAATATCAGATAATACAGCATATTTATCACCCTCAGTTATTAAACCCATTGCTATACCGGAAACATTACTTTTAATATTAATTCCAGCATCCATCAATGCAAGAGATCCCGCACAGACTGAAGCCATAGAGGACGATCCATTAGATTCTAGAATTTCAGATACAATTCTAACTGTATATGGACAATCAGATGGCATAACTTTTTTTAGAGCCCTTTGAGCAAGATTTCCATGACCAACTTCTCTTCTTGAAGTTCCTCTCAATGGTCTTGCTTCTCCAGTTGAAAATGGTGGAAAATTATAATGTAAATAAAAGGTCTCTTCAGATTGATCAGTTGGCATATCAATTACGTTGGCTTCTCTGCTTGTTCCAAGAGTAACTGATGCCAAAGCTTGCGTTTCACCTCTTGTAAAGACTGCAGATCCATGAGTAGATGGTAGGTAATCAATTTCAGTCCAAATATTTCTAATGTTATCAGGTTTTCTTCCATCAAGCCTTATACCTTCATTAAGAACTAAATCCCTAACTGCCTTTTTTTGTGATTTACTAAAGTAATTAAGAATTAGATCTTTCTTTTCTTCAAACGTTTCTTCGTCATACGATTCGACTAATTCTTGTTTTATGGTTGAAAAAAGTTCACTTCTTTCATTTTTAGAAAGACCTTTTTTTGCTATATCATAACATTTTTGATAAGTTTTTTCAATAATTTGATTTTCTAGTTCTGTGTCTTCCTCAGCGGAATCATATTCTCTTTTTTCAGAACTAACTCCAACAAGTTCAATTAACTCTTTTTGAGCGTTAATTTGAGCTTTTATTCCCTCATGAGCATATCTTATCGCCTCTGTCATTTCCTCTTCAGAAATCTCATTAAATTCACCTTCAACCATAACAACTGAATCTTCACTAGCGCCAACCATCATATCAATATCAGATTCCACAAGCTGAGCTTTTGATGGATTTATTAAGAAATTTCCATCAATTCTCGCCACTCTAACTTCAGAAATAGGACCATCAAATGGTATGTCTGACAATGATAGTGCAGCAGAAGCAGCCAAACCAACTAATGCATCTGGCATTACGTTTTCATCGTGAGACATTAGTTGTATCATAACCTGGGTTTCATTGTAGTAATCTTTAGGAAATAAAGGCCTTAGTACTCTGTCAACAATTCTCATTGTTAAAATCTCTTCATTACTTGGTCTTGCCTCTCTTTTAAAAAAACCGCCTGGAAATCTTCCAGCAGAAGCAAATTTTTCTCTATAATCAACTGTTAAAGGAAGAAAATCTAGTGTTGACTCTCCATAATTGGAAACTACTGTAGATAACAGCATACAGTTGCCCATTTTTATTACTACAGAACCATGTGCTTGTTTTGCTAGTTTACCTGTTTCAATGATAATCTCACGTCCATCATTTAAAACAATTGTTTTTGATAAAGGTTTTGGATTCATAATCTAGTTTTGGTTTAAATTAATTGTTGTGTGAATATCTAGACAACCAAACTAAATTTTACTTTCTGATACCAAGTTTTTTAATTATATCACGGTATCTTTCAATATCTGTTTTCTTTAAGTACTCAAGTAGGTTTCTTCTTCTACCAACCATTTTAACAAGCGATTTCTCTGTATTGAAATCCTTTGCATTAGTTTTAAGATGATTAGAAAGATGATCTATTCTTTTCGAGAAAAGTGCAACTTGACTTTCAGCAGAACCGGTATCTTTCATGCTTTTACCAAATTCTTTAAAAATATCTTTTTTCTTAAGTACTGTCATTCAGTTATTTTTGAGCCGCAAATATAGTAGTTTATATTTAAATAAGTAAATTATTATTCATATTTACGAAGAGGAGAATTTTGAATTAAATCAATGTACAAGTTGATTTTCTTTTTCAATTCTTTTCTATGTACAATAAAATCTAAAAATCCTTTTTCTAAAAGAAATTCACTCTTTTGAAATCCTTCAGGTAGATCTTTACCGGTTGTGTCTTTTACAACCCGAGGGCCAGCAAAAGCTACTAGAGCATTTGGCTCAGCAATATTTATATCACCTAGCATTGCAAAAGAAGCGGTTGTTCCTCCCGTAGTTGGATCAGTACAAACTGAAATATATGGTAATTTTGCTTCAGATAGATTATTCAACATAGCAGAGGTTTTTGCCATTTGCATCAGTGATGTAGCTGATTCCATCATTCTTGCACCTCCTGATTTTGAAATTATAACTAAAGGGCATTTATATTTTATAGCATAACTGATTGATAGAGATATTTTTTCTCCTACAACTGATCCCATTGAACCACCTATAAACTTGAAATCCATGCATGCTATAACTATATTTTTACCAAAAGACTTTCCGAATCCTATTCTTATCGCATCTTTTAGACTTGTATTAGCCTGTGCTTCTTTCAATCTATCAGAGTATTTTTTTTGATCTTTGAATTTTAGAAAATCAACGGATACCATATTAGCATTTAACTCTTTGTAATTATTATCAAAAAGTATCTCAAAATACTCTTTACTACCAATATGGACATGATAATCATCTTCAGGACTTACGTATAGGTTCTCTGAAAGTTCTTTGGTATCAATAATTTTTCCACTTGGTGTTTTATACCAAAGACCAGCTGGAATATCTTTTTTTTCCTCTGTTTTTGTACTAATATTTTTGTTTGTTCTTTTGAACCAACTCATACTAATAGATATTAATCTAAGGTATTGATATTATTTAAATCTTCAAAAGCTTTCATTAGTCTAGCTTTAAAGCTTTCTTCACCCTTTCTTAGCCATACTCTAGGATCATAATACTTTTTATTAGGAATATCATGTCCATCAGGGTTTCCAATTTGGCTTTTTAAATACTCTGAATTTGAATTCATATAATCTCTAATACCTTCAGTAAAGGCATATTGAAGATCAGTATCAATATTCATTTTTACAACTCCATACTCAATTGCTTCTCTAATTTCCTCCAAAGAAGAGCCTGATCCTCCATGAAAGACAAAGTCAAGTGAATTATGTGGTAAATTAAACTTATTTGAAATAAATTCTTGAGAGTTCTTTAAAATTTTAGGGGTAAGTTTGACATTTCCTGGTTTGTATACTCCATGAACATTTCCAAAAGCAGCTGCAATCAAAAATTTATCACTTATTGAGCTTAATTCAGAGTATGCATAAGCTACTTCTTCAGGCTGTGTATATAACTTTGAGCTATCAATGTCTGTATTGTCAACACCATCTTCTTCACCGCCTGTTACACCAAGTTCTATTTCAAGTGTCATATCAAGGTCTGTTAATTTCTTTAGATATTCTTTACAAGTAGCAATATTTTCCTCTAAAGGTTCCTCAGAAAGATCTATCATATGAGATGAAAATAATGGATATCCGTTTTTTTTATAAAATTCCCTACCATGATTAATAAGTCCATCTATCCATGGAAGAATTTTTCTTGAGCAATGATCAGTATGAATTATAACTTTTGCTCCATAATTATTAATTACTTTATGAATATGATATGCACCAGAAATTGATCCTGAAATAGAAGCATTAAAGTTGTCATTAGGCATTCCCTTTCCTGCAATAAATTGAGATCCTCCATTCGAAAATTGAATTATAACAGGACTATTAATCTGTGATGCAGTTTCTAGAACTGGATTTATAGTATTTGTTCCTGAAACATTTATAGCTGGGATAGCAAATTTTTTCTCTTTAGCGATACTAAAAATTTTTTGATTTTGTTCTCCGTAAATAAAGTTATTCTCCAATTTGAATTTTGTTAAAGTTTGTCAAAAGTATTAAACTTAATTTAAAATGGATAATTAATTCCAATATTATAAACTGCTTTTTTTAATGTAAAATCATTAAACCATCTTTTACCTTTAATTTGGGCAGGATTATGTGTTTTAAATCCGACATCAAGCCTTAAAACAAAAAAGTTAAAATCATATCTTAATCCAGCTCCAGATCCTACTGCTAGTTCTTTTAAATCAGAAAGATTATCAAAAGTCATTGATTTGTCATCAACATTATCATTAAAATTCCAAATATTACCTATATCAATAAATAATGCTCCATTAAGTTTTTCGCTAATTTTAGATCTATATTCAAAATTAAAAGCAATTTTAAAATTTGCTTCATTAAATTCATTTATATTATTGCTGCTACCTGGCCCTAATTTATATGCTTTCCAAGCTCTATTATCATTAGATCCTCCGGCATAATATGATCTAGAAAAAGGTATATAGTTTGAATTCCCATATGGAACTGCAACACCTGTAAAAGCTCTTAAAGCAAAAACATTTCCACTATTTAGTAAAAAATGTTTAATGTAATTAATTTCAGCCTTTGCATACTGGGATGGAATTATATTTGAAATTTCTACTTTACCATCAGAATTGATATTATTTGATTTTAAAATCTCGTTAAATAAGTTACCAACCAATTCTAGCTTTACTCTTATTTGAGAGAAATCCTCATCTAAGAAGCTTTCTTGCGTATTTCTATTAATAATTAAGGATGATCCAATAATGATATTATTTTCAGTTAGTCTTTCTTTCCTCTCTAAAATTGAATTTACATCTTTAAAAAATTCGTTATCATCTTTTAAACTAGTTTCATTGTTTAAAACTTGCTGAATAAATTTATTTGTTCCATCAGGAATTAATAAATCTCCATTTTCATCCATTATTGATTGATCAAGATTGTACAATGAAGAAATATAATTCAGCTTATCATATGAATTTCTATAGACATTAAAATAATTTGAAATATTTTGATTATTGACATACTCAAAGTCTAGAAGTTTAAAATTTACTTTAGAATATGCTTTTGGACTCCAATTAATTTCATAAATACTACTGTAATATTGTTTATCAAGACCAATATTTTTTTGCAAGGTTGTTCCTAAAATTATATTTGTTACGGGGTTCATCTCCTTTTTAATAATTTTATTGACATTAAACGGCAGAACAGCTCTAGGTATTCTTAGATTTAAATTGCCTCCTAATTCGAAAAGATTAAAGAATGAATCATCTAAAATTGAAATATCCTTGGAAGCACCGATTGAATTTTTGAGGTTGATTGAAAGATTTTCAGTTCGTCTAAAAATATTTCTAATGTTTAAATTAGATCCTAAAGAAATACCAAAGTCTTCAATATTAGAGTGTGTAAAATCTAAATCAAATCCAAGACTAAATCTTTCTCTTGGGAAAAGAAAAATTGAAGATGTTAGTGACTTATCATTTTCTTCAAAAATAATTCTTGGGTATTTGAAGTTTCCTAGATTAGAAAAAAATCGGGAAGAAAGTATTTTATTCTCTTCGCTATAATAATCTGATATGTTAAAAAAAATTGGTTCAATAAGGGATTTAGCATAATAGTTAAGTTTTCCCTTTGAAAAAATATTAATACCATTATAATTTATTGAATCTGTATATGAATCAATATCAGATAACTCATC
>CACECH010000001.1:0-185513 GCA_902558025.1 uncultured Bacteroidota bacterium | reverse complement strand
ACAATTATTGCAATATTGTTTGTGGGTTCTACCTATGGGCAAACTGCCATGTCGCGAACAATAGAGGTTAAAGACGGTCAAATGTCCAAATTTATTGAGATGGCAGGAAAAAAAACAAAAATGTATAATGGTTCAGATGCAGATACTCAGTTCTATACTTGGAGAATCTTAACTGGTCCTAATGCAGGAAAAATATGGAGAGTTGAAGTAGGTGAATCATTAGCCTCTTTTGACGAAAATCCATATGACTCTCCAGGAGGTAAATATTGGCAAAAGAATGTTGCTCCAACTATTAAGGATAATAATTCAAATAGAACTGTTATTTGGGGAAGAGCAAATGGTGCATCTTGGTCTCCTGATGAGCCAACTGGTGACCTTATGAGAAGAGCAATTTTTTATTCTTATAAGAGCTCACATGAAGAAGATTTTTGGAGATATAGACAAAGAATAGCTAAAACAAGAGAAGCGCATAATGATCAAAGTCTTCCGGCTACAAGTGTTTGGTGGTGTGGTTCAGGATGTGATGGAAATACTGTTGTAGTATTCTTCAGCCATGCTGGTTATGAAGATGCTCTTAATGATCAACAAAAAAATCAAGCTCTATGGGATAAATATGATGAAATTTATGGTGAAGGATCTCACGAGCAAGATGTAAATAGAATGATTGAATCTCTAGAGCCAAATAGTCAAAGAACTAGGCATTTAATGCTTATACCAGAGGCTAGCTCAGGAAATTAATATTCTCTCAACTTTTAAAAAAGACCTCAACTAGGGGTCTTTTTTTTATATTTAATGGATGCTGAAAATTGCCTTTCATCAAAATTATATTCATCCACTTGATAAAAATCATAGGTTTCCAATGATTAAGTATGAATTAATTCCTGAACAACTTTTAAGAGAAAACACATGTTCACCTGATAATTTTTTTGAGCCTGGAATTATTTCGCATGAAATTGTTTTGAAAACACATGAAGAAGAATACTTCAAGAGATTTAGAAATCTCAATCTATCAAAAAAAGAGGTTAGAGAGATTGGTTTTCCGTTAAGTAAAGAATTGGTAACTAGAGAAATGACAATTGCACAGGGTACAATAGACTGCGTTAATTATTCATTAAAAAACGGAATATCTATGAATATTGCAGGGGGAACTCATCATGCATTCTATGATCGTGGAGAAGCATTTTGTATGTTGAACGATCAAGCTATTGCTGCAAAATACCTTATTAATAAAAAACTAGTGAAAAAGATTATGATTATTGATCTTGATGTTCATCAAGGAAATGGCACAGCATCTATTTTTAATAAAAATAAAGAAGTATTTACAATATCTTTTCATGGTAAAAAAAACTACCCTTTTAGAAAAGAAAAAAGTGATATTGATGTAGAATTTGATGATAATACGGATGATCAATTCTATTTAAATAAATTAAAAAATCTTATACCTAATGCTATTGATAATTTTAAACCAGATTTTATTTTTTACTTATCAGGTGTTGATGTTCTTAATAATGACAAATTAGGTAGACTTGGTTTATCGATAGACGGATGTAAAGAAAGAGATAAATTTATTTTAGAATTGTGTAACAAAAACTCAATACCTGTTCAAGTATCTATGGGCGGAGGATATTCAGAACTTCTAAAGAATATAATTGAGGCACACTCTAATACTTTTAGATTGGCACAAGAAATATATTTTTAATAAATTGAAATCAACAACTATGTTTAAAAAACCTCTTTTACTTTCTATCTCTGCTCTCGTATTATCATGTTCAAATTCTATTGAATTGGGTGGGATACTAGATGAAGTTGAAGTCTTAAGAGATAATTATGGGATAAACCACATCTATGCAAATAACCAAAATGATCTTTTCTTTATGCAAGGGTATCTGGCTGCAAAAGATAGATTATTTCAATTTGAAATATGGAGAAGACAAGCTACAGGTTCTGTTTCAGAAATATTTGGTGAAGATGAGCTTGAGAGAGATATAGGAACAAGATTATTCAAGTTTAGAGGAGATATAAAAGAGGAATTAAATCATTATCACGAAGATGGTTTTGAAATAGTTTCTTCATTTGTTTCCGGAGTAAATAAATATATAGAAGAGGTTAATATTAATCCAGATTTATTGCCCATTGAATTTGAGATTTTAGGAATTAAACCAGAGCTATGGACTAATGAGGTTGTAATTTCAAGACATCAGGGACTTCTCGGAAACATTCAGGAAGAATTAAACATAGGTAGAGCAGTTTCTTTAATTGGAGAAGATCTAGTTAAAGATTTGTTATGGCTTCACCCTAAAGAGCCATCTTTAAAATTACCTGATGATATTACTTATGAGGACTTAAAACAGGATATCTTAAGATTATATGATGCATATCGTGACCCTATTGAATTTAAAGAAAAATACATACTAGAAAAATACAGAATTGATGATAAGATTGTAGATATTTTTCAAGATGAAATAATAAATGATAAATACTCTATTGGAAGTAATAACTGGGCAATATCAGCTAAAAAATCTGAATCAAACTTTCCTATTCTAGCTAATGATCCACATAGATCTCTATCAAACCCTTCTCTAAGATATATGGCACATCTAGTAGCACCTGGATGGAACGTCATAGGGGGAGGTGAACCAGAAATACCCGGGATCTCAATTGGACACAATGGCATTGGAGCATGGGGACTAACAGTTTTTAGGACTGATGCAGAGGACTTATATATTTATGATCTAAACCCAAAAAACTCCTACCAATATTTTTATAATGGTCAGTGGAATGAGTTTGAGATCCTAGAGGAAAAAATTAAAGTCAAAGGAACTGAGGATATTGATATTAATCTTTTTTATTCAGTTCATGGTCCAGTAACGTTTATAGATACTATCAGAAATAAAGCTTATGCAGTCAAAAATGGATGGTCAGAAATTGGAGGATCACCATACTTAGCATCTCTTAGAATGGATCAAGCTAAAACCTGGGATGAATTTAGAGAAGCCTGTACATATTTTAATATTCCAGGAGAGAATATGGTTTGGGCTGACAAATATGGTGATATAGGATGGCAAGCAGTTGGAATAGCTCCAATTAGAAAAACTCATAGTGGAATGGTTCCTGTTAGCGGTGACGGTAGTAAAAAATGGGAATCTTATCTACCAATAATAGAAAAACCTAACCTATATAATCCAGAAATAGGTTATATATCTACAGCAAATCAAAATGTAACACCTGGAGATTATAATAAATGGGAAGCTATAGGTTTTGACTGGGCAGACCCTTATAGAGGTAATAGAATAAATAGAGTTCTTGAGAGTAAAGAAAAATTTAATTTAAAAGAAATGCTAGCGTTACAAGTTGACTATTATTCAATTCCTTCTGAACAGATAATAAATCTTTCCTCCGGACTTATCTCTAATAACATGGAATACTTTTCTATGCTTGAGAAATGGGATAAAAAACTATCTAAATCTTCTGTAGAAGCTGGAATATATATAGAATGGCAGAACCAGCTATTTTTAGAGGTAAACAAAAAATTTATACCGGAAAAAGTAAATAAATATATAGAAATGCAGCTTTTTAAGGTAATTGAAAAAATTTCTGAAATGAATATTAATGAAAAAAAAGAACTTTTGAACAAAACCTTTAATTCTTCTATAGATAATTTAAAAGAGAAATTTGGAGAAAATCCTAATAATTGGGTTTATGGTCAAGAAGATTTCAAACATGTCAAAATATATCACCCATTAGAAAAAGTTGTAAATGATTCGATTAGGGAAATCATTGGATTAAAATCATATCCAAGAGGAGGTGATGGATATACACCAGGATCAACTTCTAACTCATTAAATCAAGAGTCAGGAGGTAGTTTTAGAGTAATGATTGATACTGGAAATTGGGACAATAGCTTTGCAACAAATTCTCCGGGTCAATCAGGAGATCCGAAAAGTAAATTTTATGATAATTTATATGAGGATTGGGCAAATGATGTTTACTTCCCACTTTTATTTTCAAAGTCAAAGATTCTTAAAAACTTGAGTAAGAGAACTGTTTTTAAACCAAAAGATTAATCTTTGTAAATTTTTATGGTAATGTTACCATCATTATCAATATGAGCCCTATACATTCCAGCAGTATTAAATTCCATTGCAATGTTTCCATTTTTGTCAAGACCAATAACTCCTCCATCTCCACCTGTAGCTTTCACTTTGTCTAATGATTTTTTTGATGCATCTTTAATGTTTTCATTTTTATAAATCATTTGTGCAGCTATATCATATGCAACAACATTTCTTATAAAATGTTCTCCCCATCCTGTTGCTGAAATTCCACAACATTCATTGTTAGCATAGTTTCCTGCTCCTATTATAGGTACATCCCCTATTCTACCCCAAATTTTATTTGTTGTACCTCCTGTTGAGGTTCCAGCAGATATATTTCCATGAATATCAAGAGCTACACTCCCTACAGTTCCAAATTTTGAGTCTTTTATAAAAGGATCTGCAAATGATACACTATTTCTATCCTTAAGTCTTCTAAGAGAGTTAAGTCTTCTCTCAGTAATAAAGTATGAATTAGGAACAGTATCAATTCCCATCTCAATCGCAAAGTCATCAGCACCTTTTGATGATAGCAAAACATGAGGAGATTTATCCATCACAGCAATTGCAGCAGATATTGGATTTTTAATGTAACTGGATCCTGCTATTGCCCCAGCATTTAGATTCTCACCATCCATAAATGATGCATCAAGGCTTACCCTTTCATCATTAGTTAAAACAGCACCAACTCCTGCATTAAAAAGAGGTGAATCTTCCATGACTCTTATTGCTTGTTCTACTGCATCTTTACTTGATCCACCATTTTTTAGAATATCATAACCAGCTGTTACAGCTTCTTCTAATTTAATGATATAGGAATTCTCTAATTCAGGTGTTATATTCTCTTTTAGAATAGTTCCAGCTCCACCATGAATTACTATTCCAATTTTATTTTTATCTGACTCCATTGAACATGATATATTTAAAAGGAAAAGAAATATGAATAGTTTTTTCATATAAATGTATTTGTTCAAAATATACTTACATTATATTATAAATCAATATAATTATTAAAAATTTTGCTTTAATAATTTCTTTGATATTATTCATTAACACCAATGCCAAGATAGACAATATCGCAGAAAAAATTGGTTTTGAAAAAGATGCTAGATTATTAATTATTCATGGTGATGATAGGGTTATCACACTCAGTTAATATTGCTTCTTTTGATGGATATAAGAATAATGCTATTAATTCAGGGAGTGCTATGATACCTTCACCATGGATTAAAGAGGTTGATGAATTTCATAAAAAAAACCCATAATATGATATTGGATTACATCTTACATTAACAGCTGAATGGAAAAATTAGAGATATTATATATTAAAATTTAAATTTCTTTTATACATTTATATATAACCCTAAATAAAAAAAAATGGAAAAGAATATTTCGAAAGTTAGAGCTCATGATGCATTAGTTGGATTACTATATTTATCAGGAGTCGGATTAAGTTATTTAACTGGTAATTTTAATTTTTTATGGATAGTAATTGGTGTAGGTTTTCTTCAAATTATAAGCCCATTCACAAAGTTTTGCCCAGTTTATTTCATCCTTAACAATTTAATGCCAGGCTCTGACCCAATTCAAAACGGAAAATAATAACCTAAACTTATAATTCCTAAAAGTAAATTGTTTTAAATTTGCGCCTCAATGAAGATTAACTTTTCTAAGTATTCTGGTGCTGGTAATAATTTTATTGTAATAGATAATAGAGAAAGTTTTTTTAATTTTTCTAAAGAACAAATCACCCGTCTACTTGATATAAATATAGGAATTGGTGGTGATGGTTTAATATTAATAAATAAATCAGAAAAGTATGATCTTAAGGTTGTTCATTATACACCTGACGGCAATCTAGGCTCTCTATGCGGAAATGGAACAAGATGTGCTATAGCATATGCCTATAAAAAAAACATTATTAAAATTGACACAATTTTTGAGGCTTATGATGGAGTTCACAAGGCATCTGTTGTTGATGATGAATTAATAGAAATGCAAATGAAAATTAATTCAAAAATAACTAAAACTGATTATGGGTTATGGGTTGATACCGGTTCTCCGCATTTGATAATTGAAACTTCAAATACTGATGTTATTGATGTTGAAAAAGAAGGTAAATTAATAAGATATAGTGATAATTTTAAGGAGAATGGTGTAAACGTAAATTATGTTCAAAAAATATCAGATGAGATTTTTAAAATAAGAACTTATGAAAGAGGTGTTGAATATGAGACAATGGCATGTGGAACCGGTTCTACTGCATCTGCATTATGTATGAACTATTTAGGTAAAACCACTAAAAATGAAATAAAGATGAAATGTCTTGGTGGTGATTTAACTATTAAATTCAAGGAAAAAGATAAAGAGTACTCTGAAATTACTCATATTGGACCTGCAAAAGAAGTATTTCAGGGTAGCTTTGTAATCTAGAAAATGAATCTACAAATAATTACACCAATTAATATTCCTTCCAACCAAGTCAATAAAAACATTTGATATTTAGTAATATTATATTCTTTTGATATCTTATCCATCATTCTTTCGTGCCATTTGAAAAAATTCTTCATTGTACTATTTTTTTGAGTGCCAATAAGCTATCAATATAAAAACTCCTTGGAATGGAAGTCTAAATATGGATTGGTCTTTTGTTAAATTAAGCATTGATTGTGATAGATCACTCTGAATTAAATGAATATTAGCTGGAAAGACTAGAATTAATAGAATAATAAGTCCAATTGATCCAATCTTCCTTGTTTGATTGAAGATTAGCATTATTCCAAAAATTATTTCAGCAATTCCAGTTAAGTAAACTAATTCCAAATGATATTCAAGATAATTAGGCATTATATGTAAGAAAAAATCAGGATCAATAAAATGTCTTACACCGACATATGTATATCCAAATGACATTATATAAATGGTAATAATTTTAAATAATTTCATTAAACTATCAGGCTAATATTAGTAGAAAATAGCTTAACTGATATTGATAGTAAGATTATTCCAAAAACTCTTCTAATTATAGCAATACCATTATTACCCAAAAGTCTTTCAATTCTATTTGATGATTTTAAAATCACATATACAAATATTGAATTTATTACAATGGCAATTATTACATTGATTAATTCATATTCTGCACGAAGAGATAGGAGTGTTGTTAAAGTTCCTGCTCCTGCTATTATAGGAAATGCAATTGGAACAATTGACGCGGTTTCTGGTTCATCACCTTGAAATATAGTAACACCAAGAACCATTTCAAGAGCAATAAAGAAAATGACTATTGAACCTGCTACAGCAAAAGAATTAATATCTATACCAATTAAATTTAGTATCTCTTCACCAACAAAAAGAAATCCAATCATAATTAACATAGAAACTAATGTAGCCTTCTCTGATTGAATTTTACCTACTTTTTTTCTTAAGGAAATTACTATTGGGGTAGCCCCTATTATATCAATTATCGCAAATAGTATCATACTTGCAGTAAAAATTTCTCTTACATCCATTATAATAACTTTTATTAGATAAATATAATCATACTAAAAAAGATCGATATTAAAATAAGTAATAAAATAATCATGGATTACACTTGAAAATGCTTCTGCAAATGTATTTATTGAATTTTGATTATCTCTAATTGTTGGATATGGAAATTCAAGTTGTATAGCATTAAAATTATAATCACTATCAGTTCCATAAACAACTGTATTGTAACCTCCACTAAAATATCTCATACCCTCTGGACTTGGACTTAAAGAACTAGGTAAAGCAGAGTATCCATAAGTTTCAAATAATGAACCTAGACTATTAGGTCCTCTGATAACATCAGATAATAAATGATTAGATGAGTTTAAAATATTAAAAATACTTGTATCATTCGGTGATATAATTGTATCTAGGTTTTCATCATTTTGATCTAATTCATTACCACTTAATAAATATCCTATCCATGTTCTAAGATCAACAAATCCATCTGGATTTGAACCATGACCGTGAATATCAAAAAGTATTCCGGTACCAAAATTTTGAATAATATCTTCTCTAGCGGATGAGATATAATAATGAAATTCATCGAATGCTCTTTCAGCAAAAACATTATTTTGTGCAGCCTCAACTTTATCCCTATTAGCGTCCATTTTTGTTCTTTTTAAATTGTTTATGATTAGATAAGGTCTAATATTAAATTTTTCATACATATAATCACTAATTGAAGTACCAAGCTCAATAGTATTTGAATCTGTAACTGAAACTCCATATGTTCTATCAGATATCTCTAATGGGACTAGTTCACCACCATGAGGAATACTAAGAATTACTGGAATATTTCCAGGATAATAATTAATATAATTATTTCTTCCAGAATATTGTTCACCATAAAAATATGGTCCATCACTTCCAAGAGTCTTAAAATTTTCATCTGAAAAATCATTTACAAATGTATCATTTGAGATACTACTTGAACATGAGATTATTAACGGTATAAAAAAAGATGAAACTATACGTAGAACCATTTTTACTAAAGAATATTTTTAAAATTATGTTAAAAGATTTATTAATTAAAAGTTAAACTATCTAACAATTTTTTTAATGTGAACAATATTTAGACTTTTGCTTTTCTAATTTAAAAAAATATTATGTTAATAAACTATCTAAAATATTCAATCTTAGGCTTTGTTCTTTCTTCAAATCCTACTTTAAATATCGTTGAAACAGCTGTTTCAAACGAAAACTTTTCAACTTTAGTTGCAGCTGTCCAAGCAGGTGATTTAGTTAATGCACTATCATCTGAAGGTCCATTTACTGTATTCGCGCCTACAAATGACGCATTTAATAATCTTCCTGATGGAACATTAGAAACTCTTTTAATGCCAGAAAATAAAGAAACACTTCAGTCAATTCTTACATATCATGTAGTTGCTGGAAAATTCATGGCTGAGGATGTTGTTAATGCAATTAACGAAAATGGAGGAGAATTAACTGTGACCACGCTTCAAGGAAATGATTTAACCTTAAAGATATGGGAAGGTAGTGTATATGTTAAAGATACTGCTGGAAATAAAGCAAAGGTAATTATTACAGACGTTGAAACAACTAACGGTGTAATACATGCAATAAATAATGTAGTACTTCCAGAATAATTGAGTGTAATTATTTTGTTTGGTTGAAAGGGCTCTTTGGAGCTCTTTCTATACTACAAAAAAGGCTCCAAATGGAGCCTTTTTTTATAAATTATAAAATTTAGAATTAGAAGTAAATTCTTTCTAGTGTTGTTCTTGTTGCACCGTTCCACTCTCTTAATGACTTTTGCATCATTTTTCTATCTTGAGCATATTGCTCCCAACCAAACATTTCATTGTAATCTTCTTCCCATGAACTATCATTGTCTGGAACATTTCCATATTCATCAAAACCACTAAAACTTACGAAAACGCTTAAATCTCCACCTGAAACAGGACTAAAAACTCTTCTAAATGCATTAGGATTTCTTTTTTCCCAAACTTTACCCCATCTGTAGATGAATCTAGCTACGTGAGCCTCCATATCCGGTTTAAATCTAAAAACAGTCTTATTAATATATTTTGGTGGTTCTGGTTGATCACCAACAGTTGCCCACTCTTCCCATTGCCATCTCATTTGTCCTCCTACAGCTTCAGCATAGGGCATAACATTCTCTGACCAATATTCAAGTTCCTTAGAACGATCAAGATCATAGCTTGAGGAAGATTGACCGACTAAATATCGCTCGTATACACCAGCATTATTTCCAGTTAGAACCTGATAAGTATAAATTATACTCCCCTCTTCTTTATTAAACATTTTTGTTTTTTTCTCAGCAGCTTTTTCAAACTTTTCAACCATACCATCTTTAGCTTTATAAGCAAATGAAGTCATATAAGTTGCGTTTGGATTCCTTTGAGAAAAAGTTAGCGTAGTACTTAATAGTAGTGTAAATAATAGTATTTTAAATTTCATTTTTATTGATTTAATAATTAATATCTCAATTTATAAAAAATGTAACACTAAAGATTAAATAGATATTAACAAAAAGTTACCTTCTCTTTTTAAATAATAGCCTAAAAGCAACAATTATAAATACTATTGTAAAAATTATTCTTAGAAACTCTGTGTCATTCATAAATGAAATTTGGTAAATAAATCTATGAAATTTGATTAAATATGATTAAATTAAAGTATGGAATCTTTAATTTTCTTCATTGGATTCATAGTATTTGTCTTAATGATAATAGCAATTTTAGTTAGAGAAACTATTTAATTTTTCATTTTAGGTATTAGATATTCTAAAATAAAAAACACTAAACAACATATACCAACCGCTATTAGATATCCACTATCATCACTTGTATCAATAAAACTATCAAATATCATTGATGATAAAACTAGTCCAGTAAATAGTATTAAGTAAAAGAGGGCTTTTTTAATAATTTTTTTAAATATTTAGGTACTATGCATAACATAGTAGGTTAAAATTATTAAATTTGAGAAACTTTAAAAAAGAAAAAATGAAAAAACCACTTTTAATTTTATTTAGCATATCGTTAGTATCATGTCTTTCAGTTAACTTAACCTTAGATGAAGGAGCTGCAAAAAGTATAGGAGACGCAATTAGGGAATCTAATAATAATGTTCATGTCATGAAACTTAGTGATAGTGAATCCACAGATATTGAATGGGTAGATGACGATAAGAAAAATATAAGAAAAGTTATGATTAGAGGACAAAGATTTGGTAAGGGTCCAAATGCTGCTGCATATATGGATGATATTCCTGAGAATATTAAAAAAAGAATTCAAAGAGCTAGCCAAAAAGGTATTGATATTAAGATTGATACAATAATATCAGAGAATGGCACAAAAAAGGAAATCAAAATTGAAGTAAAATCTGATAATAATTAATCTACTTGAATAGATTTTACCGGATATTATTTATTGGTATACTATTATTTATAACTAGTTGTTCCTCAAACTATAATTACGATAATGTAGATTATTCTACAATTGATATAATTGGCCCAGAAGACTCAACATTAACTGATATTATTAACATTTACAAAGATTCTATTGATCTTAAGCTTGATAATGTCATTGGTTTTTCAAAAGGACTATATACTAAAGATGATTATTCTAAAATTAAATTTAATTCTTCACTAGGAAATTTAATTGCAGATATTATTTATAAACAAGCAGACTCTGTTTTTTATAAAAGTTTTGGAAACAATATTGACTTTGTTCTTCAAAACCATGGAGGAATTAGATCTTCACTACTTGAGGGGGAAATAAAATTAAGTGATGCTTATAAAATATTACCCTTTGAAAATGAAATAGTTGTATTAGAAATATCAAAGGAAATATTTGATGAAATGGTCTTATTTTTAAGCAATGAAAAGTTTCCACAACCAATATCCGGCTTCAGTATAATCAATAAAAAAGCTATTATTGATAACGAAACTTCTTCCAAGGATAAGTTTTTTCTAGCCACAAATGACTACTTATTATCTGGTGGTGATAATATGTTTTTTTTAGAAAAAAACTCAAATGTTTACCACCTTGGATATCCCTTAAGAGATGCATTTATTGATTATATAATAAATGAAGAAAAAATAGAATCAAAAGTTGATAATAGGTTTATTAGAAATGAATAGACGAAGGTTTATATATAACTCCAGTATTGCATCACTATCAGTTCTAGGTCTAAACTCTTGTACTCAACTTTTTAGAGACGTAAAAATTACAATTCTTCATTCCAATGATGTTCATAGTCAGATTGAACCTTTTCCTGTAAACCATAATAGATTTCCAGGTAGAGGTGGTTTCGCAAGAAGAGCCAGTATATTCGATGGAGTTAGATCAGTCAACCCTAATACTTTAATTTTTGATGCAGGAGATATCTTCCAAGGAACTCCTTATTTCAATTTCTTTAAAGGAGAGCTAGAACTAAAACTTATGAAAGAAATGGGTTACAATGCTGCCACAATTGGAAATCATGAATTTGATGCTGGATTGGATACTCTAAAAAAAAATATTTTAAAAACAAATTTCCAATTCATTATATCAAATTATGATTTTATAAATACTGAATTAGACGGAATTACAAGTCCATATAAAATATACAGAAAAGAAGGTGTTAAAATAGGCGTATTTGGACTTGGTATTGAGCTCAGAGGTCTTGTAAACCCTGATCTTTACAAAGAAACTAAATACTATGATCCTGTTGAAATATCAAACGAAATGGTAAAAATTTTAAAGAATGAAAAAAAATGTGATCTAATCATATGTGTTTCACATTTAGGTCATGAATATAATTCTGATAAAATAAGTGATGTGAAGTTAGCTAAGTTAACAAATGACATAGATTTAATTATTGGTGGACATACCCATACATTTTTAAAAGAACCACTTATTATAAAAAATAAGAATAACGATAATGTGATCATTAATCAGGTCGGTTCAGGTGGGGTTTATTTAGGTAGAATTGACTTTAATTTTACTAAATCTAGTAAAAATACTACTAATTCTTTACTTGAAGTATAGTATATAAAATACTGTTTATCAATTACATATTATTTATATATAATTATTGTTGTTGGAGTATACAAACCAAATGAAAAAATTGTAAATATTCCATCAAAAAAAGACTGTTTTACAACAATGCTATAGTTAGTTTCATTATTAATTTCATTTATTACAGGTGTATTATTTGAGATTAAACCTCCAATAAAATTATGTTGTTTTAAAACCTTAGAATAATTATCAGTTGGTCCTTCACCAAAAGTAAAAGTATGTACATTACAAGAAGTTGTTATAACAAACACAGCAAACAGAAGTATTAATTTAATTCTTGACATAGAAGTATAAATTTAGGTAATTTTACACAATGAAAAGTATACTCCAAATATCTGGAATGACATGTGAGGGATGCAAGTCATCAGTAGAAGGTAAGCTTGGCTTACTAGACGGTGTTGATAATGTTCAGGTAAACTTAGCAAGAGGAGAAGCAGTAATTTACTCCAAGAAACCCATAAGCTTTTCTTTAATCAAAGAAACACTACCCCCAAAATATAGTTTAATTAGCGAGGAAGGTGCAAATCTGGATATTCACGGTGACGTGACTATAAAAGTAAGTAAGATTAAACAACTTAAGCCTTTATTTATAATTCTTGGATATATATTCATTGCTAGCATATTATTAAATTATAAAAACTGGAATTCAAGTAATGCAATGCTAGATTTTATGGGTCTTTTCTTTATTACTTTTAGTTTTTTTAAGATCCTTGATATTAAAGGATTTTCAATGTCATTCAGAATGTATGATCCTCTTGCAAAAAAAGCCCCTATTTATGGTTATATATACCCATTTATAGAAGTAATATTAGGGATGATGTTTTTAATCAGGTATGAAGTAAACACTGCCTTGATACTAACTGTTATAGTTTTAGGCATTACAAGTATTGGTGTTACTCAAACCTTAATAAATAAAAGGTCTATTAAATGTGCATGTCTTGGGACTACACTCAATCTCCCAATGACTGAAGCAACTTTTATTGAAAATGCAATAATGATTATAATGGCTTTTTCTCTGATATTTTTATAAAAAAAGACCCCATTAAGAGGTCTTTTTATAATTTAAATTAAAAAGAGAGATTAATCTACAGCCCACATTACATCTCTAACAATGATTCTTGCAGTAAATCCATTAGGATTAATATCAGCCATTTTTGAATTTCTTACTTGTGGTTGAGAAAATTCACCATTCATAAATTTAATAGCATCAGCAACACTTTCAAATGAGTCCCATGTCATAACCGTTGAGTATTGTTGTTCAATATTATTTAATTTTTGACCAACTCCCCAGTTAGTTCTTCCACCCATGTCTTTTTCAAAGGCTGGACCCCAAAGTTTTTGATTTTCATCAATAAATGCAGCAAGATTTGCTGGTCTAGCAAAATTCCAAACAGCAGCTTCTCCAGAACCCTGAATCGCAGCCTTCACACTCCAATGAGTTATACCATAACCATCTGTTAAGTGATTTGTAGAAATTTCTTCAGGATCAATTCCTAGAATTGATTTAGGATCCCAAACAGAACCATCAGTCATTTGCTCAGCTGTTTCATACACATTAATAAATGCATAATTCCATGTATCTGATCCACCACCTACTCTAGCTACTAAACCCCAATTGATTTGTTTACCATTTTCAATATTGTGTTTAGCTACTTTTGACCAATAAGTAGTCTCTAGCCTTTCAAATTCTGCAACATTTTCTTGAGGAACATTTACAAAACTTATTGAGTAGTACTGAGCATTAAGAAATAACCCAGCGGTTAAAAATAAAATTGTAATAAAATTTTTCATAGTTAATTTAATTTTTTGATTAAGTTTAAAAGTAGTAAAGTCTTTGTTAACTTAATGTTATTTATGAGTTTTTTTAGACCGTTTCTAATTTTAGTGTTTATCATGATGCTGTTTTCTATTTTCTTAAGCTTATTCTAATGACAGAGGAGTTCTTTTTTCAATGTCCTTATTGCTGGGAAGAAATATCTATGATATTTGATAAATCACAATACGAACACACTTATATTGAAGATTGCGAGGTTTGTTGTAATCCAATAGAGATAAAATATCAATCTGATGGAGATGACATAATAAATTTTTCTGCCATCTCAATAGAACAGTAACTTAAATACTTTATTTTTAACATTCATAAAATATAAATGAGAGAAGAAGATATAATAAATATTCAAAAGGAATGGGCCTCAGGAATAGTCAAAATGGGTGAATTATCGAATAATAGAGATTCCTTAGAGTCTTTTACAAGCGATTTTTTAGATAAAATATATGACTTTCAGAATCAGGTACTATTTAAACCCACAAAAGCTGCTAATGAACAGTTTAGAAATTCAAAAGGCTCTGCATATTCTTATTTTATTGCTGGTGATGATAGAGAATGCCAGGAAGACAATGGTTTTGCTTTATCTAATTGGACAGAAATACTTTTTGATAACTCTAATATTATAATTAACGAGGATATAGCAATTGCAATGGGTAATTATACTTTTAAAAATGAAGCGAGCAAGATCAAGGTTGAATATTCTTTTGTATATAAAAACTATGGTAATGAAATAAAAATTATTCTGCACCATTCTTCACTACCATATAAAATATGAATCTATCAAGAATAATTTCGGGTACTATGAATTGGGGATCTTGGGGGGCTAATTACTCATACAAGGAAATTTCAGAGTTAATTAAGTGCGCCTATGAAAATGGAATTCATTCATTTGATCATGCTGATATTTACGGAGGCTACACTACTGAAGAGGCTTTTGGAAAAGCTTTTAAATTATCTGGAATCGATCGTGAAAAAGTGACATATATTTCAAAATGTGGTATTATGTACCCATGTGAAAAACTTAAAATTGATGTAAAACATTATGATTATTCAAAAAGTCATATAATTAAATCTGTAGAAAATTCACTAAAAAACCTAAATACTGATTATTTAGATTGCCTGCTGCTTCATAGGCCAAGTCCAATTATGGATATTCAGGAAATAACTGATACAATAAATTACCTAATGGATAAAAAAATGGTAAAATCATTTGGCGTATCTAACTTCACGGTTTCTCAGATGTCACTCATAGAAAAACATTTAAAAATATCATTTAATCAAATTAATTTTTCTTTAACTAATCATCAACCTATGTTTGATGGGACTCTTGATTACATGCAGATAAATAATATTACACCGATGGCATACAGTCCTTTAGGAAACTTTTTTTCATCAAACAATAAGGCTTTAAATGAGAAAATTGAAAAAATGTGTTCTAAATATTCATGTAGTCAAGATCAAATCTTGATAAATTGGATTCTTAAGCATGAATCAAAAATTTACCCGGTAATTGGGACTACAAAAAAAGAAAGAATAATAAAGTCATCTAAAGTAGAAGATTTTGAAATTGAGTTAATGGACTGGTTTGAACTATTAGAAGCAAGTATGGGAAAAAGATTACCCTAGTTTAATGAATTAATTTCATTATCCATCCAATCAAGTCTATCATCAATCCAGTTTTTAAGAAATTCAATTTCTTCCTCGTGAGTTGATCCAATAAAAAAATTAGGCCAAATATATTGACCTAATACAGGCCATACATAGAAGTTTTGGTCAGTTATTTTATTTGACTTTAAATTTTCAGTGTAAGAGTCTATAGTATTTAAAATTGTAGAATTACTTAATGATGAAGATCTAAGTGAAAACCATCTATTCTTTAAAGCTGTTTTAAAAACTTCTTTCTGCATTAAAACTTCCCACCAAAATGGAACTTGCCAAATATCACCAGGACAAATATTATTGAAGTTATAAATCCAACCAACATGGTTTGCGCCATCGCAATAATCAACATTTGCATATGCTAGATTAAAATCCCAAATTGGACCCATCTTTAGTTTTCCATTGAAGTCTTTGTTCAAAAATGTGCTTAACCTATATCCATCAGGATTTTTTGAAAGTTCATTAATAATAAAGAAATCTATAAATGATTGAAGATCTATCAAATTTAATAACTCTTCGTTGTTTTCAGATAGTAAGACCGATTCAAACTCAAAAATTACTGATTGAATATAATCTTTTTGATCTTGAGAAATATCATCAGGTTTTGGATAATGATATATAAAAAAGATATTAGACTGATCAGAGATGTCGCCATTTGTATCATATCTAGAACTAAATGAGAATAAATCATCATAACAAGTAGAACATGATTCACCATCTCCAGTTGGTTTATCAATTTTTATTATATACCCTCCTTCAATTGAATCATCTTCTAGTTTAGAAATATCAACCCTATTCTTATCTCTTTTAATTTTTTCCATAAGAACATATAATCCTTTATTCTCATTATTGATAAAAAGATTATAGAATTTTGTTCTACTAGCAGAATAGCCAATTGAATTTGATAAATCAAAAGTTAATTTATTTCTAATTAATGATTTATCAGAGTATGGACCATATAATATCCAATCTTCTTCTTCAGGAAAACCTCCAAGATTGACATCAATATCATCAGACCAATCTGTACTTCTAGTTTCAAATCCGTAAGATTTTTTTGGAAACATTTGTGATGAACTCCCCCTAATCTCAATTGCAATTTTATAATCTAATTCAATGCCCTCCTCAATAACTTTTAATTCAGCATTTATCTTTGGTTCATCTAAAATTTCTTGATTATTTGTTGATATGAGCATTTTTGGAAAATTATTAGCTTCAGATAAATTATCATAAAAAGTAAAAGCATTAGAGTTAGTGCTTAATTCATCTTGGGAGTCAAATTTTGAACAGGAAACAATAATTAAGAATACAAAAAAAGTTAATAATCTATAATTCATTTAACTAAACAATTCATTATAAGTTTCTTCAATAAAAGAGGCTAATAAGAAGTCAAGGTTTGTTATCCCTCCTTCACTGTGAGTAGTAATTAGAAATTCAATTTGATTAAAGTCTATGATCATTTTTGGATGATGGTCAATTTGTTCTGATTTATCAGATACTAAATTAGCAAGACTCATTACTTCCATAAAGGAATCTAATTTATAAACCTTTGTAATCTGATTATCATTCAAAACCCAATCATTTAAAAGTGACAACTCGTTTATGATCTCTTTATCTGAAAGTCTTTTCAATTTATTTAGATTTTAAATGTTTCCAAATATAATATATAGGAACTGTAATAACAGCGGATATTATTGCGTAAAATAGAAAATAAGCAATGAGTATTAATATTAAACAAATAAAAATCACTCTAACTATAACTGATAATAGTGGATTAGACATTATATCATAGTAAGTATTAATTAATAAATCTTTAATTTTTTCCATTAATACAAAAATAACATATTATGCATAAAAATATTTTTCTTCAATTGATTTCCATAATATTAATGATGCTACTGTCTTGTAGGGCGACCACTTATTAATTAATCCATCTACATGATCAGCATTTTTAATATCAATTTGATAATTAATCTTCAAACTATTCATTAGTGCTAAATCACCTTTTGAAAAAACATTAATTCTGTAAAGCACAAATATTAAGAACATTTGTGCAGACCACAAACCGATACCTTTAATTTTAGTTAATTCCTTAATCACATCATTTTCAGATGATTCTTGAAAATTAAAATTTGATTTTTGAAAATACTCATATACATTTTTAATATACTCTACTTTTTTGTAAGAAATTCCTATTGACTGTAAATCATCAGGTTCAATTTGCAAGACTTCTAAATTGTCAAGATTATTAATCATTTTTAAAAATCTTTCTTTTATTGTTATGGCAGCTTTAAAGCTTACTTGCTGCTCAATGATTAATAATGACAAAGCTCTTGAATAATTACTATCATATCTCTCTGATATATTAATTTCCTTAGAAAATTTTTTTATTAAATAATCCAGACATTTATCTTTTGATAGAAAATTATATGCTTTTTTTAACGTTACCTCATTAAGAATCATATTCAAAAAAAAACGATATTTGTATTATGAAAAAATTAGTTTTTATAGTAACTCTTATGTTATTTGCTTGTGAGCAAGATACAAAAGAAAAATTAGTAGTATACCAATCTCCAACATGCGGTTGTTGTTCTGGATGGGTTACAAATATGGAACAAAATGGTTTTAATGTAGAATCAATTAAAACAAACGACATGTATTCAGCTAAGGTAGAAGCTGGTATTGATGTTACTCTTCAATCATGTCATACTGGATTTATAGATGGTTATTTTATTGAAGGCCATGTACCCCACGATGCAATCACTAAGCTTTTAGCTGAAAAACCAAATATTAAAGGCATAACTGTGCCAGGTATGCCGGCTGGTATTAATGTTCCTGGTATGGAGGTTTCCAACGAAAGAGCAAAATTTGATGTTTTAGCTGTTAATCCTGATGGATCAACATTCATCTGGAAACAGTATGAATAAATGAGAATTTTTTATTTATTAACGTTAATACTTATTATTAATTCCTGCAGTAAGGACAAAGAAAGTTGTTATACAATTCAGGATAAAAAAATTATTTCTGGGGAATATTATTTTTTTGTAAATAACTCAATTGGATTTCAAACCTCAAATAATAATCTAGGATCTGGAGTGCCGGATCCATACGGTTCAGGAAAAGTAGATGAAGAGACATATAACTCTCTAGGCATAGGTGATAAGTATTGCTTTTAAACAATAAACCTGCCTAAAAAACCATAAAAAGGCAGGTTTGCAAATCAGATACTACATATAGTAGCGAACATAAACTAGGTTAAATAAATAATAGATTTATTTATTTTCTAATTAAATTTACTTCAACGTAAAAAGTTTAAATAATATTGAGTAAAATATTTTAACAGAATTATTAATTCGTAAAATTTTGCTACTAAATTTTAATAATTTGATTTTAAATCAAAAAAAAAATAAGAATTTGAGAATCTAGTGTTTGTAAGGCTGAATTTATAAATTTCTGTTTTTTTAATTAATTACACCTCTTAGGGTTAACCAATCTTTAACAATTTTTATCCAAGATTCAATTGTACCTCTTCCTTTTGCAAGACCATATCCATGATCTCCATCTTCCCAAATATGTAAAGAAGCCGGAACATTATTTTTTCTAAGAGCAGAATAATAACTAATGCTATTTTCAGGAGGTGTACCCAAATCATTATTAGAGTGAATAAGAATAGTTGGAGGTGTTTCTTGATTTACATTTAAGTCATTGGAATAATCCTGAATAATATTCACATCTGGGTTATCGCCAAATAAACTATTAAATGTACCTGAACCATTTTTTTGAAACTCAATATTCATAGTAATTACAGGGTAAACTAGAATTGTAAAATTTGGTTTATTTAGACCTAATTTACCTTTAGTTGAAATAGTTGATGCCAAATGCCCCCCTGCAGAGAAACCTATTACACCAATATTATTTGGATCAATATTCCATTTTTCTGAATTATCTCTTATTAATTCAATAGCTCTAAAAGCATCATTTGATGCAACACTTTGTTTACAGGGTCCATCATAATTATTAGGAAGTCTATGCTTTAACATAAATGCATCTACACCCAATTCATTTAACCACTTAGCTATTGAGATTCCCTCATTAGTGATGCTTAGAAATCTATATGCTCCACCTGGAATTACCATCACAGCAGGTTTATTGGCATCTTTATTTGCTGCTGGGTAGTACCATATCTCTGGATACTCTACCTCGTATATATATGTACTTCCATCACTTTCATCAATTCTATTTTTCTTATTTATATCACAATCCAAATTAGAGTCATACAAGGGTATTTTTTGCTGAGCAATGATTTGAGTTGAAGATGATAATGCTAAACAAACTATTAGAAATCCTTGAAAAATTTTATTATTCATATCACTAATATATTAATATTTATAAATCTTATTTTAAGAAAAATTTAAATTATTATCGTCTATATAAATTGTATATTGGTCATAAGATTATGAGGAAAAAGTGGACAATCAGTATTATGTTAGTATTGATATCTTTACTAGTATCTTATTTGACAAATGTTTGGCTACTCCTTCTTTTTATTCCTATTGGGTCATTAATTTTAAAAAATAGATAATGGAATGGTACGAAAAGAACAGAAAGACAATTATTATATTATTCGCTTGCTATGTAGTATTTCGAGTAATACAAATGACTCTTCTCTAATGAGACTCTTTCTTTCAATATTTCTTTTTACAAGCTTATTAAACTCTCAAATCAATCCAAATAATATTGATATTGTAAGAGATGATTATGGTGTTCCCCATATTTTTGCCAAAACAGATGCAGAGCTTGCATACGGTCTTGCATGGGCAAATGCCGAGGATGACTTCACAACTATTCAACAGGCATATTTAGCAGGAAATGCTATGCTATCTAAACATATAGGACTTCAAGGAGCTCCTGCTGATTTCATAACACAGTTTATAGGATCTAAAGAAATCATTGATGAAAAAATAGGGGAAATTAGCAAGGAGTATTTTGATGTGATTTCTGGATACGCTCAAGGTTTAAATTCATATGCAAAAAACCATCAAGATAAAGTATTATACAAAAAACTTTTTCCAATTACTCCTAAAATGATGATGATGTATAGTCAGCTTCAGCTTTTTATTTCAAATCAGGGTGCGGACTGGGTAGGAAGAATTCTAAACAATGATACGCAGGATGATTTTTTAGATCAAAATCTTACAGGATCTAATGTAATTGCCATGAATAGTAATAAGACTGATAATGGCGAAACTTTCCTTGCAATTAATACCCATCAACCCCTTGAAGGTCCTACATCATGGTATGAAGTTCATTTGAATAGCGAGGAAGGAACAAATATTATCGGAACTCTTTACCCAGGAACTCCTCATGTTTTAATAGGGGTAAATGAAAACTTAGGTTGGTCTCATACAGTTAATTATCCTGACAAAACTGATGTATTTAAATTAAGGATGAAAAATAATAGTAAATATATTGTTGATGGGGAGGAATACAAATTAGAAAAATTAAAAGCTAAAATTAGCATTAAAGTCCTTGGTATTCCAATTACTATAAATCGAAAATATTTTAAAAGCATTTATGGCCCAACTTTAAAAAATAAATCTGGATACTACTCGATTAGAACCCCAACCCTTTTCAATATTCGAGCACTTGAGCAATGGTGGAGAATGGGTAAATCTAAAAATTTTACTGAATTCTATAATAATTTAAAGATGAAGCAAATTCCTGGATTTAATATTGGATACGCTGATAGACATGACACGATATTTTATATATCTAACGGAATAATTCCTAAAAGAGCTGAAGGTTATAATTGGAAAGGAATTGTTCCTGGAGATACAAAAAAAACTTTATGGACTGAATATTATAATATAGAAGACCTTCCTCAAGTTATTCAACCTAAAGCAGGCTTTATATATGATGCAAATCACTCTCCCTTTAAATCAACAACATCTGATGAAAACCCTAACGAAGAAGACTATAGTGAGAGAATGGGATACGAGAAATATGATAATAATAGATCAACCAGATTAATTGAATTAATTGAAAGTTATGATAAAGTTTCATTCAAAGATTTTAAGGATATCAAATACGATAATTCATTTCCATCAAAGTTTAACTATAATTTCATGGACATCAGTGTAATTGAGACGCTAAAAATTGATCCTGATAATGATTTATTTGAAATGTTAGATATAATTCAAAAATGGGATAGAAAGACAGATATAGATTCACAAGGTGCAGGAATTTATGGTGTTCTATATTATCAACTTGTATGGAGATATAGAAACGAAATACAAAAAAATAATAATACTGTGAGCAAGGAAACCTTACTATCAGCTTTAGCAGATACCAAAGCATATTTAATTGATAACTTTGGTTCCATTAACACAACTCTTGGAGACTTTCAAAAACTAGTTAGAGGTGATAAAGAGATTCCAATCTGGGGGCTTCCAGATGTTATAACTGCAATGTCATCTAGGCCATATAGAGATGGTAAACATAAAGTGACCCAAGGTGAATCATATATTGGACTTGTTAGGTTTAATAAAGAGGGTCCAGTTCTTGAAAGTATTATTTCTTTTGGTAACTCTGACAACCCAGAGTCAGATCATTATACAGATCAAATGGATTTATATTCAAAATTTAAGACTAAAAAAATGACATTTGATAGAGAACAAATTTACACTAAAGCTAAAAGTATTTACCACCCTAATTAAGACAAACTAGTAGCTTTTTTGTAAATATTTTCATAAATAGGTATTACTTTTTTGATATCATACTTTTTAGCATTCTCAAATGCCTGAGACTTAAATTTCTTTTTTAAATTTTCATTAGATAGAATTTCAATAGCATTATTTGACATAGAGTCTATGTCGCCAACGTCACTTGTAAAGCCTGAGTTACCATTAATATTTAACTCTTTTAACCCTCCAATATTAGTAGAAATTACAGGAACTTTTAGAGCCATAGCCTCAAGAGCAGCAAGACCAAAACTTTCTTTTTCAGAAGGGAGCAAAAATAAATCTGAAGAACATAAAATTTCATCAACTTCATTTGTCTTTCCAAGAAAAATAACTTTATTTTTTAAATCATTTTTTCTTAGAAAATCCTTTGCTTTTTTCTTTTCAGGACCATCACCCACCATAATAAGTTTAGAGTTTATTTTTTGTGAAATTTTATTAAAAATCTTGAGCACATCAATTATTCTTTTTAATGGTCTAAAATTACTTATATGAACTATTATCTTTTCTTCTCCCTCTGCAATCATGTTTCTCTCACATAAATGATGTTTTTTATCATACTTATCTATGTCAATAAAATTTGGAATTACTTCAATATCTCGTTTAATACCAAAAAACTCTCTAGTATCATCTCTCAGGCTATTGGATACACATGTTACAATATCTGACTTATTAATACTGAAGGTCACTGCAGGTTTATAAAAAGGATGATTACCAACGAGAGTTATATCAGTCCCATGAAGAGTAGTAATTATAGGAATGTTGTATCCATTTTCATCAAGTATCTTTTTTGCCATATATGCTGCATATGCATGAGGTATTGCATAATGTACATGAAGAACATCAATTTTATGTTTAGAGACTACATCATATAACTTACTTGATAGAGCTAATTCATATGGTTCATATTTAAAAAGAGGATAGTCAGGAACATTGACCTCATGATAATGAAGATTTTTTGATAAAGCATCTAATCTTACAGGTTGACTGTAAGTAATAAAATGTATTTCATGTCCTTTTTTTGAGAGTTCAATCCCAAGCTCAGTTGCTACTACTCCTGAACCACCAAATGTAGGATAACATACTATTCCAATTTTCATTTTAATCAATTATTGATTTGTAAACTATTTCTTGAGATCTTGTTCTTATATTACTTTTTTGAAGCAAAGTATTTTCCCTAGTTGGAAAGGTTCTGTTTGAAAGGAATACAAATATTATTTCTTCATCAGGATCAGCCCAAGCCATTGAACCAGTATAACCAAAATGTCCAAAACTATTCATTGAAACTCCACCAAAAGTTGAACCATGTTTACCCTCAATTTGCGGCTTGTCAAACCCTACCCCACTTCTATTATCATACTCACAGTAGTAGCATTTATTAAATACGTCAAATGACTCTGACTTGAAAAGTCTTTGGTTATTATAGGAACCTCCTTGAATCATAGCTTGTAGTATAACGGCAACTTCATAAGAATTAGAAAATAATCCAGCATGACCAGATACACCACCTAACATTGCTGCCCCCTCATCATGAACGTAACCGTGTAGTTTTGAATATCTAAAAAAATCATCTTCTTCAGTAGGAACAATCTCATCTAATTTTAATTTTTTATATGGATTAAACGTTGTTCTTTCTAGTTGAAGCTTATTAAAAATTCTTTCTTCTGCCAATAGATCAAGTGGTTTATTATATATGTCTTCAAACCAAAATTTTAAAATATAAAAGGGTAAGTCAGAATATTTAAATTCAAGTTTTTCAATCAACTCACTCTCTACAATTGATTTAAATATCTTATCGTTATAATTTTTTTTTAGATATAAATTTTCAGAAACAGGTGTTGAAAAAGAGGATCTGGAATTAGTCTTATAGAATCTTGACTTCGGTTTTTCTTTTCTATTTAATGTTTCTTCATAAAATGGAATCCATGGTCTTAACCTAGCGAAGTGAGATAGCATTTCTTTCAATGTTATGTTACCCTTATCAGCTAGTTTCCTTTTTGGAAAAAGCTCATTAAGTTTTGTATTTAAAGAAAGATTCCCAGTTTCATATTCTTGAATAACTAAAGGCATTGTAGCTAGAATTTTAGTTATCGATGACAAATCAAATACATGATCATTCTCAAGTTTATTTAATTTTTTATATGTATGATATCCAAAACTTTTATTGTAAACAATTTTTCCTTTTTTTGACACCAACATCTGAATTCCTGGAGCCATCATTGAATCTATAGCAGATATTGCAATTGAATCTAAGTATGAAAGTTTTTTTTGATCAAAACCTTCATATACAGGTCTTGAGTATCCAAGAATATTATTCTTATCAATTGATATACCATGATTTACTGGATAAAAATTATTTGAGACAGGTAGTTTTCCTTTAAAAGATCTTGTACCTGTCATTAAATCAGCCATTACTTCTTGAGAGATCATATTATTTTGATAACCTACAATAATTGAGTCGAAATGATCGATTTTTTCAAAAGAATTAAGACTGTATGGATTTAAAAATAAACTTAAAATTACACTATTGTTCTCCCCTATTTTTTCTATTATTTCAGATACATTTTGGGGGATTATATTTGAGGCATAAGGGCTAGAACTCGAACCGTGATAAGAGATTATTATACCATCATATTTTGTTTTATCAAATAGTGAATTATAATCTTTTGAATTATAAAAATCAACTTCAACATATTTTCTTAGTTTATCGAAGAGATAGCTTGATTCATTTCCAAACGAAACATGCAAATATTTTTTATTTTTTGATAGAGGAAGAAGTTTGGAGCTATTTTTTACTAATGTTATTGCAGATTCCATAGCTCTTGAATATAAGAGGGTGTCTTTAGGCGTATTAACTCTCTCTAAGATATTTTTAGAAGAAACCTCTATTATTTCATCTAAATTAGATTTAGCTTTTAGAGATAAGATTTTTTTTACTGATTCAGATAATTTACTCATGGGGATCTTTCCACTTTTTAACTTTTCAGCAATTAGATTTATACCCTTGGAAACATCCGTAGACATTAAGATAATATCATTTCCAACTTCAAAAGCTCTCAGATCAACATTTATATGAGGATCTTGAAGAACACCTTTCATATCAAGTGCATCTGTTACTGTTATACCGGTAAATTTATATTCTTCTCTTAAAAGATTATTTATTGTCTTCTTTGACAATGATGAGGGATATTTTTTATCTAAGGATGGAACACTAAGGTGAGCTGTCATCACAGATTCTACCACACCATCATCAATTAATTTTTTAAAAGGATAAAGTTCAACTTCATTAAGTCTTTTTATGTTTCCATTAATTACAGGAAGTGTCTTATGAGAATCTTTGTCAGTGTCACCATGACCTGGAAAATGTTTAACTGATGTAAATATACCTACCTCTTTATGCCCATTTATAAATGCTTTTGCTTTTTGATATACATTTTTGGGATCTTCACCAAAAGATCTATTTCCAATTATTGGATTTTTTGAATTATTATTTACATCTACAGATGGAGCAAAATTATAGTTAACACCAAGAGCTTTGTTCTGCTCTGCCATTCTCCTGGATATACTTTTAACTAGATTATTGTCTTGTATAGCACCAAGTGTCATGTTCCAAGGATGAGCAAAGACATCTGATAATCTTTGAGAAGGACCCCATTCTGCATCCATAGTAACTAATAAAGGTGTTTTAGCAACTGCTTGGAACTTATTTAGCCATTCTATGTGAGATTTTGTTGTTCCAATTGAAAATATTAAACCACCAATTTTATTTACTTCAACTAGTTTTTTAATTTCTTCAAAATCTGACTGCTCTGGTGATACCCAATTAATAAATAATTGTGCAATTTTTTCTTCAAGTGAAAGAGAACTATAAATACTATCTACCCATTGTTTCTTTTTGTAATTCAAATTGGAATAAATATCCTGTGGATAAATTAAAGAAGTATTAAATAAAATTAAAAATAGAAGAAGTTTTTTCATTTTTAAATAAATTTCGACAACCAAGAAGAACTTAGCTTGATTTCAAAATTATTTAAAAGTTCTTTCTTTGTGCTGACTGTCATATTGAATATAACTGTTTCTAATGAAATAGATCCATTTTTTAAATTGTTTTTTAGATCGTTTAGAGTAATTGATTTAATTAACGAACCAGTTCTATAATTAACTATAAGTCTATCTAATAAGTTTTTATTTATAATATTGGATATATCTTTTAATAACTGAACTGAGTAGTCAATTGAACATCCTCCAATTGGATTATAATTCTCATTTACTGCAATGACTAAAAAACGATTGTTTAATATCTTAAAAGATGCTTCCAACTCCTTATTATGAGCCATCCAATTCGACACGAATAAGTCTGATTTTTTATTAATAACATCAACATCAAACTCAGTAAAATCATAATTTGATTGGTAGACCCATATTCTTGATTCATCAGATATTTTATCAAATTCTACTTTCATAAATCTTCTGCTTTTTCAATCATTTGAGCAATATCTAGAACATCCATATTTTTTTGTTTAGCTGTCATACCATCACTCATCATAGTGTTACAAAAAGGACAACTTACAGCAACTATTTCTGAATCTGTATCTATAGCCTCTTCAGATCTTTTAATATTGATGTCTTGATTTCCTTTCTCAGGCTCTTTGAACATTTGAGCACCACCAGCACCACAACATAAAGATTTAGATTTACAACTCTTCATTTCAACTAACTCAGCATCAAGTTTATCAATAACTTCTCTTGGAGCTTCATAAATACCATTTGCTCTTCCTAAATAACATGGATCATGGTAAGTTATCTTCTTACCCTTGTAGTATCCACCACCAATTGTAATTTTATTTTCTTTTATAAGATTATTAATAAAAGTAGTATGATGAATTACTTTATAATTACCACCTAATTCAGGATACTCGTTTTTAATTGTATTAAAACAGTGCGGACAAGTTGTAATTATATTTTTAATATTATATGAATTTAATATTTCAATATTCGAAATAGCTTTCATCTGAAACAGAAATTCATTACCTGCTCTTTTTGCAGGATCACCAGTACAGGACTCTTCTTTTCCTAAAATAGCGTATGAAATATTTGCTTTGTTTAAAATTTTAACAAAAGCCTTAGTCACCTTTTTTGATCGATCATCAAAACTTCCAGCACATCCGACCCAAAATAAGTACTCAGGGGTTTCACCTTGTGATTTAAGTTCTGATAAAATTGGTACTTTCATATAAAACCTTATTTATTTTCTTCGTCGTCAAAGACCTCAATTGTTACTTTTTTCTCTATAAGATTAGTAAACTTTCCGTTATACCTAGTAGCCTTAACTAGATGGTTGTCTATCCAGTGATAGTTTCCACCTCTTGGCTTACCCATTAATAAACTATGATATTTAAACCCGTTATCTTCTAACCATTTTTCTGTTACTTCCCTGTGAGACTCAATTCTAGCAGTGAAGAAACAAATGATATGACCTTTATTATACCAATTATTTATGGTTTCAAGAGCATCGGGATATAACTTTGCTGTTGCCATTCTTTCAGGCTCCTCATTGGGTATATCATCGCATATAGTTCCATCAATATCTATTAGATAGTTTTTAATACCCTCTGGAAGGATTGGACTGACTGTCTCTCCTTTTTCTATTTTCTTATGTAAATAGTTTTCTACTTCTTCTTTTTTCATATTTATTGTGTTTCTTGAGCCCATAACTCTCTGTCTAATTGATTATATGGCCACGGAGCTCCATTATTTTCTATGTTGTTCATCATATTATTTAAATCCGGATGAGCGGATGATTCTTCCATTATTAAGTATTGTCTCATATCCATAATGATGGATAATGGATCGATATTTATAGGACATGCTTCTACACATGCATTACATGATGTGCATGCCCAAAGTTCTTCTTTTGAAATATAATTATCAAGTAACCTATCTCCATCATCTATGAATTCCCCTTTATTTTTTGAAATATTCAAAGAGACTTTCTCTAATCTATCTCTTGTGTCCATCATTATTTTTCTGGGCGATAATTTTTTTCCAGTTTGATTTGCAGGGCACTCGTTTGAACACCTTCCACATTCTGTACATGAATAAGCATTCATTAACTGAACCCAATTTAGATCAAGAACATCAGATGCACCAAATTTTTCTATTTGATTATTCTCATTAGCAGCCCTATCGGGATAAAACATAAGCATTACTTCATTCTTAACTGTTTCAAGAACATCAAACTTCCCCTTTTCTTCAAGATTTGAGTAATATGTATTTGGAAACGCTAATAAAATATGTAGGTGTTTAGAATAGTATAAATAATTAAGAAAGAAGAGAATACCTAGTATGTGTAGCCACCAAAAAATTCTCTCAAATAAATAAACTGTTGAGGTATCAAAAGAATCAAAAATAGGGACTAAAAATGATGATATAGGAAAGGCTCCTGCTTTATAGTAACCTTCAAAACCACGACCTTGAAGGATTAAGTCTGTAGCATTCATTGATAAAAATAATAGCATTAGGACAACTTCAAAATAAAGAATATTATCTGCATCAAATTTTGGCCAACCCTTCATTTCAGAACTTAAAAATCTCTTAATCTTCATAATATTTCTTCTAGTCCAAAAAATAATTACTGAGATTAAAACTAATAATGCAAGAATTTCAAAAGAGGCAATTAGAAAATCATAAAAAAATGGATTGAAATACTTCGAAAAAAATCTGTGTGATCCTGTTATACCGTCAATTAATATTTCAAGTAATTCAATATTTATTATTATAAAGCCCACATAAACAATTACATGCAAAAAGCCAGATATAGGTTTTGCAACCATCTTAGACTGACCAAGAGCTATACGAACCAAGTTAGAAAATCTCTTGGAAGGGTTGTCAGATCTATCAACTGGTTTACCCATCTTAATTACTTTGATCAACCTTTGAATATTTCTAATAAAAAAGCCCAAAGCAAAAATCAAGATTAATGAAAAGATTATATTAGGAAGAATTTCAACCATCTATTTTCTACCAAAAATTGAGAAGTGAACATATTTTTTCGGATTTTCACTAATATCATCAATTAACTTATTCAAACTAAGAATTGATGAATTTAGATTTTCATATAATTCATCCTTGTTTATTAATTTACCCAAACTGGAAGATCCTGAATTTAAATTTTGAATTACAGAATTTATGCCTTCAGTAGATTTTTTTATATCAGCAAGAACATTTGATATTCCAAACTCATTTAAATCTTGGGTGACACTAGAAAGATTATTGCTAATTGATTCGATATTATCTAATGTAGTATTAATCTTGTCATTTTTTTCAGTCAGTGTATTCTCGATTATAGAAGCAGACTTATTTATTGCATTTATAGCAGAGGTTAAAACTTCTATAGATTCTTTTATATTTTCTTGAGTTTCAATATTTAAAACATTAGATGCGCCGGTAAAAATAGAATCAACACTGGTAATTGTACTTTGAAGCTGTCTTGAAAGAGGTTCAATTTGTCTATTAATTAATTCAGTTAACCCAGGTCTAATACTAGATCTAAGTGTATCACCTGTCTGAGCAACTGATTGTCTATCAAATACCGGCTCTATTGAAATAGCAAGACCACCAAGAACACCAGTTTCATATATTGAAGCTGTACTTTTTGAAGAAAAATTCAATTTGTCTTTAACCTTAATAGTTACCAATATTTTTGTGGAATTAGGAAGAAAATCCAACTCTGTCACATTACCAATTGATAGACCATTAATCATTACATTAGCACCAACCAATAAACCATCCACCTCATCATAAACAGCATATAAAGTTTTTTGTCTATCTAATAAAGATGTACCCTTTAAAAAATTAAATCCAAAAATGAATAAAAGTATAGAGGTTAGTACAAATATTGCTGCTTTAACTTCTTTAGATAGTTTCAAGGTAATTTAGGTTTATATCTGTAAAAATAAGAATTATTTAGTTAGATAAATATTCAGAAACTGTATCAGTTTAAACTCATTATCTTATTATTCTCTAATTTAACTATAAAAGAAGATTGATAACCACTCTTTTTAGCATCATTTAAAGATTTTTTTGCATCTTCTAAAGTACTGTGTTTGCCATATAAATACTTGTACAAGTTTCCTTCCTTTACTACATCAACTGACTTTAATCCTCTAAAGTTATATGGCTTAAGTTCCAAAAGTTTTGTACTTGCTGCAATTTGAATTCTATATGATATTCTTGATTGAGTTAAATCATCATTTAAATTAATTGTTGATAAATTTTGAAAAAAATCATTTTTATAGTCAAGTACAGCAGATGCAATTGCATCAGCCATTTCATTCTGTCCCCTAACTGAATTAAGATATGCACCTTCAGAATTATTTGTAAGAAAACCCGTTTCAACCAAAACACTAGGCATGTAAGTATACTTTAAAACAATAAAACCAGCTTGCTTAACTGTTCTATTCCTTCTTTTAAGCCTATTAACAAAACTATTTTGAATATATGATGCAGCAACAATACTCTGATCAAGGTATTCCTCTTGCATGAGAGTTAGACCAATTACAGATTCAGGATTATTTGGGTCAAATCCTTCATATTTATTGATATAATCTTCTTCAAAGAAAATTACAGAGTTTTCTTTTTTTGCTACTTCAAAGTTTCTCTGATTTGCATGAAGACCTAAAACAAATGTCCCAGCACCATATGCTTGAGATGTATGAGAGTCACAATGTATAGAAATAAAAAGCTGAGCATTTGAACTATTAGCAATATTCGCTCTTTCGAATAAGTTGACAAACACATCAGTTTTCCTAGTGTATACTACTTTGACACCATTATCTTCCAATTTTTTTCCAAGCTTTAGAGCAATACTTAATGCAATTTTCTTTTCTAAATATCCATTTCCAGTATTACCTGGATCTTTACCACCATGTCCAGCATCAACAACAACAGTAAATTGGGAGTTTAGATTTTGCTGAGAAAATATAAAGTTTGTTATTGATAAGAATAAGAGTAGGAAAACTAACCTAAATGAATTCATCAAGTAAATTATTATAATTAAAATTATGATTAATTTTGATTAATCTAAGTGTCTTGTTAATAACTCAATTTTAAATCTTGAAAAAAAAATTAATATTCTTACTGATTATCTCTTTTTTTTATGGATTAAATATTGCTTACTCTCAAAATTCAACTCAAAAGAAGGATACCATAAATGATTCAGAAATTGAAAAAAAACCAATACTTCTTGATAACATTAAGTATGATGCATCAGACTCTATAATTATAGATCAAACAAATAATAAAATAATACTATATAACAATGCCAAAATCATTTATGGTGATATTGAGCTTACATCCGGACTAATTGAACTTGACTATAAAAACAATATTGTAAATGCTGGTAGGATTTCTGACTTATCTGGAAATTTATCTCAATACCCAACATTTAAACAAGGAGGAAATATTGTAAATCCAGATTCAATTAAATATAATTTTGACAACCAAAAAGCATTGATTTGGAATTCCAAATCTGAGGAAAATGGGATGAATATATTATCAACTTTAACAAAAAAACAAAATGATTCTGTTTATTATTTGAAAGATGGCAAAGTAACAACCGGAGGAAACTTAATGGGAGATGAAACTGAAGAAGCTGATTATTTTTTTAAAATTAGAAAGGGAAAATTAGTTCCTGGAGGAAATATTGTTACTGGATTTACAAATCTATTTGTTAAAAATGTCCCCACACCTATTGGGCTTCCTTTTGCATATTTCCCATCTCAACAAACAAAAGATTCAGGTTTTATAATCCCGAATATTAGTGATAGTAATCAAAGAGGATATTCCATTCAAAATGGCGGCTATTATCTACCCATTTCTGATTTTTTTGATCTAACTATTTTAGGAGACTATTACACTAATGGAAGCTATGGTATTAATATAAGTTCTATATATAGAAAAAGATATAATTATAATGGAACATTTTCAGTTAGATATGAAAATCTCATTAATGGTGAAAGAGGATTACCTGGTTATGCAAAGTCAACAGTATATAATATAAGATGGAGTCATTCAAAGGACTCAAAGGCTTCTCCTAATTCAAGTTTTAGTGCTTCTGTCAACTTTGGTAGTAGTGATTATTTCAGACAATCAGTTAATCAACTAAACACAGCTAACTTTTTAAATAATAATCTAAGTTCATCTATCTCTTATTCTAAAAGTTTTCCAGGTTCAGCAGGAGTAAGACTATCTTTAACTGCAAATATGTCTCAAAATACTCAATCTAAACAGGTTAATCTTAATTTACCAACATTAACATTAAATACCTCAAGATTTTATCCATTTGAAAAGAAAGGAAGATCTAAGAAAGGTATTCTTCAAAATATAAACCTTCAATACTCATCAAAACTGGAAAACCGAGCAACTTTTGCTGATGATCTTTTACTTAAAAAAGGAATGTTTGAAAATGCAAAATCAGGGGTACAACACTTAATTCCATTCACAACTAATTTTAAACTATTTAAATTTTTTAGTGTGAGTGCAGGAGGAAGCTATCAAGAGACTTGGACAGGAAAAACAATAAGATTTAATGATTTCAATGAATCAAATGGAGTAGTTAAAGATACTTTGTCTGGGTTTGACAGATTCGCAACTTATAACTATAACGCAAGTATTACAACTAAAATTTATGGAATTGTAAACTTTAAACCAGAAAAAAGAATTCAGTCAATTAGACATACAATTACACCAAGTATTACATACTCTAATAATCCAAGTTTTGAGGAATATTATGACACATACATAATTGATGCTGAAGGAAATACTGCAGAATATACTAGATTCCAAGGAGGATTATATGGAACTCCGTCCAAGGGTTATTCAAGTAGTATTGGCATTAGTATTCAAAATACTTTAGAGGCAAAAGTTAAACCAAAAGATTCTACACAAACAGAATTAAAAAAGATTAATATTTTAAAAAATTTAAATATATCGACTAGCTATAATTTGGCTGCTGATGAATTTAAATTATCTCCAGTTAGGGTAACTGGGAGTATAGATTTAGCTCAAGGATTAACATTAAATACTGGTGCTACTTTTGATCCATACGCCTTAGATGAAAATAATACACGAATTAATATTTTTAATGTTAAAAACGGGGGAGGTTTATTAAGACTAACTAGTGCTAATTTGTCTACTCAGTATACTTTAAATAATAATACATTTAAAAGAGGACAATCTGAAGAGCAAATTAATGAGTCAGTTTCTGGAGGAGGAAGAGCAGATGACTTATTTGGGGTATCTCAAGATTTTTCTAATTCAAATCAATATGATGATGAAGAGGATGAAGAAGAGATTAACCTAGAAAAATACATATATAACTTACCTTGGTCAATTAACTTAGCTTACTCACTTACCTATAATAATTCTCGAGGTCAAAATGATTTTTCTACAAATTCTTTAATGATCTCATCAAACCTAAGTCTAACACCAAAATGGAAAGTTGGAGTATCTTCAGGGTATGATTTTAAACAGAAAGGGTTTACCTACACCCAATTAAGATTTGATAGGGATCTAGATAGTTGGAGATTAAATTTTTCTTGGGTACCTTTCAGTGAAAGAGCATCATGGAATTTTTTCATTGGAATAAAATCCGGACTACTTAGTGATCTTAAATATGAAAAAAGATCTGAACCAGACAGAGCATTGTAAATATGAAGAAAGTAATAAACACTAATAACGCACCAGCACCAATTGGCCCTTATAATCAAGCTATATTTAAAAACAATATGTTATTTATCTCTGGTCAAATTGCATTAGATCCAATTTCAATGAACTTAAATAATAGTTCAATTCAGGATGAAACTCACCAAGTGATGAAAAATTTAAAAAATATTCTGAAAGAGGTTGATTTGGATTTTAAGAATGTTGTGAAAACATCTATTTTTTTATCTGACATGAATCATTTCAAAGATGTTAATGAAGTATATGGGAGTTATCTTGAACCTGGTAATGAGCCAGCTAGAGAAACAATTGCTGTAAAAACATTACCTATGAATGTTAATGTAGAAATTTCAATGATTGCAGTTGTGTAAAGCCTCTATTTTAGAATATTTCTTTTGTGATAGTCAACTAATCCTTCGATAGGTCTTTTAATAAACTTTCCTGTATTTAAATTATATTTTTTTCCAATTCTCTTAATCTCATCTTGAAGATAGAAGGCTATAGAACCAACATAATGAATATCAACTTTACTAAAATCATCATATTGAAGTATTTGATAATCAATAAATCTTTCAAGACCTTTAAAAATTATCTCCTTAAAATATTCATTAGATTTATTTTCAATTAAAAATCGAGCAAAACTTGCTAAATAAGTGTTCGGGTTTTCTTCTCTATATAGCTTGTTCTTAATGGTATTTGGTGTCAAATCATAATTTTCAGCAAATTCCTTCCTTAAATTTTCAGGCATTTTATTAAAGTAGTATGCTCTTATAAGATATTTACCATAATAATTACCACTAGCATAATCCATAAGTACATAGCCAAGTGAGTCAACCTTTTGAACTACCTTTTCGCCATCATAGTAAGAACAATTAGAACCGGTTCCAATAATATTGACAATAGAAGGGGTTCCTATATCTACTGCAGAGTATACTGCTGCATAAGTATCTTCTTTTATATCAAATTCACTATTTATGAAGATTGATTTAAATACCTTTAAAATTCTATTTTGTGTTGATTCTACTCCACATCCAGCTCCATAGAAAAATAATTTTTCAACAATCTTTCTGTTTTTATAAATATCAAAGTTATTTTTAATTCGCTCATTTAATATTTCATTAGAAAGCATTTGTGGATTTAACCCAAGAGTTTGAGTTGAAAATAATTCAACACCATTTTTATCAAGTGCTATCCAATCAGTTTTTGTAGATCCACTATCAACTATTAAAATCATTTTAATTTATATTGAAAAAATGTGTTTAGATAAATCAAGCAACTTGTTTGAATACCCACATTCATTATCATACCATGAAATTATTTTGAAAAAGTTTGAATTTAGTTCCATACCTGCATTTGCATCAAAGATTGAAGTTCTTTTATCCCCTATAAAGTCTTGAGAAACAACTAGATCATCACAATAACCAAGTATTCCATTAAGATCTTTTTGTGATGCATCTAACATTTGTTTTTTTATTTCTTCATAGCTTGTTTGTTTTGATAATCTAACTGTTAAATCCACAACAGAGACATTTGCAGTTGGAATTCTAAAAGCCATCCCAGTTAATTTGCCTTCTAAAGATGGAATTACTTTTGTAACTGCTTTAGCAGCTCCAGTAGAACTTGGAATTATATTTAAAAGTGAGCTTCTTCCTCCTCTAAAATCTTTTTTTGATGGACCATCAACAGTAAACTGTGTGGCAGTAGCCGCATGTACAGTTGTCATTAGCCCTTCTTCTATTCCAAAATTATCATTTAATACTTTAGCAATTGGTGCTAAACAATTAGTTGTACATGATGCATTAGATACTATTAGATCTACAGGCTTAACATCAAGGTGATTAACACCCATAACAAACATGGGAGCATCTGCACTAGGAGCAGAAATTACAACTTTTTTTGCACCTGAATTTAAATGGGCAGAAGCAGTTTCAATGGAAGTAAAAATTCCTGTACACTCAGCTACAATATCTGTATTCATTCCAGACCAATCAATATTAGAGGGATCTCTTTCAGCTGTTATTTTTATGGGTTTTCCATTTACAATTAATTTATCTTCACTTACTTCAATAGAGCCATCAAAAGTTCCATGAACTGAATCATATTTTAGTAGGTATACGAGATGATTTATATCTAAAAGATCATTAATACATGTAACATTAAAACTATCATTATTTATAGCAGATCTAAAAACTAGTCTACCTATTCTACCAAAACCATTAATACCGATATTTATTGCCATTATTTTAAAAATTAAATTGAGATTATATCACAAACCCTTACAAGGTCATCATCAATATCTTGACCTCCTTTTAAGGCATCATCGATTGGGACAGTGACTATTTTATCATCGATGATTCCTACCATTATTTTACTTTTATTTTCTATTAAACAATCAACTGCAAAGACACCCATTCTTGATGCTAAAACTCTGTCAAAACAAGAAGGAGAACCTCCTCTTTGAATATGTCCAAGAATTGAAACCCTAGTTTCATAGTGTGGGAAATTTTTTTCTATATATGAAGAAAATTTAAATACATTGTCTCCAATTTTTTCACCTTCAGAGACAACAATTATACTTGAAGACTTTCCAGATTTTTCACTGTGCTTCAAAGATTTAAGCAACCTATCGAGATCCATCTTTTTCTGTGGAATCAAAACTTCTTCAGCACCTGCACCAATTCCTGCATTTAATGCAATATGACCCGAACCTTTGCCCATAACTTCTATAAAGAAAAGTCTATTGTGTGAGATAGCTGTATCTCTAATTTTATCAATTGCCTCAACAGCTGTGTTAAGAGCAGTATCATACCCAAGAGAACATCTAGTACCAGCCAGATCATTATCAATAGTGCCTGGAATGCCGACAAATTTTATTCCGTGTTCTTCTTCAAATATTTTTCCTCCTTCAAGTGACCCGTTTCCACCGATTACAACAAGAGAGTCTATTTCATATTTGTCAAGGGTTTGTTTAGCTTTTAGCCTACCTTCACTAGTTTTAAACTCAAGACATCTGGCAGATTTTAAAATTGTACCACCTTTATTGACAATATTTTTAACTGACCTTGCGTTAAGTTTTTTAATGTCATCTAATATTAATCCTTCATATCCTTTATAAATACCAAAACAATCAATTTTGTGAAATTCAGCAGATCTAACAACTGCTCTAACAGCAGCATTCATTCCAGGAGAATCGCCTCCTGATGTCAAAACACCTATTTTTTTTATTCTACTTGTCAATTCTAGTTAAAGTTGCACAAATTTACTCATAAAATTCAATTAATTTAAACGATTAACGTATTTAAAAGGCAACATTACCTGTTTTTTTCAACAAGCTTAGATATAAGATCTCGAAAGGTTTGAAAATCAACTTGATATGTTAGACCAACACCTTGAGTATAACCCAACTTATCACCAATGTACCTGAACTCGTTTTCTCTATTAAATACTTTAGCTTTTAGTGAACCGTCTACATTTAAAATGAAATCAATTTGTACATCTCCAATTATTAAAGTTTCTTCAATTCCACCAATTGGGACACCAATTTTACCGTTAAAAAGTATCTTTTCACTAATTTCTGTAGATAGAGTTACTCCAAATCTATCCTCTGTTTTAATATCAAGTATATCACTTTTATCTCCCTGAAGGTAGTTTATGCCAACCATAAGTGGTCCCTCAGAGCCACCTAATAGATCACTAAAAATATCAGATACTTTTTCATATATATTATTTGTTATTCCCTCAATAGAAACACTAACTTCATTAATAAATATACCCTGAGTTAAAAGAGAGATGGCTTGAAGTTGTCTTACTTCAGGATCATTTAATTTATAATTAATTTCTGAGGTTACAGAGCTACTTGTATTCGGAAAGTAAATCTCAAAATCTGGACTGTTTGGTTTTGTTAGATTCCCAGTAAGCTTAATTTCAACATCTGTTGGAATTTTTTTATTAAAATTTGGATTATCCAGAAGCAAGGCAGGGTTTGCCCCACCAGGAACTTCGTAGGTTGCAAGTATATCCATTTGTGCTCCAAGAGGTTCACCATCCCAAACTATTGTACCACCATCTTTTAATTTAAATTTTTTATCAATTAAAGCAAGGTCTTTAAAATTATATTCACCTTCAGTAGTTGTATAGTCTCCGAAAATATTGAATTTTCCATCAGAATCGATTTCCATAAATAGATTTCCATTTCCAATTCCACTAATATAGCTTCCAGTTTCCTGATCTATTGTAATATCTACTTGAGCATTATTATCAATTTCAAGATCAATATTAAGATCAAGAGTTTTGTTATTTAACTGTTTGACATCATCTAACAAATTATTTTTAGTAAATAAATCTGAATTATTTAAGTCAGTAAATTCGATAAAAGAGAAGTCATCAATTAAATTACTATTTGTTCTAGGTATGGTAATGTATGTTCCTGGCTTTGTTAAAGCATCAATATCAATAGATACCTGATCAGTTGGACCTGAAATTGAAATTTGACCATCTATGTATGCTTTACCATAAAAATTCTCATCTTCATCAAAATCTTTATTTAAAATAAATAATCTATCAGATTCAAAGACTAAATCTAAATTCCAATCATTATAATTTGTATGATTGATATTTCCATTTAAAGAAGAGAAAGAATCTGACTCAGTATGAGTGATTAATATATTATTAAATTTAATATTTTGATTATAAAGTGTAAGCTCTGAATTATTATTTATTAAATATTCAATATTTAGATATGGTATTAAAAATTTAGACTTATTTAAAATTAAGTTTCCGTTATGTTGAAGATTATCATATGAACCCCAAAGATTAACTTGTCCAGAAATTGAACTAGAAATATTCTTTAAAGTATTTGAACCAATTTTTTCAATAAATGAAATGTCAAAGTCATTAAAATTTAAATCTAAGTCTAAATTTGGTTTTTCATTGATTGCAATAACTGTTCCTTCAGACTTAAGAGAAATATTTTCGTTATTTAATAATTTTAAATCAACTGAGTATGAGTCAAAATCTGTATTTCCAAAAGCATTAATTTCTAAATCACCTATTTCATATTCTTTAATATTAATATCTCTTATTGAAGCATTTAGACTAAGAGTTCTATTTGACTCAGTCCTGTTCAAGTTTATTTTAGACTCAACATTACCAGAAATTGGATTCTTATTTATTTCAAAGAAATTTTGAATAAATAAGTTTGAAAACTCAAAATTTAGATCAATATCATTCTCATTTTTATAAAAACCATTGATTAAAATATTAGAGCCAAGATTAGATTCTAAATTAAGTTTGTTATCAACCCATTGAAAACTAAAATCATAATTATTATTTGTTTCTATGAAATCATTTTCTAAAATTTCATTTATTTCACTAAGTTCAGTCAAATATATTTTATCATTTAATATGTCTATGCTAATTTCTTTTAGCTTTAAATTAGAATTAATATTATTTTTAACTGAAAAATCAATTTCAATATTAGTCTCAGCAATAATATGATTAATGTTATCTACTGGAATTGTTTCTAAGAATATTTTACCAAATGCATTCAGTTTCTTATTTAAGAGATTACCATAAATTTCGTAGTCTAGCCTAACATTTTCTTTGGTTATTCCAAGTTTTGATGACAAATTATTATTTACAATACTAGTATTAAAATCAACATTAGTAGTATTATCATTATTAACAATCTCAATATCTCCATTAAAGGTTATTTGTTGATCAGGGACTATTCTAAATCTTGAGACCATTTTCAGGTTATCTAGATTAAAATAACTTAATAACTGGTCATCTTTTAAAAGATCTAAAATAATATTAAAGTCAAATGAAGTTTTATCTTCAAACAAGCCAGTTCCATAAATATTCGCAGAAGAATCATTGGTATTGATTTGAGAAAAATTATAATTTATGAACTCATCATTTAAGTTTATATTTCCAAAAAGAATAGGAAGGGTAAATTCTTGATTTAAATTTAATGCTTTACTCACTTCTTCTTCACTAATATTAATATCAGATAAATCTAGAGAAACCTCATAATCACTTGTCAATATATCTTTTAAAATTCCAGTTGTATTAAGTTCTAATAGTTCTGTTTTTAAATTCAATTTTTTAAGTATAATTTCTTCTTTTAATCCCTCAAATATTATATCCCCTTGGATAATAGTTTTATCTGCTAAATCTTTATCTAAAAAATTAAAATTACCGGCACTTAAGGAAAATTCTAGAAAAGATTCTTGAAAACTATTTAGCTTATTCTGAGTATCTAACTGAAAATTTATATTCCCTTTTACAAATTGATCATCAGACACCAAATTGGAATTAGAAAAGTTTATTAGATTATCCCTGTAGCTAATTTCAGAATTAAACTCATCAATTTTTAAATCATTTACTTTACCTGAAAAACTGTTTAATTTAAAAAACAGACCATCATCATTATTAAATTCATATGTATTCAGCTTATCGATTACAATACTATTTTGAACTGAATCAATAATTAACTTAACACTCGAGTTTAAAATATTAACTCTATCAAAGAAAATATTATTTATTATTTCTTGAAATTCAGTATCAAGCTTGTTTGATTTATTATTTGTAAGATCAATTGTAATATCAAGACCTTCAATATTTAGGGAATTATTTATACTTAAATCTGAAACCAGGGGAAAGAAATTCGTTCTTAGTGTCTCAAGAAAAAATATGGTGTCAGATTCTTTATTTGATAATGAAATTTCATTAAAAACGACTTCACCTCTTAAGTTAAATGATGAATTTCCAATTTGTAAATAATTATTACTATCAATGTTTATATAATTTATAACACTTTGCTTGAGATAATTTTGGACTCCAGAGGTATTTATAAGAAGATATAGCGAGGCAAAGAGGATTATGCCTAAAGTAAAAATTATTAAAAATATTTTTTTTAAATTCTTAATGACTATTCTTGATTAAATTTGTAATACAAAGATAGCAATGTCAAATAAAGATATTTATATACTAGGTATTGAATCTTCTTGCGATGATACATCAGCGGCAGTTTTAAAAAATGATACAGTGCTATCAAATAAAATTGCTAACCAGTCAATACATAAAAAATATGGTGGAGTGGTCCCTGAATTAGCGTCAAGGGCTCATCTTTCAAATATAATACCAGTTGTTGAATCGGCTATAAAAGAATCTGGTATATCTATAAATGATATATCAGCAATTGCGTTTACAAGGGGCCCAGGATTAATGGGATCTCTTATTGTTGGAACTGAATTTGCAAAATCACTTGGGGTTTCACTTAAAGTTCCGGTAGTTGAGGTTAACCATATGCAAGCACACATATTATCTAATTTTATTAATAATGGTAAAAAGAAGCCAGGTTTTCCTTTTCTTGGAGTAACAATATCTGGCGGTCATACACAGTTCATTTTGGTTGAGGATTATTTTAAAATGAAGATACTTGGAGAGACCTTAGATGACGCAATTGGAGAAGCTTTTGATAAGTGTGGAAAAAAATTAGGGTTAGACTATCCAGCTGGACCAGAAATTGATAAATTATCAAAAATGGGAGACGAACATAAGTTTAATTTTCCTTTACCTAAGGTTGGAGGTGGAAATATAAGCTATAGCGGAACTAAGACAGCTTTTATCAATTTTCTTCATAATAATATAAATAAAAATAAGAATTTTATTGATGAAAATTTACATGACATATGCGCGTCAATTCAAAAAAACTTATTAGATAACTTGTTAAATAAGGTCAAATTTTTAGCAATAGAACATAATATTAATTCAATAATATTTGGAGGTGGTGTATCTGCAAACAGTTATCTTAAAAATAGATTAGATTATGAATCGAGAGAAAATAATTGGACAGTTTTTATTCCTGAGCTTCAATATACTACTGATAATGCTGCAATGATTGGTATTGTTGGTTATTTGAAGTATTCTTCATCTGAATTATCAGATTTAAAATCTACACCCTTACCAAGATATAGTTTCTAATGAATTTATTTTTTTCAAACTTTAGTGAAACAGATATTGAGATTTTAGTGAATGAAAATGACAGTAGGCATATAACAAAATCATACAGGAGAGATATAGGGGATATACTTAATTTTACTAATGGAAATGGTCTTTTAGCAAAATGTAAAATAATAGAAAAAGGAAAAAAAATTAAAGTTAAAATAGTAAAGTTGTCAAAGAAAAAGCCCAGCAAAGTGTTAATCCATATTGCTATTTCACCTTTAAAAAATCCATCTAGATTTGAATGGCTTGTAGAAAAAGCAACAGAAATTGGTGTTAAAGAAATAACTCCAATCATAACCAAGTATTCTGAAAAAAAGAAAGTAAATCATGAAAGACTTGAGAGAATTTCTATTAGTTCTTTAAAGCAATCAAATCAACTATTCAAACCTAGTATTAATAATACTGAGAAATTTTCTGATTTTTTAAAAAATAATAGTGATCAAAAGATAATGGCAAATCTAAAGACAAAAAATATTTTAAAAAAAGAGTCTATAAACTCAAATCAAATTTGCCTTATTATTGGCCCTGAAGGTGGATTTTCGGATGATGAGATTCAAGAGGCAAAACATAATAAAATTACTGAGATATCATTTGGTGAAAATAGACTAAGATCGGAAACAGCTGCTATTTATGGATTATCTATTTTAAAGTCATTAACTAGTTAATTTTTTCAAAAATATTTTTATTAATATTTTTTCTGCAATTATTGGGTTCAAAGACTTGTCCATTCATTATAATATAAACTCCTATGCTTAAGTTTTGAACTGATGTAAATGCACACCCTATATTAAATATTGCATCGTTATCAATAAAAAGCGCAGGCTTAAGTGAGCCAGTTAATACCACAGTTTTATTGTTTAACTGATTAAGATAAATTGCAGTTTCGACAATTGTATCTGTCCCATGAGTAATTAATATCTTATCATAGTTTGAGTTAAGTATATGATTTAAAATCTTTTCACGATCACCATCATCCATGTCTAAACTATCAACTCTCATTAAGGGACTAATTTTGTAGTCAATATTTACATTCATTTTAGTTAGCAAATCTCCAATAAAAGGATCACCTACTTGATAATCACCTTTTTTATCAAAGTAAACCTTATCAATAGTTCCACCAGTTGTGATTATCTCGATCATTAAATTTAGAATTGATTATTTAGATAGTCTAGGTTACTTTGATTAGATTTAAGAGATTCAATAAAGTCAACTTTTAATTTAGCAACCAGATCTTTAACGTTTGGATTATCATTTATAGAACTAACACCATGACCAGCTGACCATATAGTTTTCCATGCTTTAGCTTCAGCCTCAGCCATATCTTTCCCAAAGTCAATTTTTTTTGAATCGTTCCAGACTTCCTCGGTAACACCCATAGCTTCAAGACTAGGTCTTAAAAAGTTAGCATGAACACCAGATACTGCAGCAGTATATACTATATCCTCAGCAGAAGAGTTAATAATCATGTCTTTGTAAGCTTGCTCTGCAAGACTTTCTTTTGTATTAATAAATCTAGTACCCATATATGCAATGTCAGCACCCATTTGTAGGACAGATGCTACATCTCTTCCATTTGATATACATCCGGAAAGTATAATTGTTTTATTAAAAAACTCTCTTATTAGAGATATCATAGCCATAGGATTTTTTAAACCGGCATGACCACCGGCACCTGCAGTAACTAGAACTAAACCATCTACATTAGCCTCAGCAGCTTTTTCAGCATGTCTTTTCTTTATTATATCATGATAAACTAATCCACCATAGCTATGGATTGCGTTTACAATATCAGGAACTGCGCCTAATGAAGTTATAATCAAAGGAACTTTATGCTTTACGCAAATATCTAAATCAGCTTTAATTCTAATATTAGATGGATGAACAATTAGATTTACACCAAATGGAGCAGGTTTTGTGCCTGTCTTTTGCTCATAATCAGCCAATTCATCTTTTATTTGAATAACCCATTCTTCGAAACCTTCTGATGTTCTTTGGTTTAATGCTGGAAAAGTTCCAACTATTCCATTTTTACAACACTCAATTACAAGTCTTGGCCCAGAAATTAAAAAGAGGGGGGCTGCAATTACAGGTATGTTTAAATCTTTATAAAAATTCTTATCCATTATTTCTTTTTTTACATGACCACTCAAAATCAAATTCTGAAACAAGATCTCCTGTTTCATCATACCCCTTAGCTTTAAACCAGGCTTTTGAAGTAATATTTTGAATTGTTGAGTTAATTAGTTTTTTTGCGTTTTCACCTTCTTCACAGATAAAAGTTATTTTACCAACTGCCTTTTTATGGAAGGAAGATTTATTACTTACAAGAAGCATTGAGATATTTGCTTTTGAATTTTGAATAGAGTTAGTTAATAACATTCCTGTGGTAAGCTCAGCAGCCATTCCTTGAACAGCCCAAAACATTGATCGATAGGGATTCTGGTTAATCCATTTAAATTTAACTTTTACTTCACATCTAGAATCATTAATTAATGAAAGCCTAACACCACTTAGCCAAGCTGCTGGTAACTTAAAAAGCATCCATCTATTTATTTTACTAGGTGTATTTATCATTTCGAAAAATATTGTTCTAATATAAAAAAAGATTGTCCAAAGTATTGTAAAACTTAGAACAATCTAAATTAGTGATCGCGATAGGATTCGAACCTATGACCGTCTGCTTAGAAGGCAGATGCTCTATCCAGCTGAGCTACGCGACCAATGCGGAGAGACTGGGATTCGAACCCAGGCAACGTTTACACGTTGACAGATTAGCAATCTGCTCCATTACCACTCTGGCACCTCTCCATTTAAGGAGTACAAATGTAAATAAAAAAAATTCTGTAAGTGAAAATTTATTGAAGTTGATCCAATAAATTTTTCATTTCCATATACCCAGGATTATCCCCTAGTGTACCATATATATTCATAAGTGTTCTAATTGCCTCTATATCATTACTTATTGCAATCAAGTCTTTTAAAATTGGAACACATTCTTTATATAATTCCTCTCTAGTAACTTTTAACTCGTCATACCTTACATTATCAGACTTCGATGTACCCAGACTATTCATTTCATTTACAATTTCTTGTTCTGCATCTAATATTAAAGCAACAAGATTAAGATAACTGTTTTCATTAGTTGGATCTAACTCAATAGACTTTTCATAATATGTTCTTGCAGATTCCTTTTCACCAAGTTCGCCACTTACAACTCCAAGATTATAATAAAGGATTGGATTATTAGGTTCTTTTTCAATTGCTTCTGACATTGCTAATTTAAAAGCTTCTTTATCATCTAATTCAAAATAAATATTGGCTGCAGTAATTATTAAACCTACATCATCAGGATTTGATGCTCTTGCTGTTTCAATAGCAGCTAGTGCCATATCATTTTGACCTAGTTGCTTGTATATTAGGGCAATATTTTTAACAATTTCAGGAAACTTTGACTCAGTAACCTCTTCTCTTGGATCAGAATAATCTTTTGATTTTTTTAATAAATTGAATTCTGTCTCAGAACTAATTTCAATTTCTGTTTCATTTGAAACATCAGTTATATAGTATTTGGTTTCAATTCCTTCATATTTTATATCTCTTAAAATCAAATAATATTCAAGAGCAAGGGACAAATCATTAGAATTGACAGCTGATGAGGCAGCATAATATAGATACAGTGCATTATTTTCTGGATTTATATCATAAACTATTTTTAATTTTTTTGCTGCATCACTAAAATTTTCAGACTCATTATCTGCAATTGCAGATGTGATAATTGCAGTTTCTAATTTGTTAATTTCAAAATTTAAATCATTTTCGTTAGCACCTAACTCTCTTGAGTTATTAAATGATTTTATTGCTAATTCAAAGTCTTCAGTAGATGTGTATATTTTTCCATATAAAAGCATTACTTGAGATTTAATCTTATCATCTGAACTATCAAACAATGACTTAGAAGTTTCAAGAAGATCAAGAGCTGATAGGTACTCACCTGAATCATAAAATTTATTTGCATTTCTTAATTCTTTTTTTTGAGAATACCCAAAAGAGATGAATATTAATAATAGAAAGGTTAATATGTTTTTTGTTTTCATTATTTATTGTTTAGTTTTTATTACAATTACACCATTGGCTCCAGAGGAACCCCATAAAGCTGAAGATGATGCGCTTTTATGAATCGTTATAGACTCTATATCATGGGTTGGAATATCATCTAGCCTAGATTGCATCGAAGTATTATTAGAAAATTCTGTTCTCCCAGATATTATAACACCGTCTAGAATAATAAGAGGTGATTTGTCACCAAGAACTGTGTTTTGTCCTCTAATTTGAATGATAGGGCTAGATCCCGGGTCACCTGATTTGGACAACATAGATACCCCAGAAACTTTTCCAGATAAGGAATTCATTAAATTTTGATTTGGCTTAATTCTAAATGACTTGTTATGAGTATAATTATCTTTCATATTCATTGCAATTTTTGCAATTTCTTTTGAAAGTTTACTAAGCTTAGAATCTGAAAAATCATTTTCTTTAAGCTTATCATAATATTCCATTGCTTTTAGAACATTATTCATGGAAAGATAGACTTGAGCCTTTAAATAATTTTTATTGTTATTATTTTTAGTATTTATAATTACACTATTCTTTTCAATAATTTCAATACTAGTAAGAGCTTCTTGAAAGTTACCTTTTTTATATAGTTTTTTGGATTCTTTTAAAATATTTACTTTTTGAGAAAATATATTATTTGATATAAGAAGAAGTAAAAAAATTATAAATACTCGCATGAATTAAACTTTAGATAAAATTAAAAAATTATTTAATTGTATCTCCTGTAAATTCAATATCATTTATATCTTCAATTTCTTCCTCATCATTCATAACTTTAGCAACGGCAGCAATACCATCTCCATCTTTAATACTTATTACCTTAACTCCTTGTGTTGCTCTTCCCATTACTCTTAAATCAGCAACCTGCATTCTAATAGCAATACCTGATTTGTTTATTATCATAAGATCATCACTGTCTGTTACACTTTTAAGTGAAACAAGTTGGCCAGTTTTAGTAGTTATTGAAATAGTTTTAACTCCCTTTCCACCTCTATTAGTTAAACGATAGTCCTCAAGTAAAGACCTTTTTCCATAACCATTTTCGGATACAACTAATATATTGGCATCCATATCATTGACTGATATCATTCCTACAACCTCATCTTTATTGTCTTTAAGCCTAATACCTCTAACACCTGACGCATTTCTACCCATAGGTCTTGTTTTACTTTCTTCAAATCTAATTGCTTTACCAGATTTAACAGCTAACATTATTTGACTGTTTCCATTAGTTAGCTTAGCCTCAAGTAATTCATCACCATCCTTAATAGTAATTGCATTAATTCCATTGGATCTTGGCCTTGAGTATTGCTCAAGAGAAGTTTTTTTAACTTGCCCCATTTTTGTTGCCATAATTACATAGTGGTTATTGATGTAGTCATCATCTTTTAGATCCTGAGTACAAATAAAGGCTTTAACCTTATCATCTTGTTCAATATTTACAAGGTTTTGAATAGCACGACCCTTGGAGTTCTTAGATCCTTCAGGAATTTCATAAACTCTCATCCAAAAACACTTACCTTTTTGTGTAAAAAACAGCATATACTGATGATTGGTTCCAACAAATAAGTCCTCGAGAAAGTCTTCATCTCGAGTCTTCGATGCCTTTTGGCCTACACCACCTCTATTTTGAGTTTTATACTCAGTTAAAGCTGTCCTTTTTATATATCCTGCATGTGATATAGTAATTACAACCTTTTCATTTGGAATAATATCTTCCACCCTGAAATCACCACCGGCATATTCAATTATTGATCTTCTTTCATCACCGTACTTATCTTTAATTTCAGATAATTCCTCCTTGATTAAACTCATTCTCATAGGTTTACTATCAAGTAATTCTTTGTAACCTTTGATAGTTTTTTGAAGATCATCATACTCCTCTCTTAACTTACTTTGCTCAAGACCAGTTAGTTGACGTAATCTCATCTCAATTATTGCTTTTGCTTGAGTTTCAGAAAGTTTATATTTTTTTTCTAATTTCAGTCTAGCTTCTTCTGCGTTTGATGATTTTTTAATTAGACTTATTACATCATCTATATTATCGCTAGCTGTAATAAGACCTTCCAAAATATGAGCTCTTTGTTCAGCTTTTTTAAGTTCAAAAGTTGTTCTTTTTACAACTACATCATGCCTGTGATCTACAAAATGATGGATTAAATCCTTAAGATTTAGTAGCTGAGGTCTTCCATCAACTAAAGCAACATTATTAACACTAAAAGAAGATTGTAATGGAGTGAATTTATATAATTTATTTAGAACTATGTTTGGAATAGCATCCCTCTTTAAAACATATACTATTCGCATTCCTTTTCTGTCTGATTCATCTCTAATAGTTGAAATTCCCTCAATTTTTCCATCATTTATCAATTCAGCCGTTTTTCTTATCATTTCTGCTTTGTTGACTAAATAAGGAATCTCAGATACAATGATGCACTCTCTATCATTTACATTCTCAATCAAAGCCTTACCTCTCATAACTACTCTACCTTTACCTGTATGAAAAGCTTCTTTTACTCCATCATAACCATAAATAGTACCACCAGTAGGAAAATCTGGGGCCTTTACATACTGAATTAATTCATCAATTGTTATTTCATTATTATCGATGTACTGAATAATTCCGTCAATAACTTCAGATAGATTATGAGGCGGCATATTTGTAGCCATTCCAACAGCTATACCAGAAGCACCATTTATTAACAAAGCAGGAACTCTAGTTGGCAGAACTGTAGGTTCCATAATTGTATCATCAAAGTTTAATTGGAAGTCTACAGTTTCCTTATCAATATCTGAAAGAAGGTCTTCAGATATTTTTTGCATTCTTGCCTCAGTATATCTCATCGCAGCAGGACTATCACCATCTACCGAACCAAAGTTACCTTGACCGTCGACTAAAATATACCTTAAGCTCCATTCTTGAGCCATTCGAACCATAGTATCATATACTGAACTATCTCCATGAGGATGATATTTACCCATTACATCTCCAACTATTCTTGCAGATTTTTTATATGATGATGAGGATCGTACACCCATTTCGTTCATTCCAAAAAGAACTCTTCTGTGAACTGGTTTTAAACCGTCTCTTACGTCAGGTAATGCCCTAGAAACAATAACCGACATCGAATAGTCGATGTAGGCTGACTTCATTTCATCTTCAATCTTTATAGGGATAAGTTTTTCTTTTTCCATAGGTTAGTATATTCATGCTAAAATAAATAAACGATCAATATTTTGTTCAAATTATTTGAGATAAAAAAGCATTATTTATTAACATTATTAATTGAAAAGTTTTATTTGAGAATAAGTAATTAGTATATGTATTTTCTTTGTTAATTTATATTATTGATATATTTTAGTCTACAAAATATTACAAGATGGATGATAATTTTTCTTCAAGAGTTAAAGATGTAATTTCCTACAGCAAGGAAGAAGCCCTCAGGCTTGGTCATAAACAAATAGGAACTGAACATCTTCTTCTAGGAATGTTGAGAGAAGGTGGAGGTAAAGCTGTATCAATTTTGAACTCTATTGATATTGATCTTAACGAATTAAGAAAAAAAATTGAACTTCTTAATCCAGCAATTATTGACAGTTCGTCTTTGAGATTAAACGAAAAGAAAAACCTTCATCTAACCAGACAAGCTGAAAGGGCCTTAAAAACTACTTTCTTAGAAGCTAAATTATTTCAAAGTACAAACATAAATACTGCTCATCTTCTTTTATGTATACTTAGAAACGATAACGATCCATTAACAAAAATACTTTCTAAAATGGATATCAGTTATGACAATGTAAAAGAAAAATTTAAAGCTATGATTAACGAAATTGGATCTGATGATATCATTGAATACCCTTCATCATCTTCCTTTCCAGAGGAAAAAGATGATAACGATGGATCTTCAAAGAATCCATTTTCTTCAAGTCAAAAGACTAAGTCTTCATCAAATTCCAAAACTCCTGTTTTAGATAACTTTGGAAGGGACATTACATTACTTGCTGAAAAAGATCAACTTGACCCAGTAATCGGAAGAGATAAAGAAATTCAAAGAGTTTCTCAAATTTTAAGTAGAAGAAAAAAGAACAATCCTTTACTTATAGGTGAACCTGGAGTTGGAAAATCTGCAATCGCTGAGGGGCTTGCTTTGAGAATTATTCAAAAAAAGGTTTCAAGGGTTCTTTATGGTAAAAGAGTAATCACTCTTGACCTTGCAAGTTTGGTTGCAGGCACAAAATATAGAGGTCAATTTGAAGAAAGAATGAAAGCCGTTATGAATGAGCTTGAAAAAAACAGAAATATAATATTATTCATTGATGAAATTCATACTATTGTTGGAGCAGGTGGTGCAACTGGAAGTCTTGATGCATCAAATATGTTTAAGCCTGCACTTGCAAGAGGTGAAATACAATGTATTGGAGCAACAACCTTAAATGAATATAGTCAGCACATTGAAAAGGATGGTGCACTCGAGAGGAGATTTCAAAAAATTCTTGTTGAGGAAACAAGTAAAGATGAAACTGTTGAAATACTAAGAAATATTAAGGATAGATATGAGTCTCACCATAACGTTGATTATACAGATGAAGCTCTTGTTGCATGTGTTGAGCTATCTCAAAGATATATAACTGATAGATTTTTACCAGATAAGGCTATTGATGCATTAGATGAAGCTGGTTCAAGAGCACACATTAATAATATGGATGTGCCAGAAGAAGTCGTACTAATGGAAAAACAACTTGAAGATGTTAGAGAACTCAAAAAAAATGTTGTAAAAAAACAGAAATATGAAGAAGCAGCTAAACTAAGAGATGATGAAAAAAGAGTTGAGAAAAAGTTAGTTGAAGCTCAAAACAGGTGGCACGAAGAATCAAAGCTAAATAGAGTTAGAGTTGATGAGGATCAAATTGCTGATGTAGTATCAATGATGACTAATATTCCTGTAAATAAAATTTTATCAACTGAAAGGAACAAACTCTCAAAACTTGAGAAAATTTTAAAGGAAAAAATTATAGGACAAGATGAGGCTGTATCTAAAGTTGCCAAGTCTATTCAAAGAAATAGAGCTGGACTAAACTCTCCTAATAGACCAATAGGTTCATTCATTTTTCTCGGTCAAACTGGGGTTGGAAAGACTCAACTTGCTAAAGTACTTGCATCTGAGATTTTTGAATCTGAGGAGAATCTCATAAGAATTGACATGAGTGAGTATATGGAAAAATTTTCAGTATCAAGACTAATTGGAGCACCTCCTGGTTATGTTGGGTATGAAGAAGGTGGTCAGCTAACAGAAAAAGTCAAAAGAAGACCGTATTCAGTTGTTCTTTTTGATGAAATTGAAAAAGGTCATCCTGATATATATAGCATGCTACTTCAAATACTTGATGATGGATTTTTAACTGACAGTGTAGGTAGGAAAATTAATTTTCAAAATACTATTATCATTATGACTTCAAACATAGGAGTCAAACAAATTAATGATTTTGGAGTTGGTGTTGGATTTGAAACTAAATCATCATTAGATCAAACCTCTAAAACTGAACAAAAAGTTATTCAAAGAGCACTCAAAAACACATTTGCTCCAGAATTTCTAAATAGAATTGATGACTGTATAATTTTTAATTCTTTATCAATTAAAGAAATAAATAAAATTGTTACGATTGAGCTAAACAAATTAAAAGAAAGGGTTGAAGGAATAGGTTATGATTTATCTGTTTCTGTTAAAGCTAAGTCTTTTATTTGTGAAAAGGGATTTGATGAAAAAAACGGTGCTAGGCCCTTGAATAGAATGATTCAGAAATACATTGAAGATCTAATTGCGGAAAATTTAGTTTCTGATAGAATTAAACAAGGCGATAAATTACTTATCGATCACAAACCTGAAGATGATCATTTAACCTTATTAATCAATAAAAAAGAGATAGCCTCTTGAAAGTTCTAAAATTTGGCGGTACATCAGTCGCTGATTCTAAGTCTATAAATAATGTAATATCAATTCTTAGGGATAATGATGAACCATTATTTATAATTGTTTCCGCATTAGGTGGTATAACTAACCTTCTTCAAAAATGTATTGTTTCAAAAGGTCAATCAGTTGATGAAATAATTAATGAAATTGAACAGAGACATCTTGAAGTAATAAATAATCTTTCTAGTTTAGACAAGCAAAGCTCACTTAAAAGCTTTTTAAAACAGAATTTAAATGAGCTTGAAGATATTCTTGATGCAATCTCAACTATTGACGAAGTAACAGACAAAACAATTTCAAAAGTTTTAACATTTGGTGAAATTTTATCTAGTTGTATAATTTATGAAATCCTTAAACAGAAAGGATTTGACATATCATATATTGATTCAAGAGAGTTGATTTTTACTAAAGAGTTTAACAATAGTCAAGTTTTAGATTCAAATAAAACTTCAATTTCTATTAAGAACAAAATAGGTCTAATTAAATCCAAATTGGTTATTGCACCAGGATATATTTGCTCCAATGAAAAAGGTGAAACCTCAAATCTAGGAAGAGGTGGTTCAGATTATAGCGCAGCAATCTATGCAAAGAACCTGAACGCTAAAGTTCTGGAAATTTGGACTGATGTTAGCGGTGTATTTACTGCTAATCCTAAAATTGTTAAAAAGGCATCCCCAATAGAATTTCTATCTTATAAAGAAGCAATGGAATTATCATTCTTTGGAGCTAAGGTGATTTACTTCCCTACATTGCAACCTTTGATAGAAGATAATATTCCTGTTTTTATAAAAAATACATTTGAGCCAAGCGCTGAAGGCACTTGTATCTCCAACTCAACAAAACTTGATAATGATGAGATTGTCAAAGGAATAAGTCATATTGAAAATATTTCAATTTTAAATTTTGAAGGTTCTGGAATGGTGGGTGTTCCTGGCTTTTCGAAAAGATTTTTTGAAGCTTTATCATCTAATCAAGTAAATGTTGTAATGATTACTCAAGCATCGTCCGAGTTTTCAATTTGTATTGCTATAAATTCTAATGATGCCCAACTTGCTAAACAAGTAATTGATAAAGAATTTCAATTTGAGATATCTCAAAAAAGAATTAATGAATCTCAGATTGAATCAAATCTTTCTAATATTGCCATAGTTGGTGATAAAATGAAGAGTAAAAAAGGAATCAGCGGAAAACTATTTAGTTCACTTGGTAATAATAACATAAACGTAAGAGCTATTGCTCAGGGTGCTTCAGAAAGAAACATATCCATAATTATTGATGAAACAAATGCAAAAAAAGCTTTAAACGCATTACATGAGAGCTTCTTTGAGAAAGATTTAAAGGATATACATATTTTCATAACTGGTGTTGGAAATGTTGGGGGTTATTTAATTCAGCAAATTAAAGACCAAAAAGATTTTATTTCAAAAAACCTCGGATTAAACCTTAAAATTCTAGGTATATCTAATTCTAAAAAAATGTTGATATCTAAAAAGGAAATAGATCTTAAAAATTGGTCAGAATTATTAAATGATTCTAATGTAAAAGCTGATAAGGACTTATTTCAAAAAACTATAATTGAATTAAATAGAAGAAACAGCTTATTTGTTGATAATACTGCAAGCGAGATAATACCATTAACCTATAAAGATTATTTAAAAAATGGTGTAGGAATAATTACTTGTAATAAAATATCAAACTCTGGTAAACTTAGTTTATATAAAGAATTAAGGAAATTGTCAAGGGGTCATAATACTCCTTTCTATTATGAAACAAATGTTGGAGCGGCTCTTCCTGTTATTAGCACCCTTAAAAACTTAATTAATTCAGGAGACAAGGTTTTGAAAATTGAGGCAGTTTTATCTGGCACACTAAATTATATTTTTAATAATTTCCAAGAAGAAAACACTTTTCATGATATAGTTTCTAATGCAGTTGACCTTGGTTATACTGAACCTGATCCAAAAATTGATTTGTGTGGTATTGATGTTTGTAGAAAAATATTAATTCTGGCAAGAGAAAGTGGATTTAATCTTGAATATGAAGATGTTAAAAAGAATCATTTCTTACCAGATGAGTCAATAAATACTAATTCTAAGGATGAGTTTGTTTTATCTCTAAAAAATAACAAAGCTCATTTTAATAAAATCTTAAGTGAAGCTAAAGAAAAAAACTGTAGATTAAAGTTTGTTGCAAAACTAGAAAATGGTCATGCAAGTGTTGGGTTAGAAGCTATTTCAGCTGATCACCCATTTTATAATCTTGTAGGTAGTGATAATATAACAGTTTTTTACACCGAGAGATATAAAGATTCACCTTTAGTTGTTAAAGGAGCTGGTGCTGGTGGAGAGTTTACTGCATCTGGAGTTTTTGCAGATATTATCAAAGCAAGTCAAGAAAATGGATAGTATTAAAGTTTTTTCACCAGGTAGTATTACAAACTTGTCATGTGGATATGATGTACTTGGAGTTTGTCTTGAAAATAGAGGTGATGAAATAGAAGTCCTTAAAACTATGTCTAAGGGTATTGAAATAGAATCAAAAGATAGTTTTAATATATCCAATAATATTAATGAAAATGTTGCCGGAATTGCTGCTCAAGCTATGTTAAAAAATATTGACATAGACTTTGGTATTAAAATAATCATAAACAAAGGGATAAAGCCTGGAAGTGGAATTGGAAGCTCTGCTGCAAGTTCTGCTGGTACAGTTTATGCAATTAATCAACTTTTAAATTCACATTTTGACAATTTAGATTTAGTTAGGTTTTCTATGGAAGGTGAGAATTTTGTCAGCGGATCTTATCATGCAGACAATGTTGCACCTATAATATTTGGTGGAATAACTTTAGTAAGATCTATTACTGATTTAGATATTATTAAACTTCCTTCTCCTAAGTCTTTAGAATTAATCATCATAAGACCAAATATCGAAATAAAGACTTCTGATTCCAGAAGGGTTGTTAAGAAAAAAGTCAAAATTGAGAAGATGGTCCAACAATCTGCCAATCTAGGTGCGTTTATAAGTAGTTTATACTCAGAAGATTTTGATCTAATGTCTAGAAGTGTAGTAGATGAGGTTGTAGAACCTGATAGATCTATGTTAATTCCTGAATTTGAATCAATTAAAAAGATATCAATTGAATCCGGAGCTTTGTCTTGTGGTATTTCAGGTTCAGGTCCTTCTATATTTGCCTTATCAAACAATAGTAAAACTTCCAAAATTATTCTTAATAATATATGTAGTCATCTAGACAAAGTAAATATTGATTACGATAGCTTTATATCTAAAGTAAATCCAAAAGGAATCAAAATATTAGATTAGATGAAATATATTAGTTTAAATCATAACTCAGCACCAACATCTTTTAGAAATGCTGTAATAAATGGTTTAGCTCCTGACAAGGGTCTTTATTTTCCTGAAAAAGAGATATGCTTATCTAATAAATTATTAGAGTCTTTAAATAAAATTGAAGATATAGAACTTTGCTATGAAATTATAAAAGATTTTGTAGGAGATGAAATACCAAAAAATAAATTAATAGATATAATAACTCATACAATCTCATTTGAAATTCCTGTAAAGGAAATTGAGAATTCGATTTATTCTCTAGAATTATTTCATGGACCTACCCTAGCATTTAAGGATGTAGGTGCAAAATTCATGGCATTATGTTTAGATTATTTTAAAGATAATAATAGCTCAAAAAAAATGACTGTTCTAGTTGCTACATCTGGAGATACAGGAGGAGCTGTTGCAAATGGATTTCTTGGCACCAAAGATATTGATGTCTGCATATTATATCCCAAGGGTAAAATAAGTGAAGTCCAAGAAAAGCAAATTACTACAAATGATTCTTTCGTTCAGGCAATTGAAGTAGATGGTGATTTTGATTTATGCCAATCAATGGTAAAAAATGCATTTAATGACTATGATATAAATAAGAAAATCTCGTTAACCTCAGCTAACTCTATTAATGTTGCTAGATGGCTTCCTCAAATGTTCTATTATTTTTTAGCATCAAAAAGAATAGAAAATAAGAATCCTAATATTTTCTCAGTTCCAAGCGGAAACTTTGGCAATATATGTGCTGGTATAATGGCAAATTCAATGGGTCTCCCTATTCATCATTTTATTGCATCTACAAATGTTAATGATACTATTCCAAGGTATATTAGAGAAGGAATTTATGAACCATTAAAAACAAAAAGTACAATTTCCAATGCTATGGATGTTTCTGAACCAAGTAACTTTATTAGAATTCAGAAAATATTTAATAATGATTTACAGAAGATAAGGAAGAATATATCCGGATATAGTTTTGATGATAAATCTACAATAGATTCTATTAAAAAATTAAATCAAGAGAATAATTACATCGCAGACCCTCATTCTGCAATTGGATATCTTGGACTAAAAAAATATCTTCAAGAAAACAATTTAAGTAACTGTAATGGTTTATTTGTTTCTACAGCACATCCAATTAAATTTAAAGATACTGTTGAAAATAGTATAGACTCGCAAATAGAATATCCAGACTCAATCAGATCAATAATGGATAAAGAAAAGAGAACCAAGACAATGAAAAGTTATTCTGAGCTAAAGGAATATCTTATACATAAAGATTAATGAAAAAAACAGTCTTATTTGATAAGCACATAAAGTTAGGAGCAAAAATTGTTGATTTTGCTGGTTTTAAGATGCCCATAAGTTATAGCTCAGTGACTGATGAGCATAACCATGTTAGAGAAAACGTTGGGGTATTTGATGTCTCTCATATGGGTGAATTCGAGATATCGGGAAAGAATTCCACTCAGTTTATTCAATTCATTTGCTCAAATAATATTATGAATATAGAACCAGGAAAGGCTCAATATAACTGTTTAATAAATGATAATGGAGGGATAATTGATGATTTGATAGTTTACAAAATAGACGAAGAAAAATATTTATTAGTTGTTAATGCCTCTAACATAGAAAAAGACCTGAATTGGATCAAGAGTCACAATAAAAAATACAATTGTTCTATTAATAACATATCAGATAAAATATCTCTTCTTGCTGTTCAAGGACCAAAGGCAGAATTATTATGTCAAAGTTTTACAAAGGAAGATTTAAAGTCTTTATCGAACTATTCATTCATATTGGGAAGATTTGCTGGAATTGATGATGTAATAATATCAAAGACGGGTTATACAGGTTCAGGAGGTTTTGAACTATACATATCTAATGACAATGTTGAACATATTTGGGATAAGCTTTTTAGTGTTGAAAATCTTGAAGTTAAGCCAATAGGTCTAGGTGCAAGAGATACATTAAGAATAGAAATGGGTTATTGTCTCTATGGAAACGACATAGATGAATCAGTAACTCCAATTGAGGCAAACCTTGGGTGGATAACAAAATTAGAGACAAATTTTATTGGTTCTAAGTCAATTAAAGAACAAATTGCAAATGGTATTATGAAAAAATTAGTTGGATTTGTAATTTATGATAAAGGTATTCCAAGAAAAGGTTACGAAATTTTTGATAAATCAGAAAAGCTAATAGGAGAAGTAACTTCTGGGACATTTTCTCCAGTTCTTAAGAAAGGTATTGGTCTTGCATACATAGAAAAAAATATATCTTCAAAAGAAATTTATCTAAAGATTAGAAAGAATTTCATCAAATTAGAGGTTGTAAAAACTCCGTTTATATAAGTTATGGGAAGGGCATTTGAATTTAGAAAAGCGAGAAAAATGAAAAGATGGTCAAATATGGCCAAAACTTTCACAAGGATTGGAAGGGAGATAATAATAGCAGTAAAGGAGTCAGGTCCTGACCCATCTTCAAATTCAAGATTAAGAGCTATCATTCAAAATGCTAAGGCAGCTAATATGCCCAAGGATAATATAGAAAGAGCAATTAAGAAAGCATCAGAAAAAAGTACAGATAATTTCAAAGAAATACTATTAGAAGGGTATGCTCCATATGGTATTGCAATTCTAGTAGAAGCCGCAACTGATAACAATAATAGAACTGTTGCAAACATTAGAAGTTATTTTAACAAATGTGAAGGAAATCTTGCCACTTCAGGGTCAGTAGATTTTTTATTTAATCATTTGTGTTTTTTTCAAATTAAAAATGAAGGAATTGATACTGAAAAGCTTGAACTTGATTTAATTGATTTTGGAGTAGTAGATTTTAATAGTCAAGATGATGAAATAAACATTACAGCAAATTTTGAAGATTTTGGATCATTACAAAAAGAAATAGAAAGACGTGGACTAGATATTATTTCTAGTGAATTTGAGAGAGAAGCTATTAATGTTAAGAGCATTAAAGAAGATCAAAAAATAATAGTTGATAAATTATTAAATCTAATAGATGAAGATGATGATGTTCAGAATGTATATCACGATATGGGCTAGAATCAATTTTTGTTTCTTATAACTACATCCATTACTAAGTCCTCAAGTTTTTTTATATCATTATCAAAATTTCCAGAAGGAAAAAATTTATCATTAATATTTACTTCTTTTTTAATATAATCGAATGACACCATAACAATTGGAATTCTTGCACCCACAGCTATATAATAAAATCCTGATTTCCATTTTTTTACAAACTTCCTAGTCCCCTCAGGAGCTATTGCTAGTATGTTAATAACATTTGATTTGAATAACTTAACTACAGATTCAACAAAATTATTTGTTACACTCCTATCAACTGGAATTCCACCAATTGATTTAAAGAAAAAAGAAGTAAAAGGGTTAAACAGTTCTTTCTTTCCAATAAACTTTATTCTTAAACCTAAATATGACCTAATTAATATTGCAATTACTAGATCAAATGATTTTGAATGAGGGACTACCGCAATTATATATTTTTTATCATTAGGCAGTAGACCATTAAGTTTCCAACCTAGAATTTTTGTAAGAATTATTTTAGAAAAAAATTTAAGCATTCTTAGAAAGATATATTTCAGCGTCTATGAAATCTTTTTCAGTATCTATTGATATTCCATGAAAGTCAATTTTAATCATTTTAATGGGGATTAAATTATCTATTGCTCTATTACCCTCAAGATTTTGAGAAATTTCATTTTTTGATCTATTTAAACTTGAAAAGTTAATTAAGGTGTTTTTTCTAAATGCATATACTCCTATATGTCTATTAAATTTTTTTATTTCATTTTCTCCTTCAGGAATTGGTGATCTTGAAAAAAAAATTGCATTATTATTTTTATCTACAGTCACTTTGACATTATTTGGATTATTAATTTCATCAAATGAATTAAAACTAGTCATTAATGAAGCCATTTTTACAGTATTATCTTCAAAAGATGAAATCAAATTATTTATTGCATCAATATTTATAAATGGCTCATCACCTTGTAAATTAACTACTATATCGTGATCAATTTCTTTAGCTGCTTCAGCAATTCTATCTGTACCCGATTGATGAATTTTTCTTGATTTAAATGTTAATCCATCTTTAGATTCAATTAAATCAATTATCTCATCATTTCCAGTTACCACATATACTTCATCAAACAGTTTACTATTTAATGCAGCTAAGTATGTCCTGACTATAATTGGAACTCCATGAAGCTTTTTAATTAATTTATTAGGAAACCTTTCAGACTCAAGCCTTGCAGGAATTAATGCAATAGTTTTCATTTAAAATATTTTTCTAATATAATTCATTTATATATAGTTTTATGAAAAAAAAAAAATTGTAGATTTGTTAAAATCAAAAATTACTGACATGAACAAAAAACGTGGTTTAGAATTATTTCTTTGGGCATTATCTATTTTTTTTGCAGCTCAAATATACAGTTCAATTAATGGTCCTATAAAATTTAATAAAGTTAAAAATGAAAGGTATTCAACAGTTATTGACAGACTAAAGGATATAAAGACCGCACAGATTGCTCACAAAGACGTAAATGGCTTCTATGCAAGTAATTTTGATAGTCTAGTAAGTTTTATTGATAATGGTATATTTACTTTAATTGAGAAGAGGGATTCTTCTTATCTTCAATACGACAGAACTTATAGAATTGATATGCTTAGAGAAGTTACAGTCGTAGATACATTAGGTTTTGTTTCTGTTAAGGATTCATTATTTGGTGAGGATGAAAGATATAAAATGATGGCAAACGTTCCAATTGAAGGTTCAGACGCAAAGTTTTCAATCCAGGCTGATATAATTGATAAAAACGGCTATCAAGTTCCTGTTTTTGAAGTAAAAGTCAAAAAAGATATTATCCTGTATGACCAAAATAAAGATTTGCTTGAGCAAGAGAATAAAGTTATTTCAGTTGATGGTGTAAATGGAAGTGAAATAATTCTTGGATCAATGACTGAGGTTAGTATAAACGGAAACTGGCCATCTATTTTTGATGCAAAAAAAGATCAATAATATTCATAAATTAACTGTTTATCAATATAAATCAGGTATTATATTTAGATCACCTGATGACTCCTTATCCATTGATATTAATAGCAAAAATCTTGAATCTGACTTTTTAGGCTCTATTTCTAATCTTAATATTGAAACAATTGATTTAGTATTTTTTTCAAGTATACCTTCTATTGTTCCCTCAAAATTATTTGATGAAAAGCTAAGAAATAAGTATTTAGAGACTAACACCTCAATTAAAGATAATATTCAACATGAATTATCTATAGACAAAAAAATCGCTGTTGTTTATTCATATGACAAGCTTTTTGTAAATGTCTTAAATCAAAAGAATATTAAATATTCTTCAATGAGTTATTTTACAGTTCTCTATAACTATCTATGTAAAAAAGATAAAATTTCTGATGGACTTTCTCTTTATATTAATTTTAATGAAAACTCTTTTGATATATTAATATTTGACTCAAAAGAATTTATTTACTTCAATTCCTTTAATATCAAAGACAAAAATGAATTTTTATATTACCTGTTCTTTATTATGAAAAATTATGAAATTTCAAATGAAAAAGACAAAATTATATTTTTAGGCAGATATGATAAATATTCAGAATACTATGAAATTGCTAATAAATATTCTAAACTTGATTATATTGATGATGATAGCGGTAATCAATTCAATTCAAAATCACCTTTCTTTTCTTATTTAAATGAGGATAATATCAGGAAATAAAAAAAGCATAATTATTAATGCACCAAAAAATCTTCCTGTTAGACCAACCACAGATAAAGTAAAAGAGTCTCTTTTTAATATTATCCAAAATAAATTTGAGTTAAATGATTGTTCGGTTCTTGATATTTTTTCTGGAACTGGTAATATTTCCTATGAATTTGCTTCGAGAGGATGCAATGATATTTTATCTGTTGACAATAATTTTAACTGTATTAGATTTATAAATAAAACTGCTAAAGAATTAGAAATTAAAATCAGAACAAAAAAAATTGACTATTTATCATTCTTAAAAAACAATAACGAAAAATTCAATATCATTTTTGCTGATCCACCATATAGATTTTTATTAAAAGATTACCTAGAGATGATTGATATAGTTGGAAAAAATGAGTTATTAAAAGAAAGTGGTGAACTAATAATTGAGCATCGTTCAAATATTTCATTTAATGATAAGGTTAAAGAAGTAGATGAGAGAAATTACGGATCTAGCTCCTTATCATTTTTTAAAAAAGCAAGCCTGTAAGCCGGATTCTGTCGAGTCTTATCATTTATCTAGATATAATATTACTATTATATTCATACCGCCTACCCTTCTACATAAAACGAGCAATTTTAAACTGTAGATTTACTTGGCGTTTCACCACACAGAGTTTACATGATTCCACTACAGCATAACCTGTACATACTTTCTGTTGCACTATTCCTATCTATAAATAGATGGCGGGAATTACCCGCTGTGTTGCTCTATGGTGTCCGGACTTTCCTCTGAATAATCAGCGATAAGACGGCTTGCATTACAAAGATAATACATGTTGATAATTTTAATAAAAAAAGAATATGAATTGGTTAATAGTTTTTTTCAATTTTTATATTTGTTATTAATGGAAAATTCATCAATGTCATCTGCTTCAGAGTATAGACCAAAGGATTTTAGTGAAATGATAGGACAAGATGCTATTGTAAAAACGTTGTCAAATGCAATAGATAGTCAGAAAATACCTCAAGCTCTTTTATTTTGTGGTCCAAGAGGTGTTGGTAAGACATCTTGTGCTAGAATTCTAGCTAAGAAGATAAATGATTTGGATGAAAATTTTGAATACAACATATTTGAGCTTGACGCTGCATCAAATAATTCTGTAGAAGATATTAGGAATATTACTGAACAGATAAGAATACCTCCTCAATACGGAAAATTTAAAGTATATATAATTGATGAAGTTCACATGCTGTCAAACGCTGCTTTTAATGCATTTTTAAAATCACTAGAGGAACCTCCTCCTCATGTTGTTTTTATACTAGCAACTACTGAGAAGAACAAAATTATTCCAACAATACTTTCTCGATGTCAAATCTATGATTTTAAAAAAGTTGATAATAATTCTATTATTGGGCTCTTACATAAAATTTGTAAAGAAAAAAAAATAAAGTATGATGATAGTTCATTACAGATAATAGCTGAAAAATCTGATGGTTCAATTAGAGATTCATTGTCTATGTTTGATAGACTAGTAAGTTTTACTAATTCAAATTTAACTATTGATGAGGTCACCTCTAATCTTAATATTTTGGATTATGAGTCATACTTTAACTTGTCTTCGTTAATTATTAATAAGGATATACCTGGAATTCTTTCTATGTACGATAAAGTTTATAATCGTGGAGTAGATGATGTTAATTTTCTCAATGGTATCTCTAAACATTTTAGACAACTATTAATCAATAAACTAGATGGATCAGATACTAAAAATGATTTGAAAATTAAATATAAAAAGCAAGGAAACGATTATAGCGATGAAGATCTAATACTAATGATTGATATAGTAAATGAATGTCTTATAAATTACCAAAAGGTAAATGACAAAAGAATACATACTGAAATTTGTTTAATGAAGTTAGCATCTCTAGATATTATCAAAAAAAAAAACTCTTTAATTAAAACTTCTAAGTTCTCTGATGAATTTATTAGGGAAGATCAAGAGTTAGAAAAAGCTTTAGAGGCAAATAAAGAGGAGATTAAGCTCTTCACTTCAAATAATGACGAAGTCTCTTCATTATCCATAGCTAGTTTAAATTTTAAAAAATCTGAGAATATTGAAGAGGAAGATCCTATTGAATTACCGAATGATGATTTTACGGAGAATGATATCAGAATTGCTTGGAAAAAATTCTGTGATAAAGAAAAGTTGAATGGAAGCAATAATATGCTTTCACTTCTTAATATGAACGACCCTCTTATCGAAGATAATTCAATAATAATTTCAACAATTAATAAGATGAATCAAAAAGAGGTTATAGGATATAAGAATAAAATACAGGCCTTCATATCTAAAGAGCTAAATAATTATAGTATAACTGTTGATGTATCTTTAGATGAGGTTAAACAGAAAAAAAACTATGTTGACAGTAAGGATAAATTAGATTTTTTGATAAAAGAAAATAGTAATATTTCTCTTCTTATTAATGAGTTTAAACTAAGAATTTAATTTACTTAACTCATTGAGTTATGAATCTCTGATATCATACCATCTACTAGGCCTACTTTAGGAACAAAAAGTTTATTTGTGTTTGCCCAATCCATAGTAGAAATAAAGATTTTAAGCGCAGGAATTATTACATCAGCTCTATCTGGGTTCAGATTATATTTTATCATTCTATTATTTAAATTTTTTTCTAATAAGTTATTATATAGATCTTTAATTGAGAAATAAGAAATAGGTTTATCAGATTTGGTTCTAGTCATATCCTGTATTTTATTAATATTTCCACCTGTTGCAAAAACTTTAAGTTTTGATTCATCTTCAATATTTTCATTAATCCATTCTTTGATTTCTTCAAATACTGATTCGTCAACTAAATTATTTATTAATCTTACTGTTCCGATGTTAAAAGATTTAGACTTTTTATCATCACCTCTTCTAACAATTGAATATTCAGTACTTCCTCCTCCTACATCTACATATAGGTATGTTTTGTTAAAATCTAACTTTTCAATTGGATTTCCCATAGCTATCACATTAGCTTCTTTAAGTCCATCAATTAATTTAATCTTCATTCCAGTTAGATCGTAAATTTGCTTAATTACATCATTTGAGTTTTTAGAGTCTCTTAGTGCAGAAGTTGCATATATTTTGTAATGCTCAACTCCATGAACTTTCATTATATGTTTAAATGATAAGAGTGCATCAGATAAAGTATTAATCTTATCATCAGATATAGATCCAGTTTTAAAGGAATCTTCTCCTAATCTCAGTGGTAACCTAATGTATTGATTTTTTTGAAAAAAATATTCATCTTCATTCTTTAGGACATAGCAAATCAACATCCTAACTGCATTTGAACCTATATCAATAGCTGCAATCTTTCTCAATTATTTAAAATTTTTTTAAAATAAGTATATGTATACCATTGAGATCTGATATTTGATTTAGAGTTTCTTAAAAAACTGTTTTGCATATCACTATTTATCAATCTTGTTTTAACATTATCGTTAGCAGTAATCTCAAGAGTATCAAGTACTTGTTTTTTTAAATTATCTTGATAAATTGGACAAGCTACCTCAACCCTCTTTTCAATATTTCTTGTCATTAAATCTGCTGATGATATATATACTTTTTTGTCTCCACCATTTTCAAATACATAGACTCTTGAATGCTCAAGATACCTATCAACGACACTTTTAACTTCAATGTTATCACTAAATCCTAATTTATTGGGAATAAGACAACATATTCCTCTAATTAACAATTTAATTTTTACACCATGCTGACTAGCTTCGTATAACTTGTCAACAAATTTATAACTAGTGAAACTATTTAGTTTCAGAATGATTTCAGAGTAAATTCCTTTTTTTGCATTATCTATCTCATTATCAATTAGCTGAAATATTTTGTTTGTAGTATGATGAGGAGAAACAATTAAGTGCTTATAATCATGTGTTTTATAGTTAACCTCAAGAAAATCAAATACTTTGCTAACCTCTTTTAAAATTTTTTGATTTGATGTAAATAAAGTAAAGTCAGAGTATACTTTTGCTGTAGTCTCATTAAAATTTCCAGTACTTACAAACCCGTATAATCTTTTCTTATTGTTCTCAATTCTTTCAATCAAACAAATTTTGGAGTGAACCTTTAAACCTTTTACACCAAAAATTAAATCAACACCAGCAGCTTTTAGTTGCTGGGATACTTTAATGTTATTTTCTTCATCAAATCTAGCTTGTAATTCAATTTGAACTAGAACTTTTTTTCCATTTTTTGCTGCATTAATTAATGAACTAATTACATTGGATTGTCTTGAAAGCCTATATAAAGTTATTTTAATTGATTTTACACTAGGATCAATAGCAGATTGTCTTAATAAAGAAACTAAATAAGAAAATGAGTGATATGGTGTATACATTAAATAGTCTTTTTTTGATATTTGATCAAGTAGATTAGACTCAATTTCAAAATCTCTAATATTTAGTGGTTTCTTTTTAGGATACAAGAGATCTGATCTATTTAATTCAGGAAAATCCATATAATCGCTTCTATGATGATATTTTCCACCTGGAATCAAACTGTCATATGATGAAATGTTTATTTTTTTAATTAGATAATCAAGAGTAGGCACAGGAATACTCTTATCATAGACTAGTCTTACAGGGTTTGATATTTTTCTTTTATTAACATACTCCTGAATTTTTTTTATGTAGCTCTTTGATAAGTCAATATCGTCAATGTCAAATTCTGCATCTCTAGTAATCTTAAGCATGTGGGCTTCAATTTTGGAATAATTAAAAAAACTAAAAATAATATGTAGATGGTATCTAATTATATCATCAATAAACATTATATATTGTCTATCTCCATTTTTAGGTAGTACAACAAATCTGCTGATATCTTTTGGTATTTCAACCAGAGCATAAATATTTGACTTATCTTTTAATTTAAGGTTAACAATAAGGAAAGCCTTATTATCATTAAAATCATGTTTTTTATTATTTGACAAAATTATGGTTACCAGTGACGGGCTAATCTTTCTAATAAAGTAATCTTTTAAAAATTCTTTTTGATTTTCTAAAACTTGATTTTCATTTATAAAAAATATATTTTCTTTTTTTAATGATTTTTCAATTGAGTTTAAAATTTTAGAACTTTCATTTTGAAGCTTAATTACTTTTTTTGTTATGTCATCTAAAAGATTTTTTGCAAGTATATTATCCTTATTTCCTTTTTTAGATGCTTTTTCATCTGCAATTCTCTTTACAGTAGCATATCTTACCTGAAAGAATTCATCAAGATTATTGGAAAAAATTCCAATAAACCTTAGTCTCTCTAATAAAGGAACATCCTTGTTAGAAGCCTCTTGAAGAACTCTAGCATTAAAATCTAACCAACTTAATTCTCTATTTATATATTTAAGACTCACTGTTTATATTGTTTATATAATAAGTTGGTTTTAAATCAATTATTTTAGACCAGGAATCTGTATCAAATTTTAAACAAAACCATCTGGCAGTTGGTAAATTTAAAATTTTATTTTCAGAAAAATAATTTGAAATTTCTGTATAAGCAGGATTATGTCCAACCAAAAGTATGTTTGAATACTTGTTATCAATTTGTTTAATAAAATCAAACACTTCAAACATGTCGAAAGTATAAAGTTCTTTACAAATAATAATTTTTTTTAAATCTATTTCTAAAGAGTTAGCTAAAATTATACATGTGTGAATCGCTCTATTAGCAGGGCTAGAAAAAAGAATTTCCACTTCACCAAAAGTATCTCTTGAAAAATTTGACACTTTCTTAATCTTATTTATACCAAATTCATTTAAAGGCCTATTTATATCAGAAACATCATATTCCCATGAAGACTTAGAGTGTCTTAGAAAAGTTATGGTTTTCATTTATGGAGATAGTAATTTATAATCCCAAGTATCTTTTTGAAAATTACATAATACTCTATTATGAAGTCTATTCTTCCTGCCTTGCCAAAACTCAATTTGATTAATAAATATTTCTATACCACCCCAGTTATTTGGCCTTTTAAGTTTAGTGTTTTTATTTTTCTCAATAAAAGAGTTATATTTTTCTAAAAGAGATTCATAACTATCAATATCTTCACTTTGATTTGATATTATAGCAGCAGCCTGACTCTCAAAAGGTCTTGAATTAAAATAATCTTCCGATTCAATTGAAGATATCTTTTTAGCATTACCTTTAATTATAACTTGTCTCTCAAGTGGAGGCCAGTAAAAGGAAGCACAAATATTTTCATTTTTATCAAGAGATTTCCCTTTATTACTGTTATAATTTGTAAAAAAAATAAGACTCCTTTCTTTAATTTGTTTCAATAAGACAACTCTTGAAGATGGAAAAGAATTTTCATCAACAGTTGAAATTGTCATAGCATTAGGTTCAATAATTTGATCAGAATTTTCAGCTTCTTTGAACCATTTCACAAAAAAATCGATTGGATTATCTCCAATGTCATTAATACTAAGCTTATCTTTGGTATATGATTTTCTATAATTAAATAATTCCATTATTCATTAATTGAAAAGTTTAGTTTAGAAGCCAATAAGTACATTATTGCCATTCTGATTGCAACTCCATTTTCTACTTGTTCTAAAATAATAGAATTATTTGATTCTACAAGATCAGAAGTAATTTCTACTCCTCTATTTATAGGTCCAGGATGTAGAATTAAAATATCTTTTTTGATAGAACTAATTTTATTTTCATCTAGACCAAAAAGCATAGAATACTCTCTATTATCTGGAAAATATGATTTAATCATTCTTTCTCTTTGAACTCTGAGTACATTAACAGCATCACACCATCTTAATGCTTTTTGAATATCTGGTTCAACAGATACATTTAATTTTTCAATATCCTTTGGAACTAGACTAAGTGGACAAGAAATCTTTACATTGGCTCCCAATAGATTTAATAAATATAGATTAGAAAGAGCAACTCTTGAGTGAAGAATATCTCCAACAATTAATATATTTTTACCCTTTAAGTCTCCAATTTTTTCAAATATTGAAAATGAATCAAGTAAAGCTTGTGTAGGGTGCTCATGAGATCCATCTCCAGCATTAATTATACAAGATTTTGTATGCTTTGAAAGAAGTATAGATGATCCTGGATTGGGATGTCTTAAGACAATCATATCAACTTTCATAGCCAAAATATTATTAACTGTATCAATTAATGATTCACCTTTCTTAACAGAAGAAGAAGAGCTTGAAAAATTAATAACATCGGCCCCTAGTCTTTTTTGAGCTAATTCGAAAGATATTTTAGTTCTAGTACTATTTTCAAAAAAAAGATTTGCAATTGTAATATCCCTAAGAGTTGGGACTTTTTTAATAGGCCTGTTTATTACTTCTTTAAAGTTTAGTGCTGTGTCAAAAATAAGATCAACATCAGTCTTATTTAAAAACTTTATACCATGAAGATGATCTACACTTAACTTTCTCATCTAGCTTTCAATAAATACTTTATTATTTACAGGCTTATCATCCCATATTACTTTTACCTTATCCCCTTTAAAAGTATCAATCTTTGTTCCACAATAGTTTGCTTCAATTGGAATTTCTCTCTTAAATCTTCTATCAACAAGGACAAGAAGCTCGATTGACTTTGGCCTTCCATATGAATCAATTGCTGACATTGCAGCTTTAATACTTCTTCCTGTGAAAAGCACATCATCTATTAACACAATCCTTTTATTTTCTAATGTAAAATTAATTTGAGTAGAGTTTGCTGAAAGAGTTTTCTCTGTCCTTCTAAAATCATCTCTAAAAAAAGTAAAATCTAGTATACCACTTTTAATTTTTATTTTAGGATGATTAGTTTCAAATACCTTTAAAATTTGATTAAACAAATAAACCCCTCTTGGTTGAAGACCAATTAGAACAGTGTCTTTAAAATCTTTATGGTTCTCAATAAGTTCGTATACTAATCTTGATAAAATTAGATGTATTTTTTTTGAATCTAAAAGGATTTTTTTTGGCATCTCGATCTATTAATACAAAAATATAAATTCTACATTAAGTGTTGTTTAAAAAAAAATCCTCATAAATGAGGATTATTTTTAATAATTATTCTTCTTCAGAATCAATATCATCAACTTTAGCATCATCCGGTTCTTCTGGAGCTGAATCTTTATGAGTTAGAAGATGTGATACAACTACTCTTTTAAATTCCTTACTAAACTCTATAACTTTAAAATCTACCTTGTCTCCTTTAGATAATTTAGATCCATCTTCTTTGTCAAGATGTCTAGTTGGACAAAAAGCAGAAATATCTTCATTAAAATTTATTATAGCTCCTTTTTCAATCACTTCAGACAACTCAGAATTATGAACTGTATCAACAGCAAAATCTTTTTCATATACATCCCATGGATTAGGTTTTGTTTGTTTGTGACCTAAACTAAGTTTTCTACCTTCAACATCAAGATCAAGAATAACAACTTCAATTTTGTCATTCAATGCTAAAAATTCTGAAGGATGTTTAATCTTTTTAGTCCATGATAAGTCAGATATATAAATTAAACCGTCTATACCTTCTTCAAGTTCAATAAAAACTCCAAAGTTTGTAAAGTTCCTAACAGACCCAGTATGTTTAGAACCTATTGGAAACTTCTTAGTGATATCAGTCCAAGGATCTTGTGTTAATTGTTTAATCCCCAAAGACATTTTTCTAGATTCTCTATCAAGAGTTAGAACTACTGCCTCAATTTCATCTCCAACGCTTACAAAATCTTGAGCACTTCTTAAATGTGTTGACCATGACATCTCAGATACATGAACTAAGCCTTCTATACCTTCATCAACTTCTACAAATGCACCATAATCTGCTATTACAACTACTTTACCTTTTATATTAGAACCTTCTTTTACATCATCTCCCAGTTTATCCCATGGATGATCGGTTAATTGTTTAAGACCTAATTGAATTTTAGATTTATCATCATCAAAATCTAGTATTACAACTTTAATAGTTTGGTCAAGCTCTAAAATCTCAGATGGATGATTTATTCTACTCCATGACAAATCTGTAATATGTATTAGGCCATCCACACCACCTAAATCAATAAATACTCCATATGATGTCATGTTTTTAACAGTCCCTTCAAGAACTTGTCCTTTCTCAAGCTGACCAATAATACCTTTCTTTTGTTCTTCAATATCAGCTTCAATTAAGGCCTTGTGAGATACAACTACATTCTTGAACTCGTGATTAATCTTAACCACTTTGAAGTCCATATTCTTATTCGTGTATTGATCGTAATCTCTAATTGGTTTGACATCTATCTGAGATCCTGGAAGGAAGGCTTCAATACCAAAAACATCTACAATCATGCCACCTTTTGTTCTACACTTAACAAAGCCTTGAACAACTTCACCAGAATCATGAGCTGCATTAACTCTATCCCAAGCTTTAATAACTCTTGCTTTTCTATGAGAAAGAACTAATTGACCAGACTTATCTTCTCTTGTATCTACAATTACTTCTACTTTATCTCCTAATTTTAGATCAGGATTATATCTAAACTCATTTTTTGAAATTACTCCTTCTGACTTAGCATTAATATCAATAATGATATCTTTCTCTGTCATATGAATCACTTCACCTGTAATAATATTATCATCTGAAGTGTCAACAAAATTTTTCTCTACCAACTTCTCAAATTCCTTAATTTGTTTCTCATCTAATTCGTCAATACCTTCCTTGTATTGATGCCAGTTAAAATTGGTTAAGAAATCATCTTGTGGGTCAGCTTTTTTTGTTGACTTTTTAGCAGAAGCTTTTTTTGGAGTTTTTGTTACTGTATTTGACTCCTCAGGTTTAGTTTTTTCAGTATTATCTTCGCTCATAGTGCGCAAAAATATAATTTATTAATTTATTGACAAAGCTTAGTTATGTTTTTTATTACTTTAAGTAGTTATTTTTTCAAGAATTTCCTCAAATACCTGATCAATAGCTAGATAGCTTACATCAATTCCATAAGCATCTTCAGCTTTTTTGAGAGGAGCAATGTCTCTAGTAGAGTCTATATCATCCCTTTCTTTTATCTCTCTTTCAATTGATTCAATTTTGACACTTTCATCATTGATTTCTTTATGACGCCTTTGAGCTCTAATTTCAGGAATAGCATACAAAAAGAATTTAAAATCTGCATCAGGAAACACAACAGTTCCAATATCCCTTCCATCAACAACTATAGAATTTAACCTAGATGATTTTCTTAAAAGATTATAAACGAAGTTTCTTATTTCAGGTTTTTTTGCATATTCACTAACATTTACTGATACCTTATGACCTCTTATTTGAGATGTTACATCTTCACCATTTAAAAAGATTGAAAAACTATCATTTTTAAATTTTTGAGAAATTTCAATTGTACTAAAAATATCCTCTCCTAATGTTTCTTTTGGGTTTATTTGATTTCTAATTAAAAAAAGGGTTATTGCCCTGTAATAAGCGCCTGAATCTCTATAATTAATATTTAACTTTTTAGCAATTTTCTTTGCTTGAGTACTTTTGCCTGTAGAGGCCTCACCATCAATTGCTATTATCATAAAAATTAATTTATATTTTTTGGATTTAAGACCTTTCTATTTGTAAGAGAGTGTGATATTACATCACTAATGTTATTAACGTATATAAAGTTTAAACCCTTAAGATATTTTTGATCTATTTCTTCAATATCCTTTTTATTATATGAACTTAAAATAATTTCCTTAATATTTGCTCTTTTAGCAGCCAAAATCTTTTCTTTAATTCCTCCTACAGGAAGAACCTTTCCTCTTAGAGTAATCTCACCTGTCATAGCAATATTCTTTTTAACTCTTTTTTGAGTAAATAATGAGACAAGGGATGTAAGTATGGTTATACCTGCGCTTGGGCCGTCTTTAGGAGTTGCTCCCTCAGGAACGTGAATATGTATATTATATTTTGAGTAGTCAATTTCTTTATTGATTCCAAGATCTTGGTAATTAGATTTAATATACTCTAATGCAATAACGGCAGATTCCTTCATTATTTTTCCAAGGTTACCTGTAATTGACAGGTTTCCTTTACCCTCTGATAATGATGATTCAATGAATAAAATTTCACCACCTACAGAAGTCCATGCAAGACCTGTAACTACTCCAGCAAAATTATTGTTTTCATATTTATCTCTAAAAAATTTCTGAGGCCCTAATACATCTTTTAAATAATTTTTGTCATTGTAGTCTTTCAACTTAGAATTTGAAACAATATCTTTAGCTCTGTTTCTAATAAGCTTAGCAATTTGTTTCTCAAGATTTCTAACCCCAGATTCTCTTGTGTAGCCACTAATAATGTCTTTGATATTTTTATTAGATATTCTAAAATCAGAAGAATTCATTCCGTGCTCAGACAACTGTTTTTTAATTAAAAACTTATTTGCAATTGAGACTTTTTCTTCAGATGTATACCCAGACACGTTAATTAGCTCCATTCTATCAAGTAAAGCAGGATGCATTGTTGATAGGTTATTAGCTGTTGCGACAAACATTACTTTCGAAAGGTCATAACCTATTTCTAAGAAATTATCATGAAAAGAACTATTTTGTTCAGGATCAAGCAACTCTAACAAAGCAGATGAGGGATCACCTTGTGAACCATTAGAAATCTTATCAATTTCATCTAAAACAAATACTGGATTAGATGTGCCTGATTTTCTTATACTTTGTATAATTCTTCCAGGCATTGCTCCAATGTATGTCTTTCTGTGTCCTCTAATTTCAGCTTCATCTCTTAATCCACCCAGCGAAACTCTAACATACTCTCTGTTTATTGATTTAGCAATAGATTTACCAAGTGAAGTTTTACCTACACCAGGAGGACCATATAAACATAATATTGGTGACTTCATATCTTTTCTTAATTTAAGAACAGCTAAATACTCTATTATTCTTTTTTTTACATCCTCTAGCCCAAAATGATCATTATCTAAAATTTTTTGGGCTTTTTCTAAGTCAAAATTATCTTCAGAGTAATTTTCCCATGGCAGATCAACTAATAAGTCCAAATAGTTTCTTTGAACAGAATATTCTGCAACCTGAGAGTTCATCCTTTTTAGTTTAGATAACTCTTTTTCAAAATGATTTCTTGTTTCTTCACTCCAATTTTTATCTTTTGATTTATTTATCAATTCTTGAATATCTTCATGATATGAATTTTCCCCAAGCTCCTCTTGAATTGTTTTCATCTGCTGCTGCAAATAATATTCTCTTTGCTGCTGATCTAAATCATTCCTTACTTTTGATTGTATATCGTTTTTTAGAGCGAGTTTTTCATATTCTAGATTTAAAAATTTAAGGGATTTCATAGCTCTTTTCTGGATACTTGTACTTTCAAGTAGCTCTTGTTTGTCTTTGACACTAATGTTCATGTTTGAGGAAACAAAATTGATCAAGAATGAAGAACTATGGATATTTTTAATTGCAAATGATGCCTCTGATGGAATGTTAGGGTTTTCTTTTATAATTTTTAAAGCTAAATCCTTTATAGCATCTATTGTTGCAGATAATTTACTGTTTGATTTTTTTAATGCCTCATCAGAAACAGGGTCAACAGTTGCTTGAATGTAAGGATCAGTTTTAACAATAGACTTAATCTTGAATCTTTTTTTTCCTTGTAAAATAACAGTTGTATTTCCATCGGGCATTTTTAAAACCCTTAGTATTTTTGCTACAGTACCTACTCCATATATATTTTCTACGCCTGGGTTTTCATCATTAATATTTCTTTGAGCTACAACTCCAATTAATTTACTAGACTTATTAGCATCTTTAATAAGTTTAATAGTTTTATCCCTACCTGCATTTATTGGAATAACTACACCAGGAAAAAGTACTGTATTTGTTAAAGGAAGTATTGGCAATACATCTGGTAACCTTTCTTTTTCAAGTGCCTCTTCATCTTCATTGGTCATTAATGGAATAAAATCAGATTCCTCACTAATATCATCAAATGACATTTTGTCTATATTATTAAAAATAATGCTCATTTAAAACTATTTATGGTCATTATGTCAGAAAATCTAAAAATCAGTTCATTTAATTGAATTGATAATGTTCAGACAATAATCACACTTTAATAAGGACAAAAGCTATGCCAACTTACTCTTGTCAATTCTAGGAACTCTAATTAAAAATAATGCTCCAACAAAAAAGAAAAACATAAAAATTAAAACTGAGAATCTAACTGAGCCTGTTAATTGTGCAGAAAAGGCATAGAAAAGCAAACCAAAGAAAATACCTATTTTTTCAGTAACATCATAAAAACTAAAAAATGATGTTGTATCCTTTGTTTCAGGTATAAATAGGGAAAAAGTAGCTCTAGCAACTGGTTGCGTGCCCCCCATTAAGAGGCCAACAAGTCCTGCAATCATATAAAATTGACTTGGTGTTTCAATGTAATAAGCATAGAAACATACTAATGACCAAAGAAATATTGCAAAAGTTAGTACTATAATATTTCCGAATTTTTGAGCCAATTTTGTAAAACTATATGCTCCAAAAATTGCAACAATCTGAATTAGTAGAATGCTAATTATAAGACCAGCTGTTTGTTCACTTGCACTTGGCCATTGAATTTCAGTCACTCCAAAGTAAGATGCAATATAAAGTACAGTTTGAAGAGAAAATGAAAAAATGAAAAATGCCAATAAGAATCTCGTAAACCTTTTACTAGATCTAATAACTTTATAGACGCCCCTTAACTCTTTAAATCCATTCCAAATAATATTTTTTGGAATATTTATCTCCCTATTTCCCTTAGGTAAATGATAAAAAGAGTATTGACTAAAACCTAACCACCAAAAACCAGTTAACGCAAAAGACATTTTCATGGCATTTTTATCAGAGCTAAACCCAAAATCTTCATAGAAATAAATCATTATTAGATTTATCAAGAGAAGTATAACACTTCCTATATAACCCATTGTGTATCCTCTAGCACTTACCATATTTGTTTGTTTGGGAAAAGTAATATCATTTAAATACGAATTATAATAGACCAGACTACCCCAGAATCCAAGTAATGATAGAAAATATAGGGTAAGACTGAACTCTATATTTTCTAATTCAAACCAATATAGTCCAATACATGAAACAGAGCCCATATAAACAAAAAACTTCATGAAAATTTTTTTATTACCAATATAATCGGCTATACCACTAAGCATAGGTGATATAAATGCAATTAAAAGGAAACAAATCCCTGAAAGAAAACTAATCAAGGTGTCTTTGTTTACGTCTATACTAAATACCATAATTGAACTGACATCAGAGAAAACATATGTGGAGTAATAAATTGGAAAAATTGCTGAAGAAATAACTAAAGAATAAACTGAGTTTGCCCAATCATATATTGTCCATGCACCTATCAATTTTTTACTTCCTTTGGGATGGTCGGTTTTTTTATTTAGCATAAATTTAAATGATTGACAAAGTAAGTAAATAAATTAAAAGATATATATATTTGTCAAAAAATGTAGATGTACTTAAAATTACACTTATTTGGACTAGTTTTTTTTAGTTTTACACTATTAAACTGCCAAACACAAATAGACAAAGAAGAACCTAAAATAACCTATAAAGTGAATAAATCAGAAGAAGAGTGGAAAGATGAATTATCTCCTGAAGAATTTGAGATATTAAGAAATGCGGGTACTGAAAGACCCCATACTGGAATATATAATATGCATTTTGAAGATGGGGTATATGTATGTAAGGGATGCGGACAACCTTTATTTAAAAGCGATAGTAAGTTTGTGTCTGATTGTGGCTGGCCTAGCTATGAAGGAGCAATTCCAGGTGCTATTGTTTACAAAAAGGATACAAGTTTAGGAATGATTAGAACTGAAATTTTATGTTCTAACTGTGGAGGGCATCAAGGTCATGTCTTTGATGACGGTCCTACAGCAACTGGCAAAAGATATTGTGTAAATTCTGCAAGTATAAATTTTATAAACAATAAAAGAAATGACTAAAAAATACGATTTAATTGTTCTAGGAAGTGGTCCAGGTGGGTATGTAACTGCAATTAGGGCATCACAACTAGGACTAAAGACTGCTATAGTCGAAAAAGAAAGTCTGGGTGGAGTTTGCTTAAATTGGGGATGTATACCAACTAAGGCTCTATTAAAGTCTGCACAAGTATTCGAATACTTAAAAAAAGCTGATTCATATGGACTAAAAGTTAAAGATTTCGATAAAGATTTTGACTCAGTTGTTAAAAGATCAAGGAGTGTTGCTGATGGAATGAGTAAAGGAGTAACTTTTCTAATGAAGAAGAACAAGATTGATGTTATTACTGGTTATGGTAGAGTATTACCAAACAAAAAAGTTTCAGTTGAAAATGATGGTGAAGTACAAGAATTTGAGTCTTCTAATATTATTGTAGCTACAGGAGGAAGATCAAGAGTAATTGATTCTATCCCTCAAGATGGTAAAAAAATCATTGGTTACAGAGAAGCGATGACACTACCTAAACAACCTAAAAAAATAATAATTGTTGGATCAGGTGCTATTGGAATTGAATTTGCATATTTCTATAATTCTATGGGTACTGAGGTGAAAATAATTGAATATATGGACAGAGTCCTACCTGTTGAAGATAAAGATATTTCAAATCAATTAAGTAAAAATTTTAAGAAGTCAGGAATTGAAATATTAACCAGCTCTGAAGTCATTTCATCTGATACTAAGGGCAAGGGCGTAAAACTTCAAGTTATATCTAATGGCCAAATATCTGAGCATGAAGCAGACATTGTATTATCTGCAGTTGGTGTAAAAAGTAATATAGAGGATATTGGACTTGAAGAAGTTGGAATAGCAGTTGATAAAGATAAAATTATAGTTGATGAATTTTATCAAACAAATATTCCTGGTTACTATGCAATTGGAGATGTTACATCTGGTCAAGCATTAGCGCATGTTGCTTCAGCTGAGGGAATACTTTGTGTTGAAAAAATTGCTAAACATGAGGTAGAGCCAATTGATTATGATAATATTCCTGGATGTACATATTGTTTTCCTGAGGTTGCATCTGTTGGATTAACCGAAGAAAAAGCTATTGAAAAAGGATATCAAGTTAAGGTTGGAAAATTTCCTTTTACTGCATCTGGAAAGGCACAAGCATCTGGTCATCCAGATGGATTTGTTAAGGTTATTTTTGATGAAAAGTATGGAGAATGGTTGGGTTGTCACATGATTGGTGCTGGAGTTACTGATATGATTGCAGAAGCTGTTTTAGGTAGAAAGCTTGAGACAACAGGTAAAGAAATTCTTAAGTCTGTTCACCCTCACCCTACTATGAGTGAAGCATTAATGGAGGCTGTTGCAGATGCTTACGATGAGGTTATTCATCTCTAGGCAGAAAGCTTTCAATTGCTAATTCATAGCTTTTAAGTCCAAATCCTATAATTATCCCATCAACTACTGGTGACAAATATGAGTTATGTCTATATTCTTCTCTTGAAAAAGTATTAGATATATGAACTTCAATAACTTTTGTATCAATTGCTTTTATAGCATCACCTATTCCAACAGAAGTGTGAGTATAAGCAGCAGCATTAATTATTATACCATCTGAATCCCTAGAATCTTGAATAAAATTTATTAATTCACCTTCAACATTTGATTGATGATATTCAAAATTAATATTAGAATATTTTGATCTAAGTGAGTTAAAGAAAGTTTGAAAATCTTGATTTCCATAAATATCAGTCTCTCTTGAGCCAAGGAGATTCAAATTGGGACCATTAATTATTGTTAATTTCATATATTATAAAGGTAACGCTTAAACAGTAATAAAAAAAAATGAATTGGGATACTAGCATTGAGAATTTCAAGAATTATCTAAAACTGGAAAGAGGATTAAGCATGAATTCAATAAAAAGTTATGAATTTGATCTAATTCAATTTAAAAATTTTATGATTGAAAACGGCATTAATGAGTCACCAAAAAAATGTAGTTCATCAACAGTTAAAACATATCTTTATAAAAATTTCTCAAATAAAAAATCTAGAAGTCAAGCCAGGAGTATTTCTGCATTAAAAAGTTTCTTTAATTATTTATTATTTGAAGGTGAAATTAATTCATCTCCATTGAACGATATAGAAAGCCCAAAAATTGAAAATAAATTACCAGAGGTTCTGACAGAAGACGAAATAAAAAGATTGATTTCTTCAGTCAATCTTGACTCAGAATTTGGACAAAGAAATAAAACTATAATTGAGGTTTTATATGGAACAGGGATTAGAGTTAGCGAGCTCACTGATCTAAAACTATCCAACATTTTTTTTGATGAAAATATTTTAAAAGTAACTGGAAAGGGTAATAAAGAAAGGTTTGTTCCATTAGGTAAAATTGCTTCAATAGAGATTAAAAAATATTTAAGTGATAGAGATAAATTAAAAATTAATTCAAAATTTTCAGATATACTTTTCTTGAATAGATATGGTAGGCAGTTAACAAGATCTATGATATTTAAGGTTATTAATGATTATTCTAAAAATGCAAAAATTGATAAAAAAATTAGTCCTCATACATTGAGACACTCATATGCTACTCATCTACTAAAAAATGGAGCAGACTTAAGAACAATTCAACTTATACTTGGACATGAAAGTATTACTACAACTGAAATATATACACACTTAGATACTTTTCATTTAGAAGATGTCTTAAAAAAATATCACCCAAGAGAAAATAAAAATCAAGATTAATCTTTCATTAATCTAAATCCTTCCCCATGCACATTAATAATTTTAAGTGATGAGTCTTTTTCTAGATACTTTCTAAGTTTTGCAATATATACATCCATACTTCTTGATGTGAAATAATTAGCATCTCTCCATATCTTATTCAAGGCGATATCTCTAGGCAGCAAATCGTCGAAATTTAATACTAACATCTTTAATAACTGATTTTCCTTTGGAGATAACTTAAAAGAATTTCCTTCTTTATGAGTTAAAATTCTAAGCTTAGAATTAAAAGAAAATTCACCAAAATCAAACTCAAAAATATCTTTTTGTTCAGTATCTACAGATGGTTTTCTATTAAGTATAGATTTTATTTTAGCAAGTAGTATTTCAGAGTCAAAAGGTTTTGTTAGATAATCATCTGCACCTATCTTATATCCTTTTAAAACATCATCTTTTAGGTTTTTTGCAGTAAGAAAAATTAGAGGAATAGATTCATTTACTTCTCTAATTTCTTTTGCTAGTGTTAAACCATCTTTAAAAGGCATCATTATATCTAAAATACATAAATCAAATTCTGATTTATTAAACTTTTCAAAACCCTCGATACCATTAACTGCAAGTGATATCTCATAGTTGTTAATGGTTAGATAATCTTTGAGTATCTTCCCAAAATTTGGATCATCTTCTACTAGTAAAATTTTTTTATTTGATTTCATCTTTAAGTGTTTTAATATTTATATAGAACTTAGTTCCAGAACCTTTCTTACTTTCAAGCATAATCTTACCCTTATGAAAATCAACAATCTTTTTAACATATGAAAGTCCTAATCCGTGTCCTTTAATATCATGTATATCTCCATTTTGTTCTCTGTAAAATTTTTCAAACACCATCTTTTGAGTATTCTTATCCATACCAATTCCATTATCCTGCACACATAGCTCAATATTATCATCAATGTTTTTTGTTGAGACTACAATTAATGGTTTGCTTTTTGAGTATTTTACTGCATTATCTAAAATATTAATAATAATATTTTCTAGATGATTACTATTTCCTAATATATATGAGTTATCCGCATTTAATGAAAGATTAATAGAACCCTTATTACTTTCAACAATAAGTTTTACATGCTCAACAGCATCCTCAATCACTTCATGGATATCTGTCTTTTCCATATCAAATGGATTAGAACTTTTCTCCAACTGAGATATCCTTAATATGTTCTCAACCTGAGATAACATTCTAGAATTTTCTTCTCTTATCATGCCTAAATATGAAAAGAATTTGTCATTAATATTGTTTTTTGAGCTTGATATTGCATCTAATGCTAGATTAATAGTAGCAATAGGTGTTTTAAATTCATGGGAAATGTTATTTATGAAGTCACTCTTTATTTCTGATAACTTTTTCTGTTGAATTATTTGATATAATGCACTTGTTGAGATAACAATTATAATTAAGGTCAGCATGAAAGATAAAGTAGCAACACCTATTATACCTGATAATACATATTCTTGTTTTTCAGGAAAAGAAACAACAAGATCATATTTTATAGGGCTAGATCTATCATACATAAAGGGGATTGAATACTTTGGACCTGACTGAACTTCTATGTAGTTATTTGATTTAACTTTTGTTGAAAGACCATTACTGTATATTCCAAATTCATATGGAGTAACAATATTTTGGTTAATAAACCCTTGATCTAAAAGTATTTGAATTTCTCTTGAAGTAGTCCTTTTATGAATTGGTAATGAGGATGCATATTCTTGAAAAGCTGACTTATATTTTTCAAACTTAAACATATCAATATCCTCAACACTTTTCAATTTAGAAATAGAGGCATTCAACCTGTTCTCTCTTCTATCAAATATGTTTTTATTAACTATAGTAGTTTTAACTGCTTTATAATCCTTTAAGTTATCATCTCCATATCTGTTTGATAAATTATTAGGAAGATTAATATTATAATCTTCTTCTAGGATACCATAAGCAAAGAAAGTAGAAAGATTTGAAGATTGATCTTCATCTAAGAATAGAAAAACATCAGTAAAATTTTGTTCATCTGGAGATCCAATAGAGTCAATTAACATTTGATAAGTATTCACATAATCATTTAACTCCCTATTTTGAATTTCATCAACAACTTCTCTAAGAGTTCTATTAACAGCTAAAGAAAATTCCTCTTCCTTATTTTTCCATGAGGAATATATCCAGTATCCCTGCATAAGTATAATTCCAATCAAGGAAAATGACATTAGAAGAACAAGTGATGTATATAATTTTCTATTCATATTTCATAAAATTCTCAAATTTTAAATTTATAATTTCTTAAAAAAATGTTAAGAGGCTAATTTAAGCTTATTAATGTATTGTGAATTTCTAACACTTTTTCCTCCAATTCAGTGAAATTAATGTTATCAATTATAAAATCGCATTTATCAATAATTGAAGTTTCATTTATCTGATTTTGTATTCGATTTAACACATCATCTCTAGATAGATTATCTCTTTGCATAACCCTATCAATTCTAACTTCTTTTGGGGCTTTAACATAGATAATCTTATTGAAAAGATTCTCAGTTTTAGTCTCAAAAATAATTGCTGCTTCTTTTACAATATAAGTCTCATTTCTATGTTTAAAGCAAAAATTATCAAAATCTATAGCTACCGCAGGGTGAATTATTGAATTTAAAGACTTAAGTTTTTCTTTATCGTTAAAGACTATTTTAGAAACTAGTTTTGAATTTAGTTCATTCTCATCATAAATATCTTCTCCAAATAATTGTTTTATTGAGTATATGATTTTTTTATCTGAATTTATTATTTTTTTTGCAGATTCATCAGCATTGTATGTGCTTATACCAATTTTTTTGAAGATTTCTAAAACACTAGATTTACCAGATCCAATTCCTCCGGTTAATCCAATAATTTTCATTATGAATTTAGTTTATCAATAATTTCTTGACTTACGCCAACACTTGAAAACCCACCATCATTATAAATATTTTGAAGGGTAACTCTTTTTGTATAATCAGAAAAAAGTGAAACAGTTAGATTAGCACAATCTTCAGCAGTAGCATTACCAAGTGGTGAGGTTAAATCAGCATATTTAAGAAAATCATCCAATCCTTTCACTCCCTTTCCAGCAGTTGTTAAAGTTGGTGATTGAGATATAGTATTTACTCTAACGTTTTTTTCTTTACCAAAGAAATAGCCAAAACTTCTTGCTATGGATTCTAAATATGCCTTATTATCAGCCATATCGTTATAATTTGGAAAAGTCCTCTGTGCAGCTATATAGGTTAAAGCAACAATACTACCCCACTCTTTCATTGCATCAAGTTTAAGTAGAGATTGCATGAGCTTGTGAAAAGATACTGCAGAAACATCCCATCCTTTAGCTAGCCAGTCATAATTTAAATCAGTATAATGTTTACCTTTTCTAACATTTACAGACATTCCAATCGAATGAAGAACGAAATCTAATTTTCCGTTAAACTTTTTAGTAGTATGAGAAATTAGCTTTTCCAAATCTTCTAAATTGGTTGCATCAGCAGAAATTACTTCGGAATTAGTTTTTTTGGCTAATTCATTTATTGTGCCCATCCTTATAGAAACAGGGGCATTAGTAAGGATAAATTCGCCTCCCTCTTCATATACCTTTTCAGCAGTTTTCCATGCAATAGAGCTATCATCTAGTGCACCAAAGATTATACCTTTTTTACCTTTTAAAATAGAATTTGACATTACTTATATTTTATATTTTTGATTTCTGCCAACTAAATGCTGCTCCAATTGCAACACCTACTGCTAACCATACTGGTTGATTTGTTGAAGCAAAAACTGCTGCTCCAATTGCAGTCCAAATACCAATCCATGCACCACTATTATTAGAATTCTTATGTTTTATATTCATATTATAAAGATACACTTAATTCAATAACTCATTAGCAAGTTCATTTGCTGATTTGTTTGATTTATCTCCTGATAACATCTCTGCGATTTCTTTTACTCTTTCTTTATCATTAAGTAATTTAATATCAGTTATGATTTTATTTTCAACTTCTTTTTTAAATACCTTGTAGTGAAAATCACCTTTTGATGCAACTTGAGGAGTATGTGTTATAACTATAACTTGCATATTTTTTGACATTTGATCCATTAAATCTGCAACTTTTGAGGACACAGATCCTGATATACCAGTATCAATTTCATCAAAAATTATAGTTGATAATTTAATATAGCTTGACAAAATTGATTTAATTGAAAGCATTATTCTTGACACCTCCCCACCAGAGGCTATGTTTCTTAAATCACTATATTTATCACCTTTATTTGATTTAAGTAAAAATCTACCTTCACTAAATCCATTTTTTTGAATTGACTCTGTTTTTGATAAATCAATTTTTATTTCTGAATTATTCATTCCCAGTTCAGAAAGATTTTGATTTAACAATTTCTCAAAATCATTCTTAACAGAATATCTTTTTTTATGAATAAGATTAGCTCTAGAAATAAGATCCTTTAATAAAATATCTTTTGAAGATTTTAAATCTTTAATTTCTTGATCAATATCTTGATGTCCATCGACCAACAATATTAAGTTCTCCTTTATTTTAATTAATTCATCAATTGATGATACTCTATGTTTATTTTGTAATGTGAAGATTATATCAAGATTTCCTCTTAATTGATTTATATCTTCTTCTGAGTTAGAGAGATCATCAAGTATTGATTGAGAGTCATCAATCATGTCATTTAGACTTTGTATGATCGAACTAAGGCTATCTGCCAAAGAATTAATTCTATTAGAAGATCCTGAGACTTTGTTTAGCTTTCTTACAATATTTGAGAGTTTTTCTGAGATTCCAACATGCTCTGAATTAAACTCTTCATTAATTAGAGATAAGGCTTCTTTAATATCATCTAGGTTATCTGCCTCCTTAACCTTGTTCTCTATATCTTCTAGGTCAACATTATCAAGGTCAATACTTTTAAATTCATTTAATAAGTAATTATTATAATCAAGATCTGAGTCAAGAGTATCTCTTTGTATTTCTTTTTCTTGAATTTTTTTCTCTAAAGCCATTAAAGACCTAAAATCATTTGTATAAGTATTGAAATTAATTGTGTTATTTGATAAAGAATCAAGAATTAAAAAAATAAAGTTTGTATCTAGTATATTGAGATTATTAAACTGAGAATGAATATCCAGTAAAGAATTTGTTAAACTTGATAATTGGTCTAGCCTAACAGGTGTATCATTAACAAATGCTCTTGATTTCCCACTTTGATTAATCTCTCTTCTAATTATCGTCTGATTATCAAAATCTAAATCATTATCTGAAAAAAATACTTCAAGATTTTGATCCTTGAGGTCAAAAGTTGCTTCAACAAAACACTTTTTATCTTTATTGATAATTTTTGTATTGTCAACTCTGGAGCCAATAACAAGTGATAAGCCTCCCAATAGAATTGACTTTCCAGCTCCCGTTTCTCCAGTGATTGAAGTCATACCATTTTCAAATGATATTTCGACATTATCAATTAGGGCGTAATTACTTATTCTTAATCTTTTTAACATTATTATAAATAGCTTCCATTATATCTAATGAAACATCTTTTTTATGTTTCCTTTCAAATGGAGTGATTTCTAAATCTGAATTTATAAAATCAATTTGATTAAAGTCATTTGAAATTGGATTAAAATCTCCAATTTTATTAACTATTATTGCATCAAGATTCTTAGACTTCAACTTCACCTTTGCATTATCAATATGATCATCAGTCTCCAGGGCAAATCCAATTAGATATTGATTCTTTTTAATTTTACCTAATTCTTTAATTATATCCTTGGTAGGTTTGAGTTTAATAGAATCTAAACCTTCATCTTTTTTAATTTTAGAGTCTTTAAATTCAGCTGGTTTAAAATCTGAAACAGCTGCAGAGCAAATTACAACGTCAGATGATTTATAATGAGTCATAGTTTCTTCAAACATCTGATCAGAATCTAGAACCCTATATGTATCTATATTTAACAAGTCCATTGATAAATTTGTTGGACCTAAGATAAGTTTCACGTTTGCTCCAAGAGAAATAGCTGCTTTAGCTAAGTGATATCCCATTTTTCCAGATGAACTATTACCAATAAATCTGACTGGATCAATTTTTTCATGAGTTGGACCCGCAGTTATTAAAAAATTAAGATTATTGAGGGGAAGAGATTCTTTAAGCTTAATTTCAATATGTTCAATTATCTCTTCTGGCTCCAACATTCTACCTTCACCTTCTAAACCACTTGCAAGGGATCCTTTACCAACAGGAAGCACATTAGTCCTATTTTTAACTAGTTTCTTAATATTTTCTTGATTAAGAGAATTTCTATACATTTCAAGATCCATTGCTGGAGCGATAAATACAGGACAACTACTTGATAAATAACATGCTAAAAGAATATTATCACATTTAGCATTTGCCATTGAAGATATTGAGTTTGATGTGGCGGGAGCAATTATAAAAATATCAGCCCATTCGGAAAGCTCCACATGATTATTCCAAGTAGGGTTTCCGTTTTTCTCAGTAGAAAATTCTGAGTAAACATCATTTTTTGAGACAGTAGAAAGAGTTAGAGGAGTTACAAATTCTTTAGAATTGGGAGTCATGACAACTTTTACATTACAATTAAGCTTAATAAGTTGTCTTACAAGAAAAGGTACTTTATAGGCAGCTATTCCACCGGTAACTCCTACTAATATATTTTTTTGAGCTAAAACACTCATAAAAAAAAATTATTAATCCTCAATCTCTGTTTCAGTATCTCTATAATAGATATTATTATCTAGCCACTCTTGAATCGCAATTGCATATGGCTTTGGAAGCTTCTCATAGAATTTAGAAACTTCTATTTGTTCCTTATTTTCAAATATTTCTTCTAAACTTTCATTATGAGTAGCAAATTCTTCAAGTTTATCATGTAACTCTTTCTTAATCTCTGAATTTATCTGCCTTGATCTTTTTGCAATTATTGAAATTGCTTCATATATATTTTCTGTTTTATCCTCAATTTCAAGCTTATTATATGTTTTTGTTGTGTTTGCAGCTTTAGTGTTTCTGTATTTATTCATTTTGTATTTATAAAAGTTGTTTTGCAATATTAATTTTTTTTGATAAATCCTCTAAAAAGATTGTATCGGGATAATTATTTAAAAAGCTATTAAGCGATCTCTCTAGCTCAGTAACTCTCTCATTAATTCTTGTTTCTATACTATTAATTGCTATTTCATATTGAGCTAGCCATTTAAAATAAAGAGCCTCTTCTCTATACATCGATCCAGGGTTATCAGCAATAAAATTTTCAATTGATTTAATTGCCGAGTTATAGTCTCTAATAGTATAGTATTGTTTCGCAATTTCAAATTCTTTCTTTTCCAGTTTATTCTGCAAATCTTCAACTAACTCAAGGGCCTCAGCCAAATATTCACTGTTAGGAAATCTATTTATAAAAATCTGAAATTTATCAATAGCAGTAAATGTATCTTCTTGATCTAGAGTATATCGTGGAGATAACATATAATATGATTTTGCTTCCATAAAATATGCTTCTTGAATTCTTTGACTATTTGGATAAGATTTTATAAAATTCTCAAATTGGATTGCAGCTGAAAGATATAATTTAGTTTCAAAATATGAATTTGCAAAAAAATAAACTAATCTTTCACCCTGGGGTTTACCCCTGTAGGAAGGGATTATTTGCTCAATTAGTGTATTTGCTCTTCTAAATTCCCCATTATTATAGTATTCCTCAGCTGCAGCATATTTTTCAGACTGATTTTCAGTGCTATTGAGTAACTTTTGATAATCATTACAGGATAGCAGCGAGATTGAAATAGAGATTAAAAAGAATATTCTATGCATGTAGATTTATTGTATGGCAAATTTAATATAAGTTTATGAAATAAGATCTATTAAATTAACTTCATTAATAATAGATACACCTAGTTCATTAGCAGTATTCAATTTTGATGGTCCAATATTATTACCTGCTACTAGATAACTAGTTTTATTGCTAACAGATGAACTAACTTTTCCACCATTTAATTCTATTATATTTTTTATCTCATCTCTACTATAAGATTCAAATACACCAGAAATAACAAATATTTTACCATTCAATCTTGTTGAATGAATGCCATCATCTTTTTGATAGAAATTAAGACCAAAAGATTTAAGCCTATTTATTATTTGGATATTATTGATATCACTAAAAAAATCAACAATACTTCTAGCTGTTTTATCACCAATTTCATCAATAGATGATAAAGATTCAATATCCATAAGAGCTAATTTATCTATTGAATCAACGTGTTTAATTATTTTTTTTGATGCAGACTCTCCCACATATCTAATTCCTATTCCGAATAAAACTTTTTGGAATGAATTTAATTTTGATTCTTCAATCCCACTCTTAAGATTCTCTGCTGACTTTTCTCCATAACCTTCAATTTTAGATATTTCATCATAATTAAGATTATATATATCGGCTATATCTCTTAAAAAACCTAAATCATAAAAAAGTCTAATTGTTTCATCTCCAAGTCCATCAATATTCATTGCCTTTCTTGATACAAAATGTTGAATTCTACCAATAGCTTGAGGTCTACAATCTCTGTAATTTATACAAAAATAATTAGCTTCAGATTCTAATTTTTCTAACTTGCTATTACACTCAGGGCATATTTCTGGAAAGATTATTTCATCCCCTAAACTACCCCTTCTTTCTTTGTCAATACCAGTAATTTTAGGAATTATCTCTCCACCTTTTTCAACAAAAACAAAATCGTTAACCCTTAATTTTAATTTAAGCATTTGATCATAACTATGAAGAGAGGCTCTCTTAACAGTTGAACCAGATATTAAAACAGGTTCAAGATTAGCTACTGGTGTTATAGCACCAGTCCTCCCAACATTAAATGAAATTGATTTTAATCTAGTAGCAAGATTTTCAGCCTTGTACTTATAGGATATTGCCCATCTAGGAAATTTAGAAGTAAACCCTAATTGATTCTGATAATCTATCTTATTTATTTTAATAACTACTCCATCAATTTCAAATGGTAATGTGTTTCTATTTATTTCCCAATATTTAATATATTCTTTTACTCCCTGAATACTATTTACTACTCTTTCATAATTCGGTACATTAAATCCCATTTCTCTTGCAATATTTAACAATTCAGAGTGATCTTCAATAGTAATATCATCAGAAACAATAGAGTATAGAAAACATTCTAAAGGTCTTCTTGCAACTTCATTGGAATCGAGCATTTTAATACTTCCAGATGCAGTATTTCGAGGATTCATGAATGGTTGTTCACCATTATCTTTTCTTTTTTTATTAAGCTGAGAAAAAGAGTCTAAGGGAATAATTATTTCACCTCTAATCTCAAATTTATTTTTCTTAAAACTTTCTTTTAATTTGATAGGTATTGATGATATTGTCTTTAAATTTTTTGTGATATTATCTCCATTTGATCCATCACCTCTTGTCAATCCTCTTACAAGTTTACCTTCATCATACAATAAGTTAACAGATGCACCATCGTATTTAAGCTCACAACAAAATTCAAAATCTGTTATACCAATCTTTTTAACTACCCTATCATTCCATGCTTCGAGTTCCTCTGAAGAATAAGTATTATCTAATGAATACATTGGATAAATATGAGATTCTGAATCAAACTTTTCAGATAAGCCACCACCAACTCTGTTTGTTGGAGAATTTTCATCCTTAAATTGTGGATAATCATTTTCAAGTTTTACTAGTTCTTCCAAAAGTTCATCATATTCAATATCAGATATAATATTTTTATCGAGATCATAATAGTAATAATTATGTTGGTTAATTAGATCTCTTAATTCCTGTATTTTTTGTTTAATATTGTCCATTTAGAATGATAACTTAGCAAGTCTTTTCTTTCCTCTAAAATCCACTCTAAAGTTAACATCATTTGGCTTAAATTTGGTTAATAAACCATTAAATTCTTTAATAAAATCAGGATTTATTTCAAGATATATCCGGCCTCCTTTATTTAAGTTTTTATTTGCAAAAACAAGTATTTGTTTATAGAAGTGAAGTGGATTATCTTCTGGTGCAAACAGCGCAATATGAGGTTCAAAATTTACATTCTCATCTATTTCATCTTTTTTTGAAAAATCAAGATAAGGAGGGTTTGAGACAATAATATCAAAGAATTCATTGTTAGTAAATTCCGTGTTCATGTCATACTCTATTATTTTTACATTTGAACTAAGGATATCCTTATTTATATTACATATACGTAGAGATTCTTTTGATATATCTGCTAATGTTACATCAAGACTTATTGTTTTAGAAATTGATATTCCAATACATCCTGATCCAGCTCCCAAATCAATTAATTTTTTTCTATCATTTGTATTATTATCATCAATTACCCACTGGACTAATTCTTCTGTTTCTGGTCTTGGTATTAGAACATTTTCATCTACATAAAAGTCATAACCAAAAAAACTTTTCTTATTAATAATATAATCTAAAGGATAATTTCTAAGAATATTTTTAAGACTTGCTTTTAGAAGCATCTCATATTTTGGCTTTATAATAAAACTTGGGTCTAGAGCAATTTTTAAGGGATCAATATTACATAGCTCTTTAAGTAATATTTTGAAAATATAATCAGATTCTTTATTTGTTTTTTCTAATTCAGATCTATAAAAATCTCTAAATTCAATTATATTCATTTTAAATATTTAAGCATCCAAACAGGACATGCAGTATGACCTGTATTACCCATTGGTTTATCAATATATTCAAATCCTTTTTTTAAATATAACTTTTGAGCACTTATCATATTAGGCATTGTTTCAATATAACATTTAGCATAATTTGATTTTATAGCAAATGTTAAACACTTATCAATCATTTTATCTCCAAGACCTTTTCCTCGGATAGACTTATGAAAATACATTTTTTGGAGTTCACATATATTACTGGTACTTTCTTTTAGCCCACTTATTCCAGCTCCACCTAGAATATGATTTTCATGCTCAATTATATAATATATAGATCTTGAATTTTGATAAGCTTCAAACATTTTATCAAGCTCTGGATCTTCATATGCAGAACCTTTTTTTGGTATTTCCATTTCAACAAGAACTTCCCTAAGGATTCTTGAAAGACTCTCGTTATCACTCTCATTAATAGATCTTATTAACATAATGACCTTTTTGACTTAAATTTACAATACTAATTTTTAAATAAATTATGGATATACACATTAAATACATGAAAAGATGTATTGAATTAGCATCTGAAGTAATTGGAAACACATATCCAAATCCTATGGTAGGCTGTGTAATTGTGCATAATAACAAGATAATTGGTGAAGGTTCAACTCAAGAGTACGGTTGTAATCATGCTGAAGTTGAAGCAATCAATAGCGTAGTTGATAAGGACTTACTTAAAGAATCAACATTATATGTTAGTCTTGAACCTTGTAATCATTATGGAAAAACTCCCCCTTGTACAAAGCTAATTCTTGAGAAAGAAATTAAAAATATTGTAATAGGATCAAAAGATCCTAATAGAAATGTTTTGGGAGGTGGAATCAATACTCTTATTTCAAATGGTTGTAAAGTAGAGCATGGAATTATGAAGGAAGAGTGTGATTTGCTTAATAAAAGATTTTTCACATTTCAAAATCAAAAAAGACCATATATTATATTGAAATGGGCAGAATCTAAAGATGGATATATTAGTCCAAAGAAATCTGATCGTAATAAAGGAGAGATATTTTGGATTTCAAATGAAGAATCTAAGAAGATGTCTCACTATTTTAGAAGCCAAGAACATTCAATTCTAGTCGGAGTTCAAACTGTAATTGATGATAATCCAGAACTAACTACGAGGTTGGTTGATGGCAATAGTCCTGTGAGGATAGTTCTTGACCCAAATAATAGAATACCATCAAATTCAAAAGTGTTATCTAATGAGTCCCAGACAATTATTTTCTCATCAACAAAAAATCAAGAATTAAATATAGACAATGAGGTTATTAATCAGTTTGATCTAAATTCAATTATGGAGTCATTGTATAAACGTGGTATTCAGTCAATGATTGTAGAAGGAGGAGCATATACTATTCAAAAGTTTATAGATGCTAACAAATGGGATTGTATAAGGATATTTAAGTCTGAGAAAAATCTTAATGAAGGAATAGATGCTCCAAAATATGAAATTGATAAACTAAAATATAAATTGATTGGAGACAACAAGTTTTATGAAATTTTTAAAAATTAAAATAATTCACCGATTATTTTAGGACATCTCTGTGGTTTCATTGATTGTGAATTTAAGAATGCTAAAGTTGTAGCTCCTTCAGTTGTAAGCTCATCATTTTGATTGAAAATCTGATACTTAAACTCAATTATTGAAGTTGGTTTTTTCTCGCAAATTACATTTACATATAATGAGTCACCAAAAAAAAGAGATTTAATAAATTTTATTTCACATCTAACAACAGGAAGTATTATATCATTTTCTTCAATTTTTTGGTAAGGCATTTTTAACTTTTCAAGCCACTCAATTCTTGCAATTTCAAAAAATTTTAAATAATTACTATGATGAACTATCCCCATTTGATCAGTTTCACTATATCTAACTTTTATTATATCAGTTTTATATTTCATTTTTTTTGTTATTAGTAGGAATATATTCTTTTTCCTACAAATTTATGATGCATGATTTTAAATAAAAAAAAATTAATAACCAATAGGTAAACTAATTTTTTTTTTACTTTTTTTAATTAATATTTGTCGAGAACATTAATCAATAATTAATAAATATATTCAATTAACTTTTAGCCAAGAAAAAAATGAGTCAAACACCCTCATCTGTATGGAATAACTGTCTAACTTTTATAAAAGATAATATTCAGCCACAAGCATACAAAACATGGTTTGAACCTATAGTACCAGTTAAGCTATCTGAGGATGTCCTAAGTATTCAAGTTCCAAGCAAATTTTTCTATGAATGGCTTGAGGAACATTATGTGAAAATATTAAGAATTTCTCTTACAAAAGAGCTTGGACCTAAAGCTAGATTAGTTTATGTAATTAAAATGGAGAATACATTTGGCAACAAAATGCCTTTCACTGAAAGTATTCCCAGTTCTTCAGGTAATAACATAAAAACTCAATCTATAGAGTCTCCATTTAACTCTTTTGCAAGTGAGTTAAAAAATCCTTTTGTAATTCCTGGAATAAGAAATCTTGAGATAGAGTCTCAGCTTAATCCCAATTATACATTTGAAAACTTTCTCGAAGGTGATTCAAATAGATTAGCTAGATCAGCTGGAATTGCTGTATCAAATAAACCAGGAGGAACATCGTTCAATCCGCTTCTTATTTATGGTGGTGTTGGCCTTGGTAAAACTCACCTTGCTCATGCTATTGGTGTTGATGTAAAGGAAAAATATCCTGATAAAACTGTTTTATATATTTCTGCAGAAAAATTTACACAACAGTACGTAGAGTCTGTAAAAAAGAATACTAGAAATGACTTTATACATTTCTACCAATTGATAGATATTTTAATTGTAGATGATGTTCAATTTCTTTCAGGAAAATCTGGTACTCAAGATGTTTTCTTTCATATTTTTAATCATCTTCATCAAAACGGCAAGCAAGTAATTATTACTTCGGACAAGCCTCCAATTGATATGCAAGATATTGAACAAAGACTATTATCAAGATTTAAATGGGGACTTTCTGCAGAACTTCAAAATCCTAGTTATGAAACAAGAGTATCAATACTTAAAAATAAACTTTTTAGAGATGGTGTTGAAATAAATGATGAAGTAATTGAATTTGTAGCAAAAAATATTAATACTAATGTAAGAGAACTAGAAGGAGCTATTGTATCTCTAATTGCTCAATCATCCTTTAATAAAGTTGATATATCCATTGAACTAGCTAAAGATGTAATCAATAAATTTGTTAAAAACAACAAGAAAGAAGTTTCTATAGAGTATATTCAAAAGGTGGTGTCTGACTACTTTCAAATGGATATTCAAACACTTCAATCAAAAACTAGAAAAAGACATATTGTTCAGGCTAGACAGATCGCAATGTATTTTGCTAAAAAATTCACAAAAGCTTCTCTGGCTAGCATTGGTTCTCAAATTGGGAGAAGAGACCACGCTACTGTTTTACATGCCTGTAAAACAGTTGATAATCTTAGCTTTACTGACAAGCAGTTTAGAACATATGTTGAAGACCTAAACCAGAAACTATCTAATTAATTAGTTTCACCTGTAAATTCCCTTGCTGTTAATCCAACGGATGTAAGCTCTTCTGTTTTTATTATGTTCAGACAAGTTACTAGCAAAAAGATGATATCCTCTATTACTTGGGTCAGCAACCATAAATAGATAGTTATTTTTTTCATAATCTAAAACAGCATCAATAGCCGATATATCAGGCATAGTGATTGGACCTGGAGGAAGACCTAAAACTTTGTAGGTATTGTATTCTGATTCTAACCTAAGATCGCGATAAAGAACTCTTCTAATAATAGTATCAAAATTTTTATAATAATCTTTAATTGTATAAATCACTGTTGGATCTGCTTGAAGCCTCATATTTTTTTTGAGTCTATTGATATATAAACCCGCAACTCTAGGACGCTCATCATTTCTTCTACTTTCAATTTGAACTATTGAAGCAAGTGTTATTACTTCTAATTTAGTAAGGCCTAATTCCCCTGCTTTTTTTGATCTTTCTTCATTCCAGAATTTATTATACTCTGCTAACATTCTATCTCTAAAATCTTCAGGAGTAGAGTTCCAATAAATATTATAAGAGTTTGGAATAAAGATTGAAAGAACATTTTGTTCATTTAGATTATTTTCTTTGAGAAATTTTTTATCTCTAAATGCTAATAATAAAGATGTGCTATCCTGATATATTTGTTTTGAAACTCTTCCTGCTAAATTCTCAACTCTTTCTTGATTATTAAATGTAACATTAACAGGAGTATTATTAAACTTCAAGGAATTAACAATACCATTGTTTCCAAGATCCTTGTCTATTTTAAATCTTCCTGTTTTTTTATTCTGAAGGTATTCAAGTCTTTTTGCAACTCTATAAAATGTTTTTTCAGATTTGATGTATTTTGATATTGAATCTCTAAAAGCTATACTATCATCCTCCACCACATACAGAAATATACTTTCATCTTCAAATGAAGTGTTTGGTTTATAATACTTATTGTAGTAGTCAATAACAAATATTAATGACAAGGTTGTAACAGGTATTAGAATTTTTAAATAATTCATTTACTTAAAATTTTTTGGAATAAAAGCTCATCATTAAATTTATTATTATAAAACACCCAATCTTTTTTTAAACCAACCTCATTATAGCCATTTTTTTTGAATAATGAAATGCTCTCAACATTATTTGAAGAAATATTAGCATATAATTGATGCATTGGCACATGGTCTAAAACATGTTCTTCAATTAATTTTAATGATAAAGAACCTATACCTTTGGATCTAAACTTCTCAAAAATAATTATTCCAACTCCTGCCCTTCTGCTAATGTGGTCATAATCGAAAAGATCTATAAAACCATAAGAATTAGATTCGTCAAAAATTACAAGTCTAACTTGCTTATGTTCAATAATATCAAGATGAGAATTTTCAATAAATTTTTTTAAAGTATGTTTAGAAAAGGGTGAAGAAGTATTTGAGTAAACCCATAAAGACTTATCGTTTTCTGTATCATACATCATCTCAAGATCAGAAGGTTCTAAAGCTCTAAGTCTTAATTTCATCTTGTTCTAGTTAAACTATAGTTAAAATATAATTATTAAAATTTTAATATATTATTTTTATATAAAAAATAAAATGAAATTGTATTCCAAAATCCTAATAATATCTATTACTTCTTCTTTGTTAGTTTTTACAATAGCTAATAGGATCGATAATAAATATGATTCTAAATTAACTTCAGAATTATTTGATAATGAATTTTCTAGTATGTCAATTCCTGCTAATTTTAATCAAAACAGATACACTAATTCTTCGTTACCAGATTTAACTTTTGCTGCAAGTAAATCTATTGATGCAGTTGTTCATGTTAAAAACACAAGTATTGTAAAGGACAGCGACTCATGGGCTTTACAATTTTTTTATGGTGATGATTCAAGAAAAAAAGTTGGAACAGGATCTGGTGTAATAATTTCACCAGACGGATACATTATCACAAATTATCATGTTATTGAAAACTCTACAGAAGTTATTGTTACAACAAATGATAACAGAGAGTATGAAGCTGAAATAATTGGATTTGACGAAGTTAATGATATTGCTGTTTTGAAAATAGATACAGATTCAAATCTAGATTATATTTTCTTTGGTGATTCAGATTCAACACTAATTGGAGAGTGGGTTTTAGCAGTTGGTAATCCGTATAATCTAAATTCTACTGTAACTGCTGGTATTATAAGTTCAAAATCTAGAGACTTGAATGAATTTGACCAAAAGAATCAGTCATTTATCCAAACAGATGCTGCGGTTAACTTCGGAAATAGTGGAGGTGCACTAGTAAATATTCAAGGTGAATTAATTGGAATAAATACTCTTATTCAATCAATGACCGGTGGATATGTTGGTTATTCATTTGCAGTTCCGAGTAATACAGTTAGGAAGATATTTGAAGATATTTTAGAGTATGGAGATGTTCAAAAAGGTCTACTCGGTGTTAGAGGTGTTGCTCTAAGGTCTTCTTATTCAAAACAACTTAATGTAGAAGATACAGAAGGGTTTTATATTGATGTTATTGAGCCTGGATTTGGAGCTGATAATGCTGGACTTCAAAAAGGGGATATTATTAAATCTGTGGATGATGTTAAAATTAATAGGTTCTCTGATTTATCAGGCTATTTGTCATCAAAAAGACCTGGAGATAAAGTTAAAGTTAAGTATATTAGAGACAAAGAGCTTATTACTGCTTTAGTAACTCTAAAGAAAAGTTCTGACTAATGAGAATAGATGTACTTACCCTATTCCCTGATGTATTTGATAATTTAAACTCTTTTTCCATCATAAAAAAAGCAATTGACTCTAAAAAAGTACAAGTCAATACTTATAACCTAAGAGATTATGCTGACAACTCAAGAAAAGTTGATGATTACCCATATGGTGGCTTTCCTGGAATGGTTATTAAGATTGAACCAATAGATAATTGCATAGAGTCCTTAAAGAAAAAAAACAATTATGATGAAATAATATATTTAACTCCAGATGGAGAGTTATTAGATCAAAAAAAATCAAATTATTTATCAACTCTAAAAAATATTATAGTTATCTGTGGACATTATAAAGGAATTGATCATAGGGTTAGAGAACATATTGTAACAAAGGAGATATCCATTGGAAATTATGTTGTTTCAGGAGGTGAACTTCCTGCTGCAGTTCTTTGTGACTCTATTATTAGACTTCTACCTGGTATCATAGGTGATGAATCCTCTGCACTTTCAGATACTTTTCAAGATAATTTATTAGCAGCACCTATTTATACTAGACCTGAAGTTTATAAAGGCTTCGAAGTACCTAAAGTTCTTCTATCAGGAAATCAAAGTGAAATACAAAAATGGAATGATAAGAAATCTTTGGAAAGAACAAAATTACTTAGGCCAAATCTTTTTGATAATGAATAAAAAGGTTTATTTTTGCACGGATTTGATTTAATTCAAATCATAAATAAATTATTTCAATGAATACTGTAGTTAATTTAGTTCAAGAAAAGCTTATTAATAAAAATGATTTTCCATCATTTTCTTCTGGTGATACAATCACCGTATTTTATGAAATTAGAGAAGGTGATAAAGTAAGAACCCAGTCTTTCAAAGGTGTAGTAATTCAAATTAAAGGTAGAGGTCAATCAAAAACTTTTACAATAAGAAAGATGTCTGGTACAGTTGGTGTTGAGAGAATTTTTCCAATTAACATGCCTGCTTTAAAGAAAATTGAGGTTAATAAGAAAGGTAAAGTTAGACAATCAAGAATTTATTACTTCAGAGAATTAAGAGGAAAAAAAGCTAGGATTAAAGAAGTATAAATCTTATGTCAAAAATTAAAGTAGCCAATCCCATAGTAGAAATAGATGGGGATGAAATGGCTAGAATTATCTGGAAATTTATTAAAGAAAAACTTATTCTAGACTATCTAGATCTTGATATAGTATATTACGATCTAGGAATTGAGTCAAGGGATAAAACCGATGACCAAATAACTATTGATGCTGCTAATGCTATTAAAAAATATAATGTTGGTATAAAGTGTGCAACAATAACACCAGATGAGCAAAGGGTTGAGGAATTTTCGTTATCAAGAATGTATAAATCTCCAAATGGAACAATTAGAAACATTGTTGGAGGTACTGTTTTTAGAGAGCCTATTATATGTAGATCCATCCCAAGATATGTTCAAGGTTGGTCAAGACCAATATGTATAGGTAGGCATGCATTTGGTGACCAGTATAGAGCGACTGATGTAATTACTCATGGACCTGGAAAACTTGAAATGAAATTTACTCCTAAAGATGGTGGAGAATCGACAACATGGGAAGTATATAATTTTGAAGAGGATGGAATTGCCATGTCAATGTATAATATTGACTCATCAATTTATGGATTTGCAAGATCATGTATGAATATGGCACTTACCAAGAGATGGCCTTTATACTTATCTACAAAAAACACAATACTTAAAGCATATGATGGTAGATTTAAAGATATTTTTCAGGAGGTATACGAAAACGAATTTAAAGATAGATTTGAGAAGGAAAATATAACTTATGAGCATAGACTAATTGATGATATGGTAGCTGCTGCTATTAAATGGAAAGGTGGATTTGTATGGGCTTGTAAGAATTATGATGGTGATGTTCAATCAGATGTAGTTGCTCAAGGTTTTGGATCACTTGGTTTAATGACTTCCACATTAGTAACACCTGACGGAAAAACACTTGAAGCAGAAGCTGCTCATGGAACAGTTACTAGACATTTTAGAAGACATCAAGAAGGTGAACAGACATCGACAAATCCAATAGCTTCAATATTTGCTTGGACAAGAGGTTTAATGCATAGAGGCAAACTTGATAATAATGAAAAACTTATTAGTTTCTGTAAAACTTTAGAGGAGGTTTGTATTGAAACAGTTGAAGATGGAAAAATGACTAAAGATCTAGCTTTATTAGTTTTTAGAGATGATTTAGTTGACTCTAATTTTCTTACAACACAAGAATTTTTAGATGAATTAAAAAGTAATCTGGATAAAAAATTAGCTATCCAATAATGAAGTTTATTAAAGTAACTGAACAAGAATCAAATCATAAAGATTTAGAAAAAAAATCTGTAATTGAACTTGTAAATGCAATGCATGAAGAAGATAATAATGCATTAAAAGCAGTTAATAAGGTTTTACCAAAAATTTCTGAACTTATTGCGGCCATTGCACCAAAGATTGAAAAAGGAGGAAGATTATTTTACATTGGAGCTGGAACTAGTGGCAGATTAGGTGTTTTAGATGCTTCAGAGTGTCCCCCAACATTTGGGACTCCTCCAGAAAAAGTTGTTGGACTAGTAGCGGGTGGTATACCTGCATTATATAGCTCAATCGAGATTGCTGAAGATGACATGAGCCAAGCATGGGAAGATTTATCTGAACATAAAGTTAATTCTGATGATTTTGTTATTGGAATTGCAGCATCAGGAACTACTCCATATGTTGTTGGTGGTCTTAAGGATTGTCAAGAAAATAATATTTCTACTGCATGCATTGTATGCAATGAAAACTCTCCTCTATCCGAATATGCAGATTTTAAAATTGAAGTTATAGTTGGTCCAGAGTTTTTAACTGGTAGCTCTAGATTGAAAGCTGGAACTGCACAAAAATTAATATTGAATATGATATCCACTATCTCAATGATTTTAGATGGTCATGTTAGAGGCAATAAAATGATTGACATGCAGATGTCAAACGCTAAGCTTAATAAACGTGCTAGAAGAATTCTTATGGAAGAATTAGGTGTGGATGAAGGTAAAGCTGATGAATTAATTTTGAAACACAAAAGTATTCGTTTAGCAATAGATAACTTTAATAATGAATAAATTCCTAAAAAAAGGCTTTATTCAAGTTTTTACAGGTATTTCGCTTTGCTTTATTGGACCTGTACTAGTTTCTCAAGCATTTAATAATGAAGATCACCCTCTTTTTATTGTTGTCCTTATAATTGGTGTTATTCTTCTTGTTTCAGCTATTTATTTCGGGTACAGAGGAATAAGTAATATATTAAATGGAACTTTAGGGCCAAAGAATAAATTAAATTGAATTATTTTTGAAAGTTGATACTATACTATGATTAATGTTAGTTTTCCAGATAAATCAGTAAAAAAGTTTGAAAAAGGAACTAAAGTTATTGATGTAGCTAAAAGCATAAGTGAAGGATTAGCTAGAAAAGTTATATCTGCATCATATAATGATGAAATAGTTGAAACAGAATCACCAATTAATAAGGATGGTTCAATCAAATTTTTCACATGGGATGATAATGAGGGCAAACAAGCCTTTTGGCATTCGTCTGCACATATTCTGGCTCAAACAATCAAATCTTTTTATCCTAAGTCTAAACTTACCATAGGTCCTTCGATTGAAAATGGATTCTATTATGATGTTGATTTTGGCGACGATGTTTTTTCTGAAAAGGATTTTAATAGAATTGAATCAAAATTTTTAGAGTTAGCAAGAGAAGATCATAGTTTTATAATGAAATCTGTATCAAAGACAGAAGCACTAGATTTCTATAAGTTAGAGAATAATGAATACAAAGTTGAATTAATTGAGGGGCTTGAGGATGGATCAATAACATTTTGTGATCATTCTAATTTCTCGGATTTATGTAAAGGAGGACATATTCCTTCAACTGGAATAGTTAAAGCAGTTAAACTTCTGAATGTTGCTGGAGCCTACTGGAGAGGAGATGAAAAAAACAATCAGTTGACAAGAGTCTACGGAATATCTTTTCCAAAACAAAAACTTCTAACTGAATATCTTGAACTTGTTGAAAAGGCTAAAGAAAGAGATCACAGAAAACTAGGCAAGGAATTAGAACTATTCACTTTTTCAAAAAAGGTTGGTCAGGGTTTACCTCTTTGGTTACCTAAAGGAACAGAGTTGAGAGATAGGCTCCAAAATTTCCTTGAAGACGCTCAAAGAAGAGCAGGATACAAAAAAGTAATGTCACCTCATATAGGCTCCAAGGAATTATATATTACTTCAGGGCATTATGAAAAGTATGGTGAAGATAGTTTTCAACCAATACTTACTCCGAATGATAGTGAAATATTTATGCTTAGACCAATGAATTGCCCACATCATTGTGAAATATTTAATTCTAAACCACTTAGTTACAGAGATTTACCTTATAGGATGGCAGAATTTGGAACAGTATACAGATATGAACAAAGTGGAGAATTACATGGATTAAGCAGAGTGAGAGGATTTACTGTTGATGATGCCCATATTTTTTGTACAACTGACCAGGTTGATTCAGAATTTAAAAACACTATTGATTTAGTTTTATATGTATTTAAATCTTTAGGGTTCAGTGATTTTTATGCTCAAGTCTCATTAAGAGATCCGGATAATCCAGAAAAATATATAGGATCAGATGAAAACTGGGAAATTGCTGAACAAGCAATTTTAAATTCAGCAAAAGAAAAGGACTTAAATTATATAGTCGAATATGGAGAAGCCGCTTTTTATGGACCTAAGCTTGATTTTATGGTTAAAGATGCACTTGGCAGAAGCTGGCAATTAGGTACTATACAGGTAGATTACAACCTACCTGAAAGGTTCGATCTCACATATAAAGGAAAAAATAATGAAGATCTTAGACCTGTTATGCTTCATAGAGCTCCATTTGGTAGCATGGAAAGATTTGTTGCAATTCTTTTAGAACATACAGGAGGATTATTTCCATTATGGCTTGCAACAACTCAGGTAGAAATCCTAATTGTAAGTGAGAACTTTAAAAATTATGGTCAAAAAGTTTTAAATATCTTAGAAAATCACGAAATTCGCGCGCACTTAGATGATAGAAATGAGACTGTTGGAAAAAAAATTAGAGAATCTGAAATAAATAAGGTTCCTTTTATGATTGTTGTTGGGGAAAATGAAGTAAAAAATGAAACAATCTCAATTAGAAGACATCATGGTGAAGATCTAGGTGAAATGAAGATTAAAAAATTTGTAGATATAATTAAGAAAGAGATTTCAGATTGTATCCCAAAATTTAATATTAACTAAAAATAATTGTTATAGCTATAAGAAGAAGAAAATCAAACAGGAGATTCCAAAGAGTAATTAAAGAAGATCCTCATAAAATCAACTCAAAGATTACAGCATATGAAGTTAGATTAGTTGGTGATAACGTAGATGGAGGTATTTATTCTACAAGTGAGGCCCTAAGAATTGCTAGAGATTTAGAACTAGATTTAGTAGAAATTTCTCCAAAAGCATCTCCACCTGTATGTAAAATTCTTGAATACAAGAAATTCTTATATGAGCAGAAAAAGAGGGATAAAGCACTTAAATCAAAGGCAACTAAAATTATTGTTAAGGAAATAAGATTTGGACCTCAAACAGATGAACATGATTACCAGTTTAAAAAGAAACATGCAGAAAAATTTTTAAATGAGGGTGCAAAATTAAAAGCATTTGTGTTTTTTAAAGGACGATCAATTATTTTTAAGGAACAAGGTCAGATTTTATTATTAAGATTGGCTCAAGACCTGGAAGAAATAGGAAAAGTAGAACAGATGCCAGAGTTAGAAGGAAAGAGGATGATTATGTATATAACACCAAAAAAGAATTAAAAAAGAGGAACTATGCCTAAAATGAAAACAAAATCCAGCGCTAAGAAGAGGTTTAAAGTAACTGGATCAGGAAAAATTAAAAGAAAACACGCTTTTAAAAATCATATTTTGACAAAAAAATCAAAAAAAAGAAAACTAAGGCTTACTCATTTTGGCCTAGTTCATGAAAGTGACGAAAACAATATTAAAAGACAGTTAAGATTAAAATAATTAGCAATGCCAAGATCAGTAAATTCAGTAGCCTCGAGAGCTCGAAGAAAAAAAATACTAAAACAAGCCAAAGGATACTTTGGTAGAAGAAAAAATGTTTGGACAGTTGCAAAGAATGCTGTTGAAAAAGCATTACTATACGCATATAGAGATAGAAAGACAAAGAAAAGAAATTTCAAATCCTTATGGATTATGAGAATTAATGCTGCTGCTCATCAACACGGATTAACTTACAGTGAGTTTATGTTCAAACTAAAGACTAATAAAATTACTTTAAATAGAAAAGTTTTAGCTGACTTAGCCATGAATAATCCGAATGCTTTTGAAGCTATAGTTAAATCTCTTAAATAACATTCCCAACTCCTACCTCAACTTTTTATTTTTTTCTAGGTCTAAAAAGAAAAAATATAGATTGAAAGAAGGTGCTTTACTTAAATTATTAAAGAATCCTGCTTCAAAAGATAAAGGATTTAAACTTCTTGTAGATTTATATCAAGAAAAAATATATTGGATGATAAGGAAAATGGTATTGTCTCATGATTCAGCTAATGATGTATTACAAGATACTTATATTAGAGTTTTTAAAGGAATTGATAATTTCAAAGAAAAAAGCAAACTAAGCACTTGGATATATAGAATTGCTTATAATGAGTCAATTCGTTTTTTGAATAAAGAATCTAAAATGAAAAAAATTGAACTGGATTCTAAAGATGTCAATTATTCAAAAAAATTATTTGCAGATACATTTTTTGATGCAGATAATCTATCTCTGAAATTTCATCAAATATTATCAGAGCTTTCTATTAGGCAAAGAAATATTTTTAACATGAAATACTTTGATGAACTTAAATTTGAGGAGATATCTAAATTAATAGATGTAAATATTAATACTGTTAAGTCAGTATACTATTCAGTAGAAAAAAAAATAAAAAAAGAAATAAATGAATCATCACTATAAAAAGTTGGGACTCAAAGTTCCTAAAGATTATTTTAAAAGATCTAGAGAAGAAATTTTAGGTAAAATTAATCTCAAAGAGAAACAGCCAACTGAAGATTATAACTACAGCTATTATTATCTATCAATAGCTGCTATATTCATTGGAACATTGATTTTTTATAATTTTCCATTAAACAATGAAAATTTAACAGAATTTGATTCAAATTCACCAATAATATCTACTGTGATTTCAGGTGAGGAAATTACTGATGAATACATAATTGATTTTTATTCAGAATCTTTAGTTTTAAATGAAATTTATTTTGGTAATTAAACTATTTAGAAATTTTTGTTTCAAAGTGAATATGAAAAGTTTAAATAATATCTTATTAATATTTTTAGTAACTATTTTGACTATTAACTTATCATATAGTCAAGAAAAAAGAAAGCATTCTCATAAATACTCCCAAGAGTTAATTGAGACCTTATCAAGTTATCAGAAAGAATTAATCGAGAAAGAGAGAAAGTATCTTAACAAACAAAGAGATGCTATAAGAAAAACTTTTTCAACAAAACAAAAAGAGATGATTGCTGATAGCACATTGACATACAGTCAAAAAAGAAGTAAAATCATTGCATCTTTTTCTTTAGATCAAAAAGAACTTATTGAAAAGTATGATAAAAGGATTGACACAATTAGAAAAAAGTTTTACAATTCTCTAAGTGAGACTCAGAAATCATTAATCAAGAAAAGAAGAAAGAAGTCAAAGAAAAATGATTAGACTTTTTTAACAAAACGTTGGGTTTACGTTCAACCTTATTAAAATATATTTGCCACGCCAAACAAAAAAATTATATGAAAAATTTATTCAGATTATTTCTAATCCTATTTAGTGCATCTTTATTTTCACAGCAAACTGGAGGTGCTAATTACCAGCAATATCAAAATATGCGATTTAATGTTTCTGGTTCAGTCATTGACTCAGAAACCGATGAACTCCTTGAATATGCAACAGTTACTTTAAAGAATAAAAGAAATCCTGAAAATATTTTTGGAGGTATAACAGGAGAAGATGGTAAATTTTCTGTTGAGGTATCACCAGGTATGTATGAGATTAGTATTGATTATATTTCATTTGAGTCTTATACAAACAATAACTTATTGATTAGAGGAAATACTGATTTAGGAACTATTTCTTTAAATCTAGATGTATCAGTTCTCGAAGAAGTTGAAGTTAGAGCTGAGAGAACACAGGTTGAAGTTAGATTAGACAAGAAAATATACAATGTTGGACAAGACATTACTGTTAGAGGCGGAAATGTATCTGATGTTTTAGCTAATATACCATCAATCGATGTTGACTTTGATGGTAATATTTCATTAAGAGGAAACAATAATGTAAGAATTTTGATTAATGGTAAGCCATCAGGTCTAGTTGGGTTATCAGGGCCACAAGGGCTAAGGTCAATTCCTTCTGAATCCATTGAAAAAGTCGAGGTTGTTACATCTCCTTCTGCTAGATATTCAGCTGAAGGTACCGCTGGCATTCTAAATATTATTTTAAAGAAACAAGATTTATTAGGATTTAACGGTAATGTTAATGGAAGTATTGGCTCCCCAAAGAATAGTAGTGGTTCTGGCACATTTAACCTTAGGAATGATAAGTTAAATATATTCAATACTACTACATATAAGGACTCTGACAATAACGGTAACTTTTTCTCGGAAACAGAATACTTTAGAAATAATCTTGAAATCGAAAGCTCAAACAAAAGTACTCGAAATGAAAAAAACATTTTTTTAAATCTAGGTTTAGAATATTACTTTGATGACAAGACCTCGCTAACATTAAGTGGGTTTTATAGAAAAGGAGATGAACTTAGCAACTCAAGGAACATTGTAAATGATATAACCAATGGTATCACATCTGCTACTAATGAAAGAATTGCCAATGATGAAGAACTTGAAGAGTCGTTTGAATATGCACTTGATTTTTACAAAGATTTTGATAAGGATGGTCATACTCTTAGTGCAAGAATATCTTATGAAGAATCTGATGAAAATTCAATTGATAATATAGAAGATTTTTCAACACTTCCTTTTGTATCTGAATCTGAATTTGAAAGAACAACAAATATAGATTTTCAAAATAGACTTCTTGCCCAAATAGATTACGTTTACCCAATTGATGAAAACACTGAAATAGAATTTGGATATAGAGGTAGATTCTTAGAGAGGGAAACTGATTATGATGTCTCTTTCCTTCAAGGCACCTCATATATATCAGATAGTGGACTATCTAATGTATTTAACTACACAGAAAATATTAATTCACTATACGGTCAGTTTGGTAAAAAGTTTAACAAATTTTCTGCTTTACTAGGACTAAGATTTGAAGATTCAAAGCAAGAAATTAATCAAAAAACTACTGGTCAATTTGAAATAAAGAAGTATTCAGACTTATTTCCAACTTTAAATTTAGCTTATGAAATTTCTGATCTAGAGTCACTAACACTTGGTTATAGCAAAAGAATAAGAAGACCAAGAGGATGGGATATTAATCCTTTTCCAAGAAGAAACTCTATTACACAATACAGAAGAGGGAATCCATTCTTAGACCCTACATTTTCATCTGCTTATGAAATTGACTATTTAAAAAGATTTAAAAAAATAACAATTAACACATCCCTGTTCTTCAGGCAATCAGATGGTAATGTTGAGAGAATTCAGCAAGAAACTGGTCAGCTTGTTGACTTGATAGTTGATTCAAGTAATGATAACCCTGTATTACAAGTTCCTGTACTAGAGTATTATCCAATTAACTTATCAACAAATAAAAGAATTGGATCAGAAGTAAGTATTACATATACTCCATCAAGATCGGTTAGACTAAATGGAAGTTTTACACTTAATTCTGAAAAGATTAGAGGTAGTTATGAAAATCAAAACTTTGATTCAGATGACACAAATTGGAGTGCTAGATTTAATGGATTTATTAGACTTCCAAAAGATTATAGTATTCAATTCTTTGGATTTTTAAGAGGTCCAAGTGAAACTGCTTTTTCTAAAAGAAAGTCTTTTGGATTTACAACAGCAGCAATTCAAAAAAATATTCTTGACAGAAAAGGTAACATATCACTTAGATATTCTGATTTATTTAATACTGGTAGATGGAGATCTACTACAACAAGAGAAACTTTCAGGTCAGAATCTGAAGGGCAGTGGAGAGAGCCTACTCTAATCCTTACATTTTCATATATAATTAGTGAAGATAAGAATAATAGGAGAAAAAGAAGGACTCAAAGAGATCAGCAGAATTACAGTGAAGGGGGTGATGAAGGACCTATCTTTAACAACTAAGATTTTAATTTCCTAGATATAAAATCTTTTATCTTTTGGAATACATATGATGAAGCCCAATATGGTGCTACTATCGCTAAAAAAATCATGAGCCAAAAGCCCATTGTGAATATTGCTAAAAAAGCTAAAAAACCGAGGTATTGTTGAAACTCCATATATTTGTAAATGCTAAACAAAAGTAATTTTTTTTAAGTAAATTACAAAGGATCATGGACTACAGAATAGAAAAAGATACACTTGGAGAGGTAAAGGTTCCTAAAGACTCGCTTTGGGGTGCTCAAACCGAGAGATCAAAAAAAAACTTCAAAATTGGGAACCCATCCTCAATGCCAATTGAGATAATTCACGCTTATGCTATTTTAAAAAAATCAGCTGCAGCTACTAACCATGAATTGGGAGTCTTGTCAAAAGAAAAGTCTGAACTTATCCAAGCAGTATGTGATGAAATTATTTCAAATAAACATAATGAACAATTTCCTTTAGTTATTTGGCAAACTGGCTCTGGAACTCAAACTAATATGAATGTAAATGAAGTAATTTCAAACAGAGCTCATATAATTGAAGGAAAAAAACTTGGAGAATCAGAAAAAACTCTATCACCTAATGATGATGTTAATCTTTCACAATCATCAAATGATAGTTTTCCTACAGCAATAAACATTGCTGCTATGAAGATAATTACTGATAATACCTTAGTTAACCTAAAAATATTAAGAGATAGTCTAAATAAAAAGTCAAAGGAGTTTAACAAAATTGTCAAAATTGGAAGAACTCACCTTATGGACGCTACTCCTATTACTCTTGGCCAAGAGTTCTCAGGTTATGTAGCTCAAATAGATAATGGAATTAAATCTATTAAAAATGCAATGGATCACTTATCAGAGTTACCGATTGGAGGAACTGCTGTTGGAACTGAGCTAAACACTCCTAAAGGTTATTCAAAAAAAGTTGTTGAAAGTATTTCAAAAAACTCAGGCCTTAAATTTAAAGAATCCCCTAATAAATTTGAAGGTATTGCATCTCATGATTGTATTGTAGAGATGCACGGTGCAATCAAGACAGCCGCTACCTCAATATATAAAATATCAAATGATATAAGGCTGATGGGATCTGGACCAAGATCTGGATTAGGTGAACTAATATTACCTGCTAATGAGCCGGGAAGTTCTATAATGCCAGGAAAAGTTAATCCAACACAATGTGAAGCAATCTCAATGGTTTGTGCCCAAATAATAGGTAATGACATGGCTGTAAGTTTTGCAGGGGCTAATGGTCACTTTGAGTTAAATGTTTTTAAGCCTTTATTCGCCTACAATATTATAGAGTCATCAAAAATACTAGGAGATGCATGTTTGAGTTTCTCAAAAAACTGTATTGAAGGTCTAAGACCAAATAAAAAGAAAATAGAAAGATTTTTAAATGATTCTCTAATGCTTGTAACTGCTTTAAACTCAAAAATTGGATACTACAAAGCAGCAGAAATAGCTAATAAAGCTTATAAAGAGGACATTACGCTTAAAGAAGCATGTATTCAACTAAATTATTTATCAGAAAAAGAGTTTGATAAATATGTCAATCCTGAAAGAATGACAAATAATGAAGGTTGAAATAGTATCTTACTCAGATAAATATTCTAAATACTTCTATGATCTAAATTACGATTGGTTAAGTGAATTTTTTTATGTTGAGGAATATGATGAAAAGGTACTCAAAAACTGTAAAGAAGAAATAATCGATAAGGGTGGATACATTTTTTTTGCTCTTTATGATACTGAAGTCGTTGGGACTATGGCTCTAATTCCCAGAGAAAAAAATATATATGAATTAAATAAAATGGCTGTAAAAAAAGATTTAAGAGGAAATGGAATAGGTCATCAATTATTACAATTTATAATTGATTATTCTGTAAAGAATAATTTTGAATCAGTAATACTTTACTCCAACACAGTTTTAAAAAATTCAATTCACCTTTATAATAAATTTGGATTTAAAGAAATAGATAATCCAGATGCACCCTACAAAAGGAGTGATATAAAGATGGAATTAAAATTATCTAACCTTAGAAAATAATTTTTCTTTCCAGTTTGTCCATGAATACTTCCTTGCAAATAAAGCAAGAAGAATAGGGAAAACAATAAAAGGAGTAATCCAATCAGTAATACCAAGGCTTGGCTCAGATATATCAATTAAAATTGATTCTGTTTGAAATACAGTCCAATCTGCTGTTACAAGTAATGCGGCTATAAGATTATTAGCAGCATGAAAACCTAAAGCAAGTTCAAGACCATCATCCATAAGTGTCATAATTCCTAAGACGAAACCAACTGTTATGTATAGAATTACAAATTCGTATCCAAGTGCTGTAATCTCAGGATTAGCTAGATGTAAAGATCCAAAAACAGTAGATGTCAAGAAAAGTGCCATAAATCTACTATTCAACCAATGACCAAAACCTTGCATTAAATAACCTCGAAAAACAATCTCCTCAACACTAGTTTGAATAGGTATAAACAAAATTGCTATTACTGCTAAGATTAAAAATTCTTTAACTTTAAAATTGAAAACGTAGTTTTCAGGATTAAGAGAATACTCTAAAAAAACAAAGGCAGAAACAACTGTACCCCATAGCATAAAAGAATACAAAACCCTTTCTAAATCAATTTTTTTTCTACTAGATAGAATTGACATAATAGGTAAGTCATGTAGTTTTTTTACAACTAGCCATATGCCTGGTAAAACAAATGCAAAGCTTAAGAGTAGTAAAAATAGTCTAAGATTTGATGGAATTGTTTTAAAAATATCCATAGGATCAGCATCTGGGCTAGGTAACTCTGAAGGTAAAAAAGGTATCATAGGTAGTTGCCCTATGGTAGAGAATAGTATCAGTATAAATGATCCTAATATATAATACCAAAAATTTTTTAGTTTATATGATTTATCCCAAAGAAACATTATTGAAAATTAGCTAAAATAATCATATAAATGAAGGAGAATAACATATGAAAATAAATAGTATGAATGTTATACTTAATCAAAGACCTACTGTTATAGTGCTTAAATAATCCAGCTATTAAGAAATATGAATATATCATTGTTACAGGAATTAACAAATACAAGAACAAAGATCCTTGAGTTTGATTAAGAATATTATCTGCTATATAGTAAAGAGAGCCTACAGCTATGGCTAAGTTAAAAGCGTAAATCCATCTTGATACTTTTTTACCCAAAAGAACAACTAAATGATTTTTACCAACTTTTTTATCTGATGCATAGTCAGGGTATTGGTTTATAAAAAGAATATTAGTTGTCAATAGACCAATTGGAATTCCAAGTAAAATCAAATTGTAAAATTCATTTGAAAATAACTGAATTGTTTCATTAGCAATGGCAAATCCAGTACCTAATGTTAGTAGAGGTCCAAATGAAAGAAAAATTGAAAGTTCTCCTAAACCATATCTAGAAGAAAGTCTTATTGGTTTAGCAGTATAGAAGTATCCAACAAGTACTCCAATTAAGGCAATTATTGCAGCATAAAATGCATTAAATGTAGATCCAGTATTTACATAACTTGTATATAAAATTCCAGCAGCAGTAAGTAGACCTAAAATAAACATGACATTAGCAAGACTTTTAGTACCCTTTAAAGTTATTAGACCAAGCTCTACTGCCCTACTACCTCCAGACAACTGAGCACCCTGAAGAATTGTTGAGTCCATTCCTGCATTAAAGTATTCCGTGTTAGCCTCATCTGTTCCATGCGTAACATCAAAGTAATCATTATATAAGTTTGAAAATAAATGAAAGAATAATATTCCAAAAGTAGTCAGAGTAAGAGATATAGGGCTAAATAGATTGTCTCCAATTCCAGCATAATAACATCCAATAGCAAAAACTGGGAATAAGGATGCAGAAGCAAAACCAACTCTAGTTATTGCTACACCTTTTATGATTTTTGTAACAAAACTGATAGGTATATTAACTTCTTCATCAATTACTTCAGTGATTCCACAATATCCTGTTTGTGGATTATTTTTTCCATTACCAAAATTTGGGGTAATTTTAATTTTTGCAGCAAATTTTGAACCATCTTTTCTTATAAAATTGGTTTTGGTAATATGTTCACCAGTTTGATTTGCATCCTTTAACCAACCTAAAACATTTTGAAGAACTATTTCTCCAGGTGAAAAAATTGAAACTCTTTTAATACCTACTAATTCTTCAGAAGGGTAGCCAAACATTTTGACAGCACCATCGTTCAGGTTTGTAATTAAACCTTCCATATCGCAAATAATAACACTTTTCATATAAATATTTTTAAAGTGTCAAATTTACATTTTGACTAAATAATATAAAAGTTTTTTTTTAAGTTTTACTTATTAATTGTTAACGTAGTGAGTTTTGCGAACGAAATATCTTTTCCTTCTTTGTTTTTTATTGATATTTTCCAAAGCTGCATTGTCCTACCCATATGGATAGGCTCAGCTTTTGCAATAACTGTTCCTTCACTTATACCCCTTACATGATTAATTGACAATTCAACACCTCTTAACATCTGGTTCTCTTTTTTTGAAAAAATTGCAGCAGCTGAACTTCCAACAGTTTCTGCTAGCGCAGCAGAAGCTCCACCATGAAGGACACCAGCAGGTTGATGTAACTTTGGGGTAACTTGCATTTCAGCAACTAAGAAGGTTTCGCCAACATCTGTAAAATTTATATCTAAAGTAGAAACAAGAGTACCCTTACACCTTTCATTAGCTTCTTTAAGAATAAACTTTTTTAATTTATTATCAATCAAAATCTATTCTTCTTTTACTTCTTCAAAATCAACATCCTGTACATCATCACCTTTGGAATCAGTATTTGTATTTTGACTATTTGAAGTAGGTCCATCTCCAGTTTGACCAGCGCCACTTTCCGCTTGAGCTTTATACATCTCCTCTGATGCATTTTTCCAAGCTTCGTTTATCGAATTCAATGTCTCATCAATTTTTTCTAAATCTTTTGACTCATATGCTTTTTTCAAATCCTCTAGAGCAGACTCAATTGGCTTCTTTTTATCATCAGATAATTTATCACCAAAGTCTTTAAGCTGTTTTTCAGTCTGGAATATCATTTGATCAGCGCTGTTAAGTTTATCAACTTCCTCTTTGGCTTTTGAATCAGCTTCAGCATTAGCTTCAGCATCTTTTTTCATTTTTTCAATCTCCTCTTCTGTTAAACCAGAGGAAGCTTCAATTCTAATATCCTGAGATTTATTAGTAGCTTTATCCAGTGCACTTACATTGATTATTCCATTAGCATCAATATCAAATGTAACCTCTATTTGGGGAACACCTCTTGGTGCAGGTGGAATTCCATCAAGATGGAATCTTCCAATAGTTTTATTGTCTTTAGCCATAGGTCGCTCACCCTGAAGAACATGAATCTCTACAGATGGCTGATTATCAGCAGCAGTAGAGAAAACTTGTGATTTTTTTGTTGGAATTGTTGTATTTGATTCAATAAGCTTGGTCATTACATTACCCATTGTTTCTATTCCAAGTGATAGAGGAGTAACATCTAATAATAATACATCTTCAACATCACCAGAGAGAACACCACCTTGAATTGCAGCTCCTACTGCAACAACTTCATCTGGATTAACTCCTTTTGAAGGTTTTTTACCAAATAATGACTCAACCTCCTTTTGAATAATTGGAATTCTTGTTGAACCTCCAACTAATATCACTTCATCAATATCTTTTTTAGTTAGATTAGCATCTTTTAATGCTTTTTTAACTGGTTCCATAGATCTTTTTACTAATTCATCAGATAATTGCTCAAACTTAGCTCTTGTTAGTGAAGTTACTAAGTGCTTAGGACCAGATGAAGTAGCTGTTACGTATGGTAAATTAATCTCTGTCTGTGTGGATGAAGAAAGTTCAATTTTAGCTTTTTCTGCAGCTTCTTTAAGCCTTTGAAGAGCCATAGAGTCATCCCTTAAGTCAATCTGCTCGTTTTTCTTAAATTCTTCAGCAAGAAAGTCTATAATAACTTGATCAAAGTCGTCTCCTCCAAGATGAGTATCTCCATTTGTAGATAGCACTTCAAATACTCCGTCACCAAGTTCTAATATGGAAATATCAAATGTTCCACCTCCTAAATCATAAACTGCAATTTTTTTGTCCTTACCTCCTTTGTCCATTCCATAAGCTAAAGCAGCAGCAGTTGGTTCATTTATAATTCTTTGCACTTTAAGACCGGCAATCTCTCCAGCTTCTTTTGTTGCTTGCCTTTGTGAATCATTAAAATATGCAGGTACAGTAATTACAGCTTCTGTAACACTGGATCCTAAATAATCTTCAGCAGTCTTCTTCATTTTTTGAAGAACCATAGCAGACAATTCTTGAGGTGTATACAACCTTCCTTCAATATCAACTCTAGGAGTATCGTTATCACCCTTGACTACTTTATATGCAACAGTTTTAACGTCATTAGATGATTCACTGAATTTATTACCCATAAACCTCTTGACTGAAGCAATTGTTTTTTCAGGATTAGTTACTGCCTGTCTTTTTGCAGGATCCCCTACTTTGATTTCACCATCCTCAACAAACGCAATAACAGATGGTGTTGTTCTTTTACCTTCTGCATTAGGTATAACAACCGGTTCACTTCCCTCCATAACAGAAACACACGAGTTTGTGGTTCCTAGATCTATTCCAATAATTTTACTCATAATCTTTAATTTTATTTAACTATTGACAACCATTATGCCAATTTAAATAATATGACATTATGTCATAATAGTAGTAAATATATTTATACTATTTTTGTGAAAAATCATATAATGACCAATAACTCCAATCAATCAAGAGTAACAATTAAGATTCTTAATCAGATGAAAAAAAATTCTGATAAAATTTCAATGCTTACTGCTTATGATTTCAGTTTTGCAAAAATAATTGATGAAGCAGGAATTGATATTATTTTAGTTGGTGATTCTGCATCAAATGTGATGGCTGGTCATGAGACTACACTTCCAATTACTCTTGATCAAATGATATATCATGCAAGTTCAGTAGTTAGGGCAGTCAACAGAGCCTTAGTTATTGTTGACCTTCCCTTTGGAACCTATCAAGCTGATTCTAAAGAGGCATTAAAATCTGCAATTAGAATAATGAAGGAATCAGGAGCTCATGCTGTTAAATTAGAAGGAGGATATCAAGCTAAGGAGTCAATAGAGAGAATTATCCAAGCGGGAATTCCTGTGATGGGTCATTTAGGTTTAACCCCTCAATCCATATATAAATTTGGGACATATGAAGTTAGAGCAAAAGATAAGCAAGAGGCTGATACATTACTAAATGATGCATTAATGCTTGAAGAGATCGGCTGTTTCTCTGTTCTATTAGAAAAAATACCAAATACACTTTCAAAAGAAGTCTCCTCAAAATTAACAGTTCCAATCATCGGAATTGGAGCGGGAGGTTATGTGGATGGACAGGTTCTTGTACTGCAAGATATGCTTGGAATGAATAAAGACTTCAGTCCAAGATTCTTAAGAAGATATCTTGATCTAGACTCATTAGTTAGCAGTGCTGTAAAAAAATACTCTACTGATATTAAAAGTGGAGATTTTCCTAATGAAAAAGAGCAGTACTGATTTGAAGCTGAAAAAATCTGAAATACTCTTTGAAGATAATCATTTGATAATCATCAATAAAAAATCTGGAATACTTGTTCAAGGTGATATTACTGGAGATATTTCATTAATTGAAATCACTAAAGAATACATAAAAAATAAGTATAATAAAAAAGGAAATGTTTATTTAGGTTTAGTAAATAGAATTGATAGACCTACCTCAGGAATAGTAATTTTCGCAAAGACCAGTAAAGCTTTATCAAGAATGAATGAAATAATTAGAAATCGAAAAATACAAAAAATCTATTGGCTAATTATATCGAATAAATTTTCTTCAAATAATGGAAAAATAGAAGGATGGTTTAGAAAGAATTCAAAACAGAATAAATCTTATTTTTTTGAATCTCAGGTAACTAACTCAAAATTTGGAAGCTTATCCTATAAGAAACTTAAGACACTAGATAATTATTGTTTATTAGAAGTTGAACTTATAACCGGAAGACATCATCAAATTAGATGCAGTTTTTCAGAATTAGGATACCCAATTCAAGGAGATTTAAAGTATGGTTCAAAAAGATCAAACAAAGACGGTGGCATTTATCTTCACTCAAGGAGGGTAGAGTTTATCCATCCTGTTTCCAAAAATAAAATATTTTTAAAAGCAGATACTCCTATGACAGGACTGTGGACTGCTTCTCCTTCCTATTAATCAAAATAGCTTTTTCTTTTATAATGTTTTGCAAAGGCTTTCTATCTATTTTACTTTCTAACCAAGAAATAATATCTAGGTAAAGAAAAGCTCTTTTTTCATATGGATCATCTTCATATTTTTTTAGTTCATTATAAAGATTTCTCAGGAAACCTTTTATTTCTCCTGGGTAAATATTCTCCAATCCGTTCAGATACTTCAGAATTGTTTTTTGAACTTCATGTAAATCATTAAGCTTATCCAAATAATTATATGTTTCCTTTATAATTTTATCCAAATTAAAATCAAGTCCTGCCTCCCAATGAGCTATAAGATTTAGAATTCTAGTAAAACATTGAAGGTCTTCCCTCATTTTTATATTTTTATTTCTCATTATTAAGCTGGTATATTTAATACATTTATCAAACTCATCAACTGTAAAATACATACAAGCAATTTTATAATATAGAAGCATAATGTGATGGTGATCAATAAAATTTTTATTTTTTTCAATACCATCTAGGACCTCAGGAATAATTTTTATTGACTCTTTAAATGTTCCCTCTAAAACATGAAGATTGAACAGATTGTTGTATTTATATAAAAAAATTAATGCATTTAAATTCTGATTAACAGGAAATGATTCATCCTCAACAACTTTTATCATATCATCCAAACGGTTTTTAAATTTAGATGGGTATTTTATTAGAGATAATGCCTCAAGTAAAAAATTATAGCCTTTCAAATAGTAAACTGGATGAATTTTTATCATCTCAGGTTTGTTGTTAAATGTATCGATCCATTTTGATGCATATTTATAACTTGAAAGGAAATCTTGAGCCAAGAGACTATACCATACCCATGATTGATAATAAATTAGTTTTTCTCTAAATCCTAAGTTTTCAGGGTTATAGTATTTAATTTTTTCATCAAATATTGTTTTAATCTCTTTTGACTCAGAGTCACTTTTTGCATATCCTGCTTTAATTAGCTTCTCATATAGTTGAAGAGAGATATTTGATAATGAACTTGAAACATCATTAAGCTGTTTTAGATGATTTGTCTGATTAACTAATTCATCAGTCCTGTTAGTAAGACTTCTTGTTACATATAATGATTCAATTAATTTTTCAAACTCTACGATTTCATATGCAGAAGTATTTTCATCATATTTTAAAGCATATGACTTTACTTTATCAAGAATCTTTAAACTTTGCTTATAAAGTCCCTTTTGATATAAAATAGTTGCAAAATCAATCTGACCTCTAATATGAAGCTTAACATTTTTATGCTGTGGATTTAATCTAAGACTAATTAATATTTGTTTATAAAGATGGGCTTTAAGATTTGAAAGCTGTTGCTTTGTAACTATATTACTTTCAATAATCTTATTTTCATCGTATTTTCTCATCTTGTCTAGAAGGTTGAATAAGTTTAAAAACTTTGAATCTTCATTAGAATCCATTCTTCCAACATAAAGTTTAAATTGTCTTTTCTCAGACTTTGTTAAGGATTTTATAAGCACAAAAAGATTATCTTTGATATCAGTAGTCATTGTATATATATATTATTTATATTATTGATTATCAATATTTTAAATATTAATTAATGTTTTCGGACATTGTAAAATTAATATACTTTTTTTTAACTATCATCATTTAAGTAATAATTTAGTAAGTAATGAAAAATCAGGTTCAAATTTTTGATACAACTTTAAGAGATGGAGAACAGGTTCCAGGTTGTAAACTTGATACCAAAAGTAAATTAATTTTAGCAGAGAAAATTGATCTACTTGGAGTTGACATCATTGAAGCAGGCTTTCCAATTTCAAGTCCTGGAGATTTTAAATCGGTTGTCGAAATCTCCAAGATTATAAAAAACGCATCAGTATGTGCTTTAAGTAGAGCTAACGAAAAAGATATTGATGTTGCAGCTGAGTCATTAAAAAATGCAAAAAAACCCAGAATCCATACTGGTATAGGCACATCTGAAGTTCATATTAAATATAAATTCAACTCAAATAAAGATTCTATAATTGAAATAGCAAAAAAATCAGTTGCTCATGCAAGAAAGTACGTGGACGATGTTGAATTTTATGCCGAAGATGCTGGTAGAACAGATAATGAATTTCTTGCAAAAGTATGTGAAGAAGTTATTAAGTCTGGAGCTACTGTTTTAAATATTCCCGATACAACTGGCTATTGCTTACCTAGTGAATATGGAGATAAGATTAAGTTTTTGATGAATAATGTTAAAGGGATTGAAAATGTTACAGTTTCATGTCACTGCCATAACGATCTTGGGTTAGCAACTGCTAACTCCATATATGGAGTTATTAATGGCGCAAGACAAATTGAGTGTACAGTTAATGGTATTGGAGAGAGAGCAGGTAATACATCTTTGGAAGAAGTTGTTATGATCTTAAGACAACATACTGATTTAAACCTTGATACTAATATTAACTCTAAACTTCTAAACGAAACAAGTCAAAAAGTATCGGAACTTATGGGGATGCCTGTTCAACCAAATAAGGCTATAGTTGGATCTAATGCATTTGCTCACAGTTCTGGAATTCATCAAGATGGTGTTATTAAAAAAAGAGAAACATATGAAATAATTGACCCACTTGATGTTGGTGTAGACAAATCATCAATTGTACTAACAGCTAGGAGTGGTAGAGCTGCACTGGCATTTAGAATGAAACAGTATGGTGTAAATCTAACGAAAAAAGAGCTAGATGATGTATATAATGAGTTTTTAATAGTAGCTGACAAAAAGAAAGAAGTGACAGACACAGATTTTCCTGAAATTCTTCAGAATAAAAATATTAGTTATGGCTAGAACACTATTTGATAAAGTTTGGGATTCACATGTAATTGAAAAAATAAAAGATGGTCCAGATGTTCTTTTTATTGACAGACACTTCATTCATGAAGTTACAAGTCCAGTAGCATTTGTTGGGCTTAAGAACAGAGGTCTTAAAGTAATGTTTCCTGATAAAACTTTTGCTACTGCTGACCACAATACACCAACGATAAATCAACATCTACCAATTAAGGATAAACTATCAGCTATTCAGGTAAAAACCCTAGAAAAAAATTGTAATGAGCATGGTATTGATTTTTGGGGACTTGGTCATAATAAGAATGGGATTGTCCATGTTATTGGTCCAGAAAATGGTATAACTCAGCCAGGACTAACAATTGTATGTGGAGATTCTCATACATCTACTCATGGTGCATTTGGAGCTATTGCATTTGGTATAGGAACCTCTGAAGTTGAAATGGTTCTTGCATGTCAGTCTATAATGCAACAAAAGCCTTTAAAAATGAGAATAAACATTGATGGATCTCTAAATTCTCATGTTACACCCAAGGATGTTGCTATATATATTATATCAAGACTTTCTTCCTCTGGTGCAACTGGATATTTTGTCGAATACTCAGGAGAAGTATTTAAAAATATGAGTATGGAGGGTAGAATGACTGTCTGTAATCTTAGTATTGAAATGGGTGCAAGAGGTGGAATGATTGCCCCAGATGAGAAAACATTTGAATACATAAAAGGCAGAGAATATGCTCCTAAAGGAGAGGTATGGGATAATGCTCTATCCTATTGGAAATCCTTAAATACTGATAATGATGCAATTTTTGATAAAGAATTTAACTTTAATGCAAGTGATATTGAACCTATGATTACTTATGGGACTAATCCAGGTATGGCTATTCCTATTTCTAAATCAATCCCAGGTTCCGGTTCAGACTCAGAATCATCATATCAAAAGGCACTCGATTATATGGAGTTTAGTGAAGGTGAAATGATGATTGGTAAAAAAATTGACTATGTCTTCCTTGGAAGTTGTACAAATGGTAGAATTGAAGATTTTAGAGCATTTGCCAGCTTAATAAAAGGTAGAAGAAAATCTGATGATGTTGATGCTTGGCTTGTTCCTGGATCACATAAAGTATTAAAAAGCATTAAAGATGAAGGAATTTTAGATATCTTAACTGATTCCGGTTTTAAATTGAGAGAACCTGGTTGTTCTGCATGTCTAGCAATGAATGATGACAAGATACCCAAGGGAAAATATGCGGTAAGTACCACAAATAGAAATTTTGAAGGAAGACAAGGACCTGGTGCTAGAACTTTACTTGCAAGCCCGTTGGTCGCTGCTGCTACTGCTATTACAGGAAAAATAACTGATCCAAGAGAAATTATTTAAAATGGCTTACGATAAATTTAACATTCTGAACAGTTCAGCTGTTCCTCTTAATATCGATAATGTAGACACAGATCAAATTATCCCAGCAAGATTTTTGAAAGCAACTGAAAGAAAAGGGTTTGGTGAAAATCTTTTTAAAGATTGGAGATACAACTCAGATGGTACTACTATTGATTCATTTCCTTTAAACAATAAAATCTACAATGGAAGGATACTTGTTGCAGGCAAAAATTTTGGATGTGGATCTTCAAGAGAGCATGCGGTTTGGGCAATATATGATTACGGGTTCAGAGCAGTCGTATCAAGTTTTTTTGCTGATATATTTAAAAACAACTGTTTAAATATTGGTGTTCTTCCCATTCAAGTTTCTGAGGAATTTTTAGTTGATATTTTTTCCCAAATTGATAAAAATTCAAAAAGTAATTTTGAGGTAAACCTTGAAATTCAAGAATTTAAGATTATTGAAACCGGAAAGTCTGAAAAGTTCAATATTAGCTCTTACAAAAAGAGCAACATGTCAAATGGTTTTGATGATATAGATTACCTTATAAATAAGAAGCAAGAAATATCTAAATTTGCCAATAATTCACCATACTAATGCCCAAACATATCGAAATAATGGATACTACTCTGAGGGATGGAGAACAGACCTCAGGAGTATCATATTCACCAAAAGAGAAACTTACAATAGCAAAGCTTTTGTTAGATGATCTTAAAATTGATCGAATAGAAGTTGCCTCTGCAAGAGTATCTGAGGGAGAACTTAACTCAGTTAAGGAAATATCTAGCTGGGCAGAAAGTAATAGTAGAATAAATAGTATTGAAGTTTTAACATTTATTGATGAAGGAAAATCTATACAATGGCTATTAGACTCAGGATGTAAAGTGCAAAATCTTTTAACTAAAGGCTCCTTAAATCATTTAAAGCACCAATTAAAGAAAACACCTGATCAACATTTTAATGACATATCAAAAACTATTGATATTGCAGAAAAAAATTCGATAACCACTAACATATATCTTGAAGATTGGAGTAATGGAATGAAGAATAGCAAAGATTATGTTATCGATTATTTGGATTTTTTAAAAACAAAAAATATCAAAAGAGTCTTACTTCCTGACACCCTAGGAATTTTAACTCATTTTGAAACCTATGAATTCATAAATGAAGTAAGAAATAAATATCCAAATTTTCATATAGACTTTCATGGACATAATGACTATGATTTAAGTGTTGGAAACTCATTAGAAGCTGTTAGAGCTGGTTGTAATGGCCTTCATCTTACAATAAACGGAATGGGGGAAAGGGCTGGTAATACTCCCCTGTCAAGCGCTGTTGCAGCAATTAGAGACTTCTTACCAGAATACAAAATAAATGTTAAAGAGAAGAATTTATTTAAAGCAAGTAAATTAATTTCAACATTTTCTGGACAAAGTGTATCGTCTAATAAGCCAATAGTTGGCGAAAATGTTTTTACGCAAACAGCTGGTGTTCACGCAGATGGTGATAATAAAAAAGATTTGTACTTCAACAACTTGAATCCAAGTAGATTTGGCAGGAAAAGAAAATATGCTCTTGGAAAGACTTCTGGAAAAGCTAATATTAAAAAGAACCTAGATGAATTAGGAATTAAACTAAATGATGATGAACTCAGCGTTGTAACATCTAAAGTGATTGAATTAGGAGATAAAAAAGAGAAGGTTACAATTGAAGATCTTCCTTATATTATTAGTGATATTCTTGAATATCCAACAAAAAAGAAAGACATAATAATTGAATCTTATGTTTTAACACATGCAAAGACTCTTAGACCATCTGCCTCTCTTTCATTAATTATTAATGATGAACTTTATCAAGAAAGCTGTTCGGGTGATGGCCAGTTTGATGCATTTATGAATGCATTAAAAAAAATATACTCTAAAAGGAAAAAGGTACTTCCAAAATTAATTGATTATGCTGTTCGTATCCCCCCAGGTAGTGATTCAGACGCATTTTGTGAAACCACTATTACTTGGGATACTGGATCAAAAAAATTTAAAACAAGAGGGCTTGATACAGATCAAACAGTATCTGCTATCAAAGCAACAGAGAAAATGTTAAATACTGAATAATTATGATTTTAAAAATAGCTGTATTATCTGGAGATGGAATTGGACCTGAAGTTACTGAACAATCTATTAAAGTACTTAAATCTTTAGGTAAAAAATTTAATCATAAAATTGAATTAGAAAGTGGATTAGTTGGAGCAGTTGCAATTGATAAATACAATGATCCCTATCCAGATGAAACTCATCAAGTATGTCTAAACTCAGATGCAATTCTTTTTGGTGCAATTGGCGATCCTAAATATGATAATGATCCAAAAGCTAAGGTAAGACCTGAACAAGGTTTACTCAAAATGAGAAAGAAGCTAGGACTATATGCAAACCTCCGTCCTACAAAGGTCTTTGAATCCTTATTAGAGATGTCACCAATTAAAGAAGAAAGAATATCTGGAACTAATATCCTTTTTGTTAGAGAATTAACCGGAGGTATTTACTTTGGAGAAAGAGGTAGAAAGGATAATGATAATTTTGCATTTGACACATGTGAATATAATAGAGATGAAATTATTAGGATTGCAAAAATAGGATTTGAGTATGCACAGAAAAGATCAAATAAGTTATGTTGTGTTGATAAAGCAAATGTTCTTGAAACATCGAGACTTTGGAGAGAAACAGTTCAAAGTATGGAAAAAAACTATCCAAATATAGAGGTCTCATATGAATTTGTAGATGCTGTTGCTATGAGATTAGTTCAATGGCCAAATTCATATGATGTATTGATTACTTCAAATCTTTTTGGTGATATTTTAACAGATGAAGCTTCAGTCATTTCTGGGTCAATGGGGCTTATGCCGTCTGCCTCAGTTGGTTCTGAAAACGCTCTATATGAGCCAATTCATGGCTCTTACCCAGAGGCAGCAGGAAAAAATATTGCAAATCCAATTGCTTCAATTTTATCTCTTTCAATGATGCTAGATCATTCATTTAATTTGAAAAAAGAATCAGAAATTATTAATAAAGCAGTTGAAGAATCTCTTAAAAATAAATATGTAACACCTGACCTGAGCTCAGGTAAAAACTCATTCTCAACAGATCAAGTTGGTAACTATATAGCAGATTTTATTGAAAAAAATTAGAGTATATAGTCTGTAGAAATAAAATTAGAGTCATTGGAGTCTAACAGTTTTTTAAGTATCCTATTATTATGAATATTATCTTTTGAAGCTACAAAAGTTCTAATAGAAAATGCTCTTAAAGCATCGTGAACACTTAAAGTACTTACAGCAGAATTTTTTCTACCTGTAAAAGGATAGATATCTGGACCTCTTTGACATGAGCTATTAAGATTTACTCTACATACTAAGTTTGCAAGAGTATCAATAAGCGGGCCCAGTTGTTTTGTATCACTTCCAAAAAGACTTACTTGTTGACCATATTCTGAATTTGCCATATCATCAAGAGGTTCATCTATATCCTTAAATGAAATTACTGGAATTACAGGACCAAACTGTTCTTCCTCGTATACTCTCATATTTTTGTTTACAGGATATAATATTGCAGGGAAACAATAGTTTTCAGTGACTAGTCCACCTTTTTTATTAACTATTGATGCACCTTTAGAGACTGCGTCATCAATTAAATCTCTTATATATTTTGGTTTGGATGGTTCAGGCAAGGGTGTTAAAAAAGAATCTTCTTCCCATGGCATTCCAAATTTTAAATCATCAACCGCTTGTGCAAACTTCTTATTAAATTCATCTACTATTGATTCATGAACATATAAAACTTTAAGTGCTGTACATCTTTGTCCATTATATGACAGACAACCTGAAATACATTCTTGAATAGTTAAGTCAAGGTCAGCGTCTGGCAATATAATACCAGGATTTTTTGCTTCTAGTCCTAAAACAAGTCTAAGCCTATTTTTATTAGGATGCTGATCTTGTAGTGCAACAGCAGATGAACTATGTCCAATTAGTGCAAGAACATCAATATAACCTGTTTGCATTATAGGAGGACATATTTTTCTTCCTCTTCCAAAGAGGATATTAACTACCCCAGGAGGAAAACATTCCTTGAAGGCATTTAACAAAGGAGCGATTAAAAGGACTCCATGTTTTGCAGGTTTAAAAATAGTTGTATTACCCATTAGAATAGCCGGTATTAGCAAACAAAAAGTTTCGTTTAATGGATAATTATATGGCCCTAAGCATAAAACAACTCCTAAAGGACCCCTTCTAATATGTGCATGAATACCTGAATCTTTTTCAAATCTAGCAGAAGATCTATCAATCTTTTTGTATTCATTAATTGTATCGTAAATATAGTCTACTGTTCTATCAAACTCTTTTTCAGAGTCTTTTTTGTTTTTTCCTATCTCCCACATTAAAAGGTTAACTACAACTTCTCTATGTTCCTGCATTTTATCCGCAAACCTCTTCATACACTTAAGTCTGTCCCTAACCTTCATGGTAGGCCATTTACCTTGACCTCTATCAAACGCTTTTTTAGCTGATTCAAGAGCCTCTAATGCGGATTCTGAGTCCATGTCAGGTATTGAACCTAGAAGTGTTTTAGAATATGGTTTTTTAGGGTCAGAGCTTATTGTTGAATAAACTTCTGAAGTATCTCCATCCCATTTTTTTAATTTTCCACCCACAAGATACTCCCTGCAGTTTAATTGATCTACTTTAATAGTTTTTGTTGACATATATTTTAAATTAAAAAACGAAGAGTTTCTGGTTTTTCGTTTAAATACTCTCCAAAGAAACCATTTTCTTTCATCTTTTTTACTAAATCATTTAAATCTTTAGAAAATTTTAACTCAATACCTACGATTGCCGTTCCATTTTCTCTGTTATTTTTTTTGACATATTCAAAAAAGGTAATATCATCATTTTTACCAAGTACATTGTTTACAAATTCTTTAAGTGCACCTGCTCTTTGAGGAAACTTAACAATGAAATAATGTTTAAGATTAGAATAAAATAATGCCCTCTCTCTTATCTCTGCCATCCTTGTAAAATCGTTATTTCCTCCACAAATTAATACACCAACATTTTTACCTTTAAACATTTTGTTGTTTAACTCAAGTGCTGATATTCCTATTGCACCTGCAGGCTCAACCACTATTCCATCTTTATTATAAAGATCTAGTATAGTTTGACAGATTTTACCTTCAGGAACTAATAAAATTTCATCTAAATATTTTTTACAAATATCAAAAGGAATTTTACCAATTTTTTTTATTGAGACCCCATCAACAAAGTTATCAATAGAGTCTAGTTTAATAATTTTTCCATCTTTTAAAGACTTACTCATTGCAGGAGCTCCTTCTGCCTCAACACCAATAATCTTTGTTTTGGGAGACAATTCTTTAAACACAGTAATTATTCCAGAAATTAAACCTCCTCCACCAACTGGAACAATCAAATAATCAAAATGCTTATCAACTTGATCTAGAATTTCTAATCCTATAGTTCCTTGACCTTCAATAACATTAACATCATCAAATGCATGTACAAATAAATCTTTGTCAGTATTTTGCTTTTGAGCTTCATATTGGGCATCGTCAAAATTGTCTCCGATTAATATAATTTCAACATATTCACCTCCAAAAATTTTAACCCTTTCAATTTTTTGTTTTGGAGTTGTAACAGGCATATAAATTTTTCCATAAATTTTTAGCTTATTACAGGAATATGCAAAACCCTGAGCATGATTACCAGCACTTGCGCAAACTAATGTTTTATTCTTTAGATAGTCTGAATCAATGGATCTAATTTTATTAAAAGCACCACGAATTTTAAAAGATCTAACTTGCTGAAGATCTTCTCGTTTTAAGTAAATTTTACAATTTAGATCATTTGAAAGTCTCTCATTTATAACTAAAGGAGTTAAAACGGAGACACCTTGAAGATTTTCAGAAGCATGTCTAACTCCTTTTAAATCAGGGAGTTGCATTTATTAAACAGATTTCATTGAAGTCATGTACTGCCTAAGTTCATCACCAATTATTTCAATTGAGTGGTATCTAATTGATTCGTTAATCTCAATTAATTTTTTATTTTCAACAGAGTTTGCACTCTTACTTATTGAGTCTGAACCAATTATGTCAGTTTCTACTTTATCAAAGAATTTAGAGAGAAGAGGAATTGCATCATTATTAAAAAGATAGCATCCATATTCTGCAGTATCAGAAATAATATTATTCATTTCGTATAATTTTTTTCTGGAAACTAGGTTAGCTATGAGCGGAAGCTCATGAAGAGATTCATAGTAAGCAGACTCTTCTTTTATACCTGCTTCAACCATTGTCTCGAACGCTAACTCTACACCAGCCTTAACAAGTGCTATCATTAAAATTCCATTATTAAAATATTCTTGCTCAGAAATTTCATCTGATGTCGGATCTGTCTTTTCAAAATCAGTCTTACTTGTTTCTTCTCTCCAATTTAAAAGTTCTTTATCATCATTCTCCCAATCCTTCATCATAGTCTCGGAAAATTTACCTGATAAGACATTATCCATATGCTTAATAAATAATGGAGATAATATTTCTTTAAGTTCCTCAGATAATTCAAATGCTTTAACTTTTGCAGAATTTGATAATCTGTCCATCATATTTGTTATACCTCCATGCTTTAAAGCTTCTGTAACAGTCTCCCATCCATATTGAATAAGTTTTGCAGAATAACTAGGTTCAATTCCAAGTTCTTTCATTTTATTAAAACACAGGATTGATCCTGTTTGGAGCATTCCACATAATATTGTCTGCTCACCCATTAAATCAGATTTAACTTCAGCAACAAAAGATGATTCTAAAACTCCTGCTTTATCAGATCCAAGAGATACTGCATATGCTTTTGCTGCCTCAAAACCAATTCCATTAGTATCATTTTCAGGATGAACAGCAATAAGTGTAGGAACTCCAAAACCTCTTAGGTACTCTTCTCTTACCTCAGATCCTGGAGATTTTGGTGCGACCATAATAACGGTTATATCTTCTCTAACTTTAATACCCTCTTCTACTATGTTAAATCCATGAGAATAAGAGAGAATAGAGTTTTTTTTCATTAATGGCATAAGTTGTTCAACAACTGGAGTATGGTTTTTATCTGGGGTCAAATTTATTACCAAGTCAGAATTTGGTATTATTTCTTCGAAATTACCAACATTAAAGTTATTTGTACTTGCATTAACAAATGATTGTCTTTTTGAATCAATAGATGACTGCCTAAGAGCGTATGAAATATCAAGACCAGAATCTCTCATATTAAGGCCTTGATGTAAACCTTGGGCACCACAACCAACAATAGCTATTTTTTTATTCTTGAGAAATTCCACCCCATCACTAAATTCAGATGAGCTCATAAATCTACATTTTCCTAATTGCATTAGTTTCTCTCTAAATGATAGAGTGTTAAAGTAATTTTTCATTGTTTTTATTTTTGGTTTTTAAAAGTATTTAAAATTTCTGAGATTCCCATCTTTTCTTTACTCACAGCTATTCTTCCAGATCTAGTAAATTGAAGAAGGCCAAAAGGCGCAAGATCTTTATAAAGTTTTTCAGTATCTCCTCTAAATCCAGTTTTTTCAATCACAAAAAACTCTGTATTTACTGTAACAATTCTTGCATTAGAATCTTTAATTATGTTTTGTATGTGTCTCTCTTCAAATAATGCAGATGACTTCATTTTATATAATGCAGATTCTTGAAATATTGTTTCATCATCTCTATGGTAAAAGGCTTTTATTACTTCGACCTGTTTCTCAATTTGCTTAATCACCCTTTCTACGCCAGATTTTGTCATTTTTACAACTATAATAAATCGATATACATTTTTTATTTCAGATTCTGATGTTGTAAAACTTTCAATATTTATGTGTCTTTTTAAAAAAATTGCTGAAATTCTATGAAGAAGACCAACATTATTTTCAGTGTAAACAGATACAGTATAATTTTTTCTTTTTTCCATTTTAATCTAGCCTAATATCTGAAACAGAAGCTCCAGAGGGAATCATTGGGAATACATTATCTTCTTTTTCCACACAAACTTCAAGAACATATGGTTTTTTTGACTTAATCATTCTCTCAACTGCAGGTTTTAAGTCTTTTCTATTCTTTACTCTTTCAGAATCAATATAATAACCTTTAGCAATTGTAACAAAGTCAGGATTTATCATTTCAGTTGAGGCATATCTTTTATCAAAGAACAATTGTTGCCATTGTCTAACCATTCCAAGAAAATCATTATTTAAAATAACAATCTTAACAGGAATTTGAAGTTGAAAAATTGTTCCAAGCTCTTGAATGGTCATTTGATAACCACCATCACCAATTACTGCAACAACCTCTCTTTCAATTGCTCCCATTTTAGCTCCCATAGCAGCAGGAAGTGCAAATCCCATAGTTCCAAGGCCTCCAGATGTAATATTACTCTTTGATTTTATAAAATTTGCATATCTACATGCAACCATTTGATGCTGCCCAACATCTGTTACTATAATCGCATCACCTTTAGTAAATTCATTTATGGCAATAATTGACTCTCCCATTGTTAGTCCTTTTTTATTTGGACTTAAATCTGATTTAATTACTTTATCAAACTCAATTTTCATTAAATCATCAAATTTTGAAATCCATTTTTTATGGGATCTTTTATCTATTTTGTTGGTAATCATTTTAAGAGATTCTTTACAGTTACCAATTACCGGTACATCAACCTTTATATTCTTATCAACCTCTGCAGGATCAATTTCAAGATGTATAACTTTAGCTTGAGATGCATATGTACTGGGGTCACCAGTAACACGATCATCAAATCTCATCCCAACAGCAATTAAAAGATCACACTTATTAGTCAGAATGTTAGGTCCATAATTTCCATGCATACCCACCATACCAACATTTAACTCATGTGAAGTTGGTAAAGCTGACAAACCAAGAATTGTCCAAGCTGCAGGAACCCCACTTTTTTCAACAAAATTTTTAAATTCTTCTTCAGCATTTCCTAGGATTACCCCTTGTCCCCATACAATCAATGGCTTTTTTGCTTGATTAATGAGCTTTACAGCATGGTCTATCGAATCATCATTAACCCTAGGATAAGGAAAATAGCTTCTAATTCCATTACATTTTTTATAATCATATTCAAAAAGCTCAAATTGCGCATCTTTTGTAATGTCAATCAATACAGGACCTGGCCTACCAGATTTTGCAATATAAAATGCTTTCGCGAAGATCTCAGGTATTTCTGATGCCTTAGTTATTTGATAATTCCATTTTGTAACTGGCATTGAAATCCCAATAATATCAGTTTCTTGAAAAGCATCTGAGCCTAAAAGATGAGATGCTACTTGACCGGTTATACACAAAACAGGTGTTGAATCAATTTGAGCATCTGCAATACCAGTAACAAGATTAGTTGCACCAGGACCAGATGTAGCAATTGCAACCCCTACTCTACCAGAGGATCTTGCATATCCCTGAGCTGCATGAATAGCACCTTGCTCGTGTCTAGCAAGAACATGTTTTAGCTTATCTTGAAATTTATAAAACTCATCGTATACAGGCATTATAGCACCTCCAGGATATCCCCAGACAAGGTCTACTCCCTCATTTAATAAACAATGAATTACAGCTTCAGCACCACTAATTTTTTTATTTTTCATATTAATTATTCATCAGTTACACATCCGTTAGATGCATTAGAAACTGATTTTAAATATTTATATAGAGTACCTTTTTTAATTTTTAAATCTGGTTGCTTCCATTTTTCTTTTCTCTCCATAATTTCTTTATCAGAAATATCAACAAAAATCTTATTTTTTTCTGAATCAATAGTTATGATATCACCATTTTCTACTATTGCTATAGTTCCACCTTCAAATGCCTCAGGTACAATGTGACCAACTACAAATCCATGAGTTCCTCCAGAGAATCTTCCATCAGTAATTAAAGCAACTTCTTTTCCTAATCCAGCACCCATTATGGCTGATGTAGGTTTTAACATCTCTGGCATTCCCGGACCTCCCTTAGGCCCTTCGTATCTTATTACTACAACATCTCCCTTTGAGACTTCAGAATTTTTGATAGCTGAAAGACATTCAAACTCGCTATTAAAAACTTTAGCTGGACCTGAAAATATTAAACCTTCTTTACCAGTTATTTTCGCAACACATCCATCTTCAGCTAAATTTCCCTTTAATATCTGAATATGACCAGTATTCTTAATAGGATTTGATATTGGAAAAATTAGATCATTTGAACTTACATCAGGAGACTTAATTTTGGATAAGTTTTCTTCTAATGTATTACCAGTAACAGTTAGGCAATCCCCATGAAGCATTTTATTTTCAAGCATATATTTTAATACGTATGGAACACCCCCTATTTTATGTAAATCTTTCATCAGATATTTTCCACTGGGTTTAAGATTAGCTAAGTAGGGAGTTGAGTCACTTATTTCTTGAAAATAATCAATTGACAAATCTAAATTTGCTGCTCTAGATATTGCTAGAAAATGAAGTACTGCATTAGTTGATCCCCCAAGAACAGTAACCAGTCTTAATGCGTTTTCGAGAGATTTCTTTGTAACAATATCAGAAGGCTTAATATCCTTCTCAATTAGATTTTTAATTGATTCACCAATCTCTGAACATTCATTTATTTTTTCTTTGCTTATTGCAGGATTTGATGAGTTGTAAGGAAGTGACATACCTAATGCTTCAATAGCTGAAGCCATAGTATTTGCTGTATACATCCCTCCACATGCCCCAGCTCCCGGACAAGCATTTTTAATTACATTTTTATACTCACTCTCATTTATTTTTCCTGAAACTTTTTCACCCCATGCTTCAAATGCTGACACAACATCCAGCTCTTTATTATTATAACATCCAGAGTCAATTGTTCCTCCATAAACCAATATGCTTGGTCTATCAAGTCTAAGCATAGCCATTAGGGCTCCAGGCATATTTTTATCACATCCAACAACTGTTATTAAACCATCATATGACATTGCTTGAACCACAGTCTCCATTGAATCTGCAATAATATCTCTAGAAGGAAGGGAATATCTCATCCCAAAAGTTCCCATAGAAATCCCATCACTAACACCAATGGTATTAAAAATTAACCCAACATATTTTGAAGCAGTTATACTATCTTTAATTTTAACTGATAAATGATTAAGATGCATATTACAAGGGTTACCCTCATAACCAGTACTTGCAATTCCAATAAATGGTTTGTCAAAATCTTCATCATTCAAACCAATGGCATGAAGCATAGCTTGTGCAGCTGGTTGGGAATCATCCTTTGTAACTACTCTACTAAATTTATTATACATACACTTAAAAGTATTTTAAAATTATCACCCTAGAATGATGTTTTTAAGGACAATTATTATCTTAAATTATATTCAAAACTAAAAATAAAATCTTAATAGACTGTATGTCAGTATATTATAATATATATTTTAGCACACCCAAATCATAAATTATAATATTGATTTTAAATAATTAGATTTGAAATAATTATGGATTATAAAGATATTGATAAAGTAATTGAATCTCAAGTAAAATTTGTTAAAGACAACTCTAACTCTGTCAGTAATAGGATTCAAATCTTAAACTCATTATTAATATCTATAAAACATAATGAGTCAAAAATTTATGAGGCACTAAAACAAGATCTAAACAAACATGAGTTTGAGTCTTTTTTATCTGAAATACTTCTTGTTAAGAAAGAGATTAAATTATTCGTAAGAAAACTTAGAAGTTGGTCAAAAAAAAAGAGAGTTAGCGGTTCTATTCTAAATTTTCCTTCAGGGAATTATTTGATACCTGAGCCATATGGAAATGTTTTGATTATAACTCCATGGAATTATCCATTTCAACTATCCCTAACACCCTTAATTGGAGCTATTGCTGCAGGAAATGCTGTAATAATAAAACCATCTGAACTAGCTCCAGCAACATCAAGGGTTCTAAAAGAATTGATTGATTCTGTATTCCCCCAAAATATGGCAACTGTAATTGAGGGAGATGCAGGTATTGCTAAATATTTGTTAGATAAGAAATGGGATTATATATTTTTTACTGGCAGCACAAGAATAGGAAAAATTATAGCTGAAAAAGCTGCAAAAAATTTAACTCCAATTACTTTAGAACTTGGAGGAAAAAGCCCATGTATAGTAGATTCAGGAGTAGATATAGACAAGGTTGCTAAAAGAATCGTTTCCGGAAAGTTTGTTAATTGTGGTCAAACATGTATTGCTCCAGATTATATTGTTGTCAATCAACATGTTAAATCTGATCTTATTTCAGCTATTAAAGAGAATATTATAAAGACGTTTGGTAATAAACCTATAGAATCTGAAAGCTATGGTAGGATTATTAATACAAACAACCTAATGAGACTTGAAAATATTATTAAAGATCAAGTTATTGAGTTTGGCGGAAAAATCAATATGGATAAACTATATATTGAACCAACAATAATTGTTGATCCTCAAATTGATTCTGAAATAATGAAAGAAGAAATTTTTGGACCAATTTTGCCTATTTTGTCATACGAGAATGAAAGCGAAATTCAAAATATTCTCGACACAAACCCAACACCTCTTGCATTCTATATTTTTTCTAAAAATCAAATGCTTATTGACAACCTAATAGAAAACAATAAATTTGGTGGCTGTGTTATAAACGATACTTTAATTCATTACATTAATCCAAATCTTCCATTTGGGGGTATTGGTGACAGTGGAATGGGAGCTTATAGAGGTAAATTTAGTTTTAATACTTTCTCACATCAAAAGCCAGTTTTAAGGAAAAAAAATATGATAGACATACCTTTTAGATATGGTCCTTATCCAAAATCTTTCAATTTTATAAGAAAAATTCTTGAAAAAATATAAGATGGAGAAGACTGTCACTGATGCGATTGAATTTAGAAGATCTGTAAGAAAATTTGACCCCAAAAAAGATCTTGATATAGATATTGTCAAGAAATGTATTATTAATGCTACTCTAGCACCTACTAGCTCTAACTTACAACTTTGGGAATTTTATCATATAACTGATAAAAATTTATTAGGTAAAATTTCAGAATGTTGTTTTAGTCAACCTGCTGCAAAAACCGCAAAACAAATTGTTGTAACTGTAGTTAGAAAAGATTTGTGGAAAAGTAGAGCAAATGATAATTTAAATTTTTTTAAATCAAAAAAAGATTCACTTTCTGAGAAGCAATTCAATTTGACTAAGAGATATTATAAAAAGGTTATTCCTTTTGTATATAAAGATTTTTTCGGAATTCTTAGTCTGTGTAAATACTTGTTTGCCTACATAGTTGGTTTTTTTAGAGTTATGTACAGACAACTTAATAGATCTGATTCAAGAATTATTGCACATAAAAGCGCTGCTTTAGCATCTCAAAATTTTATGATAAGTATGGCAGGATTTAGTTATGACACATGCCCTATGGAGGGATTTGACTCTGTTAAAGTAAAAAGAATCTTAAACTTGAACTCAAAATCAGAAATTAATATGATAATTGGATGTGGTATAAGACTTGAAGAAGGTGTTTATGGAGAAAGGTTTAGAATTCCTTTTGAAAAAGTCTATTATAAAAGATAAGTCTAGATATTATAACTTAGATTCTTCAATAGATTTCTCAAGCCAATTTTGAAAATTTTTATCGGAGGTAAACTGAATTGGTTCTGACAAAATTTTACCAGAAGGGAGCATAGCAACATAGTATGGCTGAGAAGCATTATTAAAATTTATTTGCTGAAAAAGAGACCATCTCCTTCCAATGTTATTTATATATTGAATTCTTCCAGATTTATTAATGTATTTAAATTTATCAGTATCTGAAAGCTTAGTTCTATCATCTACGTATAGGGAAATTATTACATAATTATTATCTAACAACTCGTATATTTTTGGCTTTGACCATACATTTTCCTCCATTCGTCTACAGTTGGCACAAGCCCAGCCTGTAAAGTCTAATAATATAATTTTGTTATTCTCAATAGCATAATCTTTTCCTTCATCATAATTTTTAAAACAATTTAGCCCAAGAGGACATTCGCTCTGTTTTTCTTCAATAGAATAAAACTCAGGTGGAAGAATACCACTTAAGAGTCTAACATTTTTACTGTCATATAATCCACTTAGTAAGAAAATTGAAAACAACAAAAACAACCATCCTGAGATGCTTTTATAATTAAACTTAAACTTACCAAAATAGGATCCAAATAGATAGAGAGACATAGAAAGAAAAATTACAACCCAAATTAGAATAAACGTTTCACGCTTTAAAATACCCCATCCTTCAACTAAATCTGCATTAGAAAGAAATTTAAAAGCTAGAGCTAGTTCAATAAAACCAAGACAAACTTTTAGTTTCTTGAGCCAAACACCTGATTTTGGGATTAGAGATAAGTACTTAGGATAAAAGGCAAGCAAGGTAAAAGGTAAAGCAAGCGCAACTCCAAAGCCAAACATACCATATGTAAGTTGTGTTGCCCCGGATTGAGCAGATGATAGTGAACCAGCTAATAAAGATCCTAATATTGGACCTGTACATGAGAATGATACAAGAGCTAGTGTAAGTGACATAAAAAAGATTCCAATAATTCCACCCTTTTCTGATTTCTTCTCTGAACCAGATATAATATTACTAGGGATAACTATGTCAAAATATCCAAAAAATGAAATTGCAAACAAGATGAATACAACAAAGAATGTAAGATTTACATAAACATTGGTAGAAATAGTATTTAGTATATTAGGATTTAAGCTATCGAAAACATGAAATGGAATACTCAATAATATATATATTAAAACTATAAACCCACCGTAAAGAGACGCAGAGATAGCACCACTATACCTAAGTTTAGTTTCGTCAATAAAATAAGATACAGTCAATGGTATCATCGGAAATACACAAGGTGTTAATAATGCTAAAAACCCCGCAATTAAACCAAATATGAAAATTTCAAAATAGTTAGACCTCTCAATAAAGTTAACAGAATTATAATTTGATTTATCTAAATCAAGTTCAAGTGCATTATACCTTTTAACATCTTCTAGAGTTACATTTTCAGATTCAGTTGCTATAATACTATTATCTAGAGCTACATTGAAAGTTTCATTTCTAAAAATACACAATTCGTCATCACATGATGAGTAGTCAATTTCGACTTTAATTTGATTTAAATCTTCATCTAACAACTTTACATTTTGGTTAAAATTGGCTTCATTTTCATAGTAGTATAAGTCCATTTTAAAAACATTATCAAAGCCAACTATATAATCATCCTCATTAAATAATTCGCTTGCCTCAAAGCCTGAAATATTGTTAATGAAGCTAAATGAGGTTGGAAGAGCACCTTCATTAGGAGAAAATTGAGAATATAATTTCCAGCCTTCTAATATTGACGCACTAAAAGAAATATTATATTCCGTATCATTGATTTTATTTACATCATATTGCCACTCTACCGGTTCAATATCCTGAGCATTTAAAGAGAAAATTGATATAAAGCTGAATAATATATTTCTAGTCATTTTTCTTAATTATTAAATTACCTTTTAATTTTGTCATACTATGGGTATTAGACAAAATAAGTTTACCTGAATCTGAATTAAATATTTTTATAACCTCCTTATAGTTGAAACCAAATTCATGGAATAGGTTATGAACAAAGAACTCTAAAGGTCTCTTTTCCATAAGTTTTTCAATATTAACTTTAATAGAATTTGAATTGTTTTGAAAAAGTTGATTTTTTGTTTCTATCATTATTTCATCTACAAATATCTTAGTTGATTGCAGGTTGTTGATTGTTGTTTTGAACTTTAACATAACATTATCATCAAATTCCCTAAATGCTGGAAGCACAGAATTTCTAATCATATTCCTTTGATAATCTCCACTAGAATTAGATGAATCCTCTCTATAATCTATAGAATTTTTTTGTGCATAATCTAAAATATCAATTTTTAAAATATTAAGTAATGGCCTAAATATTTTTTTTGAACTTGATGCAATTCCTAATAATCCATTAATTCCTGATCCTCTTGAAGAATTTATAAGGTATGTCTCAATTTGATCATCTAAATGGTGAGCTGTAACTAAATAATCAAAGTTAAACTTAGATAAAAGATCATCAAACCAATCATATCTTAGTTTTCTTGCTCCCTCCTGAATACCCATTTTATTCTTTTTACAAAATTCAACTGTATTAAATTCATTGCTGTAACAATGAATTTTATGCTGTAAACTCCATTTTTTCACAAAATCATGATCTATATCACTCTCTTTTGATCTTAATTTAAAGTTACAGTGTGCAATAGAAAAGCTTAAATTATTTTTTAGAAAAAGATTTGTAAGAACCATGCTGTCAACTCCACCGCTTACCGCAATTAAAAAATTACATTTTTCAAATGTTTTGACCTTCTCTTTTAAAATTTTTTCAATTTTATGTTCCACTCCGTAAAAATAATTAAAGTTTATCCAAATAACTGCTTAATAATATTTTGCATTAAAAAAAAAATTCTGAACTTGTAACATATTTTCTACATTGGAAGACACTAACAAAAAGATTTTACCTCTAAAAATAGCGATTTTACCTCTAATCTTTTTGGTAACTCTATTATCTTTTAATCTATATGCTAACGTATTTATTTATGATGCAGATCCATTAGCTGGTTCAAGTCAATTCATTCTTATACTAAGCGGAGCTTTTACAGCTATGATTGGTCATAGATACAATGTTTCTTATAAAGATGTGATTAGTAGCATCTCAAATAGTATTAAATCAGTTACACCAGCACTAATTATATTATTATGGGTGGGAGCTTTAGCTGGTACATGGATGATTAGTGGAATTATTCCTTCAATGGTATACTATGGATTAAAAATTCTTGACCCCAATATATTTTTACCGGCATGTATAGTTATATGTTCAATTATTTCAGTTGCAACTGGAAGCAGCTGGACAACATCAGCAACTGTTGGTATAGCCCTTGTAGGTATTGGAAAGGCTTTGGGAATACCTGCAGGAATGGTGGGTGGAGCAGTAATAGCTGGTGCTTATTTTGGAGATAAATTATCTCCCCTGAGTGATACTACAAATTTAGCTGCTGCAGTTTCAAAAGTAGATTTATTTAAACATATTAAATATTTGACACATACAACAATTCCAAGTATTTCAATTACTCTGATAGTCTTTATTATACTTGGTATTTATCAGACATCCAACGGAGTAACTGACAATTCATTTTTAATTGAAACAATTGAAAACACTTTTAAAATTTCTTTAATACTATTTATTGTTCCAATTATTGTATTAATAATGATTATAAAAAAGACCCCACCAATAAAAGCACTTACTATAGGTACACTTTTAGGAGCATTATTTGCTATTTTGTTTCAACCACAAATAATTAACGAGCTCTCAGATTCCTCGAATAGTACAATAATTGCTTCATACAAAGTAGTTATTGATACTATTACAAGTAATGTGTCTATCACTACTGAAAGTGAAATTTTAAATGAACTTTTTTCTACTGGTGGAATGATAGGTATGTTGAACACTATTTTTTTAGTTATGGCGACGATGATTTTTGGAGGTTCTATGGATGCAATTGGAGCTATTAAATCTATAAGCAAAGCGTTATTAAATTGGGCTGATAATATTTTTAAATTATTTGCTAGCACTGTAGCATCTTGTCTAGCATTAAACTTAACTGCCTCGGACCAGTATTTGTCTATTGTTGTTTCAGGTAAAATGTTTGAAAAAGCTTATAAGGATAAAAAGCTTGCGCCTGAAAATTTAAGTAGAACTTTAGAAGATTCAGCTACTGTTACTTCTGCTTTAATTCCATGGAATTCATGTGGTGCATATCACTCATCTGTTTTAGGAGTTAGTGTTGGTGAGTACTTTATATATGCAATATTTAATTGGATTAGTCCATTTATGACATTATTATTTGCAGCATTTAGAATAAAAATCAGGACTTTAGCTAACAAAAACTAATTATCTAATCTCATATTTGTATTTTTGTTAAATACAAAACTTGTATGAATAGCAAGAAAAAAGCTAATAAGAGTAAGTTTAAAGTTGTATTTGGATACATTTTATTATTCTCATCTCTAGTTCTGTTTACTTCATTTGTTTCCTACATTTTTAATTGGAAAATAGACCAAAGTAATGTTGATATGATTTTTGATAGAGATGTTGAGGTTGAGAATATTTTGGGTAAAACTGGAGCTTATATAAGTCACCTCTTTATATATAAACTTTTTGGAATTTCGAGTTTTATACTTCCAATAATTCTATTTGTATCATCTTATTATATATTATTTAACAAAAAAATATTTGATCTCTTCGGAAAGATTAATTGGCTTTTGTTGTTATTAATCTGGACTACAATCCTAAGTGGCTATTTAAGGAATTATTTCCCAGTTCAATCAGGACTTGTTGGATTTGAAGTTAATTTATTTTTGGAATCCTATATAGGAAGAGTCGGTATATTACTAATACTTATATTTTCATTTATAATTTCTATTGCTATATTATTTAATGTAACCCCCTCTGGCGCCCTGGATTCAATTAAAAATTTGTTGAAAGTTAAAGAGCCTAAATTCTTAGATTCTGCAGTTAATGTAGAGGAAGATTATAACGAAGAAAATAAACCAAATGATAATTTAATTGAAGATGATACTCGTACTAATAATAATAGTAATAATAATATAGAATCTGAGGATATATCAATTGAAGTTGAGGAAATAAATGAAGAAGAAGTAGCATCAAAAAATATTGATTTTTCCAGTGTTAATTCTAAAAAATTTGACCCTACACTTGATTTGAGAAACTTCAAGAATCCCAATACTGAGCTTCTTAAAGACTATGGAGATGGAACAATTAAAATTGATCAGGAAGAATTAGAATCAAATAAGAATAGGATTGTTGATACACTCAAGAACTATAATATTGGCATTAAGCAAATTAAAGCTACAATTGGTCCTACAGTGACTCTTTATGAGATTATTCCAGATGCTGGAATTCGTATATCAAAGATTAAAAACCTAGAAGATGATATAGCATTATCACTCTCGGCTTTAGGAATTAGAATTATTGCACCAATTCCAGGTAAAGGCACTATTGGTATTGAGGTTCCAAATAAAAAAAAGTCGATTGTATCTATGAAGTCCCTATTGTCCTCAAAAAAATTCATTGAATCAGATATGGAACTTCCAATTACACTTGGTAAGACTATTAGCAATGAAACTTTCATTGTTGATTTAACAAAAATGCCTCATTTACTTATGGCAGGTGCTACTGGGCAGGGTAAATCTGTTGGAATAAATGCTATTTTAACATCTATTCTTTACAAGAAACATCCAGCAGAGGTAAAGTTTGTTTTAGTTGATCCAAAAAAAATTGAACTATCAATTTTTAATAAAATTGAAAGACATTATTTAGCAAAACTTCCAGAGTCTGATGATGCTATTATAATTGAAAATGATAAAGTCATAAATACACTTAATTCACTTTGCAGAGAGATGGATAAAAGATATGAGCTACTTAAGGATGCTATGACAAGAAATATTAAAGAGTATAACGAGAAGTTTATTTCAAGAAAATTAAATCCTGAAAATGGTCATACTTTTTTACCATATATAGTTCTAGTTATTGATGAGTTTGCCGATTTAATTATGACAGCAGGAAAAGAAGTTGAGACACCACTTGCAAGACTAGCACAGCTATCAAGAGCGGTTGGGATTCATTTAATTATTGCTACCCAAAGACCATCTGTAAATGTTATTACAGGACTAATTAAGGCAAATTTTCCTGCAAGGATAGCGTTTAGGGTAACCTCTAAAATTGACTCCAGAACAATTTTAGATACTGGAGGTGCTGAGCAACTTATTGGTAGAGGTGATCTTTTGTATTCACAATCAAATGATTTAACTAGAATACAATGTGGTTTTATAGATACTCCTGAGGTTGAAAAACTTTCTGAATATATAGGTTCACAAACTGGTTATCAATCTGCTTATATTTTACCAGAGTTTTCAAAAGATGAAAGCAACGAGTCTACAAATATATCTATTGAAGATAGAGATTCTATGTTTGATGAAGCTGCTAGGGTAATTGTAACAAACCAACAAGGATCTGCTTCATTACTTCAAAGAAAGCTAAAACTTGGTTATAATAGGGCTGGAAGATTAATTGACCAAATGGAAGATGCTGGAATTGTTGGACCATTTGAAGGTAGCAAACCAAGACAAGTTTTAATTACAGATTTAAACTCTTTAGAGGACTTACTCAGTGAGATCAAGAAATAATTTAATTAATTTTCTACTATTAGGTTTATTTAGCTTTTTTAGTCTTAATGGACAAAGTAATGGGATTCAAATATTAGAGGAGGTAATGAATAATGCAATGAAAATTAAAGATGCTAATTATAGCTTTAAAATTATATCAGAAAATGAAAAAGATTTATTTCCAATAAGTGGTGAACTATATATTAAAAAAGAAAAGTATTTTATTGATACTGAAGAAATAGATCAGATTTTTGATGGCGATAAGCTTTATACTATTATTCATGAAAATGAAGAAATAATTGTTACGTCTGACTCAAACACTTTTTTTAATTTCACTCCAAAACAAATTTTTAATTTTTTTAAAGATGACTTTGAAATAGAAACAGAAGAAAGTCAAGATTTTTCACTTAATTTGATTGCAAGGAGTTTGATTCAAGAAGATTTATTCTATAAAATAATTATTGATTCAAATTTGTTGTCAATTAAAAGAATTGACATAAAAAATAGAGATAATCTAATTTTAAACAGTTTTTTAACATTAAGTTATAAATACAATTTATCTCTTCCATCTTCTTTATTTAAATTTGATAAAAATAAGTTTAACGATTATATGTTAATTGAAAATTGAAAATTTTAGATAAATACATATTAAAATTTTATCTAACTCGATTCTTAGGTGTATTTGGAATTTGTTTTTTAATATTTATTATTCAAACATTCTGGTTATATATTGATGAACTTGCTGGTAAAGGTTTAGATATATTTACAATTGGAAAATTCTTCTTGTATTTTTCACCTAAACTTGTTCCATTAGTTCTACCTCTTTCAATTCTCCTTGCGTCATTAACAACATATGGAACTCTTTCAGAGAATTATGAATTTATTGCAATGAAGTCTAATGGAATTTCAATTGTGAGAAGTATGGTAGCGTTATTTATTTTTCATTTTTTTCTTGGAATTGGTTCTTTTTATTTTTCTGATAACGTCGTCACATATGGTGAATTAAAATCATATAATCTCAGGAAGAATCTAGCGAAACTTAAGCCAACACTAAGTATTAGAGAAGGAATTTTTAATGATATTGGTGATTTAAACATTAAAGTTGATAGGAAATATGGAGATAATGAACAGTACCTCGAAAATATAATACTTCATTCGATATCTGAGGATGAAATTAATCGTATAGTTATTAAGGCAGAGAGTGGTGAAGTCAGAAATTTAGATGAAAATTATCTCCAATTAGTTTTAAATAATGGAAATAGGTATGAAGATATAAATGCAATTAACGCAGCTGACAAAATGAAATATCCATTTACTAAAGCCTCTTTTAAAGAGTACATTCTCAATATTGATATATCTGATTTTAACAACATTAATCTTGACGAAGAAAATTATAAGTCTACTTATAAAATGCAGAAGATTAATGAATTAAAGAGTAATTCTGATACTTTATCAAAAAAATTTGAAGATGATAAAATAGTTTTTGGAAAAAGTTTCATAAATAATCATACATTAAAAAAACTCAAGAATATTTCTACTGACCCTAGTGAATCTATTGATATAGATGGGGTTTCTTTTTTAAATCTACTAGACTCTCCAAAACCATATGAGCTTAATTCTGTTTTGACTAGAGCAGAAAACGAAATTGATATTTATATTAGACAATTAGACAATAAAAAGAAAACATTTTTTCTACAACAAAAACTTATAAATCTTCACAAACTAACAATAAATGAGAGATATAGCTTAATGCTTGCTTGTATACTTCTCTTTTTAGTCGGAGCCTCCTTAGGGTCAATTATAAGAAAGGGAGGACTTGGATTACCTCTTGTTCTATCTATTATAATCTTTTTAACGTATCATTATATTGGAGTATTTGGAAGAAATGCTGCTGAAGATAATTCAATAAGTCCATTTATTGGAAGTTGGTTATCTACAATGATTTTATTTCCATTTGCATTTTATTTAACTAGAATTGTATCTATGGATAGAACTCTAAGTTTTAATATTCCTGATAGTTTATTCAATCTATTTAAACTTAAAAATAAAAATGAAAAAAATTAAACTAGATAAAATAGAAGAAGCGATTGAATCTATTAAAAGAGGAGAAATTATCATTGTTGTCGATGATGAGAATAGAGAAAATGAAGGAGACTTTATTACTGCTGCTGAAACTATAGATTCTCAAAAAATAAATTTTATGGCAAAATATGGGAGGGGTCTAATTTGTGTTCCAATGTCAGAAAGTCTATGCTCTAAACTTAATCTTGAAAAAATGGTACCTAATAATACTGACCCTCTTGAGACAGCATTTACTGTTTCAGTTGATCTTAAAGGCAATGGTGTTACATCAGGGATATCTGCTTCAGATAGAGCTAAAACAGTAAAAGCACTGGTTAATAGTAATACAAAACCTAATGATCTTCAAAAGCCTGGACATGTATTTCCATTAATTGCAAAAGATGGAGGAGTTTTAAGAAGAACTGGACATACTGAAGCAGCAATAGATTTTGCTAGACTTTCTGGATTTAAGTCTGCAGGAGTAATTGTTGAAATAATGAATGATGATGGGTCGATGTCAAGACTTCCTGAACTCTATAAAGTTGCTGAAAAGTTTAATCTCAAGATTGTATCAATAGAGGATCTTGTTGCATACAGAATGAAGAATGATAGTCTAATTGATAAAATATTTGATGAAAAAATAAGTACCAGTTTTGGTAAATATAGATTAAGGGCATTTAAACAAACAAATAATGATCAGGTTCATATTGCTCTTACTCTTGGAGATTGGGAATCAAATGAAACTATTTTAACTAGAATAAATTCATCTATGAGTGACAACAATGTTACCAAAATTCTAAAAGGAACAAATGAGATTAAGTATGATGAAATTTTTAAAAAAATAAATGATGAAGGCAAAGGTGCAATTATTTTTATCAATCAGAGTCAATCTCCAAAAAATATACTTGATAAATTAAAGTCTTTAATTGATTCTTCTGAAAAACCTAAGGTTGACTTTAGGGATTTTGGAATTGGAGCTCAAATACTTCATGAAATAGGAATTTCAAAAATTGATTTACTAACAAATTCAAGACAAAAACCAAGAATAGGTTTATCCGGTTATGGACTTAGTATAGAAAATTACTCTAAGTACTAAATGTATCAAGCCAAAGCTTAATTGCCATATATAAAATCATTATTAAAAGTGTAATTCTTATTACTTTATCCCCCTTTTTGACTGACCATCTACTAGATAACCAAGCTCCTACAACTGAACCCAGAACCATCCAAAAACCAACCATCCATAAAATTTTACCATCTAGAGCAAATATTAAAACTGCTGCTATTGAATAAATAAATACTGAAAATGCTTTAACTGAATTTGTTCTTAATAAGTTCATTCTATTTATTTGAGTTAATAACAACATAATTACAATACCAACACCAGCTTGCAAAAATCCACCGTAAACACCTATAAAAAAGAATCCTATTAATCCTCCTATAAGATACTTCCCAGATAGCCTCTCAGGAAGATCAAGAGAAGCAATAGACTTAGATCTAAATACAATTATAAGTCCAACTGAAATCATTATGATTGCAAGAAATCTTTTAAATGTATCACCGTCAATATCAATAGCAATTCTTGCTCCAATGATTGCACCGAAAGTGGCTACTATTCCAAAATACAAACCCCATGGATGAGTCTTAATACCCTTACTCCTATAACCAAAACTTGCAACTAAAGCAGCGGTTATTACCATAAGTCTATTTGTTCCATTAGCTGTAGCCTCATCTAGACCAAGAAATAAAATTAAAACAGGTAAAGTAACTAGAGAACCTCCACCGGCAAGTGTATTAACTACACCAGCAAAAAGACCGATACCAACTAAAATTAAAATTGAATTTATATCCAAAAACATGATATAAATAACAAGATAATTCTTTTTTATTTACATAAAGTTTTAAAAATTTTTTTATTCTCAAAATCATGTATATTTGCAACTCAATTGGAGAAATGGCAGAGTGGTCGAATGCGGCAGTCTTGAAAACTGTTGAGGGTCACACCTCCGGGGGTTCGAATCCCTCTTTCTCCGCAAAACCTTGAAGGTATTTCGCTTTCAAGGTTTTTTATTTAAATAGGTGAATATTTCAGAACCTATTTCAGTTATATATTCTCCCGCATTATTAATAGAATCATTTAAAGAATTAGCTCTATCATGAATAGCAAACACTTTTTTAATTCCTAATTTATTGGAAATGTTTTTTTCCTCATAACCGCAAACTGCTATAACGGGTTTATGATATTTTTTTGCAATTTTACAAATCCCACTTATGACTTTTCCTTTATTAGTTTGAGAGTCTAATTTCCCCTCTCCAGTAATAATTAAATCACAATTATTAATAAGTTTCTCTAATTGAACAACCTCAATGATTTTATTAATTCCAGAGACTAATTTTGCGTCTAAAAAGGCAATTGATCCTCCTCCAACTCCACCAGCGGCACCAGAACCAGGAATATCTGAAATATTTTTATAATCATTTTCTGTAAGTTTTGCTACTAAATTTTTTAATCCCTCATCTAAGAGTTTAACTTGACTCTGCGTAGCTCCTTTTTGAGCAGCATAAATGAACGAAGCACCCTCACTACCATACATTGAATTATTAACATCACAAAAAACTTCGATGTTGAAATCTTTCAAATTACTTGTTACCCTTCTTGAATCTATAGTATCAATTTTTATCAAGTTTTTACCTACAGGAGACAATGGATTACCCAAAGTATCATAAAAACGATACCCTAATGCATGCGCAATACCAATTGCTCCATCATTAGTCGCACTTCCTCCAATGAACAAATTGATGTTTTTGAATCCTTTTTTAATTGCGTCATGTATTAATTCACCAGTACCAATAGATGAAGTAAACATTGGATTTCTATCACTCGGGTTTAATAAAACTAGGCCAGATGCTGATGACATTTCAATAAATGCAGTATTGTTAGAAACATAGTAAGTTGATTTCACAGGTCTAAACAAAGGATCATTTACAATTAACTCAATTGGTTCCAAATCAAGATAATAGTTTAGAATTTCTAAAGAGCCTTCTCCTCCGTCAGCCATAGGACATGAGATGTAGTCAAAATTAGAACTTTCATTAGAAAGCCCTTCTATAAGATTATCACAAACCTCAATTGCACTTAGTGAATCTTTAAACTTATCAGGGGCAATAACAATCTTCATTATTAAATATGAGTTATTAAGTTAGAATCTAATTAGTTTAATTTATACTAAAAATAAGAGTTTTAAGGAGAAATAGATTATTTTTAAAAATTAAGATATGAAACTAAATTCTAAAAATATTGGCTTAATTTCAGGTCCTTTAGCATTTGTTTTAGTTCTGTTGTTTTTTCATCCTGAGGGTTTGAATTCTGAGGCTAACGCAGTTTTAGCATCTACAATTTGGATAGCAATTTGGTGGATAACTGAGGCAATACCTATTGCTGTTACAGCTCTTATACCGATTGTTCTATTTCCATTAACAGGAGGACTAGGATTATCTGAAACTACAGCCTCTTTTGGCCATAAATATGTTTTCTTATATGTAGGTGGGTTTGTGATAGCTATAGCAATTCAAAAATGGAACTTACATAAAAGAATTGCTCTCAACATAATAAATATTATTGGCACTAGTGTAGTTAAAATTATTCTTGGATTTATGGTAGCAACAGCTTTCATGTCTATGTGGATTTCTAATACTGCAACAGCTGTTATGATGTTACCCATTGCTTTAGCAATTGTTTCTCAACTAAAAGATAATCCTGAGACTGATGAAAATGAAAATAAAATCTTTGGCAAAGCCTTAATGCTAGGTATTGCTTATAGTGCATCAATAGGTGGTGTTGCAACTTTAATTGGAACTCCTCCTAATTTAGTATTAGCGGGAGTAGTTCAAGAATCATTTGGATACGAAATAACTTTTGCTCAATGGTTTAAATTTGGTCTCCCTATTTCAATAGTACTGTTATTTTTATGCTGGAAATACTTGACAAATTTTGCTTTTAGATTTAAACAAAAATCTTTTCCAGGAGGCCGAGAAGAAATATCAAGACAATTAAATAAGTTAGGTAAAGTTTCATATGAAGAGAAGCTAGTGGCAACAGTTTTTGCGTTAACAGCCTTTGCTTGGGTTACAAGGGATAATTTACTAAAGATTTTAGTTCCAGTTATTGATGATACAATTATAGCAATGATTAGTGCCGTTATAATTTTTTTACTTCCAACAAAGAATAAAAAAAGAAGACTTCTCAACTGGGAGGAGGCAGTTAAACTTCCATGGGGGATTCTTCTATTATTTGGAGGAGGAATGGCGCTAGCAGCCGGATTCAAGGATAGTGGTTTAGCACTATGGATTGGTACTCAAATGACTTTGTTGGATGGTGTATCTCTTTTTTTATTAGTTTTCATTTTAATAGCATCTGTTAATTTCCTTACTGAGATTACATCCAATCTAGCAACCACTGCAATGCTTTTACCTGTTTTATACCCTATGGCGATGACAATTGATGTTCATCCGTTTATTTTGATGGTTTCTGCAACTGTAGCTGCTTCATGTGCATTTATGCTACCTGTAGCAACTCCACCCAATGCAGTAGTCTTTGGTTCAGGATATTTAAGAATTCCCGATATGGTGCGTGTTGGAATTTGGATGAATATTTTATCAATTATACTGTTAACCTTTTTTGTATATTTTGTTCTTCCTTATATATGGGATTTCAACCCCTTGAAATATATTATACCTTCAAAATGATATCATTTTTTTTATCAGTTTTAGAGATGAACATTTTTACAGAGTAACTATCTCAAATTTAATTTTATCTCCGATTCTTAATTGCGCCAAATTATTTAAAGATTTTTCATCTAATTGAAGAATTCTAGGATATCCTCCTGTTGTTTGACAATCTCTATGAAGTATTATCATTTGTCCAGAAGGAGTTAGTTGAACAGTCCCTGGGATAACAGGAGATGATATTATTGAAGTAGTACCAGCTTGAATCTTTTCTTTTAAATTAAATGCCATTCTATTATTTATACCAATTGAAAATTCTTGATCTATAATTTTATTAATAGAACCCTTATTAAGAGAATTAAATTCTGGCCCTTTAAATACTTTTAAGTTCTTATTTAACTCAAATTTTTGATTAATTAATTTATAATTAGGCTCACTGTTATTTGTTTCAAATTTAAATTCATCACCTTTTTCAATTATACTAGAATCACTAATTTGAGGATAGTAGGATTTACTTCCAAGAACTTTATCTACTTTAATACCCCCTTTAATTGATATATAGCATCTAGAGCCAAAAGATGAGTTATTAATTTTAAGTATATCTCCTTTATTAACCTTAACAGGAGTATATAAACTTATTCTACTTTCATTTAACATTGGATTAAAGTCAGAGCCTGTAATACATATGAAAGTAGATTTTTCAAACTTAATAGTAGGGCCAATAAGTGTAGCTTCTATTACGGGATTATTTATAGGATTATCTATAATAAGATTTGCAGTCTGAGCACTTTCCCTATCCATATAACCTGAAGATGGAACTCCAATATTACGATAACCAAATCTGCCATCATCCTGAATTGTTGTATAAAGTCCTTTTGAAATAAATTTGATCATAACTCTATTAATTTTGGTTTACCAAGTCTATTAATAGAAGATTTGTATTGAGATTTAGAAATTTCTACAAATTGAATCTTATCTCCTGGCCTACTAAAACATGGATATTTAGAATTAAGATCAAAAAATTCTATTGGTGAATTACCAATAATATGCCAACCTCCTGGACTTTGCCTAGGATAAATACATGTTTGATCTAGAGCAAGACCAATTGAGCCTTTTCTGATATTTAATGAAGGTCTTTCTTTTCTTTCACAATGAAGTTTTTTAGCAGTTTTACCCAGATACATAAATCCAGGTAAGAACCCCATTGAAAGGACATCATATGTTTTTGATAAATGAGCATCAATTATATCTCTTACTGAAATGTTGTTTAAATCAGATAGAAGATTAATATCAGTTGCAAATTCCAAATCATAGCAGACAGGTATTTCCCAGACTTTGATAGTTCTATCATAATTATTAATTTTTTCGCAATCTATCATTTTTATTTTGTTAACTATTTCATCAATTGAAGTTCTATTTAAATCAATTATTATCAGAATAGATTTTATTGATTGTATACAATCTTTAATATCATCTTTAAATAAACTCAAAATTTCAGTTTTATATGAGGAAATCAACCTTGTTAAACTTGAATTAACTTCGTCTTTCCATGAAACTAATACTGAGTTTTCATTTAGATTAAAGAATTCCATTACTTTTTGTTTTTAAAGGCTTTATTAATTTCTTTAAGAATTTCAATAGAATTATCAGTATCAGAATGAATACATATTGTATCTGCTTTAATTGATTTATAAACACCATTTATCGACTTAATTTTTTTTGAATCAATAATACTAGCAATTTGGTTTATAACTGATTTAGGATTATTAATCAAAGCACCTTTTTCATTCCTAGATACTAGAGACAGATTATCATTATATGCTCTATCACCGAATGCCTCATACATTATTTTAAATCCTTTTTCTAAAGCAGATTTTTCAATTTCTGAATTATATGGTATATATATATAACACTCTTCCTTATAGCCTATAATGGTATCTAAATAAAAGTCAGATAAATCCTTATCACTAAACATTTCATTGTAAAGAGCTCCATGAGCTTTAATGTGATGAAGTTTTTTTCCATATGATACAGCAATTGAATTAAGTGTTTCAATCTGATCTATTAAACTGTAATAAAGATCTGATCTTGAAATATCAATTTTTTTTCTTCCGAAGCTTTCCTTATCTGGATAAGATGGGTGTGCACCAATTTCAACTTCATTTTTTATTGAAATTTCGACGCACTCAATCATACTTTGGGAATCTCCTGCATGACCTCCACATGCAATATTACATGAGTTAATAAGAGGCATTATTACATTCTCATTATTTAATCCTTCCCCTAAATCACAATTAATATTTATCATTAGAAAATTAAAATTAGACCTCTAATTCCTAGTATTATTGTAATCATTATAATTATAATTCCAAATATATTTTGATACCTATAACCATACTCTTTTCCGATTATACTATTGTTGTTTACCAACCATAATAAAATAATTGCAATTATCGGAAGAAGTAAACTATTAGAAAATTGAGCAAACTTTATTATTTCTATTGGGTTTAGCTCAATTAAAGAAATAACTACTCCAAAAATTAAAACAATCATCCATACAAGTCTAAATTTGAGAGATTTCATTGAATTTTTCCAGCCAAAACAACTTTTTGCTACATATGCTGCTGCAAGAGGAGCTGTGATTGAAGATGTTATACCTGATGCAAATAGACCGATTCCAAGAAAATAAATTGCAAATTTTCCATATAATGGCTCCAGACCCTTTGCTAAATCAATTACACTTTTAACATCCTGAGTATTTACAGATGCTGCTGTAACAATTATTGAAAGAGAAACAATACCACCTAAGAAAATTGATATAAAACTTTCAATTCTTGCTGTTTTAAGTTTTTTAATTGAATCCCATTTTTCAGTTACTAATGATGAATGTAAAAAAATGTTATACGGAACAACAGTTGTTCCAATTAAACCTAATACTATCAAAATACTATTTTCATCAAAACTGGGGATAAACATCCCCTCAATTAGAGATTCTAAATTAGGCTTTGTAATTATCGCAGTTATTAAAAAAGAAACACTCATCGTTAAAACCAAAAAGATCAGAGATTTCTCTATTAATTTATAGTTTCCTTGAAACAGAATTACAAATGCCACTATCCCAATGAAGATGGGAATATAGCTAATTGTAGCATTATTAATTATTCCTGATATACCTAATGATGCGCCGGTGATATTCCCAGCTTCATAAGCAGCATTTCCAATTAGTATGGATGAGATTATAAGTACTATCAAGAATTTGTTAAGATAAATCGACTTTATTGATTTACTTATAACTTCCGCTACATTCATCTTTGTTACTAATCCTACTCTTAGGGATAGCTCCTGAAGAAATATGGTTGCAAAAATTGATAAAACTAATGCCCATATCAAAGAATAGCCATAGGATACACCTGCAATGGTGCAAAGAGTTACAGTTCCAGGTCCAATAAATGCTGCAGCAATTAATATTCCTGGCCCTATTTCTCTAATCCATTTCATTAAGGTATATATATTCTGTCTCCTAAAAATATTGCATTTAGAAAAAGCCTATTAGTTCCATACCAAGCTCCTCTAAAATTAGGATTATCTGAGAACATAACTGCAATTCCACTACCTATTTTAGATACAACTAAGGAAACAGATTCACTAAGCTTTTGTTTATTAGCTTCAGAAAGATAGCCATCTATAAGTGAATTGTCTGAATACCTAACAACAGAAGAATATTCATTTTTCGAAGGTTGCAACCAAACTGAATTATTTTTATAAACAGGTAGTGAATTATTTTCATATCCAAAAGCTAAAGGGTGGGTTAAATCAATTTGAGTATTAAGTATTACTCCTCCAATTTGTTCTTTACCTCTGTTTTCTCTTGAATCACCATATGGCAGGTGATCAATAGTATCTGACTTATCATTTTTTACTAATTCTTCTGACACCAGTTTTTTGTCAATTAAGAGTTTAGAACCGGAACCAATACTAATAATTGTATTACCCTTATCAACCCAAGATTTAATTTTTTTAACTTGATTATCAGACAATTTATAACTCCCAGATACTATAACCATAACATTATATTTATCCATTGAAATATTATCAAAATTCCTTAATGGAATTTTAGTAATTGGCATACCAACTCTTTGATCTAATAAATGCCAAACTTCTCCAGCCTCATAAGATCTAACTCCTGTTCCAATCAGCATCATTGCTTTTGGTTTATTTATTGGTAATACATTTCCACTTCCAAGATCCACTCCGGATGAACTAAGGCCACTATCAACTGAATAAATATCTACATCATACTTATCTTGAATTTTTTTCATTTTTTCAAAAAGCAAATCCTCATCTAAATTCTTTTGAATTGATATTGGTATTACTAAAGAACCATAATTAAAATTTTTAAAACCTTCAGATGTGTTAATTGAAAATTTCTTAAATGCTGAAGAGACATATACTTTACTTTCTAATAGATTATAAATAATTGCTGGGATATTATAATCTTGAGAATCAATTATATAGGCATAACTGGACTTAGAGACTTTATTGGTTTCAAAAAGCTCATCAATATCTTTTAGTTCCTTTCCAATAAAATTTTTATTTGATGATTTATAGTCAATATTATAAATATTAGCCATTGACCAAGCAGATGCGTCATAGAATACACTATCTCTATATTTCTTTTGGGTTTCAAAGAAAGTTCTTACCAATCTATAGTTTTTTTGGACTGTAGGTACAAATAATTCATTTCCACTTTTTAAAACCTTAAGATTATGTAGTCTTAATTTATCTACAAATGCTTTAGTTTTATTTCTATCATTTCCTATTTTAAATTGATAACCTTTAATCTTTTTACTTGTTGACTCTGTAATAGCAGATTTAAAGAACTTATTCTGATACTCTTTGAGAGATTCTTTATTTTCAACTGATGCTTTTACAGTAGTCATACCAGATATATATTGATTTCTAATTGTAAAAGGAAAAGTAATTTCTCCAAACTGTGTTTTCTGCTTATGACCCCTAGAGCTTGCTTGTTCAAATAGAATTCCAATTCCACCTAGATAATCTGGATATGATGAACCATAACCAGGATAGGTTCTATCAAATACCTCTCTTGTAAAATATAAAGTTCCAATATCATCTAAGGCTTTAGCATAATAGGAACCAAAAAGAAAATTAAAATAATCATAATTTTCTTTTGGTATTACTGGATTTAAAGATCCATTTGGTTTAAATGGAACAAAAAAGTAAGTACTATTTGATCCCATTTCATGAAAATCTGTGGTAACATTTGGTTGCCATTTGTGATACCAATTTAGCTTACCCCTACTTTCTGGATGTATTCCCAAGTACCAATCTCTATTTAAATCAAACCAATAATGATTAGTTCTTCCTCCTGGCCAATATTCATTATGCTCTGCATCTTGTGGGTCGTCCACTAAAGGAGATCCTTTATAAGTATTAGCCCAATGCGTATGTCTATCTCTTCCATCTGGATTAATTGTTGGATCTATTAGAATAATTGATTCATTTAAATATTTATTAATCTCATCTGATTGAGAACTTACAAGAGTGTAAGCGGTTAGAAGTGCTGCCTCAGAACTTGAGGGCTCATTTCCGTGTACATTATATGCTAAGTTTATAATAACTGGAAAATCATCAGGCTTTTTATTAGAATTATAATTTGGATGCTCTGGATCAATGTAAGAAATATGTGAATCTCTTATTTTTTCAATATCAACAATCTTTTCAGGAGAGCTTATAGCTAAAATCAAGAGCTTTCTTTTCTCATAAGTCTTTCCATAATAAAAAATCTTAGCTTTATCAGAATTATCTGATAGATATTCCATGTAGGATACAATTAAGTCATGTCTTGTGTGCATCTCACCAATTGGATATCCTAGGAACTGTTCAGGTGATAAAATGTCGTTGTCAAATGGAGCATATTTTGAAAAATAATAATCCTGCGAAAATATTGAACCTAAAAATAATAGGTTAATTAGTATAAATTTTTTCATAATTCTATTCATTTATTCCTGGAAGTAAATTTGGATTTTCAACTTGCCAGTCAAAGTTTTTAGCTTTTAATTTTAATGGGTATAACTGGTCTAGATTATCAGCATCATATAATCTACCATTTTTCATAACCATTTTTACAGTATTTGTATTTCTTATGTTTTCTAAAGGATCTTCATCTAATATCACCAAATCTGCTAGCTTTCCACTTTCAATTGATCCTAATTGTTTATCTAAGCCAATAGCATAGGCACCTATTATAGTAGAAACTCTAAGCATATCGTGATTAGAAATACCACCAGTAGCCATACTCCAAAGTTCCCAATGATATGCGAGCCCTTGAAGTTGGCCGTGAGAACCAACACCTGCTATACCTCCAGCCTCAACAAGATCTTTTACAAATACACTTAACTCTGGGAAGGTATACTCTTCTTCCATAAACCATCCTGCATTTCTTCTTCTTGTTTTAGACTCGACTTCCATTTTTGGAGTAAAATAATTTAGTTTTTCATCTTTATTTACATTTTCCGTAGCATAATAATAATTTTCAGCCCATGGGCCACCATATGTAACAAGAAGAGTTGGAGTATAAGCCTTTTTTGTAAATGCAGTTAATCCAATTAGATCGTCATATACAGGATATATAGGATGATTATGTTCTTGACCTGGATAACCATCAATAGTTTCAGTAATATTTAATCTTAAATCTAATGCACCTTCAGTTGTAGGCATTATATTTTGTTCTTTGGCAGCCATTAATATCCATTGTCTCTGTTGACGGTTTCCTGCCCTGTACATTTTAATAGTCTTTGTATTATAATATTTTGAATATTGTTTAAGTGCATCTTTAGCTTCATCTAAACTTTTAAAATTATACCCCCAATAACCTACACCAGGTCCAGTTGAATATACCCTTGGTCCTAATATTTTACCTGTATCAACCATATCACTGTAAGTAAGAACATCCGTAGTACCAGTTTGAGGATCTCTAGTTGTAGTTACACCATATGCTAAATTTGCTGCATAAGAGAAAGGTTGATTTTTTTGTAGACCCCAACTAGGTCTCATATGTGCATGAGTATCAACAAAACCAGGCAATATAGTTTTTCCATTTACATCAATAACCTCAGTAGATTCATCTATTTTAATTTGATTTTCACTCACTTCTTTAATACGATTATTAACTATATAAATTTGACCATTTTCTATGATCTCATCTTTATTCATAGTAATTATTTTGGCATTTTTAAGTAAAATTGAACTCTCTGGTATATCTCTATTTAATTCTACTATAACCTCCAATTCATCAGCTAGAAATTCATCTTCAGCTTCATCATTATCTAATTCTTTGGCTAACTCTGGGTTTAGTTTTGCAATCTCCTCAGCTAAATCTTCTTTTTTCTTTTCATCTTCAGTTTGGTCTTTATCTTTTTCTTTCATTTTTTTATCAAATTCTTCCGAATCTTTTAAGTTATATGAGAAGAAAGAAGAGCCTAATGACCAATAGACAGTCTCTGAGTCATTATCCCATGAAGGAAACTCACCTCCAATTTTAGTTAACTTTTTAGCAGGAAATGAAGAAAATTTTGGATTAGATAAAGATATTTTTAAAGACTCTTTTCCAGTATATGGGATTGTGAAACTATATATATTGTTACTAACCTTAGCAAGTCCTTCTTTACCGTTAGGAGATATCATCACAACACTTGCTGTTGAGGGTGTTTTAGAACTATAAGTTGTGATTCCTGTTACTTTTACAATTTTCTTCTCATCTGTTCCGTCCCATTTAATCGACACTAATCCATTTCTTGAACTATATAAGTAAATTCTATCTTCACCTTTAACAAAGTGAGGATATGATCTGCCTTTAGAGTCATCTATATAATTAAGTTTACCTCCATTTGATGATATCCACATCAATTTATCACTAGATTTAAAGGCATATGGACCATAACTTTCTTTATAACTTCCTTCATCACCCATTATAAATACAATTTTATCCCCTGATTCATTCCAAACAGGGTAAGTAAAGACTCCTTTTTCCTTTACATTTTGACTTTGAGTTAAAAGAACTGGATCTCTTCTGCCGTCAGATCTTACCTTATAAATTGAGCCTCCTTCTTTATTATTCCAAGAAACAAAAACAATTTCTCTTCCATCTGGACTCCAAGCAGGCATTGCTTCAATAGTTTCATCAACAAACTCAGTTAGCCTATTCATTTCTTTAGTGTTCAAATCCATCACATACAACTTGTTTACTGCTGTAAATGCAATTTTAGATTTATCTGGAGAAATTTTAGCATCTCTAATCTGGGTTGCATTCATTATCTTCTCATCTGAGATTGCATAGTCAAACTTGAGTTCAGGTCCAACTTCAACTATTTCATCAACCTTAAACGGTATTATAGATGAAGTACCATTCAAAATAGATATTTTATTAATTTTTCCTCCATAAAAAACAATTAAATAGTTACTGTCTGGAGTAAATGACATATTTGGTAAAACACCTAAGGTTGCTTGAGATTCCTGATCATCTTTTTGAACAGGAAATGCAAGCCATTTCTCTTCGCCTGTTTTTAAATCCCTTATTCTCAATGCAGTTTTATCTTCAAATCTCGTTCCATATACAAGCCATTTTCCATTTGGGGATAATGTTGGGGTAAATGCAGATCCAAATCTTGAGGTTTCTCTTTTAGTTTCTCCTGTTTCTCTGTCATATTTGGATATCTGATACTGAGGAAAACTAGCATTATATTGCCAAGAATTTCTTCTTTCTGCGTACCAAATATATCTATCATCATGGCTAACTGCAGGCTGAACAATCTTCAAGGAAGAGGGTTCACCTACTAATTGAACACCAGAGCCTCCTTCTTTGTGATACATATGTAATTTTAGATTTCTAAAACCTGTTGAGGCAATTATATAGTCACCATCTTTTGACCAATCTGCAAATGCTGTTTGGTTATCTTTTCCTTTAGTGATTTGTAGTGAATCATTAGTCTCTAAATCTCTAGTCCATACGTTTACATTTCCACTTTTATCACTTGTATATACAATTGAATTTCCATCTGGAGAAAATCTTGGATGTGAATCATATGCCATCCCTTTAGTTATTCTCTTTGCTTCACCTCCATTTATAGGTATTGAATAAATATCTCCTAACATATCAAAAACTATAGTACTACCATCTGGGCTAACATCAAGTGAAATCCAAGTTCCTGTGTCAGTATTAAGTTCAAAAAATCTATCTGCTTTAATTGGTAGATTTTTATTTTTTTTCGATTGTTTTTTAGCATCATCTTTTTTCTCTTCCTGGGCAAATGAAAAGCTTCCAAGTAAGATGAGAGCTAAAGTTGAATATTTTAATATTTTCATAAATCTAGTTTTTTATAAATATATTGATTTTGAATTCTTTAACATTTGAAATATAATGATTTAGTTATATTTGGACGAATAAAAAATATATCAAAATGAAAAATCTTATTACTCCTTTATTGTTATTATTTGCATTTAATTTAGCTTTTTCACAAAATAAGCTTCAAACAATAAATCAAATAGTTTCAGAAGCAGAAAATAATTCTCAACTTGAAACTTTAGCACATGAGCTAATAGATCAGATTGGACCTAGACTTACAGGGACCCCTCAAATGCAATTAGCTCATGATTGGGTAGTTAATACATATGCTAAGTGGGACATAAATGCAAAAAATGAACAATTTGGTCAGTGGAGAGCATGGGAAAGAGGGATAAGTCACATGGATATGATGACTCCTTGGGTGAAATCCCTAGAAGGGCAACAATTGTCTTGGAGTGCTAGCACTAAAAAAAATGGAGTTTTAGCTGAAGCTGTTCTAATTCCTTATGAATCAAAAGAGGTTTTTGATAAGTGGTTGAAAACAATTAAGGGAAAACATATTTTATTTTCTGAGACTGATATATCTGGAAGACCAGACTATGATCTTGAAAGATGGGCAAAGGCAAATACATTAGAAGAAATAAGAAGATATAGAAATACCGCAAGAAATAGATATATAAGAAAAATAAGAAAGACAGGTTATACCAGACAAGATATGATAAAAGCAATTGAAGATGCAAAGCCAGCTTCAATTATTTTGAGTGATTGGAGAGGTGGATTTGGAACAAATACAATTTTTAGTCCTGGTTTCCACGGTATTAGTCCAAAAACTCCAACTGTAGATCTAAGTTTTGAAGATTATGGTCTTCTTTACAGGCTTGCTGAAAGTAATCAGAGACCAACTTTGAATGTTAACGTTCAGTCTAAGGAATTAGGAAAAGTTCCAACTTATAACTCTATTGCTAGAATTGAAGGTGTTGAGAAACCAAACGAGTATATAATTCTATCTGCACATTTAGATACAACTGGTGGAGGAACTGGTGCAACTGATAACGGAACAGGAACTATAGTAATGATGGAGGTAATGAGAATTTTAAAAAAAATATATCCAAATCCTAAGAGGACAATAATTGCTGGTCATTGGGGTGCCGAGGAACAAGGCCTAAATGGATCAAGTGCATTTGTGGAGGATAATCCTGAAATTGTAAATAATCTTCAAGCTCTGTTTAATCAAGATAATGGAACTGGTAGAACTGTTCAAATAAGTGGTCACGGATTTACTGAGGCATATAGATTTATTGGAGATTGGCTTCAATATGTTCCATCTGAGATAAGGGATGAAATTGAGACAGATTTTCCTGGAGTCCCTATTCCATTATTTCAAAAGGAATCCAACGGAAGAATGGTTAGAGCTGGAGGTTCATCTGATTGGAGAAATTTTGTTTCTTCAGGTGTACCTGGATTTAATCTTACTTCATTAGACTTCTCTTATGGTGGGAAAAGTAAATATTTTTATACCTGGCACACAAACAGGGACACTTATGATAAGATTGTGTTTGATGATGTTAGAGATAATGTAATTCTTGTAGCTATATTGACATACCTTGCAAGTGAAGAAGATGAATTAATGCCAAGAGATAGAAGAGTACTTCCTATTAATCCTTTAACTGGAGAAAGAGGAGAATGGCCTGCTCTTAGGATTCCTAATAGAGACGGATCTGAGGATAATTAGTATGGAAAACTTATTATTGCTATTTGAAAATATTTCACCAGTTAATAGAGCTGTAATAATTATTTCTGGTATTACCTTTTTTTGGGTAATTGAAGGCATTGTGCCTTTTAAATTTCTCAATTATAAGAAATGGATTCATTCAATTCCAAATTTTCTATTAACTCTAACAACAATAATTGTAAATTTTTTCTTTGCATTTTTACTAGTTTTCGCCTCTGATTGGTCAAATGAAAATAGTTTTGGAATTATACACTTTATAAACTCATCTACATTAGTAAGTGTGATTGTTGGATTGTTATTACTTGATTTAATTGGAGCATATCTACCTCATCTAGTTCAACATAAGGTTAAATTTTTATGGCACATACATATTGTTCATCATACTGATCATAAAGTTGACACAACAACTGCAAACAGACATCATCCATTAGAAAGTGTCGTAAGATTTATTTTTACATTTATTGGAATATTTGTATCAGGAGCTCCTATTGGTCTTGTTCTTCTATATCAATCTATCTCAGTTCTTGCCTCTCAATTTAATCATGCTAATATTCAAATCTCTAATAGGCTTGATAATATTTTAAGCTATGTGATAGTGTCTCCAAATATGCATAAGGTTCATCATCACTTTGAATTGCCATATACAGATTCAAACTATGGAAATATTTTTTCTATTTGGGACAGAATTTTTGGAACCTACATGCAATTGGATAAGAGTAAAATAAAATATGGAGTAGATACTGATCTTGACGAGAAGTTAAATTCTAAATTTATTAGCCTGCTTGAGAGGCCATTTAAAAAATGGTATAAATATTTTAGCTGATTTCTTTAATTTTTTCAGCTAAAGAATCTATTTGCGTGAATGTTAACTCTTCTCCTTTTGACATATCCTTAACTTTAAAGATATCTTTTTTCAATTCATCATCACCAATAATTACAACAAAGTCAATTCCTTTTTTATTAGCATAATCTAATTGCTTTTTAATTTTAACATCATCAGGATAGATTTCGCAAACAATACCATCATTTCTTAACTGATTTACAGAGTCAATAAAATTGAATATTTTATCAGTCCCAAAATTTAGAAATAGAAATGATTTAGATGAGTCTAATAAATTAGGGAAAAGATTAAGCTCCTCGAGAATTAAAAAAATCCTATCAAAACCAAAAGATATACCAAAACCACTTAATTTAGGATTATTACTCTGAACTAAGTCGTCATATCTACCTCCACCTCCGATAGAACCTATACTGAAATCTTTGGGAGAGGAAACTTCAACGATAGTACCTGTATAATAACCCAAACCTCTTGCTAGAGATAAGTCAAATTCAACCTCAATATTGTTTAACTTAAATTGATTACAAGTATTAATTATTTCTTCAATTAAATCAATTGCGTTAGAAGAAATATTTTCATTATTAAACTCATTTCTAACTATATCAATTTTATTTTCATTAGAACCGTCGATATTAAGAAAAAACATAAGTTTCTCAATTGATTCATTATCGATACCTTTTTTAGATAATTCATCCAATACTCCATCAATGCCAATTTTATCAGACTTATCTAGTGTTGAAGAAATTTCAGATAAGCTATTAATTTTCATAATCTTCGATATACCATCTAAAATTTCTATGTTATTTATTCTGAGAACTAGTTTTGGTAATCCAAGATTATCAAAAACATGGTCATATACTTTGATACACTCAACCTCGTTTAAAAAGTTTTTTTCTCCAATTATATCGATATCGCATTGAAGAAATTCTCTGTATCTCCCCTTTTGAGGTCTATCTGCTCTCCAAACTAATTGAGTTTGAAATCTTTTAAATGGGAGGGTAATTTCATTTAAGTTTTGTTGCACAAACCTAGACAAAGGAACTGTAAGATCATACCTTAGAGCTTTATCACTTATAGAATTAGCAAACTTAGACAGTTTTCCATCACTTAATGAGTTTATATCTGCTTTTTTTACTTTTTCACCAGAGGATAAAATCTTAAACATTAAAGAATCCTCTTCCTCTCCATATTTATTTGTAAGTGTAGATAAATTTTCAAATGAAGGTGTTTGAATCTCCTGGAAATTAAATGATTTGAAACAGTCTCTTAGAACTTTTAAAAGATAATTTCTTTTTTTTAATTCTAATGAAGAAAAATCTCTTGTTCCTTTTGGTGTATTAAGTTTTTGAGACATCAAAAATTTATTTGATAATCAAGTGAACAATAAAGTTATGAAATTATTTCTTTTCAGCTAGAAGCTCGAAATTTAATTGAGTGGAAACTTCTCTATGAAGTCTTATAGACGCCTGATATTTCCCAATTCTTTTAATAGATTTACCTGGAATTGAAATATTTTCTTTTTCTACTTCAATTTTTTTACCAACTAAGCCTTTAGCAACATCAGCGTTAGAAATTGAACCAAAAAGTTTACCGTCTGGACCAACTTTTGCGGAAATCTTAAGATCAAGTTTAGAAATTTTTGCAGCTAACTTCTCAGCATCATCAATTATAGACTTTTCCTTAAAAGCCTTTTGTTTTAGATTTTCGGCAAGAACTTTTTTTGCAGATTCAGTTGCTAATACAGCCTTTCCAGTAGGAATCAAAAAGTTTCTTCCATAACCAGGTTTAACAGTTACAACTTCATCTTTGAAGCCCACATTTGCAACATTCTCTTTAAGTATAATCTCCATATTTATTTTAATAAATCTCCAACATAAGGAAGCAAGGCTAAGTGTCTTGCTCTTTTAACGGCTGTTGATACTTTTCTTTGATATTTCAGTGAAGTACCTGTTAATCTTCTAGGTAAAATCTTTCCCTGTTCATTTATAAATCTATTTAAAAAGTCAGGGTCTTTGTAATCAACATATTTAATACCAGACCTTCTAAACATACAATATTTAGAAGCTTTTGAAGTATTTATATCAAGTGGGGAGAGATATCTAATCTCACCTTCGTTTTTTATTTTTGATTGTTCATCGATTCCTGCCATTTTAACTAGCTTTTTTTGTATTTCTATTTCTTCTTTTTTCTGCCCATGCTAAAGCATCTTTATCAAGAGTTACTGTTAGGTATCTCATTATGGTTTCGTCTCTACTAAATTCAACTTCTAAAGATGAAACAAGATCAGCAGGAGCAGTATATTCAATAAGATTATAAAATCCACTATTTTTATTTTGAATAGTATAAGCTAACTTCTTTAAACCCCATATCTCTTTAGCAATTATTTTTGAACCATTAGATTTTAAATACTTTTCGTATTTGTCAACGGCTTTTTGAACTTGCTCTTCTGAGAGAGCAGGGTTTAAAATAAATACTGTTTCGTAGTTTTTCATCTTAAAATCTTAGGCCGCAAAATTAGGTTTTTATATAATATCTGCCAAATTTATTTTAAGTAAACTATTTTCTAATTAGGATCAACATCTACGATGACTTTTACACTTCTATATTTTGTAATAGAATCAAAACTTTTCATTATTAATTGAAATTTACTTCTAAAGATATTTAGATCCTTTAAATCTGTCAGTTTTATCAAAAATTCTTTATGATATTTATTTTTAATTCTTGAGATTTCAGGATATACAGGTCCTAACACTAGACCTTTAAAATTTGTTCTAATAGCTTTATTTAACCAATCAGAAGAACTATTTAATTTATCAAAACTTATGTCTTTCATAGTTATCCTAATAAGTCTTACAAAAGGTGGGTATTTGTAATCTTTTCTTTCGATAAGTTGTTTAGCATACATTTTATCAAAGTCGTTATTTTTTACATTTAAAATAATTGGGTGATCTGGTTGATAGGTTTGTAGATAAACACTTCCCCTTTCACCTGACCTTCCTGATCTTCCAGCAACTTGGGTTAAAACTTGAAAAGCTTTTTCATGTGCTCTAAAATCTGGAAAATTTAAAAAATGATCAGTATTAATTACTCCGACAAGACCTACATTTTTAAAGTCTAAACCTTTTGTTATCATCTGTGTTCCAATTAAAATATCGATTTCATGATCAGCAAACGAATTAATTATTTTATCAAATGCCCATTTACCTCTAGTTGTATCCCAATCCATTCTACTTACATTTGAATTAGGAAAAATTTCTTTTACAACTTCTTCTATTTGTTGAGTTCCATCTCCTCTATAACCCATTGTTTGCATTCCACAAGAATCACACTTTATCTCTGCTTTTAATTGGAATCCACAATAGTGACATCTTAATGTATTTGAGTGTAAGTGATATGTTAAAGTGACATCACAATTATCACACATAATATTATGACCACAGGATCCACACTGCCATTGGGGGGAATATCCTCTCCTATTTCTAAATAGAATAACTTGTTTTCCCATATCTAGTGCTTTATTTATTTCATCAACCAATTTTTTGGAGAATATAGAACTGAATTCATTTTTAGGTTCAGCTTTCATATCAATTGTATGGATAAAAGGCATTTCAATATTTCCATATCTTTCTTTTATTTCAACGAAACCATATTTATCATTTCTAGCGTTGTAAGTTGATTCAATCGAAGGAGTAGCTGAGCCTAAAATAATTTTAGTTTTGAAAATTTTGGATAAATATATAGCTGAGTCTCTTGCATTATATCTAGGAGAAGGATCTTGCTGTTTATATGAAACTTCATGTTCCTCATCAACAATAATAAGACCTAGATCGTCAAATGGAAGAAAAACAGATGATCTTGCACCAATAACTAACTGTGAACTCTCTTTATTATTAGATACACTTTCCCAAACTTCTGTTCTTTCATTTAGAGAGTATCTAGAATGGTAAACAGATATTTTATCAGCAAAATGATTTCTTAATTTTTGAATTATCTGTGTTGTTAAGGAAATCTCAGGCAATAAATAAAGTACTTGCTTGCCAAGTTTCAAATATTTCTCAATAAGCTTTATATATATTTCTGTTTTTCCTGATGAAGTAACACCGTGAAGAAGAACAATATCTTTTTTCTTAAGTTGTTTATTCAATTTAGATAAAACATCTTTTTGGAGTTTGGTTAATGAATTGGAAGAATCAATGTTTACTTCTCTGATATGATTTCTATCAATCTTTATTTTTTTTATGGTTATAAAACCCTTTTTTTCAAGACTTTTAAGAGTAGTGTCTGAGAATTTAATAGTCTTTTTCAAATCCTTAATAACTAAATATTCTTTAGATTGAATCATGCTAATAATTGACAGTAAAAGCTCTTTTTGCTTAGGTGTTTTCTTTAATAGATTTAAAGAATCCTTTATGTTTATTTCATCAATTAATCTACTCTCAAGAAATAATACATTTAAAAGTTTTGGTCTGTACTTTTCCTTTAGCTCATAATTTAATTCGACATACCCACTTGATATCATTTTTTGAATAATACGGTATGGATTTTTCTTATTTAAAATTTCAGATATATCATTTAGCTTGAGATTTTGGAAATCAAGTGCATCATATATCAAACATTCTTCATCTGACATCTTATGAAACATATCATCAGATATCTCTTTTTTTATAATTAGACTATCACTTTCAAGAAGGAAGGTAGAAGGAACGGCAGCTTTCATAACATCACCAATAGGGACGAAATAGTATCTTGAAAGCCAATTCCAAAAATCTATTTGATTTTGTGATACCAGGCTCTTATCATCATATATAAATTCTATTGGCTTAGTTTCATATGATTTGGGCTTACTGTTATGTAATTTATTTACTATGCCAGTGTAAACTTTTCTTTTTCCAAAACTTACAGCAACCCTAAAGCCAATTTCTAATTTATTAAATTCATCTTGCGATAATTCATATGTAAAAGTGCCCTTAAGTGGAAGAGGGAGTATAACATCTACATAGTAATTCATGCTTAATTATAATTTATTCTTTCTAATTTAGCAATTAGCCTGATGAAAAAGTTTTTTTTAATTATAATTCTTTTAATTTCTTCTTTAGCTTACTCTCAAGATCAAACTGACATTGTGAAGGGAAGAGTTCAAAGTGAAACTTCTGAATCAATTCTTCAAAACGTTCACGTTCTAAATCTAACTAAGGTTAAAGGAACTATTACAAACTCTTCAGGAGAATTTCAAATTCAGGCAAAGGTTAACGATACTCTTTATTTTTCCTATATAGGTTATAAACCTCTAAAAATAGTTGTTACAAATGATCTAATAAGGTTTGAGGATAATACTATCGAATTAACAGAACTTGCTTTTGCATTAGAAGAAGTAATAATAAAACCTTATCAACTAACTGGTTATCTAGAAATAGATGTAAAGAACGCACCTGTAAACACATCTGCTAGATACAGGATAGTTGGACTAAATTTAGGATATGAGGCAGGAAGGAGATCAAGATCTGGAATTTCAAAAGTGATAGGTGCAATATTTAATCCAGCTGATTTTTTAAATAATTTATTCAAAAAAAAATCCTCACAAATGGATAAGTTGAGATTAATGAGGGAAGATCAAGAAATAAAAAATTTGTTATCTACAAAGTTTGATAGAGAAGTACTTGTTCAATTGCTTGGAGTTGATAAAGATGATATTGATGATATTCTAAGAAATTGTAATTTTTCAGATACTTTTATTCAGCAAGCAAATGATCTTCAAATAATGGAAGCTATTAATGAGTGTTATGATGAATACAAGCTTCTTGAATTTTAATATACTACTCAGTTAGCTTATCTTTGCCAAATGAATGAAAAAAATTTGGGGGCTATATCTCCTGTTGATGGAAGATATTTTGATAAGACTGAAAAATTAAAAAAATATTTTAGCGAAAAGGCCTTAATTCATTATAGACTTAAAGTTGAAGTTGAATACTTTATAGCATTGTGTGAAGCTCAGATTCCTCAATTAAGTAATTTCAATAATAAAAAATTTAAAGATTTAAGAAAAATTTATCTTGATTTCACATTTGATGATGCCATAGAAATTAAGAAAATTGAGAAGTCTACTAATCATGATGTTAAAGCAGTTGAATATTTCATCAAACAAAAATTTGATAAAATTGGTATATCTGAATATAAGGAGTTTATTCACTTTGGACTTACATCTCAGGATATTAATAATACTGCCATTCCTTTATCAATTAAAGATTTCATTAATGAGGTATATCTAGTTAAAATTGAAGAGTTATTAAATTCAATCGAAGATAAGTGTAGTGAGTACAAGGATATAACAATAATATCAAGGACACATGGTCAGCCTGCATCCCCTACTAAACTTGGCAAAGAATTTAAAGTCTTTTTGGTTAGGATTCAAGAACAATTAAAAAATTTAAAATCAATACCAAATTCTGCCAAATTTTCTGGAGCAGTTGGAAATTTTAATGCCCATAAAGTTGCCTATCCAAAAATTAATTGGAAAAAATTTGCAAAAAACTTTGTTGAAAATAAACTTGATTTAGATTTTTCATTTCCAACAACTCAAATAGAACATTATGATTCTTTTGCATCATTAAGTGATAATTGTAGAAGAATTAATAATATTTTGTTAGACATGTGTGTGGATATATGGACTTATATTTCTCATGATTACTTTAAACAAAAAATAATTCAAGACGAAGTTGGGTCATCTGCTATGCCTCACAAGGTAAATCCTATTGACTTTGAAAATGCAGAAGGTAATCTAGGTATAGCTAACTCTTTTTTTATTTTCTTCTCAAACAAACTAACTAAATCAAGACTTCAAAGAGATCTATCTGATAGTACCGTACTAAGAAACATTGGAGTTCCATTTGCACATGTATTAATTTCTTTTGAATCTATTTTAAAAGGATTAAATAAGATTTACATAAATCATGATAAAATTAATCAAGATCTTGAAGAAAATTGGATTGTTGTCTCTGAAGCTATTCAAACAATTCTTAGAAGAGAAGGTTATGAAAATCCATATGAGGTAATGAAAGAATTAACAAGAAAAAATAGTAAAATTAATAGAAAAAATTTACATACTTTTATAGATAAACTCAAGATTAATGATAAAATTAAAAAAGAGTTAAAACAAATTTCACCATATAACTATACAGGAATTTAATGAAAGCAAAATATTACATAATTATAAGTTTAGTTTTGATAGGCTGTAAGAAAGACCCTATTGATAATAATATAGTTGATAAAATTGATAATACTCAAACTGTAAGTCCAGCAACTGTAAGTCCAGCAGAAGAGTTAAAGATTGAAATTAATGACTTCATATGGGAAGGTTTAAATTATTGGTATTATTGGCAAGAATCAGTTCCTGATTTGTCTGATAGTAAAACTAGCAACACAACTGATTACTTAAATTTTCTTTCCAACAAAGAGCCTGAACCATTTTTTAATTCACTCCTTGATGATAACGACAGATTTAGTTGGATTCAAGATGATTATGAAGAACTTGAAAACTTACTTTCAGGAATTGAGTTATCTAACGGAATAGAGTTTGGACTTTTTTTAGAGTGTAATGGACAAGATGTTTTTGGTTATGTAAAATATGTTCAAAAAAATTCTGATGCAGAGTCAAAAGGAGTCCAAAGAGGAATGTTCTTTAATTCAATTGATGGCAATAGGTTAAACAGAAATAATTATAGAGATCTTCTTTATGGTGATAATGTTTCTTATATTCTTAATTTATCTGATATTCAATATGATGATGCAGGTGACTGTATAAATATGATTTCAAATGATACTTCATTTGATCTTGTAAAAAGTGAATTAATTCAAAATCCAATTTACATTTCTAAAATATTTGAGCTTGATAATAGCAAAGTTGGCTATTTAATGTATAATCAGTTTGTTGGTTTTGTAGAATCTGAAAATAAAGATTATAATGAAGAGCTAAATCAGGTTTTTGGAGATTTTAAAAGCAATGGCGTAGATAATTTAATTTTAGATCTTAGGTATAACCCGGGAGGTAGCACTTATACTCAATTAATTTTAGCTTCATTAATTACAGGCCAGTTTACAGGTGAAATTTATTCTCAAAGAGTTTTTAATTCAAAAGTAACTGAGAGGTATAAAGATGATCCAGAAAGTTTTAGAAGTAGATTTTTATATACCTTGGATTCTGGTGAAAGATTGAACTCATTAGGGTTAAATAAGCTATATGTACTTACTACATCCTCAACTGCATCCTCAAGTGAGGGAATAATAAATAATCTAGCACCATATATTGAAGTTATTCATATAGGTGATTATACTGTTGGCAAAAATCAAGGTTCAATAACAATAAAAGATTATATCAATAATGAGGGAGATGTCAATCCAAATCATAAATATGCTATGCAACCAATTGTTACAAAATCAGCAAATTCTGCTGGTTTTGCAGATTTTGATGATGGACTAGTCCCTGACTTACTTATAAAAGAATCTCTTTCAAATCTTGGTACACTTGGTGATGAAAATGAAAAACTTCTACAATCTGCATTGAATCAAATATCTAATAACTTTTCAGTGAGCAATGCTCCATCTGAAAGTGAAATAAAAAATATTGAGATAATTACAGTAAGAGAGAAAAAGAAGCAAATTCTGATTGTTGATGATATACCATTTCTTAATGAAAAGAAATATTAATTTGTTAGATACATTTTTCTTCTAGAATATAGTTCAAAGAATTCATCATCATTTAAATCATCTATAAATAAAATACTCTCACCAGTACTTTTCATCTCTGGACCAAGTTTTTTATTAACATCAGGGAATTTATTAAAAGAGAATACAGGTTGCTTTATTGCATAACCTTTAAGTTCTGGCTTAAACTTAAAATCTTTTAACTTATTTTCTCCAAGCATTATTTTTGTAGCATAATTTACATAGGGCTCTTTATAAGCTTTTGAAATGAAAGGTACTGTTCTAGATGCTCTAGGGTTGGCTTCAATGATAAATACCTTATCATCTTTTATCGCAAATTGTATATTGATTAACCCAATTGTATTTAAAGCTAATGCAATTTTTTTAGTATGATCTCTAATTTGTTTAACAGTAAACTCACCAAGATTAAATACTGGAAGAGTTGCATTTGAATCACCAGAGTGGATTCCACATGGCTCGATATGTTCCATGATTCCAATTATATAGACGTCTTCTCCATCACATATAGCATCTGCTTCAGCCTCGATTGCTCCGTCTAAATAGTGATCTAATAATAACTTATTATTTGGAATTTTTGATAGTAAATCCACAACATGTTCCTCGAGCTCCTCCTTATTAATTACTATTTTCATACCTTGACCCCCTAAAACATAGGATGGTCTGACTAAGATTGGAAAATTTAGTTTAGCTGATAATTCAACTGCTTCTTTTGCACTTGTAGCAACTCCAAAATCTGGATAAGGTATTTTATTATCTTTAAGTAGGTTTGAGAAGCTACCTCTATCCTCAGCTAGATCAAGCGACTTGAACTCTGTACCAATAATCTTAATATTATAACGATCAAGTTTTTCAGCAAGTTTAAGTGCAGTTTGACCACCCAATTGAACAATAACACCTTCAGGTTTTTCATGTCTAATTATATCATAAATATGTTCCCAAAATACAGGTTCAAAATAAAGCTTATCAGAAATATCAAAATCAGTTGAGACAGTTTCAGGGTTACAATTTATCATGATAGTTTCATATCCACATTCACTCGCAGCAAGAACACCATGCACACAGCAATAATCAAACTCAATACCCTGGCCAATTCGATTTGGACCAGATCCTAAAACAACAATTTTTCTTTTGTCAGACACAGAGCTTTCATTTTCAGAAAACTCAGTATTTTCATTAGTCTTAATTTTTTCTTCAAATGTAGAGTAATAGTATGGAGTTTGAGCTGGAAATTCTGCTGCACAAGTATCAACTAATTTATAGACTCTTTTGATATCTAATTCGTCTCTTTTATTATAAACTTCACTTTCAAGACATCCAAGCATATATGCAATTTGTCTATCAGCAAAACCTTTTTGTTTTGCTTCTAAGAGTAAATCATAATCAATTTTGTCAATATTAGTCTTGGAAATCTCTTCTTCGAGAATATGTAGTTCTTCATATTGTTTTAAAAACCACATATCAATCTTAGTTATATCATATATCCTTTCTAGTGGAATACCTGCTTTAATAGCATCATAAATAACAAAAACTCTATCCCAGCTTGCATTTGTAAGTTTACTTATTATTGTATTATAATCTTTATAACCTTTTCCATCTGCACCTAGTCCATTTCTTTTAATTTCAAGAGATTGAGTTGCTTTATGAAGAGCTTCTTGAAATGAACGACCTATTCCCATAACTTCACCCACAGCTTTCATTTGTAAGCCAAGAGTTCTATCAGATCCCTCAAATTTATCAAAATTCCATCTAGGGATTTTTACAATAACATAATCTAAGGTAGGTTCAAAAAGAGCAGAAGTAGATTTAGTAATTTGATTATTTAACTCATCTAAAGTATAGCCTAGAGCAAGTTTAGCAGCAACTTTTGCAATTGGATAACCTGATGCTTTAGATGCTAATGCAGATGATCTTGAAACTCTTGGGTTAATTTCAATTGCAATTATATCTTCTTTTTCATCTGGACTAACAGCAAATTGAACATTACATCCACCAGCAAAATCCCCGATACTCTTCATCATTTTAATAGCCATATCTCTCATTTTCTGATATGTTGTATCAGATAATGTCATAGCAGGTGCTACAGTTATTGAATCACCTGTATGAATCCCCATTGGATCCATGTTTTCAATTGTACAAATAATAACAATATTGTCATTTTTATCTCTTAGAAGTTCTAACTCATATTCTTTCCAACCTATTAGAGCCTTGTCGATTAACACTTCGTGTATAGGAGAAGATTCAAGACCTCTAGTAAGTAGATCATTAAATTTTTCTTCCTCAAATACTATAGATGCACCAGTACCTCCAAGTGTGAATGAAGGTCTAATTACAAGTGGAAAACCAAAACGTTGGGCAATCTCTTTACCTTTTAAAAAAGATGAAGCACTTTCGGCTGGAGCTACTGGAATATTAATTTTGTTTAATAAGGTCCTGAACTTTTCTCTATCCTCTGTAATCTCTATTGCATCAATATCAACACCAATAATATCTACATTAAATCTAGACCAAATCTCTTTTTCTTGAGCTTCAATACAAAGATTTAAAGCAGTCTGACCTCCCATTGTTGGGAGAACTGCATCAATATCATTATGAATTTCTAATATTTCAATTATGGATTTTGTTGTAAGAGGCTTTAAGTATATATGATCTGCCATGGAAGGATCAGTCATAATTGTGGCAGGATTAGAATTGATAAGTATAGTCTTAATTCCATCTTCCTTTAATGATCTTAAAGCCTGAGAGCCAGAATAATCAAATTCACAAGCTTGACCAATAATTATAGGTCCTGAGCCGATTATAAGAATTGATTTAATTTTTTTATCCTTGGGCATAAAATCACACTAAAATATAAAAAAAAAGGTGCCATAAAAGCACCATCTAAAAAAAGTTATTAAAAATTATTTCTTATGACGAGATTCGTCTGATACAGATAATTTTTTTCTGCCTTTAGCTCTTCTACTAGCAAGAACTCTGCGTCCATTTGCTGTGGACATTCTGTCCATGAAACCATGCTTATTTCTTCTTTTTCTCTTAGATGGCTGATAAGTCCTTTTCACAATTGTCTAATTAATCGGACGCAAATATAATATCTTTTTATTCAACTTCATATAAATATTTTTAAATTGTAAATTTGCACTTAATATGATACCGAAAATTATTAAACTTATAGCATCTATTTCTCTTCTTGGATACGGAGTATACCAAATAACAGAAACATTTATAGGAAATGGAATTTTCCTAATTATTCTTTCAATTATTCTAGTAGTTTTATATTTCAAAAATGAAGTTTTAATTTTTGCTTTTTTAAGTTTAAGAAAACAGGATTTTGATAGAACTGAAAGAATACTAAAGCTAATTAAAAATCCAAAGTCTGCTTTAGTAACTAAACAGCAGGGTTTCTATCATTATCTAAATGGTCTAATCCAATCACAGAAAAATCTAACAATTGCTGAAAAACATTTCCGTGAAGCTTTAAAACTAGGTTTAAGTATGAATCATGATATTGCTATGGCTAAACTAAGTCTAGCTGGAATAATGATGCAAAAAAGGAGAAAAAGAGAAGCCCAATCATTATTAACTGAAGCAAAATCTTACGATAAACACAATATGCTTACTGCTCAAATAAAGTTAATGCAAGAGCAGATGAAAAGAATTTAGTAATAGGTTTTTTTTATCAGAAATAGATTTTTTCTTATCTTTGCTGTTCGACTTTTTTATTTATGAGTGACATTACTATTGAAAATAATGAGTTTTTAAGACAGTTTGAAGTCAAAGTTTCAGACTCATTAGCAAGAATAGAATACGCTGAACAAGAAAGAAAAATTTTCTTAACTAAAATTCACATACCTGATACAATTAAGGATAAATCTTTTGAAGAAGAATTCATAATTAAGGTTTTAGAATTTATTGAGAGTAAAAACTTGAGGGTTGTACCAACCTCCCCTAGAATTGCAGGTTTTGTTAGAAAAAACAAATCCTTTAAGCATTTACTACCTGTCGGAATAAAGCTTTAGTTAAATTGCAAATCCTTCTGGATCAATTTCATTAAACTTCATTTGTTTAATGGTTCCTGCCAATTTTGGATCCCAAATTGTTCTAAAACGAAGATAGTTTTCAGAGAAACCCTCTATATATCCATTCTTATTTTCAGACTCAAATAAAACATTATTTGTAGTACCAATATTACTTTTATAAAAATCAGATTTTTTTCTACTTGATAGAAGTCTCAAAAGCTTACTCCTTTTAGATCTAGTGTTTGGATTAACAACTTCAGGTAAAGTTATTGCATGGGTATTGTCTCTTTCAGAATACGTAAATACATGTAGATAGGACACATCTAGTGCCTCTATAAAATTCATGCTTTCTAGGAATTTATCATCGTCTTCTCCAGGAAAACCAACGATTACATCTACTCCGATTGAAGCCTCAGGGATTAATTCCTTTATAATTTTGATTCTACTCTTGTATAAGCTTGAATCATATCTTCTTCTCATGAGTTTAAGCACAGAGTCACTTCCACTTTGAAGTGGAATATGAAAATGGGGAACAAATTTTTCACTTTTACTAATAAATTTAATTATTTCATCAGTCAATAAATTAGGTTCAATTGATGATATTCTAAACCTGATATTTGTTTTTAGATTTTCAATTTCTTTAATTAAATCATAAAAATTATGCTTATCATTTCCCTCATTATTTTTACCAAAATCACCAAGGTTAATACCTGTTAGTACAATTTCTTTTATTTCTTGAGAGTCAATTTTTTTTATGTTTTTTAAAACGTTATCTATGGTACCACTTCTCGATTTACCTCGCGCAAGTGGGATTGTACAAAAGCTACATTTATAGTCACAACCATCCTGTACTTTTAGGAATGCTCTAGTTCTATGATTTAATGAATAGCTTTCTTTAAAAAAGTTAACCTCATTTATATTACATGAATGAACTTTATTAGAGAGATCATTATCAATATTTTTTAAATAATCCAATAAGTTAAACTTATCTGATGCACCAAGGACTAAATCTACTCCATCAACATCAAGCAGCTCCTTAGGTTTTAATTGTGCATAACATCCTATAGCAGCAATAAATGCGTCTGGATTGATTTTTTGTGCCTGCTTTACATAATACTTGAATTTTTTATCTGCATTTTCCGTCACAGAGCATGTATTAATAACATATGCATCTGCATGATCGTTAAAATCAACAATTTTATAATCGTTTTCTTTTAAAGATTTTGATATATATGAAGATTCAGAAAAGTTTAATTTACAACCTAGCGTATAAATAGCGACAGAGGAGATCTTTCTTTTAGACTTAGAAGATAAGGTTATTGAAGACAAAACTTGGATTTTTAAGACTCAGATTCTTCTTCTGAGGATCCGGAAGCAGACTCTTCAGCAGGTGCCTCAGCAGTAGTCTCTTCAGCAGATGCCTCAGCAGTAGCCTCTTCAGCAGGTGCCTCAGCAGTAGTCTCTTCAGCAGGTGCCTCAGCAGTAGTCTCTTCAGCAGGTGCCTCAGCAGCAGCCTCTTCAGAAGCAGGTGAATCACCAGAGCCTGGCTGGTTGAAGTTTGCATATTTACTTCTAAACTTATCAACTCTACCAGCAGTATCTACAAGTTTTGATTTACCTGTATAATAAGGATGAGATGTTCTTGAAATCTCTAATTTAAATAGTGGATATTCTACACCATCAATCTTAGTAGTTTCTTTTGTCTCTACTGTTGATTTAGTAATAAATACATCATTATTAGACATATCTTTGAATGCGACTAATCTATAGTTTTCAGGATGTGTATTACTTTTCATAGCTTAAAAGTGAGTGCAAATTTAAAATTTTTTTCATATATCCTATCATTATAATTGCTTAATTTTGCTTTTCACAATTAACACAAACAAAATGATACAAACTAATGGAACAATAAAATCAGTAATAATTAATTATGGACTTCTTTTAGGGGGAGTTACAGTTGCATTTTCTCTGATGTTATTCTTAATGGATATGCATATTGAGCAGGGCTCTCTTCAGAGTATAGTAAACCTAATTTTAACTGTTGGAGCTATTGTATTTGGGCAATTAGCTTTCAAAAAAGCTAATGAAGGCTTCCTAAGCTTAGGAGAAGGATTTAAAATAGGACTTGGTATTTGTATGGTGGGATCAATTGTTGGTCTTATATATGGAATTTTTCAGATGACAGTCCTTGATCCAGAAACTATGACTAAAGTAATGGAGTATTCAATTGATCAGGCAATTCAACAGAATCCTGAACTTACTGATGAAATGATAGAGGCAATTGAAGGTAGTATTGAATTTTTCACTTCTCCTTCAATGATTGCTGTATTTGGTCTTGGATCAGCTTTATTTTTTGGTAGTATAATTTCATTAATAACAGGATTAGCACTTAAGAAAAATAAACCTGCTTAATTAAATTTATGGATGTTTCAATCATCATACCTCTTTTTAATGAATCTGAGTCACTAAAGGAACTTGATGATTGGATATCTTTATCTTTTAAATATAAAGATTTAGATTACGAGGTTGTTTACATTGATGATGGAAGCAATGACTCATCATGGGATATAATTAAGAGTATAAGTCAAAATAATTCAAATCGAAAAGGAATTTCTTTCATCAAAAACTATGGAAAATCTCAGGCTTTGAGAGTTGGTTTTTCAGAGGCAAAAGGGAAGTATATTGCTACCTTGGATGCAGACCTTCAAGACTCGCCTGAAGAAATTCCATTAATGATAAAGAAACTTGCTGAAAATGATCTTGATTTGATCTCTGGTTGGAAAAAGAAAAGACATGATTCATTTATTACTAAAAGAATTCCTTCTTATTTCTTTAATCTAGTAGCAAGAGTATTTTCAGGAATTAATCTCAATGACTTTAACTGTGGTATAAAAGTATACAGGAAGGAAGTTGCTAAGTCGATAAGTTTATATGCAGATATGCATAGATTTATTCCGATACTTGCAAAGAATCAAGGATTTAATAGAATAGGTGAACATGTTGTAAAACATCAAGCAAGAAAATATGGTAAAACCAAATTTGGTAACGAGAGATTTATAAGAGGATTTCTAGATATAATTACTTTATGGTTTACTGAAAAATTTGGTAGGAGACCAATGCATTTTTTTGGAACTGTCGGCACTATAATGTTTATAGTTGGTATTTTATTTACAATTTATCTTGGGTATAATAAACTTTTCATAGATACTTCCTCAAGACTAATAACATCAAAACCTGAGTTCTATATTGCTTTAATTACAATAGTATTAGGTGCCCAATTTTTTATAGCGGGATTTTTAGCTGAGTTAATAATTAAATTTAATATTAGTAAAAATAAATACTCAATTAAAGAGAAAACCTTTTAAATGAATTACTTTACAAAAGTTCTAAAATATGGTCTAGATTATACTTATTATGGAGTATTAAACATTGTATTTAATATACTCTATGCAATTTTTAGTGCTTTAGCTTTTGTATCATTTATTCCAATGCTTGATGTACTTTTTAAACAAACAAAGGATGTTTATATAGAGCCAGAGTATTCTGGAATCAGTAATATAAGAGAATACTTAGAAGATTATTTTAACTATTATATATCAAGACAATTAGAAACTGATATTTCATCAACACTAATTTTAGTTGTTGGGATTGTGATTTTCTTTTTTTTAATGAAAAATTTATTTAATTACTTGGCGCTCTATAACATAACTTTTGTAAAAAATGGGTTACTAAAAAACCTGCGAGGAAAACTTTATTCCAAAGTAATCTCCATGCCAATTTCCTATTTCTTAAACAAGAAAAAAGGTGATTTGATGTCCAGAATTACAGCAGATATACTAGAAATTCAGACTTCATATCTTTCTATTTTAGAGCTTATGGTTAGAGAGCCTTTAACAATTTTGTTCACCCTAATTGTAATGTTCACCATAAGTCCTGAGCTAACTTTATTTGTAATCCTATTTATTCCAATTTCAGGATTTATAATTTCAATAATTGGGAAAAAACTTAGAAAAGATTCCAAAGAAGTTCAACAACAACAAAGTAATTTTCTTTCAATGATTGATGAGACTATAAGTGGTCAAAAAGTTATTAAGTCTTTTCTTTCAGAGTCTTTTTTTGATCAAAAATTTGATAGTATTAATAAAATGCTGTACAAATATTCTAATAGGGTAATAAACAGGAAAAACTTAGCAGGTCCATTTAGTGAATTCATGGGTATTTTAGTCATAGGAGTTCTACTTTGGTTTGGAGGTAAAATGGTATTAATTAATGAAACAATTTCTGGAACAACGTTTATAGTTTTTATGGGTCTTGCATATAATATATTAACTCCAGCTAAAAATTTGAGCAAATCCTTTTACAGTATAAAAAAGGGAAATGCTGCAGCTGAAAGGGTGTTTGAAATAATTGAATTTAAACTTGACAATGATTCAAATAGAGATCAATTACTTGAAACATTTAAAGATAAAATAGAATTTAAAAATGTTGATTTCTCATACGGACAATCAAAAATATTGGATAAGATTTCTTTCACAATTAAAAAAGGTCAGAGTGTTGCTTTGGTTGGTTCCTCTGGAAGTGGAAAAACGACTATTGCGAACTTATTAAATGGATTTTATAATTCTGACTCTGGATCAATAAGCATTGATGGAATGGAAATCTCATCTATTACTCGTGAGTCACTTTATAAAAACATATCTATTGTTACACAAGAATCAATCCTTTTCAACGATACAATTATGAACAACATAAGAATTGGAGATTTAGACTCTATAGATGAAGATATTGTAAATGCAGCTAAAGAAGCTAATGCTCACGAATTTATACTTGAGCAAAGCGAAAAATATGACACTAATATAGGTGATTATGGAGGTAAGCTTTCAGGTGGACAGAAGCAAAGGCTAACAATTGCCAGGGCAATGCTCAAGAGTCCATCAATTTTGATTTTAGATGAAGCAACATCATCTTTAGATAGTGAATCAGAAAAGAAAATTCAAGATGCAATTGACAAGTTAATGGTAGACAAAACTTCATTAATAATTGCTCATAAGTTTTCAACAATTAAAAAATGTGATAAAATAATTTTAATTGATAAAGGCAGGATATTAGCAGAAGGGACACATGATGAACTTATTAACTCAAATTCTTCATATAAAAACATGAATGAACTTCAAATGTAATTTTAAATCAATTAAATTTATAGCTTAATATTCTGAAATGATATTATTTTTTGGTGATTCAAAATCAAAAGTATTTGCTGTAGAAACCTCTGCAAAATTATCAGCTGAAAATTTAGAAAAAATATCCTGGGCACTTAATTCGCCAATAATTAATAAAGATATAATTGAGGAAAAGTTTATTGGACCGAAGTCTTCAATGGTTTCTCCATGGAGTACAAATGCAGTTGAGATTACAAAAAATATGGGAGTTGAATCTTTGATACGTATTGAAGAGTTCAATAATATAATAATTAATAGATACTTCGATAGAATGATTCACCAGAAATATGATGAATTGAATCAAAAAGTTTTTGCAAGCATTCAGAATCCTGAAAAACAGTTAATTATTGATAACATAAAAGATTACAATGATGAACAAGGATTAGCACTTGACGAGTTTGAAATTTCATATCTAGAAAAGTTATCAAAAAAAATAGGAAGAGCATTAACTGACTCTGAGGTTTATGGATTTTCACAGGTAAACTCTGAACATTGTAGGCATAAAATATTCAATGGAAAATTTATAATTGACGGAAAAGAAAAAAAAGAGAGCCTATTTGGTTTAATTAAAAATACTTCTAAGGCAAATAAAAATGGGATTATCTCAGCATACTCTGATAATGTAGCATTTATTGAAGGGCCTAGTATTGTTCAATTTCAACCTCAATTCCCTGATAAAAGTAGTTTCTATATTAATAAAGAAATAGATAGTATAATCTCACTTAAAGCAGAAACACATAATTTTCCAACAACAGTTGAACCATACAATGGAGCAGCTACAGGTTCAGGTGGAGAAATTAGAGATCGAGCCTCTGGTGGAACTGGTTCCATACCATTAATTGGATCGGCTGTTTATATGACTCCATATTCGAGGTTAGATAACAATAAACCATGGGAAAAAAATATTTCAGAAAGAATTTGGAAGTATCAAACACCAGTAGATATTTTAGTAAAAGCATCTAATGGTGCTTCTGACTTTGGTAATTGTTTTGGTCAACCACTTTTAGTTGGTTCTTTATTTACATTTGAGCATAGCGAAAACAATAATTTGCAATCTTTTGACAAAGTCATAATGTTAGCAGGTGGTGTTGGGTTTGGGGAATTGGATCAGGCAATGAAAAGAACTCCCGAAAAAGGCGATATCATAGTACTTCTTGGAGGAGATAATTACAGAATAGGTATGGGTGGAGCCTCTGTTTCATCAACAGATACTGGTAGTTATAATGATGCAATAGAATTAAATGCTGTTCAAAGATCTAATCCAGAAATGCAGAAAAGAGTTACAAATACAATTAGATCTTTGTTTGAGATGGATGAAAATCCTATTATATCTATACATGACCATGGAGCAGGTGGACATCTAAATTGTTTTTCAGAGTTAGTTGAGGATATTGGAGGTGAGATATATCTAGATTCACTTCCTGTTGGAGACCCCTCTCTATCATACAAGGAAATAATTGGTAACGAATCTCAAGAGAGGATAGGTATAATAATCAAAGAGAAAGATTATGAATTTGTAAAAAAAATTGCTGATAGAGAAAGAGCTCCAATATTTAAGGTTGGAAAAATTACAGCTGACAAAAAATTTAGAGTAAAAGATAGATCAAATGATATTGAGACTATTGATCTTGATTTAGATAGTCTTTTTGGTGATGCTCCTAAAAAAATTATGACTGATTCATCAATAGAATCAAATTACATGGAAATTGAATATGATAGCAAACTATTTAATGAATACCTGGAAGATGTTTTAAGAATAGAGGCTGTTGCATGTAAAGATTGGCTTACAAATAAAGTTGATAGATGTGTAACTGGAAGAATTGCTCAACAACAAACAGTTGGAGAGATTCAACTTCCTCTTGCAAATTGTGGAGTTGTTGCATTAGACTATACAGGTTATGATGGAATTGCTTCATCAATCGGACACTCTCCAGTTTCTGGTTTAATCGATGCAAAAATTGGAAGTATAAACTCTATTGCTGAATCTTTAACAAATATTGTATGGGCTCCTCTCAAAAATAGAATAAATTCAGTTTCTCTATCTGCAAACTGGATGTGGCCATGCGGAAATGAGGGTGAGGATTCAAGATTATATGATGCTGTAGAAGCATGTTCTGATTTTGCAATATCATTAGGGATAAATATTCCAACTGGAAAAGATTCACTATCAATGGTTCAAAAATATGATGAGCAAAAAGTAAAATCTCCTGGTACCGTAATTATATCTGCATCTGCTCATTGTATTGATATTAGAAAAGTTATTAAACCCGTTCTTAGTAAACATAAGGGTGATATTTTTTATATAAATCTTTCTTCAGATGACTATAAGTTAGGGGGATCATCTTTTGGTCAAACACTTAATAGAATTGGATCTGAATCCCCCACTGTTAAAGATTCTAAGAAGTTTAAGAGTTCATTTAATTTAATACAAGATTTAATAATTGATGATAAAATTATATCAGGACATGATATATCATCTGGTGGACTAATTACTTCACTACTTGAGATGTGTTTTACAAGTGATAATGTTGGTATGAATATTAATCTTAATGAAGTGAATTGTAAAGATTCAATAAGATTACTGTTTTCTGAAAATTCAGGAGTTTTAATTCAATCAGAGTTTGACTTAACTAAAGTTTTTCTTGGTATAGGTGTAAATTGTTTTAAAATTGGTAATGTAAACCTAGATGGTAAGTTAAATATATTAAACTATAATGATGAATTCTCTTTTGATATAGATACATATAGAGACATATGGTATTCTACTTCTATGGACTTTGACAAAAAACAGACACTAAAAAACAAATCCAATGAAAGGTTTAATAATTATAAAAAACAACCTCTTAAGTTCTCATTTCCAAAAAATTTTAGTGGCTCATTACTCACAAGTAATAGAAATAAAATTAATGCTGCTGTATTGAGAGAAAAAGGCAGTAATTCTGAAAGAGAAATGGCATTTATGATGAATGCTGCAGGTTTCAATGTGAAAGACATACATATGACAGATATAATATCTGGTAGAGAGAGCTTAAAAGATATTCAACTTTTGGTTGCAGTTGGAGGATTTTCAAATTCAGATGTTCTTGGATCTGCAAAGGGATGGGCTGGCTCATTTATTTTTAATTCCATTGCTAAAAAAGCACTAGAAAATTTCTTTGATAGAGATAACACTCTATCCCTTGGGGTATGCAATGGCTGCCAATTATTTATTGAACTTGGATTAATCAACAAAGACCACTCTAATAAACCTAAAATGTTACATAATGACTCAGGAAAATTTGAATGTATATTTTCCTCCGTTGAAATTAAAGATTCATCTTCAATTATGTTAAGAGGAATGGAGGGCAGTAAACTAGGTGTATGGTCAGCACATGGTGAAGGAAAGTTTAATTTTCCATACTCGGAAGATAAATATTCCATAGCTGGTAAATTTCTTTACGATTCATATCCAGGAAATCCTAATGGCTCTGATTTCAATACAGCAATGCTAGTTTCAGATGATGGAAGACATCTTGTAATGATGCCGCATCTAGAAAGGTCAATTTATCCTCATAACTGGGCTTATTATCCTGAAAATAGAAATGATAAGTTTTCTCCATGGATTAAAGTATTTGATAACAGTTATCAGTGGCTCTCAAATACTTAAAATTATTTTATTTTATTTAGAAATAGTTTTTTTTTATTTATAAATCACTAATTAACAGTATTTTATAATTAATTTAATGGTATGAATATTGTAAATATTTAGTTATTTTAATGTGTCAAAAAATTAAAAAAACGAATTTTAGAAAAATTAAAAAATATGCCAACAAAACATAAAACAAAGCTTAAAGGGGGAGAATTTATTTTAAAGGAATCATTATCCGATGAGATTTTTACTCCTGAAGACTTTTCAGAAGAACAATTAATGATGAAAGAAACCATAGTTGATTTTATGGACAGAGAAATATGGCCGGATAAAATGAAATATGAAGAAAAAAATTATGATTTAACTGTTCAAGCAATGAAGAAAATTGGAGAACTCGGTTTACTCGGTGTTTCTCTTGAAGAAAAGTATGGCGGTATGGGAATGGACTTTGTCTCAACTATGCTTGCTGTAGACTACGTCTCTGGAGTATCTGGATCTGTAGCTACTGCGTACGGTGCTCATACAGGAATAGCAATTCTTCCAATCTACTTATTTGGTAACGAAGATCAAAAGCAAAAATATTTACCAAAGTTGGCATCTGGAGAATGGTTTGGATCATATTGTTTAACTGAGCCTACAGCAGGTTCTGACGCAAATTCTGGTAAAACAAAAGCAGAACTTAGTGATGATGGTAAACATTACAAGATCAATGGTCAAAAAATGTGGATATCTAATGCTGGATTTGCAAATTTGTTTATAGTTTTTGCAAGAATTGAAGATGATAAAAATATCACTGCTTTTATAGTCCCTAATGATGCTAATAATGGAATTAAACTTGGTGAAGAAGAAAAGAAACTTGGAATTCACTCATCATCAACTAGACAAGTATTCTTTACAGATACAATTGTTCCTGTAGAAAATTTATTAGGTGAGAGAAATGGTGGGTTTAAAATTGCCATGAATGCTCTTAATGTAGGTAGAATTAAATTGGGTGCAGGTAATTTAGATGGACAAAGAAGATCGATAAGTATTTCTACTGAATATGCAAATAATAGGGTGCAGTTTAAACAACCAATCTCTAGCTTTGGAGCCATAAAAGAGAAACTTGCATCAATGGCAACATCTTGTTATGCTGGAGAATCAGCATGTTATCGTGCAGCTAGTGATGTTCAATCTAAGATAGATGAATATGAAGCCAGTGGTTTAAGTAAACAAGAGTCTGAACTTAAGGGTGTAGAAGAATTCGCTGTTGAATGTTCTATACTTAAAGTCGCAATTTCTGAGGATATGCAGATATGTGCTGATGAAGGGGTTCAAATATTTGGAGGAATGGGTTTCTCAGCGGAAGCACCTATTGAAAGCGCCTGGAGAGATGCAAGAATTGGTAGAATTTATGAAGGAACAAATGAAATCAATAGAATGCTAAGCATAGGAATGATACTAAAGAAGGCTATGAAAGGAGAACTTGATATTATGTCTGCTTATCAAGATATAATTGAGAATAAATCTCAAGAAACTATTGAGAATTCAGAAGAACTAAATGATGAAATAGCATTAGTTGAAAATATGAAAAAGGTTTTCTTACTATTATTAGGAAAATCTTTTGAAAAATTTGGTCCTGAGATTGATAAGAAACAGCAGGTACTTCTAAGTCTTTCTGATTTAGCTATTGAGACTTATATCTCTGAGTCGACTTTAAAAAGAACAGTAAAGAATATTAAAAGAACATCTACCATTGATCAAGAATATCAGATAAGTATGTCAAAATTATATATTTACGAAGCTGCTAAAATCATTGAAAAAAAGTCCAGAGATATTATAAATAGCGTTATAGATGATGATAATCAAGAAAATATTTACTCTTCTATTTCAAAGAAACTTAGCTATACAAAAAATCCAAATATATTTGAGCTAAAGACTCACGTTGCAGATAAAATTATTGCTGAAAATAAATATTGCTTTTAGTGAGAATAATACCATCTTTAATTCTTTTTTTATCTATAACATTTATATATCCTCAAGATTCAAAGATGTATAAAATAATCCAGGATGTATCAGCTGAAAGAATAGAAAGTGATATAATAAATCTAGTTTCATTTGGAACTAGACATACACTAAGCGATACTATTTCAAAGACAAGAGGAATAGGGGCTGCAAGAAGATGGATTAAAAAAGAATTTGAAAAAATTTCTAATGAATGTAATCAGTGCTTAGAAGTTTTTTATGAAAAAAGTTATGTGACTAGTGATGATAGTGAAAGAGTTATATTTCCAACATGGGTATATAATGTAGTTGCTATTCAAAGAGGGGTAAAAAATCCAAATAGATATATAATTATGAGTGGCGATATAGACTCCAGGATATCTGATCCAACAAACTATATTGATGACTCACCTGGAGCTAATGATAATGCTAGTGGAATGGCAGGTACTATAGAAGCAGCAAGAGTATTATCAAAGTATAAATTTGATAATAGCATTATCTATGTTGGACTTAGCGGGGAAGAACAAGGACTTCTTGGAGGCAAAAGTTTAGCTTCATATGCTAAGAAAAAAGATTGGGAGATCATAGGTGTACTTAATAATGACATGATTGGTAATATTGAAGGAGTTGATGGAGTAATTGATAATAGAAGCTTTAGAATTTTTTCTGAACCATTTTCTTTTAATCCTAAGTATGCAAACGGATTAAATATGAGAACACAAGGTGGTGAAAATGATGGTCTTTCAAGACAGCTTGCAAGATATGTTCATAAGACAGTTAAGAAATATATGCCAGAACTTAATCCAATTATGATATACAGGTTAGATAGATTTGGAAGAGGTGGACATCATAGACCTTTTAATGATGAAGGATTTGCAGGTATTAGAATTATGGAAGCTCACGAAAATTACATAAGACAGCATAATGATATAAGAAATGAAAACGGAATAGATTATGGGGATGTTTTAACAGGAGTAAATTTTGATTATGCAGCAAAATTAACTTCTGTTAACGCAATTTCGTTGGCGAGTATAGCATCATCACCAAAACCCCCAAATAATTTAAAAATCGGAGGTATAGTTGAGCCTAGTGTAAGATTTAGATGGGAGCAGCCAAATGATTCATCTATAATTGGTTATAAAATTTATTGGAGAGAGACAACCTCCTCAACATGGGAGTATAGTAAAACTATTGGACTTGTTGATAATTATATTCTTGAAGGAATTGTAATTGATAATTTTATATTTGGAGTATCATCTATAAATTCAGATGGATATGAAAGCTTGGTTGTTTTTCCAGGATCTACATTCAGATAACAATTAAATAAATCCTTTGTCTTTCATCCATTCATCATTGTAAATCTTTCCTATATATCTGCTACCAGAATCATGAAGGAGCACTACAACGACTTGTCCTTTTTTAAAATTAGATTTTAGTTGAATCAATCCAGCTATAGCTGCACCACAGGAATTGCCTGCAAAAATACCTTCCTCTTTAGCTAACTTTCTTGTATATAAAGCAGCATCTTTATCAGTTACTTTTTCAAAATGATCTATTACCTCAAAATCAACATTTTTAGGTAAAATATCTTCCCCAATACCCTCTGTAGAATATGGGTAAATTTCTTTCTCATCAAAAATTCCTGTTTCATGATATTTCTTAAATACAGACCCATAAGTATCAATACCCCATATTTTAACACTAGGTTTCATTTCTTTTAAATATTTTCCAACACCAGAAATTGTACCACCTGTGCCTACACCTACAACAAAGTGATCAATCTTTCCATCAGTCTGTTTCCAAATTTCAGGACCAGTTGATTCGTAATGAGCTATAGTATTTGATGGGTTGTCATACTGATTTACATACCATGAATTATTTGTTTCTTCTGAAATTCTTTTGGAGACCGAATAATAAGACCTTGGATCATCAGCCTCAACATTTGTTGGGCAAACAACTACTTCAGCTCCCATAGCTCTGAGGACATCAAACTTTTCTTTAGATTGTTTATCATTTGATACACATATTAATTTATAACCTTTAACTATAGCTGCAAGCGCTAATCCCATACCAGTATTACCAGATGTACCTTCAACTATTGTTCCACCTGGCTTCAATCTTCCATCTTTTTCTGCATCCTCAATCATTTTTACAGCCATTCTGTCTTTAACTGAGTTACCAGGATTGAAGCTTTCGACTTTGACAAATACATTTGAGTCAATAGATTTAGAAATTTTATTTAGCTTGATTAAGGGTGTATTCCCAATTGTTTCAAGAATATTTTTGTGGTACTTCATTTTAGTTTTTTATATACCTCATTCCAGGTACCTCTTTGTTTAGTTTTACATTTACTTTTACTGCATGGTCGTTCTCATTGACAAACTTAATTATTTCATCAGAAGAAACATATACATTTACTTTAACTTTAGGAGGTAATGTAAATACTTGAGTATATTCCCCATTTTGTTTTTTCTCACCTCTTATTTTTACTTCATAATTTGATATATTTAATAATTCAGCTGAATAATTTTTTGAATTGCTTTCGCCTAGAATAAATGTTTCATTTGCTGGAATTGTTAATCCTGATTTAAATGAAGAACAACTTGAAACTATTAAAGCAAATAAGAGTAGTAATTTTTTCATTTTAGGAGTTTATATTGATTGATGGAACAAATCTAGTAATTGATGAAAAAGTTACAAATAGAATGATTATTCCAATAGCAGCAAAGATTAAGTTTAGAGAAATTATATATAAAGGATCTACAATAAAAGGTATTGACTCTACATAGTAATCATTAGGATTTAGTTTTAATATATTATAATTATTCTGTACAAACGAAACAATAATAAATAGAATATTACCAGGAATAATTCCTTTAAGAAGAATGTAAATACCCTGATAAACAAAGACTTTTCCTAACAATTTATTATCAGCTCCCATAGAGCTCATAATACCAATCATTTTTATTCTCTCGAAGATAAGTGTAAGCATAGAGATGATAATACTTATAATTGCTACAACTATCATAAGTATTATAACTATTAAAATATTAAAGTCAAATATGGATATCCAATTGAATATATTATTGAACTTATCTTGAACAGTAACTATAGATAGATTATTATTTAAAAAAAAATCCTGGGCAGATAACTTATTTTCAATATCCATAACACTTTCTTTATCTTCAATTATTAGTTCAATTGCTCCTAAATCGTTAGAATTTAAT